>CAYZRP010000011.1:0-19636 GCA_964480865.1 uncultured Anaerolineales bacterium | reverse complement strand
GCCGGGGGCGGGTGGCGGGTTGCGGGGGGCGCTACCCCTCCCGCCCCAGAGCGGGTGGGGGGCGCCCTCCCCGCTCCCCGCTCCACGCTCCACGGCTTGAGCAAGCTCCTCAGCGGTCAGGGCTTCAGAAAAATCGACGCCCTTGTTGCGCAGCGCATGTGTCACCTGCATCGGGCCAGGGACGTCGAGGTGTAGGGCGCGCAGTTCGTCGACGCGGGCGAAGACCTCGCGCGGCGCGCCCTGGAAAGCGATGCGTCCTTCGGACATCACGACCACGCGGTCGGCCTCGAGCGCTTCTTCCATGTGATGCGTGATCGCGATCACGGTCACGCCTTCGCCGCGATTGAGCTGGCGAACGACGCCGAGCACCTCGACCCGGCCGAGCGGGTCGAGCATGGCTGTGGCCTCGTCGAGGACGAGCACTTCGGGGTGCATCGCCAGGACGCCCGCGATGCAGGCGCGCTGCTTCTGGCCGCCCGAGAGCGTGTGCGGCGCTCGCCCCGCGTACTTGCGCAGCTCCACTCGGTCGAGTGACCAGGCCACGCGCTTGAGGATCTCGTCTCGCGCCAGGCCGAGGTTCTCGGGCCCGAAGGCCACGTCCTCTTCGACGATCGTCGCCACGAACTGGTTGTCGGGATGCTGGAAGACCATGCCGACGGCCGCGCGGATCTCGCGCAGGTGCGCGCGTTCACGCGTGCTCCAGCCCTTGACGCGCACGTCGCCATGAGTGGGAACAAGCAGGCCGTTGAGCATCCGCGCCAGCGTCGATTTGCCGCAGCCGTTGTGCCCGAGCACGACCACGTACTCGCCCGCCTCGATCTTCAGGCTGACGCCGCGCAACGCCTGCACCGGCTCGGCCCGCTCCGGCGCATACGTGTGGTGGACGTCGAGGACTTCGAGGAAGGACATGGCGATTGCAGATTGCTGACAGCTGATTGCTGATTGCCGACTCGATCAGCAATCAGCAATCAACAATCAGCACTGTCAAAGCGGTGGCGTGAACCGCCCATCGACTGCCGTCCAGCCGCCGTCGACGAGGAGCAGCGTGCCGGTGACGTAGCTGCTGGCGTCGGAGGCGAGGAAGACGACGGCGCCGGCCATCTCCGAAGGCTGGGCCCAACGGCCGAGCGCGTTCTTGGAAGCGTAAGCGTTGTACCACTCGGGGCGCGCTTTGATGGGCGCTGTTAACGGCGTCTCGACCACGCCTGGCCCGATGGTGTTGACGCGCACGCCGCGCGGCCCAAGCTCGGCCGCGAGCGCCCGGCACATCTGCAGCGTCCCCGCTTTCGTGGCCGCGTAGACGCTCTGGCCCGGCTCGACGACCTGGGCTCGAATGCTGGCGAAGGTGATGATGCTGCCGCGCCCGCGCTCGGCCATGCCGCGCCCGACCGCGCGCAGTAGCCGGAAGGTGCCCTTGAGGTTGAGCTCGATCACGCGGTCGAATTCGTCGTCGGTGTAGTCGAGCAGGGGCTTGCGCACGTTGATGCTCGGTGTGCTGACGAGCACATCGACGACGCCGATCGCTTCGGCCGTCGCCTTCACGTCTTCGCTGCGGCGCATGTCGAGCGCGCGCACGTCAGCGGCACCGCCGTCGGCCGCGATGGCCTCGGCCGTGGCTGTTGCGCCCTCGGCGTTGACGTCGCTGACGACGACCCGGGCGCCATGAGCGGCCAGCGCCTGCGCCGACGCGCGCCCGATGCCGCTCCCGCCACCCACGACCCAGGCAGTGCGACCCGAAAGGTCAAACATGGAAGAGTAGGTCGACATGGAAGGCCTTTCTGATTGCTGATTGTTGATCTCTGATTGTCGATTGGCATTCAATCAGCAATCAGAAATCAACAATCAGCAATTCTCAGTCCCGGTATCTTCTTGGAACTCTGGCAAGAATACCGGCGACGACGTCGTAGTTGTTGGTGCCCCAACGCCTGGCGAGTTCTTCGGCGGTGAGCGCGTCGGCGCCCTGTGGGCCGAGGACGACAACTTCGTCGCCGACAGCCACGTTTGGGATGTGCGTGACGCCGACGATCACCTGGTCCATGCACACGCGTCCGCGCACCGGCGCACGCAGGCCACCGATCAGGACCTCATTGATGCCCAGCTTGCGGCGGTAGCCATCGGCGTAACCGACGGGCACGATGGCGAGCGTCTCGGGCGTCGTCGTGACGTACTGGTGGTCGTAGCTGACCCCGGTGCCGGCCGGCACCGATTTGACCAGCGAGACTTTGGCTTTCCACGCCAGGGCGGGCCGAAAGTCGGGCGGAACGGGCACCTCATCGGAAGGGTCGAGCCCGTAGAAGGCGATGCCGGTGCGCACCAGGTCGAAGCGCGCCTCGGGGAGGGTCAGGGCGCCGGCCGAGTTGCAAGCATGCACGATCCGCGGCCGGACCGGCAGCGCGGCCAACACGTCGTTGAAGCGGTTCAACTGCCCGCGCGCCGATGCCTTGTCGGTCGAATCGGAGGCCGCAAAATGCTGGAAGAGGCCATCGAGTTCGAGGGCCGGCTCGTCCAGGATGCGCCGCGCCAGGTTGGCGGCGTCGGTGGGCAGGGCGCCGAGGCGCGTCATGCCGGTGTCGAGCTTGAGGTGCAGGCGCGCTTTGCGGTTCGTCGCGCGCGCGGCGGTGGCGTAAGCCGCGATCGAATCGGCGTCGAAGGCGGCCAGCGTCAGCCCGCGCCCGATGGCTTCAAGCGCCTGCTCGGGCGGCGTGTAGCCGAGCACGAGCACCTCGGCCTCGACGCCGGCGTCTCGCAACACCAGGCCTTCATCGGCCCGGGCGACACAGAAATAGTCGGTGCCTGTCATCGCCAGGGCGCGTGCGACCGGCGCCAGGCCATGCCCATAGGCATTCGCCTTCACCACGGGCGCCACCCGTGTGCCGGTGAGCGTCTGCAATTGCCGGAAGTTGTGTCGCAACGCGTCCAGATCGACATCGACCCAGGTGAGCATTCCGGGCAATTGTAATCGGGTATCGGTAGCGCGGGAACGTGGAACGTAGAGCGTAGAGCGTGGAGCGTAGAGCGATCACGCTATGCGATTTGGCGCGTTAGCGTGATCGCTCTACGCTCCACGCTCTACGCTCCACGACTTACGACCGTCCCACTGTGTGGAGCAGGATGAAGTTCGCGGGAACGAGTTTGGTTGAGGGCAGGCCGGCGATGATGATCACCTGCTGGCCGGGGCGCACGGGCGAGTTGAGCAGCATGGCGGCCTCGACGTGGGCCAGCATGGCTTCGACGCTGTCGGCGTGCGGCACCAGATAGGGCGTGACGCCCCAGATCAGGTTCATGCGCAGATGGGTCACCGGGTCGGGCGTGAAGGCCAGGATCGGCACATGCGGCCGGGTCTTCGACAAGACGCGGGCGTTGCGGCCGGTGAGGGTGAAGACGGCGATGGCCTGCACCTCGCGGTCGTGAGCCAGCTCGCGGGCGGCGCGGGCCAGGGCGACCGAGTCGTCCGACGTGATCTCGGTCGGCGAGTGCCAGCGCGCATACTGGGCGCCGTTGGCCTCGGCTTCCTCGGCGATCACGGCCATCATCTTGACGGCCTCGACCGGGTACTGGCCGGTGGCCGTCTCGCCCGAGAGCATGACGGCGTCCGTGCCGTCGAAGATGGCGTTGGCCACGTCGGAGACTTCGGCGCGGGTCGGGATCGGGTTGTGGATCATCGACTCGAGCATCTGCGTGGCCGTGATCACGATCTTGCGGTAGCGGTTGGCCGTCTCGATGATGCGCTTCTGAGCGGTCGGCACCTGCTGCGGCGAGAGCTCGACGCCCAGGTCGCCGCGCGCCACCATGACACCGTCGGCCATGTCCACAATCGAGTCGAGGTTGTCGAGCGCCGAAGGCTTCTCGAGCTTGGCGATGATCGGGATCTTGGCCGCGTGTGGATCGATCTCGACCAGGGCGCGTTTGATCAGCGCCACGTCTTCGGCGCGCCGCACGAAGCTGAGCGCGACGTAATCGACGCCCTGTGCGATGCCGAAGGCCAGGTCTTCACGGTCCTTCTTGGTCATCGATGGCGTGTTGACCAGGACGCCGGGCAGGTTGATGCCCTTGTGTTCCTTGAGGGTGCCGCCGTGGATGACACGCGTGTAGACGTCGTCGCCGCGGACCGCCGTGACCTTGAGCTCGAGCAGGCCGTCGTCGAGCAGGATACGATTGCCGGTCTTGACATCGCCGGGCAGGCCGTCGTAGGTCGTCGAGACGACGTGGACATCGCCGGGCACTTCGCGGGTGGTGATCATGAACTCGGCGCCATCGACCAGTTCGATCGGCTTATGGTCGGTGAGCCAGCCAGTGCGGATCTTTGGGCCCTGCAGGTCTTGCAGAATGGCGACGGGGCGGTTGAGCCGGTTGGAAACCCGGCGGATGCGGGCGATGTTGGCCGCGTGATCATCGAGGGTGCCGTGCGAGAAGTTCAGGCGCGCGACGTTCATGCCGGCTTCGATCAGTTCGGCGACCTTTTCGTCGGAGCTGGTCGCCGGGCCGAGGGTACAGACGATCTTGGTATAGCGCATGCCGATCATAGCTCTTTCAGCCGCGAGAACCGCGACTTGAGGGATTCGGCGGCGCAACGACCGCCGTTACAGGCCATCTGAGTTCGAACGATTATACCCACTCCGCCTCAGCGATCGTTGATCTCTGCCGGTGATTCCACGACGATCGACACAGACGGATCTCTTGTGCCCTTCAAGGTAGCCGGGCCGACATCTGCTCCATCGGTCGGCACGTCGATGGCCGTGAGATCGGTCGGTTCAGCGCTGGGTGCAACATGGACGCGCGCACCCGAGCGCTCGGCGCCACCGGTGAGCGTATGGTACAGGGTCGTGAAGATCTGGACCCAGGGCCGTGGGCGGGGCAGGGCGCCGAGTTGGCCCTCGCGCAGGATCAGGCCGACCGAAACGGCCAGCACAAGCGCGCCGGCCCACTGACCGGGCGAGAGGCTCTCGCCCAGGAACAGCGCGGCAGCCAAAATGGTGACGAGCGCCTCGCCCAGGTTGACCAGGATCGTCTGAGTGCCGCCGAGTTGCTTCACCCCCATGAACAGCGTCAGGCGCTGCACGATGGTGAAGAGCGTCAGCCACACGATCGGCATCCAACCGTCGAACGTAGTCGGGATCGCCGGGAAGCCCACAAGACCGTAGCCGATGACCACAGCCACGGACATGCCGGTCAGGGTATAGAGCGTCACCGTCGGCGCCGGCACATCATAGAGCGTGCGTTGATTGATGAAGACATGCAGGGCGTAGAGGCCGCCGGCCGTCACAAGCATGCCGGCCGAGACCCAGTCGAGATCCTCGGAGCCCGACCACTTCAACAGGCCGACCGCGACGATGCCCAGGCCGATGCGCGCCCACGTCAGAGTCGAGAAGCGGTGGCCGTCGAGCCACGAGAGCCCCGTCAGGAAGATGACGTGCAGGGTGAACAGCAGTTGAGCCAGCGACGCATCGACGCGCGACAGGCCGACGTAGAAGAGCAGTGAGCCGAAGCCGTTGACGGCGCCGGCGATGAGACATGAGACAAAGGCGAACGGGTAGATCGTCAGGTAGTGTCTGTCACGGCTCAGGTAGATCGTCCACAGCAGGCCGGCCGCGAAGACGGTGCGCAGCATTGCGACAGTGATCGGCGCGCTGCCGGCGGCGTAGGCCTGTTTGGCGAAGATCGGCAACAGGCCGGCCGCGAGAGCCGCCAATCCGGCGGCTATCACTCCAGCGCTGAGCGATCGTGAGCCGAAGAGACGTTTCATCCAAGCACCCGTTCGACCTCGATCAGCAAGTCGTCGTCGAGGAACGAGCCCTTTTGCCAGATCGCGCCGACCTGGGCAGCCAGGCGCTGCTGTTCCTCGGTGCTCAACGAGCGGGCCGTCACGACGATCACGGGGATGCCACGCAGCGTCTCGTCGGCACGGAGTGCATCGACCACGCCAAAGCCATCGAGGCCGGGCATCATCAGATCGAGGATCACCAGGTCGGGCCGACGATCGCGAATGAGCTGCAAGCCCGCGACCCCGTCGGCAGCCTCATGGATCGTGTAGTTGCTGTGGGCCTGCAGCAGCCGGCGCATGAGCCGCGCGCTGTCCGGGTTATCCTCGAGGATCGCGACCGAGCGCACGCGGGCGTCGATGCGGCTGAGCGCATCGGGCATGCCCTCGACCTCGGCCTGTGGCCTGAGTGAACCGGTTTGCGCCGGCGTGTCGATCGTCTCCCAATCTCGCCACCAGGATTGCCCGAGCACTTCGGGCTCGACCGGGAAGGTATGCCCGGTGCAGTTGATCACGACGGTCTCGTCGGGCTTGATGACGCCGCTGCGGATGAGTCGGATCACACCGGCGAAGGCCACGGAAGCGCCCGGTTCCATCGAGAGGCCTTCGAGCTTGGCCAATTGATGCATGGCGCGGAAGCCGTCTTCATCGCTGACCGAGATCATGACGCCGCCATAGGTGTCGACGTAGTCCTTGATGCGTTCGTAGGCCCGCCCCGGATCGCCAGTGGCCAGCGTGCTGACTCGCGTGCGAGGATCTTTGACCGGTTCGGCTGTGGCCAGACCGCGGGAATAGCTCGAGACCATCGGCGCGCAGCCGTCCACCTGCACCGCCGCGAGCCTGGGAAGCCTGTCGATCAGGCCCAGGCCGTGCAGTTCGCGGAAGCCCTTGCCGACCCCGATCGGGCCAAGTCCGCCGCTGACCGACTGCACGTACCAGTCGGGCGCGACGTAGCGCGAGTCGCCGGCACGCGGGGCTCGGCCGGCGAGTTGTTCGGCGATCTCAAACGCGATCGTCTTCATGCTTTCGAGCGACGGGATGCTGCGCAGGCCGCGGTCGTAGAACAGGCCGCGCTCCTCGGCATAGCGCAGGGCCAGCTTCTTCGATGCATCGTAGGTGGTCGTGGCTTTGATGATGTGGGCGCCGTACAGCGCGCACTCGCGCATCTTCTCGGCCGGCACGGTCGGCGTCAGGAACGCGGTCAGGCGGATGCCGGCCCTGGCGCAGTACGCGGCATAGGCGATGGCGACGTTGCCGGTCGACGAGACGACAGCATCGGTCAGCCCGGCTTCTTTCATGGCCGAGACAGCCAGGGCCGCCTGGCGATCCTTGAACGAGGAGGTCGGGCTCTGGCGTTCGTCTTTGGCGAAGAGCCGCGGATGGCCCAGCAGCTGGCCGAGGTGATCAAGCGGGATGAGCGGCGTATCGCCCTCGCCCAGGGTCACCATGCGTTCGGGTTGGCGCAGGGGCAGTAAGGCCCCGAACCGGCTCAGCCCCAGGTCGCGGTCGCGCCAGTGGGCGAGCAGCCTGTCGCGGACGTCGAGCGAGTACTCGGCCTCGGAGAACTCGCTGCCGCACTTAGGGCAGGCGATCTCGCGCAACGCGAAGGGCCGACGATGGCCGCAGTCCTGACACACGGCGAAGAAGGACTCTGACATGACTACCTCTTTGAAGACCGACGGCAGACAGCTGACCGCAGACGTTGCGTCAGCGGCGCTGACAACTTGTGACGACGAATGACGAACGACGAACGACGAAGTTTGAAGGGCTATTCAACCTTCGCTCCACGCTCCACGCTCCACGCCTCTCGCCTCTCGCCTCTCGCTCCCTAGTCGCCGATCGCATCCTCACGCTGCCGCTCAGGTGTCGAGGCCGATGGCGGCAGGTATTCGGGCAGGGAGAAATAGAATGTGCTGCCCTGGCCCGGGATGCCGGCGCTGTTGACCCAGATCTTGCCGCCATGCAGCTCGACGAGCTGGCGGCTGATGAAAAGACCCAGGCCGCTGCCTTCATGGCGGCGGGTGGGTGAGTCGTCCACTTGAGAGAAACGTTCGAAGAGTTTGCGTCTGTCGCTCTCGGCGATGCCGACGCCTGTATCCGCCACGGCGATCTCGAGCCAGCGGCGGCCATCGCGCTGCGGGGTAACGGCCGCGGTGACCGTGATTGAGCCGTGTTCCGTGAACTTCGCGGCGTTGCCGAGCAGATTGAGCATCACCTGGCGCAGCCGCGTCGGGTCGGCATAGACCGGCGGCAAAGCCTCGGGCAGATCGACGGTCAGCTTGATCGGCCGGCCCTTGATCAGGCCGCTGGCCGCGGCCGCCGACGCTTCGATGACGGGCCGCACATCGGTGACCTCGAGCGCCAGGTCCATCTTGCCGGCCTCGAAGCGCGACAGGTCGAGCACATTGTTGATCAGGCCAAGCAGGTGCTGGCCGGAACTGTGGATGATCGACAGGTCCTTGCTCTGTTCTTCCGAGACGGCGCCCGACATGCCTTTGAGCATCAGGCGCGAGAAGCCGATGATCGAGTTGAGCGGGGTGCGTAGCTCATGGCTCATGTTCGCCAGGAACTGGCTCTTGAGGCGGTCGACCTCGCGCAATTGTTCGATCGTGCGCTGCTCGCGCGCATACTGGCGCGCATTCGCCAGTGAGGCCGCGATCTGGTCGGCCAGCGGTTGGAGCACGTTGACGTCGTTGAGCGTGAAGGGCGTTGAGCCGAGCGCCGCTAGCACGCCGCTGACCATGCCCGCCGCGCTCAGCGGCAGGGCCAGCACGAGCCCGCCGTACTGCGGCTGACGGGTGCTCAGCGCACGAGCCAGCAGGTCGGGGCCGTTCGACTGGATGACGCGCGGCAACGCCCCAGGGTCGCCCTGCGCCTGGGCCAGGTTGGCCTTGCCCTCGGCTTCGGTCAGGTAGAGACCGACGCCCGGGAAACCAAAGCGTTCCTGGATCTGTTGAGCCGCGATCCGCAGCAGGTCTTCCTCGACGAGCAGGGCGCTGACCGACTGGCCGATCGCGGCGGCATCCTCGACCTGGCGGGCGCGGCGCTCGAGGTCGCTCACGAGTTGGGCGTTGCGAATCGCAATGGCGATCTGGCTGGCCATCGACTGCAGCACCTGGATGTCGGCCTCGCCAAAGGCGTTGGGCTTGATCGACTGCACGCTGACGGCGCCAAGGGCTTTGTCGCCGACGACGAGCGGCAGCGCCAGCTCCGACTCGGTGCCAGGCAAGAGCGGGTTGTCGTAGCGCTCGGCCGCGACGCGCGCCTGGTTGGCCACCTTGAACTCACGCTTGTCGATGGCCTGGCCGATCATCGACTGGCCGCCGACCTCGAGCCTGTGGTTCATCTCCATCAGCTTGCGGCCCGACTCGCCTGTGGCATGCCGCAACACGGCCCAATGCCCGGTCTCATCGACCAGGAACAGCGCGACGTAGTAGAGGTTGAACTGCTCCTGGATCAACTCGGTCGAGCGCACCGCCAGCTGGTCGACCTGGATGATCGAGGTCGCGGCGCGGCTGATCTGGCTGGCCGTCTGCAACTGCTGCGCGCGTCGTTCGAGTTCGTGCGCGCTCAACAGGTTCTGGATGAGCACCGCGACCTGACGCGCCAGCAGCATGAGCCGGTTGAGCTCATCCGGCGCGAACACGCGCGGCTCGGGGTAGAGCGCTGTGATGAAGCCGATGGCTTCGTTCTGGCTGACGAGCGGCACGTAAAGGGCGCTGCGCGCGTTGTAGCGGATCGTGAACAGGGCGCGCGCGCTGGCGTCGAGGCCGACGTGCTCGGTGATGTCGCCGAGCGCCACGATCTGATCCGGCCGCAGCAACCGGCGCAGCCAGGGGGCGATGTGGCTGCGCACGTCGCCACCGCCGGCCTGCCCGCCTTCGGGATAGATCGCGATGCGGTCGCTGTATTCGGGCGCCTCGCCGCGAGCGGACCAGGGGTGCTCGAAGACGTTGAGCATCAACTGCGTGGTGCCGTCGAGCAACGTGTACTCGCGCAAGGTGGCCAGCAGTTGTTGGGCCGACGTGGACACATTCAAGGCCGAGCTCGCCTGATACAGCTGCGAGGCCTCGACCCGGTCTTGCTCGGTCTGCGCGAACAGCTGAGCGCTGTGGCGCGTGACGGCGACCGTGCCGGCGATGATCTCGAGCAGCCGCTGTTGTCCGTCCGTGAAGGCCCGCTCGCGATCGGCGTTCTCGACGGCGATGACGCCCTTGACAGCGTCGCCCAGCAACATGGGCACGCCCATGAATGACCGCCAGGTCGCGCCGAGCGGTTGCTCGGCCTGCAGACCGAGAGGCATCGGCTCGTCGGCGTCCATCATCAAAGGCTCGCGGTAGCGCAAGATGTGCGCCAGTGGGCCCGCGGTGACGCGCTGATCGGGCAGGGCAACCGGCATCCCATTGATGCGGTACAGCGGGAACGAGATCTGGTCGCTGTCCTGTTCGACAAGCGCGACGAGCACGGCGTCGGCCGGGAAGATCGCTTCGAGTTGTTTGCCGACTTCCTCCAGCGCAAGGTCGAAGCCCTCGCTGCGCAACGCCTGGCCGATGCGGTTGAGCGCGAGCTGCTGCCGGAACTGATCCTGCTGATCGTCGAACAGGCTGATGTTCTGCAACGCCGACGCCGCCGCTGCCGCGTACAGGCGCACGATCTGTTCGTCGTCGGCGTTGAAACGCCGCCGCGGAGCGGATTGGGTTAACGCCAGCACGCCCAGGTCGGCGTCATGCCAGACGAGCGGCACGGCCAGCGTCGCCGGGTGTGGCTGCCCGTCCGGCGCCTGCGGGTTCTCATCGAGCCGGATCGGCTTGCGGGCTTTGTAGGCGCGCCAGACCGGGCCGACGCCGGCGCTGATGACCTCGGCGTGCAGCGTCACGGGCAGGTCCTGGCTGTAAGCGAGGGCCAGGCCGTCGTCGGCGGTCACGTACACGCCCACGCCGTCGGCGTTCGCCAGGGCCATGGCCTCGCGCGCGATCGCCTCGATCAGGCGGGCGCGGTCGTCCTGCGGGCCGGTCAGCCGCAGGATCGCCGTGGAGAGCGACTCCATGCGCCGGGCGTTGTCGCGCGCCTGACGGAAGAGTTGGGCGTTCTCGAGGGCCAGGCCCATGCGCTCAGCCACGGCGGCCGTGAGCTCGCGTTCGGCTTCGGTCAGCGGCCCGCCGGCGCCGTGCACCTCGATCATGCCGAGGGTCTGCGTGCCGATGTGGAGCGGCACCTTGAGCGAATGGTTGGGGCCGTTGCTCTCGAGGCGCGAGCTGGCTTCGTCCACCTGTACGCCGTCATAGCGGAAGGCCAGTGGCCCATTCTCGGCTTCGCCCACCTGGCGCTCGAGGCGGGCCTCATGCAGATGGCGCAGCTCGGCGAGTTGTCGTTCGGTGGCCTGGAAGAGCCGGGCGTTGTCGATCGCCACGGCCAGCTGGTCGGCCAGCGCCTGCAGCATGCGCACTTCGTCGTCGAGGAAGGCTTCGTCCTCGACGCTCTGGACGTCGAGCGCGCCGATGACGACGTTGCGGCTGCGCAGCGGCAGCACGCCTTCGGATCGTGTGTCCGGCAGGTCGGGGTTCTTGTAGTGGATGAGGTCGTCGGCGACGCGGTTGACGATGCGCGACTGGCCGGTCTGGGTCACGAGCCCGACGAGGCCCTGCTGACCGACACGCAGACGATGGCTGCGGGCCAGCATCCGTTTGCCGGGCTCACTGTTGGCTGCGCGCAGCACGGCCCATTCCTGCGACTCGTCGATCAGGAAGATTCCGACGTGGTAGTAGGAGAAGCGCTCGCTGACCAGGTGCGCGGCGGTGTCGAGCAGGGTGGGCAGGTCGTGCAACGTCGTCGCGATCCGGGCGACTTCGGCGCTGACCTCGAGTTGCGACGCGCGTCGGCTGAGGGCCGAGCGCTGCGTGTTCAGGCGATCATTGGCGGCGGCCAACTCGTCGCGGGTGTGCTCGAGGGCCGAGGTCTGCGCTTCAAGGCGCGACTGAGTCGTTTCGAGAACATCCTTGCGGCCGGCCAGGGCAACCACGAATGACTGCGTCTCAATCAACAGACGATGAACCGGCAGCAGCGTGATCACGACAGCGGCCAACGTCAGCGCCGCCGATGCCCAGTAAGCGAGATCATCGTTGAGGACGATGGTCGACGGCTGCAACAGATGGCTGACGCTCAACCAGGCGAAGACCCCCCAGGTGGTCATCGCCATGACCGCCGTGAGGATGCCTCCCCGCCGGCCAAAGAGCATGATGGCCTGCAGCACGAACGCCAGCAGGAAGAGCCGACCGGCGCCCATCAGCCCGTTGTTGAGCAGGCTTGCCACGCCCAGGACCCAGGCCAGGCCGAGTGTGATCACGGCCCGCCGGTTGAACGGCAGCGTCTTCCAGAACGACAACCCCAGCGCGATGGCGCTCAAGATGGCGGCTCCGCTGGCCGTCATCAGACGGGCGTTTGGCCCCGTGGCCAACCATGCGCTCAGAACGCCGCCGATGGTGCCGGCGATGGCCCAGTTGCGCAGCATCTGCGAGAGCATCTCATTCCGCGCGATTTTGATCGCGTGGTCGGCGGTGCTGGCCGTGCCCTGCACGAGCTGCGGAGCCAGGGGCGCTTCTTCGCGCAACGGCGCGACCTGCGGAAGGGGATGCTCACTCACCGGTGACGCCCCCCGCGCTTGCATCGGTCGGCGGAAGATGCGGCGCATGCAGCCGCACCGTCACCTCGGCGCCGCCGAGGGCGCGACCCAGGTGGCGAATGCCGTTTTGAAGGATGGATTCTGGGCTCAGCGACGCCCGCATCTGGTCCGTGATCTCGATGATGAGTTGCTCGCGGCGGCTGCGGGCCTGGCTCTCGAGCAGCAGGGCCGAGCTCTCGAGCGCCGTCGCCAGCTGCGCGGCGGCCGTGTCGAGCGCTGCTGCTTCTTGCGGCGAGAGCGGCGGCGCGTCGTCAGGGAGTTCGAGTTCGATCGTGCCGACGACGTCGTCGCGCATGCGCACAGGCACCTGAATGCGGATGCCGGTGCCGTGCGTGCCCGGTCGCAGATCGATCACCTGCTCGCGAGGTTGTCCCTCTGACCAGGTGTTCCAACCCTGGTTGAGGGTCCGCTGGTACAGGCCGCGCACCTCGGACAGGGCCTGCTGCGTGCGCTGGAAGCTTTCGGCGTTCTCGATCGTTACGCTGATCTGATCAGCGAGCGTCTGCAAAGCCTGCTGGTCGGTCGGGCGGAAGGCGTCATCCTCGCGGCTGTAGAGCTTGATCACCCCGAGCAACCGGTCGCCGACGGCCAGCGGCAGCGCCAGGATCGACTTGACGTCGGGCAGGTTGGCATCGGGCGTGAAATACGCATCAGCAGAATCGGCGTAAGCGATTCGCGCCTGGCGCCGTTGGCCAACCCATCCGACAAGCGAACGCGAACCGATGATATAGGTCTGCCCGCGCTCGAGCCGCGCTTCAGCGCCGACGCCGGCCGTGTCACGCAGCGTCAGTCCGGCACCTTGTGCGTCGACCATGTACACGGCGACGTGGTAGAAGCCGAACCTGTCGTGGATCAGTTCGACGGCCTGGCGCAGGAGCTCGGGCACATCGCGGATGATAGCGGTGAGACGGCTGATCTCGGCAGTCGCCTGGAGTTGCGCCGTACGGCGTTGAACCCGTTGGTCGAGCTCGTGCAGAGTCACCTGTAGCCGGTCAGTCATGGCGTTGAAGGCTGCCGCCAACTGACCGCGCTCGTCGGGGGCGCTCACTTCAGCGCGGGCGTTCAGATCGCCTTCGCTGACTCGACGGGCGACGCGCGCCAGCGCTGTCAACGGCCGGGTCAATGAGCGCGCCGCGATCCAGGTGGTGACCGCCACGAAGCCGATCAGGGCCAGCGTGATGGCGATCAGGGCCCGGAACTGGTTGCGCGGCGTCTGCAGCGCGATGACCTCCGGCTGGATGTAAGCCAGGGTCCAGGACGGCAGGCTGCGCAGTGGCGTCAACGCCGCGAGATACCGGCTGGTGCCGAGCCCGGTGTCGATCGAGCCGGTGTAATACGATGGCTGGTTGGGGATCTGGCGCGCACGCAGCAGGCTCAGGTTGAGCTCTTCGTAGTCGTCGGCAGAGGTGAGGGGTGTCGACGCGATGCGGCCTTCGGCCTGCAAGGCCAGCAGGGTGCCGGCCTCAGGTCGCACCACGAAGCGCGGGCCATCATCAGGCAGCGCCAGGCCCGAGGCGATCTGTTGCGTGTTCTCGTCGTAGAGCATGGCCCACGACTGCGACCCGGCGCCGAGTAGCTCGTGATTGCGCTGCAACAGGCGGTCGAGCCACGAGGCGTCGACGAGCGCCACGAGCGCGCCGACCGGCTGGCCGTCCAGGCTGGGAACCGGCGCGAAGAAATACAACCAGCGCGCGTCGGTGCTCTCATAGAACACACCCTGGGCGAACGACTGGTTGCGCTGAATGACGACCCGGGCCATGTCGGCTGCCAGGAAGCGGCCGGTTTCGCGGGTCGAGATCAACTCACGCGCCTGCGCGTCGAGCACCACGAACTCGCGCACGAACGGCCGGGCCTCCGAAGTCTCAATGCCGGCCAGCGGTGCGCGCTGCCAGCTCCGTAGCGTCGACAGAATCTGATCCTGGCCGCCAACGCGTAACTCGTCGGGCAAGGCAATGAAGTCGTGTAGCGTCGACGACCGCGCCTCAGCGCTGACCGCCGAGAGGTTCGAATCCACGAAGTTGTCTACTGACGACGCCGCCTGCAGCGCGGAGGTGTACAGGTTCAGGCTGACCGAATTGCGCAGCGCCTGGTCGGTTTGCACGTTGTAGATGGCCGTAGCCACGAACACGGGGATGACGGTGAAGGTGGCCGTGATCGCCAGGATCTTCATCGTCAGCGATGCATCCGGCATTCGTCGAACCAGCAAGACGACGCCGATGCCGGTCAGGACCGTCAGCATCGTGGGCAGCCATGCCTGAGTCAAGGCCGTGTCCGGCGCCAACCGCTGCCACGAGAGCGCGAGGTCGAGCGCCGAGTCGATCGTCAGGAGCGCCAGACCCGTTACGACGCCCACCACCATCAGGATCGCAGGCTGGCGGCCCTGGCGTAACGTCAGGAGCGCGAAGAGCGCCACGGTGATCAACTCGCCGATCGCCAGGATCGGGGCCACATCGCTCACCAGCACCGAAAGGATGATGAACAGGATGCTTTGCGAGATCATCAGCATCCAGGTCGCTGCATCGGCGTTCTTCCGATAGGCCAGGAACACAGCCGCCGCCGAGATCACGATCAAGAAGCTGAGGGCGAGGACGATGATGCCCAGGTTCAGGCTGCTGTGTTGCATCCAGAGCGAGCCCGAGTACGCCGCGAAGACGATCGCGGTGATCAATAGGGCGAGTGACAGATAAAAGGCGCTGCGCTGCCGATTGAGGGTCATGAAGCCTCCACCGGCGAACCCGGGATGTCAGTCATTGCAGGCCCGGCACCCTCTTCGTCAATCGGTGACGGCGCGACAGCGTCTGTGCTTGGGGTCGCTTCCCCTGCGACGTCACCCGGATCGTCGATCGTCGGCTGGTTCACCTCTGCTTCGGAGGCTGCAACACCCACACTGCCTGGCGGCAACGCTGCGGGTCCACCGTTCGAGCGCGAAGCGATCCGTTCGGTGTTGACGATCGGTGCCGTCGTTTCTCCGCCGAGGCGGATCGTCGCACGGCGCGCATCGAGCGCCAGGCCGAGCACGCGCGCGCCGATCGCCAGGATGCGCTCGGGGTCCGTCGTCTGGCTCACCTGTTCGGCAAGAGCCACGACCACATCTTCCACCATGCGTGTGCGTTGCGTGCGTTCGTATTGCCGGCTGTTGGCAATCGAGACCGTCAGATGCGCGGCGATCATCTGGTATACAGGGAGATCCGCCGACGTGAAGACCCCGACCTGGCGGGCGAGAAGCAGCAGCACCCCGACAACGTCACTGCCCTGCGCGAGAGGCAGGCCCAGCGCTGAACGCATGTCCGGCGCTTCGGGCAGAGGCGTAAACACATGATCTTCCCGGACGTCAGGGATGAGCCGCGGCGCCTGTTCCGTCGCCACCCAACCCACCGTCGAGTTAGGCTCAATCGAATAGGCCAGGCCGTGCGCGCGCAACAAAGAGGCAAGCCCTTCGGTGCCCGCGCGCAGATGCAACTTCCCATCGCGATCATCGCGCAGGAAGACGAGGACCGCGTCGACGTCGAGTTGCTCCTGCAGGGCGTTGGCGGTGCGCGCCAGCAAGACATCCAGCCTCTGTGGAGCCCCGGCGGCTTCCATCACGGCCTCCGCCGCCGTCAACATCTGCGAGCGAGCCGCTGCCTGGCTTTCCAGTAATCCGAACTGTCGCCGCAGATCGCCGGCCATCCGATTGAATGCCGTTGACACGTTCCCGATCTCGTCTCGCGCCACCACCGGAACGGTCGCCGACCACTGTCCGGACGCCAGGCGCTGAGCCGCTTCCGAGAGCGTCTGCAGGGGAGCCAGTTGTCGGCGGATGAGCCAGAGCCCGATCAGGCCGATAATGGCCAGGGCTGGGACGAGGGCCAGGGTTGCCCAGGCCGCTGCGCTTGACAGCGGCGCGACGACATCGAAATACTGTTGCTCCACGATCAGGGCCAGGCCAAGGTCATCGCCGAGCCAACGATAGGCGCCGATCGAGGTCTGGCCAGTCGGTCCGCCAGCGAAACGGCCGGAGCCGTCGCCTCGCGAGGCGATCGAGCGCACCAATTCGCCGACCATCGGCGCTGGCGCTGAACCATTCACACCGATCAGCGGATCGCCTTCTTCAGTGAGCAGATACGCCCGCATCCCGCCGCCGACGTCCGTTGGGCCAGCGACAAGATCGCTCAGTACGCTGATCGAGGACTCTCCGACGAGGACCCAGCCCGATCCGCCGCTGGCGTTGTCGGCTGCCGCCTGGCTCAACTGGATCGGCACCGCGAACAAGAGGGTCAGCCTGTCGCTCGCGAGCCCGGGCTCGTACCGCGCCGATGAGACGCCCTCGGGGCTAAGGCTCCTCCAGCCGGGAAATGTCTGGCCGATGCGCGAGGCGCGAACCTGCGAGGCCGACCAGATTATGCCGTCCATCTGGTTGACCACCAGCAAAGACACGAAGGCGGGGTCCTCGGCCACGCGCTCCTGTAACCAGGTGGATGCCATCGGCGCGTTCTCGGAGCCCGGCGCGAGCGCGTCGATGAGGTCGGTGTCGTGAGCCAACACCGCCAGCGAGCGCGAGCGTTGCTCGACCCAGTTCGACACGTCGATGCGTTTGAGGTCAGCCAGGAATTCGACCTGACGAAGGCTGGATTGCTCGAGGGTCTCCGAGGCCCGCTGATAAAGCACAAACCCGCTCACCAGAGCGGGCACCAGGGCCAGGGCCAGAAAGACCAGTGAAAGCGTGCGGCCAAGCCCGCCCCTCACAGGGCGAGCCGGGGTGGGGGCGACGGACACTGTGCCTCCCAGATGTTCGCTACTGTTCCCAGACCTGCTCGCCGCGCAGCAGGCGCCGGATTTGTTCCGGGAAGCGGTCCGGGTCGAGGGGCTTGCCGAGGAACCCGTCGAAACCGGCCTCGCGGGCGCGGTTGAGTTGTTCCTGACTGGCCTCGGCCGTCACCGCGACCACAATGGTGTCCTTGATTTTGGGGGTAGCGCGAACCTTCTTCAGCGCGCCGTAGCCGTCTTCGTAGGGCAGGCGCAGGTCCATCAGAATGAGGTCGATCTTGGGGAGCGTGTCGGCGAACTCAACGACCTGCCAGCCCGAGGTTTTCCACTCGCAACGCGGCACTCCCATGTACGCCAGCATGCGGGCCATGAGCACGAAATTGGAGACGTTGTCCTCCACGATCAGGATCGTGGCTTCCTTGGGGTCAACCGCAATTCGATTCATGCCCGTCAGCCTCCATGCTCAGGCGCTTGGGGTCCGCGCGAGATAATCAGCGATCTGGTTCGGCAACGTATCAACGTCGATCGGCTTTTGAATATAGCCGCTACAGCCTGCAGCCAGGCTGCGCTCGCGATCGCCCTTCATGACGTTGGCCGTCAGGGCCACGATCGGGATGATGTTCAACCCGGGCGTGGCGCGAAAGAGCTCGGTCATGGCGTAGCCGTCGACTTCCGGCAAATTGATATCCATCAGGACCAGGTCGGGCCGACGCTGCCGCGCGGCGACGAGGCCGCTGGGACCGTCGTTGGCTAACGTAACGGTGTACCCCTCAGCCTGCAGCACCCGACTGACCAAAATGCGGTTGTCTGGATTGTCCTCTATATAGAGGATGTGCGCCTTCGGCATGACCTGGCCTCTCGCTCCCCTCATTGTAGCCCAGGCCGGGCGATTCCTTTGCCGTCCAGCCGCATAAAAAGGTCATAAAAAGGTAACCTGAGCGGCAGCCGGTCGGTTGTGGAGATTGTCACAATGGCGGGAGGCATAAAAGGAGGGATGTAAGGTGGGGGCCCCTTGTGCCTGATCCAACCTGCATCCCTCCTGTTGTGAGCGGGTGATGGGATTCGAACCCACGATATCTTACTTGGGAAGCAAGCGTTCTACCACTGAACTACACCCGCTTGGCGAGGGTGATTATAGCGATTGTGGGCGCAAGAGGGAAGGGTGGGGCGTGGAGCGTAGAGCGTGAGGCGTGGAGCGTAGAGCGTAGAGCGTAGAGCGTAGAGCGATCACGCTATCGCGCGGTAGCGTGATCGCTCTACGCTCCCCGCTCCACGCTCCACGCCTCACGCTCTACGCTAAACTACCCTCATGGCTCAACTCACTGGATCACAACGCGGCGCCTATGTGCAGGCGATGTTCACGCGGATCGCGCATCGATACGACCTGGTCAATCGGCTGATGACGTTCGGGCAGGATCAAGCAGCCAGACGCCGGGTCATCGCTCTCGCAGCCTTGAAGCCCGGCGAACGCCTGCTCGATCTGGGCACCGGCACGGGCGATCTGGCTTTTGCCGCGCTGCAATCGCTGCCGGCGGTGGGCCAGGTCGTCGGCGGCGACTTCACGCTCGAGATGATGCGGGTCGGCCAGAAACGTCCACAGGGTCAACAGGTGCGCTGGTCGGCCACCGATGCGCTCAACCTGCCTTTTGCCGACGGCTCGTTCGATGCGATCACGTCCGGGTATCTTATGCGAAACGTCGGCGACCTGGATCGGGCCTGGCACGAGCAGTTGCGCGTGCTGAAGCCCGGCGGCCGGGTTGTCTGTCTGGACACCACGCCGCCTCGACCCAGCCTGCTCTCGCCCTTCATCCGCCTGCACCTGAAGTTCGTCATCCCGACGATCGGGCGCCTTGTCACGGGAGCCAGTGACGCCTATCGTTATCTGCCCGACACCACCGCCGGCTTCTTGTCCGCTGAGAGCCTTGCTTTGCGCATGCGCCAGGCTGGCTTTGAGGGCGTTGCTTTCGAGTTTCATCTGTTCGGCACACACGCGATCCATTCCGGGCGCAAACCGCTCTGAAACCCAACGGAACCTCCATGTAGCTAACCATCTGTTCGATTGGTTTTCCCGTATGCTGTGCCTATCAATTCAGCGAATGAGGAGTTATTTATGTTGACTTTCGGGGTAAATAAGCGTGGTCAGGGTCTGGTCGAATATGCGCTCATCCTCGTCCTGGTGGCGATCGTCGTGATCGTTATCCTCAGCCTGTTGGGACCGGCAGTCGGCAACGTCTTCAGCCAGATCTACCGCCGGATCTGATCCGCCGGATCTGATCCGCCGGATCTGATCCGCCGGACTTTACGGGCGCCTGAAGCGCCGACGAACGACGAAGGCCGAAGGTTGTCTCACACAACCTTCGGCCTTCGTCGTTCGTCATTCGTCTTTAGTCCTTCGTCTTTCGTCATTCGTCTCTTCACTCTCCCCGGATCTCCCACAGGATGATCTCCGGCGC
>CAYZRP010000010.1:0-91902 GCA_964480865.1 uncultured Anaerolineales bacterium | reverse complement strand
CGAAGGATCTCCTCCGAAGACTCCTCAGGCCCTGACAACAGCCAACGAGTCCGACGGGAGATCCTTCGCGCTCAGCGCAGAAGCAAGCGGGCAATGTTGATCGGGCGCTCTGGACGACACGCGACGCGCACAGGCGTGCGCTCTGGATGACATGGCGTGCGCGAGGCCAAGCGCTCTGGATGACATGCGACGCGGGTTCAGGCGTTCGGGGCACCTCGCAGTGCGGCCGTTCCCTGTTGTGAGTTGCGCCCGGCCGTGCACAAGGTGAAGTGGCCGGTGAGCCTCAGACTCGTCCGGCGAGGTCGCCTTCTGCTGAAGGAGGATCGGCGTTCGACTCGGCCGCCCAAGGCTATCGGTCACGAACCAGTTGGCGTCCCTGGTCGTGAGGCCTATACAACCGTCAGGATCTGCGGGCCGTCTTCGGTGATCGCGATCGTATGCTCGTACTGGGCTGAAAGCCTGCCGTCACGCGTCACGACCGTCCAGCCATCGGCGAGTAGATCCCACTCCGGCTGGCCGGCGTTGATCATCGGCTCAATGGTGAACACCATACCGGGGCGCAGCTTGGGGCCGCGACCGCCCGGTCCGATGTGCGAGACATGCGGAGGCTCGTGCAGATTGCGGCCGATGCCGTGGCCGCCCCATTCGCGCACCACACTGAAGCCGTTCGCCTCGGCATGCAACTGGATAATGGCGCCGATGTCGGTGAGATGCCGGCCAGACTGCGCGGCCTGGATCCCTTTGGCGAGGCATTCCTGTGTGATGCGCAGCAGCCTCTCGGTCTCGGGCGCGATCGCGCCGACGGGGAACGTCACACAGGCGTCGCCGCAGAAGCCCTGGTAATTCAGGCCGATGTCGATGCCGACGATGTCGCCGTCCTTGAGCCTGCGCTTGTCGGGGAAGCCGTGGCAGATCTCGTGATTGACCGAGGCACAGATCACGCCAGGGAAGGGCGGGTGGCTCGGCGGACTGCCGCGATAGCCTTTGTACAGCGGCTGAGCGCCGCGTTCCTTGAGGAAGGCAGCCACGGCGTCATCGACGTCGATCAGACGGACTCCGGGTTGAATGATCGTGCGCATCAGCTCGAAGGCCTGCGCGACGAGGCGACCCGATTCGCGCATGGCCGCGATCTCGTCGGGCCGCTTGAGCGACATGGCGGGCGGTTGGTTGCGAGTAAACATCCTCAAGATTCTACCTGAATGCCACAATGACCAAGAAGGGTGGCTGAACCTCGTGTGCCCGGGCGAGGTGTCAGGCCGTTTCAGGACAGTAAGCCTTGTCCGCGGATCGCACGGATCGGCACGGATGACGCGGAGCGAATTGCGATGGATTCCGCGTGATCCGTTCCGATCCGCGCCATCCGTGGACAGGATCCGGCACCGTTCTTCAGGTGCCTGAAAACTCGTGCTTGCACACCTGAACCTCGTGCGCGAGCGATCTGGCCGCGGATTGCGCCGAAGTCGCAGAGACTCGCGAACGAATCTCTGCCCGCCATTTTGCATGCTCAGCCAAACAATCAGCGCGGCCCACGGCCAAATCCTCGACCGCCTCTCTCAGGCCCGGCGTTCTTGCCCTGGGCTACGAAGCCGGGGCGAGGCCGCGCGCCAGGAGCCAGAGGCCGAGCGGATTGGACGTCAGCTGTGCGGGTTGCTCACCTTCGCCGCCGGCGAGACGCAGGGTCGTGACGGCGCACTGCCCCGAGCCGATGTGAAGATCGAGCCACTGTTCGTGCCAATCAAATCGCCGGGCGTCGAAGCGGCGCCATGGGCGCGAGTGAATCGTCAGGCCAGGTTGTGCGAATACTCGCGCCAAAGCATCGACGTCTGGTGTCAGGCACAGGCCGCTGGCGATGCCGTGTGCCGTAAGGTCAGCGTGATCGTGAGCTGGCAGACCGAACCGCTCTTGGTCGACCACGTGGATGGCCTCGCGCCAGAACGGTCGAGCGTCGGTCAGCGCAGGCGCTGGCTGCGTCAACCAGACGAGCCCGCGTCGCCCTGATGCGATGGCGGCCCCGACCTCCGGCGTACTGGCGTCCGCCAGGAGAGGGACCATGGGCGGAGCATCAACGAGTTCTACGAAGGCCGTCGTCGGCCAGAGGGCCTTCAGCGCCGATCGCTGTGAGAAAAGTCCGTTGATGGCCACCACGGCCGGAAACGTCGGCCGTGGCAAGATCAACAGGCGCCAGGCATTCGTGACGGTCGGCTGGACGGTGGCGCGATCCGCCCAGGTGACCGACAGCGTCAGGCCGCGCGGCGCCGTTACGGCGGGTAAAGTCACGTCGAGGATCGCGGTTTCGCGTGAAGCCCCCCCGGGGACAGGCTGAGCGGTGAGAGCGCCCACGTCGACGATCTGCCCGCCACCGTCGCGTAACTCCCAGGTCAGGCGCCCGATGGGCAGAGCGGCGGCCCCATTGGCCATGATCAGGTGCAGCTCGGTCGCCTCACGAGACCAGAACACGTAAGGTTCGCGCGGCGAGGGCTGATCGCCGCCCGACCAGAGCCGGCGACGATCGCGATCGAGGCACAGAACCCGGTCGGCGTTGAAGCGTCGCCACGTATCGGGCTCGAACTTGAGGACGAGATCATCGTCGACCATGCCCGACGTCGTGATAGGTGTGTCGCGCCAGCCTGTGACAACATAGCCACCCGTGGCCTGCTCGCGTCGGACGCGCTCGAGGATGTGCTTGCGAACGGCCGTGGCCTGCCGACGACCGATGGCGGTGAGTGCTCGACCGTCGTCAGCGACGCCGGCTTCACGGAATCGGGCGGCGTACTCGCGCTGGGCGAGATAGTCATCACGATCCAACGGCGTGGCGGCGGTGAGCCACCAACTCGAGCGCGCCGCCGAAAAGTCACGCAGCGTATCGGCGTCGCAGAACTCGCCGTACAGCCAGGGCCGTGGCCGTCGGTACGAGCGCCCAAAGTGATGGATCAGCGGGCCGAAGTAGTGTGGGTCAGCATAGAAGTGGTAGTCGACGAAGTCACCGAGGTCCGCGCGCACGCCGCCGTACGCCTCTGACGAGCCGGAGTTGTCGCCGATGACGACGCCCGGGAAGTATCGCCGCGCCAGGGCGTCGAGCTCGCGCAGGAAGGCCGCGCTCGTCGCGCGGTTGAGCTCACAGCCCAACGTCACGACGCCGATGCTCGGATGATGGTGCAGGCGTTCGAACACGGCCCGGTATTCGCTCAAGGCCAGGGCTTCGAGCGAAGGCGTGACGGATGGGAGCCAGAGCGGCATCTCGAGCCAGATCCATATTCCGGCCCGGTCGGCCGCATCCAGAAACGCTTCATCGGGCACATACAGGCAGCACTTCCACAGGTTGAAGCCAAGCTCGCGAGCCTGAGCGAATTGGGTCGACACATCATCGAGGTGTGGCGCCACCGTGCGCGGGTTCCAACCCCAATCGAGGACGCCCCGCAGATGCACAGGCGTATTGTTCAGGAGCAGGCTGTCGCCCTTCGGCGCGAACCAACGGCGGCCAAGTTGTCGGGTCAGGGCTGCCAGCGGCCGCGAGTTTCTGTCGCGCAGCGTGACGGTGGCCGATGTCAGCCCTGGCGCGCCCGAATGAAAGCGACGGCGAAGCGCCCGTGGCGCGACGATGGCGAACGACGCTGCGTCGACGCTCAGCGACGCCGTGACACGCGTTTGCCCAACCGCCAGCTCGACCTGAGCCTCAGGCGGCACGTCGTCCAGGACGGCCGCGCTGACTCGCACGCTGCCGTCCTCGGCCACTGACCAGACGACGTCGTGCAGGCCGACCGATGCTTGAGCTGCGCCGCGCAGTTGAGCTGCGCCGCGCAGTCGGACGGATTGCCAGAGCCCGCCGAAGGTGGTGCACACGTCCGGCAGAAAGCCCGCCAGGGCCTCGCGCATCGAGAACCGTTTGCCCGGCTTCCAGACCTCGAGGCGCAGGACGTTCACGCCAGGTCGCACCTGATCGGTCAACTCGACCTGGAAGGGCGACCACATCCCGCGGTGGCCGCCTGCTCGCGTTCCGTTGAAGAAGACCTCCACCGCGAAGCTGGCCGCATCGACCTCGAGCCAGACACGGCGGCCCAACCATTCAGGACCGAACTCGACCTCGCGCGTGTAGACGGCCGGTCCTTCCGTGAGGTTGTCGCCGGTCTCGGCCTCCCAGGCGCCGGGGACCTGCAAGATGCGCTCAGGACCGCCGGCGAGCGAGAAGCGCCAGTCGCCATCGAGCGGCAGGATCAGGTCGAGGTCGTTGTGGCGGAACATGAATCACGGGAGCGACACGCGCGCGATCAGCGGCAGAGCGACAAGACCCAGGCCATCCAGATCTGTGTTGCCGGCCATGGCATCGCCGTAGTTGGAGAGGATCACGATGCCGGCCCGATTTTCGAAGTCGATGGCCAGGTAGCTGGTATATCCGCCGGTTCCACCGTTGTGCCAGTGGACGCGCTGGCCCCAGATCTGTTCCTGCATGACCCAGCCATAGGCCTGTTGGACGCCGAAGCCTGAGTACAGCTCGTTGTGCGACAGGGCCAGGGCGCGATCGATGGGTCGGCCACCGGCGGCAGCGTCGAGGTTGGCGGCGATGAAAGCCGTCAAATCGCGGGCGGTCGACTTCAGCCCGCCAGCCGGCGCGAGGGCGTTCATCTCCCAGGGTGGCGCAGACTCATCGGTGCCGAGGACGAATCCCGGAACAAAACGCGCCCGCTGATCGGCGCTGAGCGACAGGGTCGTGTCGGCCAGGCCGAGTGGCTCTGTCACGCGATCGGCCAGCACCGTGGCATAGTCGACGCCGGCCTGGTCCGCGAGCACCTGGCCGAGGACTCCGGCTCCGAAGTTCGAATACTCGTAGCTGACCCCCGGCGCATTGTTGAGCTCGACGCCGCTCAGATCCTGCCAGAGGCGATCGAGGGAATAGCCGGCATACGGATCGTTGCTGGTCAACTCGACGTCACTCAGGCTCTGAGGCAGACGGGGCAGACCGGAGGTGTGGGTGGTCAGTTGACCAAGCGTGATCAGGCTGACGGCCGGCGAGCTTCGCGTCGCGCCGCTGTACAGACCGGTTCGATCGGGGAGCAACGTGCCGAGCGAATCTGTGACCGCTACCTCACCACCCTCCACCATGGTTGCAAGCGTGACGGCAGTGAAAACTTTGGTGATCGAGCCGATCTCGTAGACGGTGTCGCCGTCCGGCGTCGATCCGTCGGGGAGGGCGCCGAAGCCGAAAATCGCCGACCGCCCGTCTTGCACGACGCCGATCACCAACGCGCTATGTGGGCGACTGGCCAAGTAGTCCTCGGCCTGCGCGGCAAGGCGCGCATCGAGGTCGTGGGTGTCGGGCGTGTCCGCGAAGCGCTGCCTGACCGCCAGCCATCCGCCGGCGACGATGCCGACGCACGCCAGAAGGGCGATGCCCGCGCCGGCGGCGATCCAGAGCAACCAGCGTCGCCGCGGGCGTGGTGTCCCTTTCGCAGACGGGGCCTTGCTCATAGCGTCACCATCGCGACCTTTAGGTACGGTGACGTCCCGTGCGGCCGAGGGAAGTCGACGCCAGGCTCGTGCCAGCGGCGCTCGACGCGGGCGCGACGCTCGCCAAGCTCAGCCGTGAGCGCGCGGTCGAAGGCCGTCTGCGGCAACTCGGCGGCGTTGGCACAGGCCAGCACAGAGCCGCCGGGGGCCACGCACGTCGCGGCCAGGGCGATCAGGCGACCGAGATCGCGCGTGATCGAGAAGCGTGAGGAGCGTGTCGTCGCATAGGGTGGCGGATCGACGATCACCAGATCGAACAGGCGTCCCTTGCGGGCGAAGCGCCCGAGCCAGTCGAATACGTCGCCGAAAATGAAGTCCTGGTCCGCTGTCGCGAGGCCGTTGAGCGCGTAGTTGCGCTTGCCCCAGGCCAGCACCGACTGCGAGACGTCGACGTTGACGACCTCTACCGCATGACCCAGACCTGCTGACACACCGAACGCGCAGGTGTAGGCGAAGCAGTTCAGCACGCGCAGCCCGTCGGCCAGTTCGCGCACAGTCGCGCGCACGTCGCGCATGTCAAGGAAGAGCCCGACGCTCAGACCGGCGCCGGGGCGAATCTCGAACCGCGCGCCGTTTTCGAGCACGACGGTTTCGGGGACTGCCTCGCCGAGCAGCGGCTTCGACGGAGCCAGCGCTTCGCGCTCGGCCTCGGTCAGACGGCTGGCTTGCGAGGGGCGCCGTTTGACATACACACTGCGCGCCAGTGTCGCCCGCTGTGCCTCCGACAGCAGGCTGCGATCGCTTGCGGCGTCGTCGTAAAGATTGGCGATCAGGCATTCGCCGTAGCGATCGAGCGTGAGGCCGGGTGTGCCATCGCCGGAGCGGTGAAGGAGGCGATAGGCTGAGTTGTCGGGTCGGTTCAGCATCGCGCGACGTTCGACGGCGCGCGCGATGAGATCGGCGGGGTCCTGGCGCGCCGCGCTGCGGGAGGACGTCGCTGACGTCATGGAGTGCGGAGTTCGAGCGTTGCCCAGGTCGTGGGGTTGGTCAGCCGTCGCCCGGTCGTGCTCGAGATCATGCTCTGCTGCGTGGCCGAGTTGGGCATGTCGTTGTCGTTGAGTGATAGCAAGAAGCCGTAGCGTGCGCCTCCCGCCGGGCTCACGTTGAACAGCGACCACGGGATCGAGGCTTCGAGATCGTAGCCCGTGCCCGTCTTGCGCGCTGCCAACGAGATCCCGGTTGAGGAGCCCTTGCGCTCATTCGGGAACCATAGGAACGTGTCGGCCCCGATGCCGGCGAAATCGCCGGGCGAGAGCCCGAGCTGCGTGTCATCGGCGCTGAGCTCGGTTGAAGTGAAGTCGCCGCCGAGTTCCGAGTCGAACAGGAGCTCGAGGCTGTCGCCGCGGAAGATCGTCTCGCCGCGTTGGGTCTGGACGAAGACGTCGTCACTGACGCGCACGGCCAGGTACAGGCGGTTATCGTCCCAGGCCAGGGCGTACTCGGCAGCGTCATCGCCGACGCCGGTCCATTGATCGCCACCGAACGCGTTTTGATCGAGACGCAGATCGAGCGTCCATTCGCTCAGATCGCTGTCGATGGTCGGTGCCGTCGCCGGCCGACTGGCGACGAGCAGCGGCGTGCCGTCGCGATGCAGGCCGCTCGGCGTGGCGGGCTGCGGCGTGATCGTGGCGGGCAGGGCGGTGGGCAGCGCGACGGTGGCCGTCGCGGCGGGTGGCTGCACTGTCGCGGGCGGCGCTTCCAGCGTGGCAGTCGGCAGATCGGCGCCCAGAGTGGCCTGCGAGGTCGAGGTGGGCTGGGGTGGTCGGGTGCCGGATGCTTCGAGCGTACCCTGGACGCCAGTGGCGACCGCAGCGACCGTAGCCTGTGTATCGACGGGTCGGAACGGGATACAGCCGGTTGTGCCGACCACCAACATGGCCATCACCGGCGCAAGGCGACGCGAGATCATCGTCGATCGGGCCGCGCGTGTCATTCGTCGTCCCCGTTGTCGGGCGCCGTGGGCTGGTCGATGCGTTCGATCTCGCCGTGGAAGTTGAGGACGACCCGAAAGCCCATCATGCCCAGATACGTGCGCGCGTTCTCGGGCAGCCCCTGGCGGATCAGTTGATCGAAGCCGGCCTGCATGTTGTTGAGTTGCGCGTCGACGGCGGCTTTCGTGAAGAGGTCGTCCTGGCCGATCATCTGCAGGACGCCGCGGGTCAGGGCTTCGCGGTTCTCGTCGGCCAGTTGCCCCATCTGTCCAAGCACCTGGCGATCGATGGCTTCGGCGTCGTGATGGAAGCGGAAACCGTCATCCTCGACGACATACTGCGCCTCGCCGCCGACCAGGGCGACGGCCACGGGACGCCCGTGGGGATCTGACACTAGTCCTTCGAACAACGCGTGCTGACTCATCGCCACCGCCCCCAGTGGTTCGTGACCCTCGCCATCAGTCGCGGACGGTCACGGACGTCCCCTTTGCGTCCACCCAACGTTCGCTCAACGGCACGACCGGCGTCGTCCACCGGTAGACCCATTTGGCGATCTCGTTGGGCAGGTTGATGCAGCCGTGGCTGCGCGGAATGCCGAAGTCGTCGTGCCAGAACGTGCCGTGGATGGCCACACCCCACCAATGGATGTAGCTGACCCAGGGGACGCCTGGCAGGTCGTAGCCATCGGCGGAGGCCAGGTCGCCGCCGGCCATGTGTCGCGACGGCCGCTTGCTGATGACCTGCAGATCACCGGTCGGCGTGCTGTAGATCGTGCGATTGCCTTCGCGGCGCAGCGCCGTGCCGCACGAGGCGCGCTGCTCGAGCACGAGGGTGCTGCCCTCGTACGCGCGCAGCATCTGTTCGCTCAATGTGATTTCGATGTGCTTGTCAGTGACCTCGGGCGAGATCGGCGTGATTTCCTCGGCCGTGATCCGGCGCATCTGCCGACCATCGACCCAGGAATACGTGCGCGTCAGATCCCCGAGGATGCCGTACCAGATCGCGCCTGTGTCATCCGTAGCGATTTGCTGCACCCAATGGGTGGTGCCATAATAAAACCTTGCCGTTTCGCGAAAGCCAGGGCCGGCGCCCGCGCGCGCCGGTGCGACGGGCACGCTGACTTCGACAAGGGCGCCGGTCGCAGCGAGATCCGCGGTCGGCGTTTGTTCGTGCCAGGCCACGGGCTGAACCGGGCCTGAGTGGACAAACCCTCGGCGGACCCGATGCCAGCGCTTGTTGAGCAGGTCATCCGGGCTGATAACGTCGCCATACAACTCGAAGACCGAATCGGCCGCCAGGAAGTTGAGCCGGTCGGAGTCGAACGACGGCTCGCTGTAGATATAGAGCCCGCGCACGGCCCGTCCCAGGCCCACCGCTTTGCGGATCAGGCCATCGGGTGGGGGCGGCGGCAGCAACAAACCACCGGCGGCCAGGCTGGTCGTCTTGAGGAAGTCGCGTCGAGTGAGTCGTCGATACGTCATAATGATCTCGGGATTATACCAATGCGCCTTAATGGCGCTTGTGGGAGCCCTGCTCCTGGCCGCCCCGGCAGGCGCGCAGGCGGGCCTGGGGACGCTCGCCACCGCTGATTCCGCGTGGCAAGGCTGGCGGCTTCCGCTCCCGTCCGGTGCCTGGCGCATCACCCGCGGACCCTGCGATGCGGCGTCAGCCTTCGACCACGAGTGCGGTTACTACGAGAACAGCTGTGCGCTCGATTACACCCCGCTCGCCGCCTCGATGGAGAATGTGCCGGTGCTGGCGCCGGCCGACGGTGTGGTGTTCTTCGTCGGCACGCGCGAGAACACCGGTCGCATGTTGATGGTGCGCCATGCCGACGGCCGGGTCAGCGGCTACATGCACCTCTCCCGGATCGTCGTGGCGCGTGAGAGCGCCGTCAGGCGCGGTGACGTCCTTGGTTACGCCGGCAGCACCGGCACGGCGCAGGCCCACCTTCACTTCTGGGTCCAGCCCGATCTCGTCCAGCGTGACTGTCTGGATATCACCGGCCTCGAGCGCCAGGATCTGGTCAGCGGCCTGGCGATCTCGACCAACCGGACCTGGAGCGCGCTGGATCTGGTCGATCCGCCCGCAGACCTGCCCGACTGGCTCCCGCTCCAGGGTGCGACGGCCTGGGGGCCAATCTGGCGGGCGCCCTGGCAGGTGCGACTCGCGCCAGGCCAGACCGTCACTGTGCCCGTCGCCGTGCGCGCGAGCCTTGGCGTGTCTGACATCCTCCTTGGCGGCTCCACGGCGGTCCGGCCGACCCGGCAGGCCGATGGGTGGGCGCTTTTTTCGGTGCCGGTCACGGCTGCCGCGACAACAGGCCCGACCGCCGTGACGTTCGTGCTGCAGTCAGAGGCGCTGCCTCAGCGACTGCGCTCGCTGAGCGTGCGTCTTGTGGTCGAAAACGCGCCGGTTGTGCCGGGCGTCGACGGGTCGATCCTGATCAATCCAACCTTCGTCAGCCCGAGCAACTACGCGGTTCGGACGGGTCTGGCCGAGCTGTGCTGGGCCGTGGCGGCCGAGGCGGGGCCAGCGCCTCTCGCGTACCGGGCGTTCATCGTCCGCGACCCAGAGGCGGCGCCTGCGGCGGCCGGAGCGACAACGCAGGCGGATAGCGGCTGGCAGTCCGGCACCTGCTGGACGACGCCCGAACTGGTGCCAGGGGCGTATTTGTGGAAGGTGTTCGTCAGCGACGGCGTCGGCCAGGTCAATCGACCCAACCAGCGTCCGATGGCGCTGATCATTCGGTGAGGCTGGATCCGGATCCAGTCCTGGTCCCAGCCGGCATTGGTGCGGATGGGGGTGTTTCCCCATTAGCACCCAGGTGTCATTCCCATCTTACGTAAGGCATGGTACAAGTAGTTCGCCCATGGGAGTTCTGATCCCGCTCGAAGCGGCCCAATTCGGCCTGACCTTCATGGTTGCGGTGTATGCCGCCGCGGCCGGCGTTGCGCTGTGGAATCGCTGGCGCTACGGCATTGGCTCCTTTTCGCTGGCGGCCTACCTGTTCGGCTCCGGGCTGGCCGTCCTGGGCAACCTGACGGCTCCCTCGCTCTGGCTGTCTGGCTTGCCCTGGCCGGTGCTGGCACGAGGCCCGTTCCACTCGTCGTTCTGGCTGGCCGGTCTCTTCCTCCTGCTGACACGCAGCTTCCTGCGGCAACCTCAGCCACGACGCTGGATCGTGATCACCTACGCCCTTTTCGGGCTGACCGTGTTCGGCCTCGACATGTACTTCGCCCTGCAGACGGACATCTACCTGCTGATCGGCGACATGGTCATCTCGCGCGCCCAGGCCCTGATCTGGCTCAGCATGCTCGGGTGGGGCGTGGCCCTGTTCGCGGCGACCTTCAGCACCTTGCTCGCCTTTCGCGCCGCGTCGCAGCCGCTGCATCGCAATCGCATCACGTACTGGTTGCCGGCCCTGTACGGCATCCTCATCGGTGACGCGCTTCTGTTCGCGGGTCAGTGGGTGCTGGGCGCGGCCGTGCACTTCGTCGGCGTATCGATCGCGACGATCGCGGTCCTGCTTTACACGCTACCCGATGTACGCCAGCTCTCGCGCGGTGTGCTGGCCTATGGCCTGGCGCTCGGCGTGATCGGCGCCGCCTATGCGATCGGCTCGACCTGGATCAACTTCGTTTATCAACCGACGTCGCCGTTAGTGTTGCCTCTGTCGGTCGCGCTGGTGGCGGCGCTGGCGCTTGTGTCCATGCGCATCCTGGCGGTCGCGCGCCGCATCTCAAACTGGCTGATCTCGCGCGAGGGCTACGATCCGGCGCGGCTGGTGCGCGACTACAGCATGGCGGTCAGCAACATCCTCGATTCTCAACAACTGGCGCGCGTGTCGCTCGGCATGTTCCGCGACACTCTGGGCGTCAGTCGCGCCGCCATGTTCCTGGTCGACGAGATCGCCGGCCATGCCGCGCCGAACGGATCGGAGCCAACGGTCGCGCGGCGCTTCCTGTTACGCATCATCGGAGCGTTGGGCGACGGCCTCGAACCGGCCGAGTTGTCGGCGAGCAACCCGGTCGTCCAGTACCTCGACAGTGAGTTCCGCCCGCTGACGCAGTACGACATCGACCTGCTGCCGCGCTTCAGCGACATGGCTGAGGACGAACGCGCCTGGTTGCAGCGGCTCGACATCGACGTCTTTGTGCCGGTCTACTCCAAGGGTCGCTGGATCGGCCTCTTCGCGCTGGGCCCGAAGGCCACGCATGATCGCTACTTCGACGAAGACCTGACGCTGTTGAGCACGCTGGCCGACCAGACGACAGTGGCACTCGAGAACGTTCGACTGGTCGACAACCTGGTCGCGCTTAACCGCGACCTTCGTTCAACCAACAGCGAGCTCGAGCGCACACGCAACCGGCTCGAGCGCCTCGACCAGGCCAAGTCGGACTTCATCGCTGTGGTGTCGCACGAACTGCGGACGCCGATGGGCATCCTGCTCGGCTACAGCCAGATCCTGGCGCAGGACACCGAGTTCCTGACGAGCCCCGATCACCACACCATGGTGCGCGGTCTCAAGGCCGGTGCCGAGCGGATGCAGGAGCTGGTCGAGTCGATGCTCGACATGGCCATGGTCGACAATCGCGCGCTCGGCCTGACGCAGCGGCCCACGGCGTTGTGCGAGGTCTGGCAGCACCTGGCGCGGGACATGGGCTCAAACCTGGCCGAGAGGCGGCTGAGCCTCGTGCTCGACGAGTCGCTCGATTCCCTGCCAGCCGTGATCGTCGACCCCGAGGCCATCCGCAAGGTCTTCGCTCATCTGCTCGGAAACGCAGTCAAGTTCACGCCGGACGGCGGACGCATCAGCATCCATGGGTGTTTGATGCCGGCCGACAGTCAGCGCTACTCCGAGGGCGCCGTCGAGATCGTGGTGCAGGACACGGGCATCGGCATCGACCCGGAGCACCAGGAACTCATCTTCGACAAGTTCTACCAGACAGGCGAGGTGGCCTTGCACTCGTCGGGAAAGACCAAATATAAGGGTGGGGGGCCAGGGCTGGGCCTGGCGATTGCGCGTGGCATCGTCGAGGCTCACGGCGGCGAGATCTGGGTTGAGAGCACCGGTCAGGATGAAGTCAACTTCCCCGGCAGCGCCTTCCACCTGTTGCTGCCGCTGTCCGGCGAGACACATCGCGAGTCGTTGAACGGCCACGCCGGCGAATAAAACGAAACAGACATCGGGACACTCCCGATGTCTGTTTCGTTAAAAGAGGCGAGCCCGAACGATTGTCCGGGCCCGCAAAGCGCGGTCGTGAGTGGCCAGGTGTCGCGTTTTGACGCTGTAAGACAATGCCCCGGCCAAAAACGAGGACCCTTGTTGTCGGGCCGCGTTCAGCGCGTGGGGCCGCCTGTATGGCACACACGACCGTTTCAGTGAGCGTCGCGTCGGCCATCCCCGAACCTCCGCGCACGCTTTTCTGAAGGCTGGCCCAATGGTGTCATATCCACTTGGGTGAGTCTACTGATGGATGTCACCTTTCGGCCGGTGTGTCTGCGCGCGTGGGAATCCAGCGCTTGAGGCGTGCGCGAAGGCCAGCCGGGACGATGCTCATCAATGTCTCCTGCTCAGACGGGTTGAAGGTCCGCATCAGAAGCAGCGCGGCGAGGTACACCCCGATGCCGGCCGGCACAGCCACCAAGGGTGTGAACGGCCACAGAGCCGCCATCGTCGCGGCCATCAGGCCAGCGCTCAACCACTGCCGCCACAACATGGTCAGCCAGGGCACATCGCCCAGCGAGCGCTTGATCCAATGCGCGAAGAGGATGCAGAGGAACACCTCTGACGCGATGGTGACAGCGGCCGCGCCGATGAATCCGAACGGGCCCAGCAGCAACAGGTTGAGGACAACGTTGAAGATCACGGACATCAGGAACGACAGCGACAGACCGCGTTCCTGCCGCAATGAGATCAGCATGTAGTTGGTCAGGCTGTTCATCCAGCCGATCGGCATCGACCAGGCCAGGATAGTCAACGCGACGGCGCCATTGGGCAGGAAGCGCGAGCCGCCAAGAACGGCGACCATCGGCTCAGCCAGGAACGTCACCAACACCGTCAGCGGAAGCGCCGTCGACGACAGCAGCTTCAGGGCGAAGTGATAGGTGGCGGCCAGCCTGGATCGATCTGCGCCCTCAGCCTGTCGCGCCAGCACCGGGAACAACGACAGCGTGAACAGCGAAGGCACGATGTTGAAAGCGTCCAGGTAGCGGTAGCCGGCCGAATACCAGCCGACTTCAACCGCGCCACGCACCGGGCGCAGCAGCGTGTAGTCGATCTTGTTGAACCAGCCCGCCAGCAGGTTGTTGAGCATGAGCGGGAAGCCTTCGCGCAGGCCGCGGCGCTGCACTGAGAAGTCCCACTCCCAACGGGGCACGAAGAACAACCTGAACGCCAGGGCCGCCAGCATGGCCAGAGTCAGCACGTTGACGATCAGGCTCGCCGCCGCCAGGCCCACAATGCCGTAGCCGAGCGTCAGCGCGGCCACGCCGAACAGGATCTTGAGCATCGTGGTCACAGTCGTGATCGCGGCCGGATACTCAGCCTTCTCGTAGGCGTAGAAGAGAGCCGTCAGGCCGGTGCTGATCGTGCCCGGGGCCTGGGCGAGGACAAGCAGGCCGATCGCCAGCAGGGTGTTGTTATCCAACGGCTGCAGCGTGATCCCGGCCGGCAATGCAAGCCCGGCCAGGGCGTTGAGGCCGAGCAGGCCTCCGGCGAAGAACGGGATGACCGCCAGGCCAAGCCAGAGGCGCAACGCTGTGGTGTTGAACAGCCAGCGGTTCGCGCGGCCCTTGTCAGCGGCGACCTCACGGGTCAGGAGCAGGTTGAGGCCGTAGTTCGTGATGGTGTCGAACCACCCGAAGATGATGACGGCATAGGCGTAGTTGCCGACCTCACCCGGGCCGAGGACGCGGTTCGAGTAAGTGGCGAACACGAAGTCCAACATGCGGTTGAACAACGACAGCGCCATCGGCGCCAGCGCGTTCTTGGCGACCCTTCTGGCCCCGGTGTCGACCCGGGCGTCGCTGTAGACGCGCCGCCATGTCCACACGCCGCCGATGAAGACCAGCACCATGGCCGCCAGCATTGTGGCCAGGGCGCCGAGCCTCAGGCTGAGGGGCGAGTAACGGAACCTCACAGTCCAGGTGCCCGGCTCGAGGACGACGCCGCGGAAGTTGCCATTGACGCGCGTGATCGGCAACTCGCGCTCCATGTCGTCGGCGCCGCCGATCGGTCGAACGTAGGCGCGCCAGCCGTCGGCGTACGTGTCGCCCAGGATCAGCCAGCTGCGCGTCGTCGGAGCCGAGTCGACCCAGACCTCATTACCGCCGTAGCTCGTGACTGTCGCGATGCCCGGTGTTCCGGCTGTCGGGGCGCCGACCACGATCGGGCGATCAGGGCTGGCTGTGGCTCCGGCACCTGGGGCGATCATGGCGAAGAATCGCGGATCAAAGGTGGGCACGGTCCGCGCCAGGTCGTCGGTTTCGAGCGTGGCCGACACAGGCAGCGTGTAGGCGCGCGCCACAACCGTCTTGTTGCGGTAGATGTTGACTTCGTCGGAGTAGACGAGCTCGTACTTGGCGTTGTCGATCAGGCTGTCGCTGACGATGTACTTGACGTTGAGCAGATCGAGCAGCGGCGAGTTGAGCGCAATCGGATCATTGATCGGCGCGATCCGGTTGAAGTCCAGCTGATACTGCGGCTGGATCAGGCTCATGTAGTCCGCATACTGTCTGGAGAACAGCGAGTCGTAACCGCGGATGTCTTGAAAGCCAAACAGCCAGGGGATGTTGGCGTGGTAAGGCGAGGACTGGTTTCCGGGCGTGTAGGTCGTCATCCGCCACAGGCCCTGATCCTGCTTCAAGAAAGCCGCCGAGGGTGGCACCGCCGATAGGATCGACGGATCGGCCGCCGGCGCGAAGCCCCAGGCAGCCAGAATCAGGTCGAAGGCCAACACGGCGCCGAGCCCGATGACCCATAGCGGTCGCCCGCGCCAGGCATATTGCACGTGACGGCTGAGCAGGGCCAGGCCCGAGGCGATGGCGATGCCGGCGAACGCGCCGATCCACGTGCCCACGTACGACAGGAACATGCGCGTGTCGCATTGCAGGGCCGGCAATACGCCGGTGCAGAACGCGTCAGAGGCTCGTGGAAGCGAATGGAGCTGGTCGTCGAGCATGGACTCGAACAGATCGAACCGCAGGACCATCACGGCCAGCCAGATCAGGGTCACGACGCCGGTCAGGATCGCCAGCGCGGCGACCAGGTCCGGCGTGCCCCACATTCGCTGAGCGCGATGCGAGCGCGGCACTCGTCCGGTCTCATCGCGTTCGCCGGGCAACAGGCCGTCCAGGCCATAGGCTGCCAGAGCGGCGACGGCCAGCGACAAGGGGAATACCCAGCGAAACGGCGAGTGCAGCTGGCTGATGCCCGGAAGCCAGAAGATCAGGGCGTAAAGGGGTGTGCCGAAGGCGAAGGCCAGGCTGACGACCGCCAGGAGGACGAAGAACACCCACGGCGAAAAGAACCAGTCGACCAGGCCGCCGAACTGGCGATTGCGCCACCAGCGGCGCACCGCCACGACGGCGAGCATGAGGGGCAGGATGCCCAGGTAGGCGCCACCCTCGACCGAGTTCTTCAGGCTCCAATCGATCGTGCCGTTCGCCGCCAGCGCCGGTGTCCAGGCGCGTGTAAACCAGTTGAAGTACTCGTGATGACTGGAGTTGCCGTACAGGTTGGGCACCAGGTACACGAGGATGTGTCGCGCCGGCAATGACCAATCGAGCACCTGCTGGTAACTGGCACGGCCGTCGCGGAAGCTCGTGCTCGCCAGCTCATACAGCGGCAGGAACTGAACGGCCCCGAGCGCCATGCCGAAGGCCGGCACACCGAGCATCGCCAGGGCGCGCAGGAGCACGGCCGACCAGGGCTGTCGCGCGGCGCCGAAGGCCAGGGTCGGCAAACGCCAGAGCGCATAGCCGGCTGCCACCATCAGGCTGTAGTAAAGGATCTCGATATGTCCGGCGAAGATCTGCAGGCCGATGACGATCGCGCCCGCCGCCATCCAGGGAATGGTGGCCGGCCGGCCACGGAAGGGATAGCGCCGAACGATCAGTTCCAGGCTCGCCAGCAGGTAGGGTAACCACGCGGCCGAGGCCACGATCATGGGGAAGACGACGCTGAGCGTCAGAAAGCCGCACAGTTCGTAAGCGACGCCACCAATCACAGCCGCCGGCCGCTGGAGACCCAGAAGGCGCAAGAAGAGATAGGCGCCCAGGCCCGCCAGCCACAGCTGGCTGACCGCGAACCAGCCAAACGCGCTCGCGTTGGGCAGAATGTAATGCAACCAGGTGAAGGGATACAGGCCTGAGTGCTGGCCGGCCGCCAGGAAGGGCACACCCGCGAACAGGTACGGGTTCCAGAGCGGCAATTGCCCCTGCGACAGGGAGTCCCGGATGAACGCCTTCCAGGGGTAGTTCTCGAGCGCCAGGTCGAGCAGGAGCGAATTCTGCGGCACCTGACCGGTGCCCAGGCTGACGAAGGGCTCAAATTGAGTCAGGCTGTCGGTGGGGACGAGGGTGCGGCCGCCGATCGTCACCTGGACATACAGGAGGAGCGGCAGTGCCAGGAACAGGGCCGCAGCCAGCAGATCGCTGCGGCGTTTTTTCAGAAACGACATCGCCTGATGATTAAACCACATCCACCCGGCCCGGACGAACGGGCTGGGCTGACTGTAGCAGAACTGTGACCCGCGAAGCGATGGAGGCCATCAGGCCGTTGGACCGCGGCCTGATGCGTATTCGGAGACAGCGCGGTCGGCAGGGGTCAGGTGACCATGCCGGAAGCGCAATTGCCACACCCGCCAGGCCGACTCGAACTTGACGCCCATATCCATCTTCGACTGGCCGATGCGCCGATCCTCGAAGAAGATCGGGTGTTCGTGGATGCGGTAGCCCAGGCGCTCCGCGACGTATGCACACTCGACGGTGAAGACGTAACCGTTCGAGTGGATCCGCTCGAGGCCCATGCCCTTGAGCGTGTCGGACCGCCAGGCCTTGAACCCGGCCGTGGCGTCGCGGACGTGGATGCCCAGGATCGTACGCGCGTAGAGGTTGGCCCAGGCTGATAACCAGACGCGGCCGCGCTCCCAGCGGGGATCCAGCCGGCCGCCTGGAACGTAACGTGAACCGACGACGACGTCGTATTGGGCCAGGCCATCGACCAAATGAGGGATGTACTCGGGGCTGTGCGAGAAGTCCGCGTCCATCTGCACGATCACGTCAGCGCCGCTCGCCAGGGCCATCCGAAACCCTTCGATGTAGGCAGTGCCGAGCCCACGCTTGGCACCCCGCTGAAGGAGCCTGATGCGACCGGGTTGCTCATTGGCCAGTTGTTCGGCGATCGCGCCCGTGCCGTCCGGAGATCCGTCGTCGACGACGAGAATATCGACGCCCAGCGGAAGGACCCAGAGCGCTTCTGCCATCTGGCGCAGGTTGCGCGACTCGTTATATGTGGGAAGGACGATGGTGACTTTCATAAACAGAAACCGGGAGCAAACCCCGCCATTGTGGGGCCGCTCCCAGATTTAATCAAGTGCAAACAGCGGACGAAGGGCGACGGTTGAATGGCCATTCAATCGTCGCCCTTCGTCCGCTGACTAGACCAGCTTGGACAGATCTTCAGCCGCTCGACGCATGTCCAGGAAGACCAGGCCGAGCTTGGCGCCTTCGCGGGCCAGGACCGTCAGGACGGCTTCCTGCCCCACAGACTGCAGGATCACGTAGCCCTTTTCGCCTTTGATGTAGACCTCGTTGAGGTTACCGCGACCAAGTTCGCTCGCAATGCGCTCACCGAGCGACAGCATCGCCGCCGACATGGCCGACACTCGATCCTCCTCGACGTTGCGCGGCAGCGCTGTCGCGATCGGCAGGCCGTCGACGCTCACGACCGCCGACGCCTCGATGTCGGGGCTCGTGATCTGCATGTCTTTGAGGCGATCTTCCATCAATTCGGTGCGCGATTTGGTCACGGCTTGGTCTCCTGCGGCTCCAACCGGGTCGGCGGCAGCCCACGGCGGTTGTAGCATGCGCATTATGTGATGTCAAGGAAGCCCCCGTTAAATCGCCCGTAACATAGGTCCTGTTTTCCGGGGGACCGGCCTCGGTATAATGTGCAAGGTCTGTTCCAGGGGAGGCAGCGCCAGGCACCCTGGAACTTTTCTTGCGAGCGATCGTCACCGCGGCTGGTATCGAACCGGCCAACGGCGGCATTTTCGCCGACCGCTGCAAACTGGCGCCTGGGAGGCACGTGCAATGGAATGGTTGGATCCACGCTACATCATCGAGGCTCTGGGGCCGTTCGTCTACATCGGTCTCTTCCTGATCATCTTCGCTGAGTCGGGTCTCTTCTTCGGCTTCTTCCTGCCCGGCGACAGCCTGCTGCTGACGGCCGGCCTGTTTGCGTTTGAGGGGTCGCTCAACATCTGGTGGATGATGCCGCTGCTCTTCATCGCGGCCGTCCTCGGCGATAACGTCGGTTACTGGTTCGGACGCAAGACCGGGCCGCCGCTGTTCACGCGCGAGGAGTCGTTCCTGTTCAAGCCCAAGAACTTGAAGGCGGCCCATGACTTCTACGAGAAGCACGGTGGCAAGACGATCGTCATCGCGCGCTTCATGCCCTTCATCCGTACCTTTGCGCCGATCGTGGCGGGCGCGGTCGAGATGAACTATCGCTCGTTCATGATCTACAACCTGATCGGTGGAGCGCTCTGGGCCATCGGCGTGCTGGCCGCCGGTTATCTGTTGGGCTCGATCTTCCCGCCCGAAGTGCTCGATCGCTACTTCACACTCATCGTCGTGATCGTCATCCTGGTATCCGTGGCGCCTACGGCCTGGCACCTCTGGCAGGAGAACGGCGACGCCATCCTCGCCCGACTTGGCCTCAAGAAGAAACCAAGCAGCGGGGACTAGGACAACGGGCCGCCGCTGGCGGACAACAGATGCCTGAACGACAAAGGGCGAAGGTTGAGTCAAACAACCTTCGCCCTTGTTTGTACTGCGGTCTGCCGCTCTCTGCCTCAGCGCTCTTCGATCTTGATGGTCTTGATCGCATCCCCGGGCGGGGCGTTCGGGTCCTGCGGATCGCGCTCAGCGAGCGCCAGGGCGACCTCGAGACCGCTGGTGACCTTGCCGAAGATGGTGTGCAGGCCGTTGAGGTGCGGCGTGGCGTCGTAGGTGATGAAAAACTGGCTGCCGTTCGTGCCTGGGCCGGCATTAGCCATCGCCAGGATGCCCGGGCCGTCGAACGTCACGTCCGGCGAGAATTCATCTTCGAACGCATACCCGGGGCCGCCCATGCCGGTGCCGGTCGGATCGCCACCCTGAGCCATGAAGCCCTTGATGACCCGGTGGAACGTGACGCCGTCGTAGAACCCCTGGCGCGCCAGGAAGACGAAGTTGTTGACGGTTTTGGGCGCGATCTTGGGCATCAGTTCGATGACGATATTGCCCTTGCCCGTCTCAAACGTGGCGACGTAGGTCTTGTTGACGTCGATCGTCATCTCGGGCGGCGTCGACCATTGCATCGGCTGACCCGCTGCAGCGCCGGGTTGGGTCGGTTCGGCAGCCGGCGCGCAAGCGGCCAGGGCGAGGGCGGCCGCCAGGCCGGCGGTGAGTAGGGCGTGGATAGGCTTCATTCGGTCTCCTTGATCGTGACGTCCAGGATCCTGTCTCCTGGCGCGGCGTACGGATTGACGGCAGGGTCGCGCGGCGAGAGCGCTCGAACGACGTCGAGCCCGGCCGTGACCTTGCCGAAGATGGTGTAGCGCCCGGTCAGGTTGGGCGCCGGTGCGAGCGTGATGAAGAACTGCGAGCCGCCCGTGTTCGGGCCGTTGCTGGCCATGGCGACAAGACCGGCGTCGTCGAAGCCACGGGCCGGATCGATCTCGTCGGGCAGATTGTAGCCAGGCCCCCCATAGCCCGTGCCAGATGGATCGCCGGCCTGGGCGAGCTGGCCCGGCAACACACGGTGGAATGTGACGCCGTCGAACCAGTCATGTTCGGCCAGGAACACGAAACTGTTGACCGTGAGCGGCGCCGCCTCGGCATACAACTCGATCACGATGTCGCCCCGGTCGGTATGCAGCGTCGCCGTGTAGCGGCGGAGCGGGTCGATGATTTCGTCGGGCGCCGCGAACTGTCGGTCGGCGAGCGCCGCGAGCGCCACAGCGGCCCCGAGGCTGGCGGGGTCCTGCGGTCCCTGCCAGATCTGGCCGTTGATCACGATGAACGGCACCCCCGGCAGGCCGGCGGTGCTGCCATCGGGCAACTGAATGGCAGTGGCCGCGTCGCGGGCGGCTCGCACCTGTGGCGCGTAGACGTTGTCGGTCAGTTCCTTGTCGAAACGCTCCACGTCGAGGCCGAGGTCGCCGGCAAGGCCTGAGAGCCGTTGGCGGAACGCGTCGATGTCATCAATGACCCAGTTGTTTTGCTCTGCGTAGAGCGTTGTGAACATCTCCCAGAACTTGCCCTGAGCGCCGGCGGCTTCGGAAGCGGCCGCCGCCAACGTCGCCTTGTCGTTCTGGGGTAGAGGCACGTTTCGGTACACGATCCGCGCGGCTTCAGGTTGGCTTTGAGCGAGGCCGGTCAGGGCAGCCGCCAGCGGCGCGCACGGCTCGGCCTGATAGTCGCAGTACACGAGCACCGTCACCGGAGCATCCGCCGGGCCAAGCACCCGGTCGTCGGCCGAGACCTGCGGAAAGATTGATGTCACATCAGCGGTCGGCTCGACCGTGGGTACCAGTGTGGCCGGCGGCACCGCTGTTGCGGTTGGCGGCAACGGCGTCGGCGTCGAGGGCGACGGTGTCGGCGTCGCGCAGCCCGTCAGCGCTGCCAGCACCGCGACCATCACGCCGGCTCGTTTGAAGTGCAAGGCATCCTGCATCGATCTGTCCTAAGCAACAAAACGCCACCGGCGGACCTCTCTGGCTCGCCGCGGGCGTTTATTGTCGCACAGTTGATCCTGTGGGCAGGGCAAGAGTTTGGCCGCCGCTATACGATCCCGGCGATCAACACAAACCGCGATCGTCCGTCGTCGTTCGGAGCCTCAATGTTCGCAGCCCGGCAACCAGCGGCGGTCGTCGTTGGCAAGAAGCTGATCGGCGCTGGTTGGGCCATCGGTGCCGCTCTCGTAGAAGAACATGGGCGCGCCGTCGGGCTTCTCCCAGGCCCTGAGCAACGGATCGATCAGGCGCCAGGCGGCCTCGATCTCGTCGCTGCGGGTGAACAACGAGGCGTCTCCGTTGAGGGCGTCGAGCAGCAGCCGCTCGTAGGCATCGGGCAGGGCGCCGTCGCCGAACGATTCTTGGTAGTGGAACTCCATGTCGACTGGCCGGATCTCCTGAGCCGAGTCCGGCACCTTGGCCCCGAACTTGAGGTGGATGCCTTCATCCGGCTGGATACACAGCGACAGTGTGTTCGACGACAGGCGCTGACCGGGCGGCAGATTGAACATCAGGTGCGGCGGGCGTACGAACTGGATCACGATCTGGGTGGTCTTGGTGTGTAGCGCTTTGCCAGAGCGCAAGTAGAACGGCACACCCTGCCAGCGCCAGTTGTCGATCGAGAACTTCACTGCCGCATACGTCGGCGTCAGCGAGTTCGGCGATACGCCCTCGGCGTCGCGGTACTTGCGATACTGCGCGCGGACGGCCTGCGTGGCGACGTCCTCGTCGCGGATCGGCCGGATGGCGGTCAGGAGCTTGACCTTCTCGTTGCGCACGGCGTCGGCGTTGAACGACGACGGCGGCTCCATGGCCACGAGCGCGAGCAACTGCATCAGGTGATTCTGAAAGATGTCGCGCAACACGCCGGCGGTTTCGTAGTAGCCGGCCCGGCCTCCAACGTCGACATCCTCGGCCACCGTGATCTGCACGCTGGCGACGTAGTTGCGGTTCCAGACCGGCTCGAAGATCGTGTTCGCGAACCTGAAGAACAGGATGTTCTGCGCGGTCTCCTTGCCGAGGTAATGGTCGATGCGGTAGATCTGGTGCTCCTGGAAGACCGCATGCAGCTGCTCGTTGAGGCTCTGTGCGGTGGCCAGATCGCGGCCAAAGGGCTTCTCGACAATCAACCGGCGGACACTGTCCTGTTCGATGGCGATGCCGGCCGCGCCCAGGCTGGCCGCCACCGGCGCGTAGTATTCCGGCGCCGTCGCCATGTAGTAGAGCCGATCCCCGGTGCCGCCGTCGAGTTCATTCAGATAGTCGGCCAGCCTCCTGAAGTCTTCAGGCGCTTCGAGGTGACCCTGGAAGTAGTGAATGTGCTGGCAGATCGATTCCCACGACTCGGCATCGAAGGAGTCGGCGCTATGCTCCTGAACGCCCTCACGCAGGCGCTCCTGGAAGGTGGCGTCATCCCACGGGCGACGGGCGAAGCCGACGATGTTGAGGGTCGCCGGGACGCGGTTCTTGCGATGCAGGTTGTAGAGCGCGGGCACCAGCTTGCGCTGGGTCAGGTCGCCCGATGCTCCGAAGATGACGACGGTCGTTGGTTTCATTGAAGGGGGCAGGCCTCTCTGAGATGCAAATGCGATCAAAGCGAAGGACGAATGACGAAGGTTGAATGGCCGTTCAACCTTCATCATTCGTCCCTCGTCATTGGTCGGCCTTCTTGACCGCGTGTCCGCCGAACTTGTTGCGCATGGCGGCCAGGACCTTACCCGCGAACTTCTGATCGTCACGGCTGACGAAGCGCATCATCAGCGCCATCGTGATCACGGGCGCCGGCACGTCGAGGTCGATCGCGTCGGCGACCGTCCAGCGACCCTCGCCCGAGTCGGGCACGTAGCCGACCAGCGAGGCCAACTCGGGATCTTCCGAGAGCGCATCGGCGGTCAGGTCGAGCAGCCAGGAGCGCACGACGCTGCCGTGCTGCCAGATCCTGGCGATCTGCAGGAGGTCGAGGCCGAACTCCTTCTTGGCGTGCATGATCTCGAAGCCCTCGGCGAAGGCCTGCATCATGCCATACTCGATGCCGTTGTGGACCATCTTGACGTAGTGGCCGGCGCCGTGCGGGCCGACATGGCCCCAGCCCTTGTCGTCGCCGGGCGCGAGCGTGGTGAAGATGGGCTTGAGGTAGTCGACGTGTCTGGCATCGCCGCCGATCATCAGGCTGTAGCCTTCGCTCAGACCCCAGATGCCGCCGCTCGTGCCGCAATCGACGAAGCCGATGCCCTTGGCCGCGAGTTGCTGAGCGTGGACGGCATCGTCCTTGTAGTTCGTGTTGCCGCCGTCGATGACGATGTCGCCGGGGCTGAGCAGATCGCCGAGCTGCGTGATCATGGCATCCGTCGCGCTGCCGGCCGGCACCATCACCCAGACGATGCGCGGAGCCGAGAGCGCGGCGACCAGATCCGGCACTGAATACGCTGCGCTGATCTCGATCTCCGATTTCAGCGCGTCAGTCGTTGCTGCTGTGCGGTTGTAGGCCACGATGTGATGCCCGCCCTTGACGAGCCTGCGCACCATATTGGCGCCCATCCTGCCTAAACCAATCATGCCGAGTTCCATGTTGTCTCCTGAAAGCGGCCCGCTGGCCGTGAGATGCTGAACTGGTTTGATGTCGGGGCCGCCGGGCGGCACCTGGCGACGGAGTCACAAGAGAAAGACTATCGTAGACGAAGTACCTGTCAGTCGCGCACAAGCGGCTGAAGTTACGGTCTCTCCTCAAAAGCTCCTATCCGAGCAGATCAGGCGCAGAGGTACGTAAGCCGCGCCGGGCCGCCTGCAGGCGAGCTCCGGCTGCCCGGTCGACGATCCAGGTGACCGTCCCGCCTTCTGGCTGCAGCCGCTGTGCGGGCCAACGCGCCGGATCATGCGGCCCATCGAGCGTGGCCGCCAGGGCATCGGCCTTGTTGGCACCTGTGACCAGAAACACGAGATGGCGGGCGGTGCGGAACACAGGCGGCAGAAGGGTGACGCGCTGGCTCGGTCGGCCGGCATAGTCGCCGGTGACGGCCATCGCCGGAAGCGTGGGGTCGTCCAGTTCAAGCGAGGCCTTTGGGAAGAGCGAGGCCGTGTGACCGTCAGCGCCCATGCCCAGGATGGCGACGTCGATCTGCGGCCAGGTCAGGCCCTCGTCGGCGTGCAGGCGAAGCGTCGTGACGTAGTCGACGGCGGCAGCGGCCGGGTCGAGTTCACCGCGGATGCGATGGATGTGGCTGGCCGGGGCATCGAGGGGCTGCAACAGGGCGTCGCGCGCCATACCGTAGCTACTTTCCGGGTCATCCGGCGGCACGCAGCGTTCGTCGCACCAGAAGAAGTGCGTGCGGTCCCACGGCAACGCCAGCGCGTAAGCGGGGCTGCCGAGCAACCGGTACAGGGGCAACGGGGTGCCGCCGCCTGATAGCGCGAAGTTGAACCTGCCGCGGGCCATGACAGGTTCACGGCTGAGCGACGCGACCAGTTCGGCCGCTGCCCGGGTGATATCCGGGCCGTCGTCCATGATCCAGATCTGCGTGACCGTCATGACGAGCGATGATACACCGAAAGGGCGAGGAGCGTAGAGCGTAGAGCGTAGAGCGTGGAGCGTGGAGCGATCACGCAACGCGATCTGGCGCGGTAGCGTTCGCTCCACGCTCCCCGCCCCACGCTCCCCGCTCCCCGCCTCACGTCGCCCAGGGGCTGCGGTATGAGGCGTCGAAGAAGTCGATGCCGACGACCTGGCCGGTGATGTAGCGTGATTCGTCGCTGACCAGGAAGATTGCCGGACCAACGTGATCCTCGGCCTGGAGCATTTTGGCTTTGTCTTCGTTGAGCGCGGCGCGAATGGCGGTGTCGCCTTTGCCGGGCGCGAGCGCGTTGACGCGGATGTTGACCGGCTTGCCTTCCTCGGCGGCCGACAATGTGAAACCGATCTGGCCCCACTTGCTGGCCGCATAGGCCGACAGCATCGGCTGCCCGCGTGTGCCGGCCAGCGAACTGATGTTGAGGATCGAGCCGCCGCCCGCGTTGACCATCGGCTTCCAGACGTGCTTGGTGCACAGGAAGGTGCCCGTGAGGTTGACCGCCAGCGCGCGCTCCCAGTTGAGCCGCGACGTGCCGTGGATCGGTCGCGCCAGCCCGATGCCGGCGTTGTTGACCAGGATGTCGATGCGGCCGAAGCGCTCGACGGCGCGTTGCATCAACGCCTTGACCTGGTCTTCGTCGGCGACGTCGCAGCCCAGCGCGAGCGCATCCGGCCCGCCAGCCTCGGCGATCTCCTGCACGACGGCTTCCACTTCGGCCACTGTGCGCGCCGCGAGCACGACGTGCGCGCCTTCGCGGGCATAACCCAACGCGATCGCGCGGCCGATGCCACGCCCTCCGCCGGTGATCACGGCGATCCTGTCAGTCAATCGAGCAGCCATCCGGCTACTTTATCATCGACGCGCGTTGAAGGCGAGGGAGGAGGGAGGAAAAGACCTCTGCGATAAAATACCGCGATGTATCCCTACCTGACCCAGCCGCCGCAGTTGATCGCGCTCGATCAAATCCGCGATCGGGTGGGGCGTGTGTTCGCCATCGAGAGCAGCGTCATGGGCGACGGCCGAACAGTGGCCGTCAAGTACCGGGGCCATCTCACCGAAGACTCGGAGAAGGCCTGGCGCTGGCTGTCGGCCGAGCTTCGGCCGCTTGGCTGCACGCCGATGTTCAGGATCGAGGACGGCGGACAGGTCATCATTGTTGCGCTCGGCATCGTGGCGCCGTCGCCGTCGCGGGCCTGGATCAGCTTCGTGTTGCTCGCCCTGACGGTCGTAAGCATGATGATGTCCGCGGGCCTGAACGAGTGGCTCAACCAGCAGCCGGCGTCGGTGGTCGCCAGCCTGGGCAACGATGTGGTCGCGCTTCTGGTCGCGGGCTTCCAACACATGGCGCTCGGCTGGCCGTTCATGGTCAGCATGATCGGCATCCTCGGTGCCCACGAGCTGGGCCACTACATCGCAGCCCGGTTGCATCGCGAGCCGGCCTCGCCGCCGTACTTCATCCCGCTTCCGCTGAGCCCGCTTGGCACGATGGGCGCCGTGATCAACCTCAAAGCCCCGCCGGCCAATCGGCGGGTGCTCCTCGACATCGGCGCGGCCGGGCCGATCGCGGGCCTGGTCGTTGCTATTCCCGTGCTGATCATCGGCCTCTATCTGTCTGCGCCGTTGCGCCAGCTCTCGCCCGACCAGGTCAGCGGCTTCGAGGGCAACTCGATCCTGTATGTGGCCCTCAAGTGGCTGGTCTTCGGGCGCTTTCTGCCCGAGCCGACTTTCACCGGCGATCTTCCACACTGGTTGGCGATGCTGCGCTTCTACACGATCGGCGTGTTCCCGCCGGGCGGCGGCACCGACGTGTTCTTGAACCAGGTCGCCTGGGCCGGTTGGGCCGGCCTGCTCGTGACGAGCCTCAATCTCATCCCGGCCGGCCAGCTGGATGGCGGTCACGCCCTGTACGTCTTGCTCGGCCGCCGGGCGCGCCTCTTCGTGCCCGTGATCGTGGCGGTTCTGATCGTCCTCGGCTTCTTCTGGATGGGCTGGTTCCTGTGGGCCGGCCTTGTGCTTCTGCTCGGCCGTACACACGCCGAGCCGCTCGATCAGATCACGCCGCTCGATCCGAAACGACGGGCCGTGGCTATCGCGTTGCTCATCATGTTCGTTCTGGTCTTCATGCCGGTGCCTCTGCAATCCGGCCTCTGAGGGCGCGAAGGAGTGCTTTCGTGGTTACCGATTTGACCCCTAAACAACTGGCTGAGCGTTTGACCGGCGAAAACCCGCCGCTATTGATCGACGTCCGCGAGCCAAACGAGTTCCAGGTGGCGCGCATCGAAGGCGCTGAGTTGATGCCGCTTTCACGCGCCCAGGTCTGGATCAACGAACTCGATAAAGAGCGCGAGATCGCCGTGTACTGCCATAGCGGCTCGCGGAGCCTGAGCGTCGCCCACTATCTCTCGGCTCACGGGTACAAGAACATCATCAATCTGCGCGGCGGCATCGACGCCTGGTCGCGCGAGGTCGATCCCACCGTCCCGCGCTATTGAACGATCCGTCGGAGAGGCGTGGCTAATTCACCCAACGTTCGATTGCAGCCGGCAGTCGATGGTCGAACCGGTCGGGCGCTCGATCTGAGCGGCTGGGACGCGTATCTCGCGTCGCTCGACCTTGACCCAGACTCTGTGACGCGCGCCGGCGGCCGCATGATCGCGGGGCCGCCGCGGCGTCTCGCCGACCTGGCGCTGCGACTCGGGCTTGGCCGCATCTTCCTCGACACCGCTCACACGCGCCGGATCCTCTTGAACCTCGGGGTCGACCCGGCTCTGGCACCCGTCGTGGCGCGTCGTCTGCGGCATCTCGACGATTGGCGGGGCGTCTGGCAAGACCTGGCGGCGCCGCACCTGCGTCAGGTCGAACTCGCCCTGCGCGCCGGTGAGCGCGATACGGCGTTGGCCGCGCTCAATCAGGCGCTGACGCTCCTCGGCCTCGCCTACAGCGGCGACGGCTACTACCTGTTCACGCCCTACGCGCAACAGCGCAGCATGGTGTCGGTTCGCCAGCGCCTCTACGCCCAACTGCGCGATCTGACGAATGCGCGGGTCGAACCCCTGACGATCGTCCACGGCCGCGGGGTCACGAGTGGCTTGCTGCATCTGCCTGCCGACGTGTCTGGGCCGCTGCCCGTGATCCTTGGCGTGCACCAACTCGCCGGCGACAAAGATGACTTCGATGTGGCCCTCAGCCTGTTTCGGGCCGGGGGGTTCGCGACCTGCACGATCGACCTGCCGGGCCATGGCACGCTCTTCGATGGCCCGCGCCTCCGCGCCCAAGACCACGAGGTGGCCGTCGCCGCGCTCGATCAGCTGGCGACCCGGCCCGAGATCGACGCGCGGCGTATGGTGGTGCTCGGTGGCAGCCTGGGCGGCCTGTTCGCGCTGCGCACGGCGTCGGCCAGTCCGCGGGCGGCCGCGGTCGTCGCCTACGCGGCGCCGTTCGATATCGGCAGCGGCATCGACCTGTCGGTGCCGGGTATTCAATCGAATTTCCGTTTTGTGATTGGGGCCGAAGCCGGCGAACCGCTTGGCTATCGCACGCACGACTTCCACCTGCACACGGCCGTCCCGCGGATCCGGTGCCCGATCCTGATCGTGCATGGCACGCGCGACCACATCTGTGATTTCACAGCAACGTACGAGATCGCGCGCCGAGCCACCGCGCCGGTGACGGTCTGGCCCCTGATCGGCGCTGACCACGAGGCGGCCAGCCCGGCCACGGCCCAGCTGGCCGGGCCCGCGATCGATTGGCTGACGCGTCTGTTCCTGCCCCAGTCCTGAGGCTCTCAGCCCTGAGGGCGCGTATAGGTCTCGCGCAGGAAGCGGTTGACGCCGAGGGAACCCATTGCCCAACGGATGACGCCGGGCGCAACAGAGTTGATCGCCTGCAGCGGCCCGAACGGCATCGGGTTGACGATGATTTCCGGCGCGCCGGTCTGGAGCGCCTTCAACACGGCTTTCGCCACCGCCTGGGGCTTGCTCTCGCCAAGCACGGGGTGCGCGCGCCGCTTGTGCACCGCGAACATGCCGGTGTCGGAGACCCAGCCCGGCGTGATCACGCTGACGCTCACGCCCGTCTCGGCGAGCTCGGTTGTGAGGGCGTTGCTCCAGGCGATGATCGCGGCCTTTGTGGCGCCGTAGACGCTCCCCCACGGAAGACCCAGCTTACCGGCCAACGAACCCAGGTTGACGACGTGGCCGCGCCCGCGCTCGAGCATGGCGGGCAGCGCCGCGCGTGTCAGCAACATCGGCGCTGTGACGTTCACGTCGATCAACTGCGTGATCTCGGCCGGGCTTTTCTCCTGGTAACGGCCATTGTTCTCGAGACCGGCGTTGTTGATCAGGATGTCGATCGGCCCGAGGACGCGCTCGGTGTGGGCCAGCAGGCGCACCCGATCCGACCCGTTCGTGACATCGGCGGGCACCACGACCACACGTACGCCTGTATCGCGCAGGCTTTGCGCCACGGCCTCGAGCTTGTCGGCCGATCGCGCCGAGAGCGCCAGGTTGATGCCGGCCTCTGCCAGCTGCCGGGCCATCAGCGGGCCAAGCCCTTGAGAACCGCCGGTCAACAAGGCATTGGCGCCGCGCAAGGGTCGAATCATGAAAGTCCCCCTCGATGGGAAATCGCGTCTAGGACGCGCTCAGGGTTGAAGCGAGAAGTACCGGGCCGGCGTCTCGTCGCCGAACCCGAAAGTTGGATCATAGTACAACAACGCGCCAGGGTCGTCGCTCGGGATCGCCAGCGGCAGATAGGCCTCGAGTTCTCCGCCCGGGATCAATGAGGTGTCGACGCTCTCGCCCGGCAACACGAGGAACGGCAGGCCGATCGGATCGCCGCTCGAGGGTTGCACCGAGAACAGAATCGTCGAGAAGCTCTGCAGTTTCGGCTCGCGGCCCACGGCCAACACACGGATGCGCGCCAGAGCGAACTCCTGGCCAGCCTCTGGTTCGGGTGCGAAGACGCTCTCAGCGATGATCTTGTCGGCTGCGTCGCCCCGCAGGATTTCAGTGATCGTCAGCGCGAACCTGCCGACGACGACCGTCTCGCCGATCCTGGCCGGCGCCTTGGGGTCGATTCCCACTTCGTTGTCCGGCGGGAAGGTCGACGGATCCGCCGCGGGCAGCGCTGCATTCGTCGTCAGGGCGAAGTAACCCTCGACGGTGTTGAAGTCGTTGTCGAAGTCGCTGAAAACGAGCTGGAATTCCTTCGTCTCGACCGGCGATAGGAACACGAGCCAACCGGTCACGCTCTCATCCTTGCGGACTTCACCCTCGAACGGCTCTTTCACCGTCGGGAAGCCGGCCGAGTTGTAACTGTGGCGGTTGTCGGCGAGCAATCGCACGTCATAGGGCACGCCGTGGTTGTCGTTGTCGGCGTACCGACTCGTTGCCGTGAGTTGTACGATCACGTACTGGAAGCCGTTCGGCGGCGTGTCGACCAGGTCGGACATCGTGCCCAGGACTTCTGTGGCCTGGTCGCCGTAGTGATAGGCGTTCACGGCCACGTCCCAATTGGCGACAGTCAGGGTCTGACCCAACGCCATCGGCTGCGTGTAGTCGGCGCCGCTGCCCGTGATCCCGACCGGCCCACCCGATGTGGGTTCTTCCACGGGTGCCTCGTCGGTCGGCGCGGGTGTGCCGAAGGCGTCGGTTGCCAGGCCCTCGGGGTTGGGCAGGCGTTCTTCGGTCGGCACCACGCGCGTTGCCGAAGGGCTGTCGGGCCCAAGAGACTGGCAGGCGAGTGCCGCGATCGTCAGCGCGGCGAGGGGCAGCAATAGAGAAGGGCGCCATCCCTGGCGACGTCGATGAGGCATCATTGATCTCCTGCTTGGCGCGGACCGAGGCCGGATCGAGGAGCGATCCGCAGAACCGGCGCTGCCACGATTGTAGCAAGGCAACGTGCGGAAATCGCTCCGAAGAATTGCGGGCTTGCCAGACGGAAGTCAATCTGCCGCTTTCACGGATGACGCGGGTCGCTCATCGAAATCGTCAGCGCCATCCGCAAACGCGGCGGCTCCAGCGCCGGATCAGGCCCGCGAGGCCAGGTAGTCGAGCAGGTCGATCTTGGTCAGGATGCCGACGACCCGGCCGCCCTCTGTGACGATCACGGCGCCGCGATGCACGAAGAGACCCATCAGACTCTCGATCGACGTTTCGGGCGACACCGTGACGACGTCGGTTTGCATCAGCTCCGAGATGGGCTCGTGCGAATGATGCTTGTGATCGCTGAGCACCATGTGATTGAGCACTTCGACTTCGCTGGCCAGGCCGAGCAGATGACCCGACTCGTCGAGCACCGGGATCTGCGAGATGTCGTGTTGTTTCATCTTCGCGACGACGCGCGGGATCGCTTCGTTGGGCAGGGCGAAGATCACTTCGCGCAATTTCTTGGTGGCCAGCACGTCCGCGGCGCTCGCCCCCGACCAGGTCGAGTCGAGGAAGCCGTTCTCGCGCATCCAGTCGTCATCGAAGGCCTTGCTCAGATACCTGGAGCCCGAGTCGGGCAACAGCACGACGACCAGGCGATCGGCGGGCAGGTCGCGCGCGTAGCGCAGCGTCGCTGCCACCGCGCTGCCGGACGACACGCCAGCGAAGATGCCTTCTTCGCGCGTCAGGCGACGGGTCATCAGGAACGACTCTTTGTCGCTGACCTGAAGGACTTCGTCGACGAGATTGAGCTCAAGGGTTGACGGCAGGAAGTCTTCGCCAATGCCCTCGGTTTTATAGGTCTTCGGGTGGGGATCGTCTGGCAGGTGGCCGAGTTTGTGCGTCTCGTAAAGCAGCGAACCATACGGATCGACGCCAACCAGGCGGATGCGCGGGTTCTTTTCCTTAAGATATTTGCCGGCACCCGTGATGGTGCCACCCGTCCCCATGCCGATGACAACGTCGGTCACCCTGCCGCCAGTCTGTTCCCAGATCTCGGGACCGGTCGTCAGGTAGTGGCTGCGCGGGTTCTCGGGGTTGTGGTACTGGTTCGCGAGAATGCTGTTGGGCGTCTCGGCTACGGCCCGCTTCGCGACCTCGTAGTAGCTGCGCGGGTCTTCCGGCGCGACGGCCGTCGGTGTGATGATGACCTTGGCGCCGTAGGCACGCAGGAGCCGGATCTTCTCCTGGCTCATCTTGTCGGGCATCACGAAGACCGATTTGTAGCCTTTGATCGCGGCGACGATCGCCAGCCCGACGCCGGTGTTGCCGGAGGTGGCCTCGACTACCGTCCCGCCGGGCTTCAATCGGCCGGCGCGCTCGGCCTCCTCGACGATGTTGAGGGCGATGCGGTCTTTGACCGACCCACCCGGATTGAAGAACTCGACTTTCGCAAGCACGGTCGCCGCGAGGCCGCGCGCCAGACGGTTGAGGCGCACCAACGGGGTTGCTCCGATGGTGCTCAAGATGGTGGTATGGACGCTTGACGGAAGGTCGTTGCCTGTCATCGGGTCACCCGGGCTCCTGTGGTTTGGCCTGGATTTTAGCGCATCCTCCTATTTGGCCGTGGATTGCACGGATTTCGCAGAAAGGGGGATGGTGGCTCGCATGGAGCAGCCCTTTCTGTCCGCGCCAGCTGCGGCGAGTTTCTGTCAGTCGGGAACCATAGCAGGGCCGGGTTCGTCTACGAGCAGTCAACCTGGTGATACAACTCGACATAGTGTGGCGCGATCTGGCTTGCCCGGCCTGTATGGCTCTGTTATAGTCGAGACCGCGTTGCGTTCGTGACCCAATCAGGGCACATCATCGAGCGGAGTGGGGCCACCCTGGCCTGGAACTTGCTCTTGGTTCACCCGGGGAATCCGGCTGTTTTAGCCGTGACTTCACACCCTAGGAGAAAGGATCCTCATGCTGAAACGACTCTTTTCGGGCATCCTGGCCCTGGCCATCGCTCTGGCGACGGTCGGCCCCGTGATGGCTGACACGACCTACACGGTCCAGGCCGGAGATACCCTTTCGGGTATCGCCGCCAAGTGCGGTGTGACCGCGCAGGCGATCATCAGCGCCAACAAGATCACCAATCCCAACCTGGTGTTTGTCGGCCAATCGCTGACCATCCCCGGCGCCGCGAGCTGCGGCACCACCTCTGGCGGCGGCTCGTCGTCGCCCGCTCCCTCAAACAATCCGGGCTCGTACACGGTTCAGGCCGGCGACACGCTCGGCTCGATCGCGTTCAAGTTCGGCACGACGGTCTCGGCCATCCTCACGGCCAACAAGCTGAGCAACCCGAACCTGATCTTCATCGGGCAGGTGCTGGTCATCCCCGGCGCCACCACGACCCCGACCACGCCGACCAACCCGTCGCCGGGCGGCACGTCGCCGACACCGGCGCCGACTACCCCCACCACGCCGACGACTTCCAATGGCACATATACGGTTGTGGCTGGCGATAGCCTTGGCCGGATCGCAACCCGCTTTGGCGTCACGGTGCAGGCGATCCTGTCGGCCAACGGCCTCAGCAATCCGAACCTGATCTATGTCGGCCAGGTCCTCAAGATCCCGGGTGCGACATCGACGGGTTCCACACCTGCGCCCAGCCCGACCCAGGCTCCGACGACCGGCACGACCCCGCCACCCGTGACGGTGCCTTCCGGTTCGTTCTCGGGCTTCGCGTTGGGTGGCCACATCCAGGGCTACGGCTATCGCAGCCAGATGCTCTACGCGGGCATGCAGTGGGTCAAGATCCAGGTCCGCTGGTCGCCGGGCGCAGATCCGGGTGGCCAGGCCGGCACGATCAATGAAGCTCACAACAACGGCTTCAAGATCTTGTTGGGCGTGCTCGGCACGACGCCTGAGACGATCCGTGGCGGCGCGAACTACGACTCGTTTGCTTCGTACGTGGGTGGGCTGGCCCGCCTCGGCGCCGATGCGATCGAAGTCTGGAACGAGCCGAACATCGACCGCGAGTGGCCGTCAGGCGAGCTCAGCGGCTCGCGCTATGCGCAGTTGCTGGCCAAGGCCTACAACGCCATCAAGAGCGCGAACGCCAACACCGTCGTGATCTCGGGCGCTCCGGCCCCGACCGGCGCTGAAGGCGCGTTCGGCCCCGACCACGTCCGCAACGACAACTCGTACATCGCCGAACTGGCTGCGGCCGGTGGCGCGAACTACATGGACTGCGTCGGCCTGCATTACAACGAAGGCATCATCAGCCCCACCCAGACGTCGGGTGACCCGCGCGGCGATTACTTCACGCGCTACTACCAGGGCATGGTGAGCACTTACTACAATGCCTTCGGTGGCCGCCGACCGCTCTGCTTCACCGAGCTCGGTTACCTCAGCCCTGAGGGCTTCCCGTCGCTACCCGGGAACTTCGGCTGGGCCGCCGACACGTCCGTGGCGGAACACGCCGAGTGGCTTGGCCAGGCGGCGAACCTCGCCAAGAACAGCGGGCTCGTGCGCATCATGATCGTCTGGAACGTTGACTTCCTGGCGTACGGCGACGACCCGATGGGCGGTTACGCGATCATCCGACCCGGCGGCGCCTGCCCGGCGTGCGACAAACTCCGCGCCGTAACCGGTGGACGGTAACGAAGCACAATCGCAACACTGACTGATCAACGCACGCGCTGATCGGATGAACAGGCACTCTCCGGTGCGGGCCAAGCCCGTGCCGGAGAGTGTTTTTCGTAGTGCTCAGCCTTGTCTCATCCGACCGTGATCTATCTCCTGTACGTGCCAGTCCTGGCGCGACCGTTAGGGGAGAGCCGGTGAGCGAACAGACACGGTTGAGCACCTTCAGGATCCTGGCGACGGCCGCGTTGGCCACAGCCGGGCTCATGGGCAGCGTCCGGGCTCGCGCGCACGACGTCGCTCCTGGCGCTCACGCTCGCGTTGTCGTCGAGCTGGCTCAGTACGGCGAGACGCCCGTCGCCAGTGTCGGCATCGACGGGCTCCTGCCTGATCTGCGCACGCTGCCTCCCTGGAATCTCTCGATCGAACGTCAATCAGCCAACACACGTCTGCTTCGGTTCGCCAACACGGTCTGGAACAGCGGCGCCGGCGCGATCGAGTTGCACGGGGCCAACGACTGGTCGACGCTGCAGACGACTGTCGCGCAGCGCGTCTTTGACGGTGACAACTCATACGTCGATCATCTGGTTGGGTCTTTCGTGTGGCACCCGGAGCACGACCACTGGCACGTCGGTGACTTTGCGACGTACGAGTTGTGGTCGCTGGCCGCCGATGGCGCCACAGTGTTGCGCACGGCGAGCAGCGACAAGCTCTCGTACTGCCTCATCGACACCGATGTCGTCGATTCAGAGTTGCCCGGATTTCCAGATGCGCGTATCTACATCGGCTGCGGCCGTCTGCGGCAGGGCATGTCGATCGGGTGGGGCGATACCTACGATGCCGATCTGCCCGGTCAGGAACTCGATGTGAGCGACCTGCCGGATGGCGTCTATGCGCTCGTTTCGACTGCTAATCCGCGTGGCCACCTGATCGAGGCCGACTACACCAACAACGTCGGGATCACGTATCTGGAGTTGCGTGGCAATCGGGTCTGGTCTATCCCGCCGCCCGCACCCAGCCTCGCAACCTGTCGCGCTGACGGCTGGTGCTAGGAGCGTCGGCCGCCGAAGGTGCGGCATTGGCTGAGGTGGGTGGCCAACGGCGCCGATCGTGGAGGACTTCGATGTGGTATACTACCGGCTCAGTTGAGTTCCAGGCGACGTCGCCAAGCGGCCCCACAGGTTGGGGCCCCACGGCGGGGTCGCTATCTTTCGTGTCCGGCGTCGGAAGGCGTCCGATGAGGGATCGATGTTCAGTTCGCTGACCCAAAGACTTCAGGGGGTATTCGATCAGCTTTCCCGTCGCGGCAAGCTGAGCGAGGCCGATGTCGATGTCGCCCTGAAGGAAGTGCGCCTGGCGCTCCTCGAAGCGGACGTGCACTTCTCGGTCGTCAAGAGCTTCCTGGACCGCGTTCGCGACCGGGCCATCGGCGCCGAGGTTTCGCGCGCCCTCAACCCGGCCCAGCAGGTCATCAAGATCGTCCATGAGGAGCTGATCGCGACCCTGGGCGAGCCTGGCAAGCTGGAGCTGCACGGCCCGGCGCCGCGTGTCATCCTGCTGGCGGGCCTGCAGGGCTCGGGCAAGACGACCATGGCCGCCAAGCTGGCGCGCCGGCTGCGCGGGCAGGGCGAGCGCGTGATGCTCGTCGCTGCTGACATGTACCGGCCGGCCGCGGTCAAGCAGTTGCAGACCCTGGGCGCGCAGATCGACGTTCCGGTTTTCACGAGCCTGGGCCGTCCGGTCGATCTGGCCGGGCAGGCTGTGGCGCAGGCTGAGCGTCAGGGCATGACGATCGTGATCGTCGACACGGCCGGCCGTATCCAGCTCGACGCGATGATGATGAGCGAGGCGCTGGCGATCAAAGAGCGCACCAAGCCCGTCGAGGTGCTGCTTGTCGCGGACGCCATGACCGGCCAGGAGTCGGTGCGCGTCGCCGAGTCGTTTCATAAACAACTTGGCCTGACCGGCCTGATCCTGACCAAAGTCGACGGCGATGCACGCGGCGGCGCTGCGATCTCGATGCGTGCCGTCACCGGCGTGCCGATCAAGTTCCTGGGCACTGGCGAGAAGGTCGACGCGATCGAGCTCTTCGATCCGGGCCGGCTCGCGGGCCGCATCCTGGGCATGGGCGACGTCCTCGGCCTGATCGAGCGCGCCGAGGCGATGGACAAAGAGAAGGCCGCCGAGTCGGCCGGCCGGCTCGTCTCAGGTCAGTTCACGCTCGAGGATTTCATCACCCAGTTGCGCGAAGTGCGCAAGATGGGCCCTGTGGGTCAGGTGTTGAGCATGATCCCGGGCCTTGGCGGCCGCGTACAGATCGATGAAGAGGCGGTCGAGAAACAGTTGAAGCACACCGAGGCGATCATCAACTCGATGACGCGTCAGGAACGCCGCAACCCGGATGTGTTGAACGCCAGCCGCAAGCGTCGCATCGCGGCTGGAGCAGGGCGGCAGGTGTACGAGGTTAATCAGCTTCTCAAGCAGTTCAAGGACATGCAGAAGTTGATGAAGCAAATGGGCAACAAGCGCGGAGGTTTCGCGCTGCCGAAGTTTCGTTGACGCTGGCTGAACGCGTGGCGTCGCACAAGGAGCACAGAGCACTATGGTTCGAATTCGTTTGCGCAAGGTCGGGTCCCGCCATCAGATCAGCTTCCGGTTGGTCGCCGCCGATCGTCAGCACCCGCGCGATGGCCGCTTCATCGAGGAGCTCGGCTACTACAACCCGCGCACCAATCCGTCGACGATCGTCGTCGATGAGGCCAAGGTGTACGGCTGGCTGAAGAACGGCGCGCAGCCCAGCGAGTCGGCGATGGCCCTGCTCAAGCAGCTCGGCACCCTCGACCGCTTCACGCGCTTCAAGGCCGGCGAGGCCGTCGAGACGCTCGTGGCCGAAGGCCAGGCGGCTGCCAAGGCGCGCGTCATCAGCCTGCGCACCACCGACTCGGCCGCGCAGCGCAAGCCGCGCCTGAGCAAGCGCCAGCAGGCCAAGGCTAAGGCTGCTGCCGGTGGGGCGACTGCCTGAGTGCGACCGCGGACGACGGACCGCAGACCGCGGTTGTCGTCTGCGTGGCTGACGCGTCGTAACACTTTCGTCAATAATGTCGGGTCTGGCGGCGGTCTGTGGTCTGCGGTCCGTCGTCCAGATCAGGCGCCTTTGATCTTGCACCTACCCGACTATGAAAGAACTGGTTGAGCACATCGCTCGCTCGCTGGTGGACGATCCCGATCAGGTCCAGGTGACCGAGGTCGTGACCGGCGCGGATGTCCTGATCGAACTCCGCGTCGCGCCAGGCGACATGGGGCGCATGATCGGCAAGAACGGCAAGTTGATCAGCTCCCTGCGCACGCTCGTGCAGGCCGCAGGGCTGCGGCAGGCGCGCCGCGTCCAGCTCGAGCTGATCGAAGACTGATCCACAGGGGATGGCCGGACAACCGGCCATCCCCAGCTCTGCTATGTCCCTCGTCCAGGTCGGCGAAATCGTGCGCGCCCACGGCATCCGTGGCGAGTTAGTTGTTTCTGTCGCAGCGGGTCGTCTGCGCGATTGGGAAGCCGCCGAGGCACTGCACCTCGGCCCCAATGCCCCGCCGATCCCGATCAAGTCCGCGCACATCCACCAGGGCCGCTGGCTGGTGTTGCTTCAGGGTGTCCGCGATCGCAATGCCGCCGAAGCCCTGCGCGCCAGGCCCGTGTTCGTGAAGGCCATCGAACGCGCGGCCGCCGGCTGGTGGCCTGACGACTGGCTCGGCTTCACGGTCATCGACGAGGGCGGTGCGGTGCTGGGCCGACTGACCGAGGTGATCCACACCGGCGCCAACGACGTCATCGTGGTCGTGGCCGAGGGCCAGCCGGACCTGCTCCTGCCTGTCATCGCTGACGTTATCCTGAAGTTCGACCTCGATACCCGCCAGTTGACCGTGCACGTCCTCGACGGCTTGCGCGGCTAGCCTCGCTGTCTCTTCGAGGATTCTTCGAGGATCGTGATCCTGCGCGCCCGGCTACAGTGGCGCCATGATCCTGTCCGCCCGTCCAAAGCGCATAACCGAACACGGTGCCTTCGGTCCGGGCCAGGCCCGCGCCGCGCGGGTACGTCAGGCGGCTCGGCGCGTGGTGCGGCGCAGGCTGTGGGCGGCAACGACCGTCTGCTTCGCCCTTGGACTCGCCGGGTGGTGGGCGGGTGTCCATGACAGGCGACCCGCGAGCGCCCGGCCGTTTGCGGGCGCGCGGGTGTCGGCAATCACGTACGCGCCGGAAGGCGCAACGCCGCAGCCCGCCTCGCGAGGCTCCCGCGCTGTACATGCCGGCTCGAACCGCGAGGCGCACGAACCCGTTCAACAGCAAACGCCTGATGTCCTCTTGAACGCCGCGCGGATGGTGGCAGGCACGACGCAGGTGCCGTGGATCGCATGGCCGGAGGCTGGACCGAGGCTCGCGCCCAACGGGTTGCCGTTGGCGGCGCCGTTCATCAAGTGGGGCCGGGCGAGCGAGACCGTCAGCGTGTACTGCCGCTTTCGGGACCCGGCCTATCCGGCGCACACCGGGCTTGACCTTCAAGTCGATCCGGGCGCACCGGTGATGGCGACGCTGGCCGGGACCGTGGCCTGGGCGGCCGAAAACGGGTCGTATGGAAACCTCGTGGTTGTGGAGCGGGCATCAGTCCAGACCTGGTTTGCGCATCTCGCGCGGATCGATGTTGTCGTCGGCCAGGACGTGCACGTCAATGAAGCGATTGGCCTGAGTGGCGGGGAGCCTGGGGCAGTGGGCTCCGGCAGCAGCGGTGGCTCGCATCTCCACTACGCCGTGCGGTGGAGGGATTCCGCGATCGGCCGCGACTTCTGGCTGGATCCGGCCGCCTTCATCGAGCCAGACGCGAGCGCGTACCTCGGTTGCTCGCGATGACGGATCTGCAGCCCTACTGGCTTGGGTTCCACCTGGTCACGGGCATCGGCCCTATCCGATTGCGGCGCCTGCTCGATCACTTTGGCGGCGATATCGAACGAGCCTGGCGGGCGGCGCCCGACGCACTCGCAGCAGCAGGACTTGAGACGCGCCTGATCGGGCGCCTCCTGACGGCTCGCGCCGAGCTGGATCTCGAGGCCCTGGTGCGCAAGGTCTGGGCCTCCGGCGCCCGGCTGGTGACCTGGGCTGATGCTGATTACCCGCCCGCCTTGTTGCGCATCGACTGGCCGCCGCCGGTGCTGTTCGCGCGCGGCGACTTCGTCGACGACGACGAGCGCTCGATCGCCATCGTTGGCACGCGGCGACCCAGCCTTTACGGCCGCGACGTGGCGGCGACGTTCGCGCGGACGTTGGCCGAACGAGGCTTCACGGTCGTCAGCGGGCTGGCGCGCGGCATTGATGCGGTGGCCCATCGCGCGGCGCTCGAAGCCGGTGGGCGGACACTGGCTGTGCTCGGCTGTGGCATCGACACCGTCTATCCGCCCGAGCACAACGACCTGGCCGATGAGATCGAACGGTCGGGGGTCGTGATGAGCGACTACGCCCCGGGTGTGCCGCCGGACGCCGCCAATTTCCCGCCGCGCAACCGTATCATCAGCGGGCTCTCGCTCGGCGTGATCGTGATCGAGGCGGCTGAGGAGAGCGGGGCGCTCATCACGACCCGTTTCGCCAACGATCAGGGCCGGGAGGTGTTCGCCGTGCCCGGCCAGATCCACACCAAGAACAGCCGCGGTCCGCACCGCCTGATCCAGCAGGGCGCCAAGCTCGTGATCGACGTCGACGATATCCTGACCGAGTTGCGTTTCGAGACGGCCAGGTCTCTTGACGTTGTGCAGCCGTCGCTGTTCCTCGATGCGATCGAGGCCCGTGTCGTCGAAGCCCTCGCCGATGGGCCACTGTTGCCTGACGAGTTGGCGCTGCGCCTCGACCTCTCGCCCGGGCAACTGAGTGCGCAACTGACGTTATTGGAGCTCCGCGGCCTGGCCCGTTTGGAGGGTGGCCGGGTCGTGGCGACGCGGTGTTGACAGGCCGCTTAATTCGTTGCGGTACAATTCCGCGCCATGACACACTACTATGCCGTCATCATGGCCGGGGGCGGTGGCACGCGCCTTTGGCCTTTGTCGCGACAGGCACAGCCGAAGCAGACGATCCCGTTGCTTGGCGATCAGACTCTGTTTCAGATCGCTGTTCGTCGATTGCGGCCGTTGTTCGATGCCGAGCACGTCCTTGTCGTGACCGGCGAGAACTATCGCGCGTTGTTGCAGGAGCAGGCGCCCGAGATCCCGGCCGCGAACTTCGTCATCGAGCCGGCGCCGCGCGGCACCGGCCCGGCGCTCGGCCTGGCGGCGCTCGCGCTGCGCCAACGCGATCCAGAGGCTGTGATGGCCTGTCTGACGGCCGATCACTTCATGTCCGACGAGCCGCGCTTCCGTGACCTGCTGGCCGCGGCGCACGACCTCGCGCTGAAGGACTACCTCGTCACTCTGGGCATCGAGCCCACTTACGCGGCGACGGGCTTCGGCTACATCCAGCGCGGCGAGTCGCTCGGCGAGGTGCGCGGGTTCACGGCTTTCAAGGCTGCGCGCTTCAAGGAGAAACCGCAGCGGCCCGAGGCCGAGGCCATGATCGCCGATGGCCAGCACAGCTGGAACTCGGGCATGTTCGTCTGGCGCGCCGCTCGGTTGATGCAGGAGTTCGCGGCGCAGATGCCGGAGTTCTCCAAACAGCTCGCTCAGATCGAAGCCAGTCCGAACGATCTGAGAAAGATCTGGGAGGGAGTCGCCAACACAACGATCGACTACGGCGTCATGGAAGGCGCCACACAGGTGGCTGTGATCCCGGCGGCGAAGTTGGGCTGGAACGACGTCGGCAGCTGGGATGCACTCTTCGACGTCATGGCGTCTGACGACACCGGCAACGTCGTGTACGGCACCGAGTTGCTCAACGTCGACGCTGGCAACAACCTGGTGCACAACACCAACCGCCAGCGCAAGCTCGTGGCCGCCCTGGGCGTCCGCGATTTGGTGATTGTTGACACGGGTGATATCCTCCTGGTTTGCCCCCGTGAGCGCTCGCAAGAGGTGAAAGAGTTCATCACCGCCCTGAAAGCCCGCGCGGACGGCTCGGCTTTTCTGTGAGTGGTGGCGGTCGATCGTGCGAGATCGGCCGCGGAGATGTGATGCTGGATGATGGAAGCTTATTGCGTCAAATGTAAATCCAAGCGGGAGATGGTGGACACGCAGGCCGTGTTCACCAAGAGCGGAACCCCGGCCACAACCGGCAAGTGTTCAGTTTGCGGAACCACGTTGTATCGCATGGGCGTCACCGACGCGCATGCCGGTCTGCCGCGCCCCGAGGTCGTCCCGGGCGAACCGCGCGCTCGCAAGAGCAAGGCGGCGGCTCGCAGCGGGCGTCGGCATGGCAAACTCGTGATCGTCGAGTCGCCGACCAAGGCCAAAACCGTCGGCCGTTATCTGGGCAAGGGCTACACGGTGCGGGCCTCGGTCGGTCATGTACGCGACCTGCTCAAGTCGACGCTTTCGGTCGACACCGAGAACAACTTCACGCCCAAGTACCGCGTGCCGAACGAGAAGCGTCCGCTCGTCAAGGAACTGAAGGCCGAGGCCGCGCGCGCCGAGGAGATCTTCCTCGCGACCGACCCTGATCGCGAAGGCGAAGCGATTTCGTGGCACCTGCTCGAAGCCGCCGAGATCGACCTCGCGCGGGCCAAACGCGTGACCTTCCACGAGATCACCAAGACCGCGATCGAGAACGCTTTCGCGCACCCGCGCGCGATCGCCATGGATCTGGTCAACGCTCAGCAGGCACGCCGCATCCTCGACCGCCTGGTCGGCTACTCGCTCAGCCCGCTGCTGTGGGCCAAGGTGCGTGGTCGCCTTTCGGCCGGCCGTGTGCAGTCCGTGGCGGTGCGCCTGATCGTGGATCGCGAGCGCGAGATCCAGGCCTTCGTCCCGAAGGAATACTGGTCGGTCGACGCCGAGTTGCTCAAACATGGACAGGACGCGCATCATCGGCCGTACAAGCCCTTCCGCGCGCGCCTGGTCAAGATCGGCGACCAGGATGTTGGCACCGGCGAGGACTCGATCCTCAAGAGCCAGGCTGACGCCGAGCGCATTCAGGCGGATCTCGAGCGCGCGACGTACACGGTCAGCAAGGTCAAGACCGGTGAGCGTCGGCGCAGCCCGGCACCGCCGTTCACGACCTCGACGTTGCAGCAAGAAGCATCGCGGCGTTTGGGCTTCACGGCCAAGCGCACGATGGCGACGGCCCAGCAACTTTACGAAGGCCTTGAGCTCGGCGAAGGCGGCGTGGTCGGCCTGATCACGTACATGCGAACCGACAGCCCGAACGTGTCGGAGCAGGCTCAGCAAGAGGCGCGTGAGTTCGTCTCCGGCAAATACGGCGCGGAGTTTCTGCCGCCTGAGCCTCCGCAGTACAAGACGCGCACGAAGGGCGCGCAGGAAGCTCACGAAGCTATCCGGCCAACGCAGGTCAGCCGTGAGCCAAAAGCGATCCAGAACTTCCTGAGCAAGGACCAGTTCAAGCTCTACAACCTGATCTGGCAGCGCTTCGTCGCCAGCCAGATGTCGGCCGCGATCTACGACACCGTCTCGGTCGAGATCACGGCTGTCGCCGCGGGTGCGCCGCAGCCGTATCTGTTCCGGGTCTCGGGCGCGACACTCAAGTTCGCGGGCTTCCTCGCGGTGTACGAGGAGGCGCGCGATGAAGACGCGGCGCCCGACGATGAGGCTGAGACGCGCGTGCCGTTGTTGACGGTCGACGAAGCCCTGCAGCTCATCAAGCTCTGGCCCGAGCAGCACTTCACCCAGCCGCCGCCGCGCTACACCGAGGCGTCGCTGATCAAGGCGCTCGAAGAGGATGGCATCGGCCGGCCGTCGACGTACTCGCCGACGATCACGACGATCCAGGCGCGCGGCTACGTGGTCCGTGAGGACAAGCGCCTGTTCCCGACCGACATCGGCATGACGGTCAACGACCTGCTCGTCGATTACTTCCCCGACGTCGTCGACGTGGGCTTCACGGCCCGCATGGAAGATGAGCTCGACGACGTGGCTGACGGCGCGCGCGACTGGGTCGAGGTGCTGCGCGAATTCTGGGACCCGTTCAGCGAGCGCGTGCGCCTCGCCGAGGACGAGATGCCGGCGGTCAGCCGCGAGCCCGAGTACATCGGCCGCGACTGCCCGAAGTGCACCAAGCCGCTGTTGATCCGCTATGGACGCTTCGGCAAGTTCATCGGCTGCTCGAACTTCCCCGAGTGCCGGCACACCGAACCTTGGCTCGAGAAACTCGGCGTCCATTGCCCGGACTGTGCCGATGGCGAGCTCGTCGAACGCAAGACCCGCAAGGGTCGCACTTTCTACGGCTGCAGCAACTACCCGGCCTGCCAGTTCACGACCTGGAAGCGTCCGGTGCCCGCGCCGTGCCCCGACTGCGGCGGCCTCCTCGTGACCGCCAACCGCAACAACGCCCAGTGCATCAAGTGTGGCCATGAGTTCCCGCTGGCCGAGGTGCATGCGGCGGCCGTGGAGCAGTAATACGAAGGGCGAGGAGCGAACGCCGCCACGCGATATCGCGGTAGCGTTCGCTCCTCGTCCTTCGCTCCTCGACAATTTGCGCCAAGACTCTCCCTGCTATACAATCGCCGCGATTCGAAAGAAGGAGAGCGACATGCTGTCGAGTTTCGAACCGGTGATGGGCGCCATGCGTCAGCGGCCGTGGATTGGGCCGGTGTTGGGCTTCCTGTTAGGGCTGATCGTCGGTCTGCCCATCCTGGGTTGGTACGTCTTTCCGGTGAAGTGGGTCGACGCGGATGTGGTTCATCTGCGGGCCGATCTGCAGGATGACTACATCCGCATGGTGGCCGGTTCGTACGCCCAGAACCGGGACATTGAGCTGGCGGCGCGCCGCATGTTGGGCTTTGGCGACACTGTTGGGGCCGCCTTCCAGCACACGATCGCGCAATCGAACGCAACGGATATGCAGCAGGTGGCCGACCTGCAGATTGCGCTCGACCAGTATCGACAGGCCATGGGCACGCCGGTCCCGACGCCGTCCGCCGGCGGAGAAGGCGGCGGGCTTTCGCAGTATTTCCTGATCTTTCTGGTCGGGCTCTTTTTCCTGATCGTGTTGGCCGGCCTGGGCGCCTATGCCTGGACGCGCCTGCGTCAGACGCCCTCGGTGGCCGTTGAGCCTGGCGTGCCGGTGCGCCGCCCGGTGGTCGCCTCAGCCGCGCCGACCGCTGCCGCTCCGGTTGACATGCCCACGCTGGTGCCTGCGTCTGCGGGTGGCGGCGCCGTAGCGGGTCAGGCCATCGCTCGTTTCATGACGACCTACACGCTCGGCGATGACGTCTACGACGACTCTTTCAGCGTCGACGGCCAGGACGGCAGCTTCCTGGGCGAGTGCGGCATGGGGATTTCGGAGACCATCGGCGTTGGCGATCCCAAGAAGGTCACGGCCTTCGAGATCTGGCTCTTCGACAAGAACGACATCCGCACTGTCACCAAGGTGCTGATGAGCGAGCATGCCTTCCGCGATGAGGCTCTCAAGAGCCGGCTGGCTGCCAAGGGCGAACCTGTGTCGGCCCTCGCCGGCGAAACGTTGAGCCTCGAGACGGCCACCCTCGTCGTCACCGCCCGCATCGTCGACATGGCCTATGGCGGCGGGGCATTGCCGCCGAACAGCTTCTTCGAGCGCATGACGATCGAGCTTCAGGCGTATCGCAAGGCCTAAGACATACCCGACGAATGACGAAGGACGGATGACACAGGGTGAATGGCCATTCACCCTGCGTCGTCCGTCCTTCGTCATTAATGGCGTCAACGACTCGGCTGCGGCAGGTCGCGCGACGTATTCATCGTTCGGCGCATTCACGCGCGTGGTGCTTCCTCAAAAGGCCATTCCAGCAGCACGTGGCGAGTCATCCCGAGTGCCACCCACGCGCCCAACGTGTCATCACGCGCACAAGGTGTCGTCACGCGCACAACGTGTCGTCACGCGCACAACGTGTCATCTAGAACCCAGCCGTTGCGCGCCGCGCGCCATCGATAGCACCGCCTGAACCAGCGCGCCGCGTGTCATCCAGAGCGCCCATGATCTGCGCCATAGGACGCGCCGAATGAGCGCGAAGGATCTCCTATCGGACTCGTACGGTCCTGGCAACAGCCGCGAGTCTTATGGGAGATCCTTCGCGCTCATTACGGTTGGTAACGGGCAAATGTGGCCAGGCGCTCTGGATGACACGCGGCGCGCTGGGAGAGCAGACGTCCTGGATGACCACGCCGTGCGCGCCGACCAGGCGCTGTGTGTGACACGCAATGTGCGGACCCGAACGCCCCCTGGATGACCACGCCGTGCGCGACGGCCAGACCCTGTGTGTGACACGCAACCTGCGGAACTGAATGCCCCCTGGATAACACCCGGCGCGCTGGGATGGAGAGGTCGATCGATGAGTCAAAGCGCACGGCGTGCTGACGAAGGACGCAGGGTGAAAGAACGATGACGCGCGATTAACGACGAAGGACGGATGACGATGGGGTGAATGGCCGTTCACCCCATCGTCATCCGTCCTTTGTCGTTCGTCGTATCGATGGACTGTCAGTCGATCTTCTGGATCTTGAGCTTGACGGGGCCGATGGGCGTCTCGACCTTGACGGTGTCGCCGACGCGGCGGCCGAGCACGGCGCGGCCAATCGGCGACTCGTTCGAGATCTTGCCGAGGCGCGGGTCAGCCTCTTTTGCCCCCACGAGCGTGTACGTTTCGGGCGACGAGCCCGCTTCCTGGACGGTCACGGTGCTGCCCATCGCGACCACGCCCTTCTTGGCGGCGCCTTCGTTGATGATCGTCGCCGTCCGCAGCAGTTCCTGCAGTTCGAGGATCCGGCCCTCAAGGAAGGCCTGCTCCTCTTTGGCCATGATGTAGTCGGCGTTTTCGGAGAGGTCGCCCATTTTGATGGCGTCGCGCAGGCGCTCGGCAATCTCGGGCCGCTTGACTTCGATCAGGTCTTTGAGTTCTGCCTGGGCCTTGGCCAGACCCTCGGGTGTAAGAAATTGTTCGGTCACGATGCGCTCCAGATCTAGCCTTCACCTGCAGTCAAAAATCAGGCGGCGCACGGGCGCCGCCTCAGGGACTGTGTCGTGTCGGATGAATACAACGACGTGATTATATCTCACGGAAGCGTGTACGGGTCAAACAACCTGGCGTGTTCATCGAGCGCAAAGCGGTCGGTCATTCCGGCCAGGTAGTCGCACACAGCCCGATAGAGTCGATCGACGTCGTCATCGGCGCGTTCACGGACAGCGGGCGGCAATTGTTCGGGCCGGCCGATGTAGGTCTCGAACAACTCGGTCAACACCCGATCGGCCTTGGCCTCCATCCGTGCCACGCGATAGTGCCTGTACATGTTCTGGAAGAGATAGCTCTTCATCTCGCGGTTCTCGGAGGCCAGCTCCGGGCTGGATCCGATCACGTTAAGGGGCTGGCGTTGGAGGGTTTCGACGCTGTCGATGCCGGCAGCGACGATGCGTTGAGACGTGGCTCGCAGCAAATCGTCGACTTCGATGCCGATCAGGCGGCGGATGACGCGGTGGCGCGTCATGTCGTCAATCTGGCCGGCGCGCAGCATCAGCGTGTCCATCGGCAGACCGAGGCTCGTCCGCAGCCGGCGGATGAGGGCCAGGTTGGCCAGGTCGCCGAACGCCAGAAGACCCGAGCGCAGGCCGTCATCGAGGTCATGGGCCGTGTACGCCATCTCGTCGGCGATGTTGGCGATCTGGGCTTCGAGGTGGCCGCGCTTGTCGGGCTCGAACTCGCCGGCGTCGGCGATGTCGTACGCTGTCTCGTGCTTGACGATGCCCTCGCGCGTCTCCCACGTCAGGTTGAGCCCCGGCCAGTTTGGATAGCGTTGCTCGAGCTCAGTGACGATCCTGAAACTTTGCCGGTTGTGATCGAAGCCTCCGTGGTCGACCATCAGGCGATTGAGTGTTGCCTCGCCCGAGTGCCCGAACGGCGGGTGGCCGAGGTCGTGCGCCAGACAGATCGCTTCGACGAGATCCTCGTTGGCGCCGAGCGCGCGCGCCACCGTCCGGCCGATCTGCGCGACCTCGAGCGTATGCGTCAACCGCGTCCGGTAGTAATCGCCTTCGTAGTTGACGAAGACCTGGGTCTTGTATTCGAGCCGACGAAAGGCAGTCGTATGCAGGATCCGGTCACGGTCGCGCTGGAAGGCGGTTCGGTCCTCAGGCTCTGGATCCGGCCCGTAGGCCCGGCCACGCGACAACCGTGATTGACACCCATATGGCGCAAGGCTGGCGGCCTCGCGTTCCTCGAGGATCTGGCGTGTGAACATCATGGCTGAAGATTATAGGCCGCTGTGCCCACATGCAAGCGGAATCAGCCGAGATGTCAGGGCAATCGCGCCTTATTCCCGAGTATCGGATTTTGCCACGAATTTCGCGACGATGGACGAAAGGGCACGAAGCGAAATCATTCGTGCCCTTTCGCCAAAAACCCGCGAAACTCGTGGCAAAACCCCGCTCTGTGCCGTTTTGATGCGACGGCCCTGGCCGCGGAGTGCCTCGGAAGCGCTCGGTCTCAGATTGTTCGCCGCGGATGGCGAGGATTGCGCGAATCAACGGGAGCCGGTAATTCTCTGCTGACCAAAGGCGCCAGGTCTGTTGTCATTTGCGAAATCCGCACCATCCGCGGCCAATCAATCGATTCGTCTATACGGTTGTCTGACCCAGCAGGCGCGCGACCTCCGCCATCTGATCGGCCGTGAGCGGACCCTTGTCGAGCGCGCCGGCGTTGTCCTCGACCTGAGCAACCGTGCGAAAGCCCGGGATCGGCACCGTGTTCGGGCTGCGGGCCCAGATCCAGGCCAGTGACCCCTGCGCCAGGGTGCGCCCGTTGCTGGTGAGCACCTCGCGCACGGCCTCGAGCCGCTGCACAAACTCGGGGCTGGGCTGCCCGTGGACGAAGTATTTCATCCACTCAGGACTGCGCGCGCCGCGCACGTCGTTGTCAGGCAGGGCGGCGCCGTTGCTGAACTTGCCGGTCAGCAGGCCCATGGCGAGCGGACCGCGGTTGATGCTTGCCAGGCCCATGCGCTCACAGAACGCGATCATGTCGGGCGCGTCGTCGAGCACGTTCAGTTGATGCTGGATGGACGAGCAGTATGCGCCTTCAGCGAACACAGCGGCCCGATCGACGAAGTCTGTGCTCCAGCCATACGCCCGGATCTTGCCGGCGGCGACGAGTTGCTCGAGCGCCTCGCGGACCGGGAGCGCCTGATCGGCCGCGAAGCCGTTGGCATGGAACTGGTACAGGTCGATGTAGTCCGTGCCCAGCCGGCGCAACGAGTCCTCGCACGCGGCGCGGATGCCGTCGGGCGTGGCGCTCGTGCCCGTGATCTGCCGGCTCTCCTCATCAAACAGGTTCCAGAACTTCGTAGCGATGACGGCCTCGTGTCGTCGCCCCGTCAGCGCCCGGCCGAGGACGACTTCGCTGTGACCCGCGCCGTACACGTTCGCGGTGTCGAAGAACGTGACGCCGAGGTCAAACGCGCGTTGCACGGCCCTGATCGACTCCTGGTCGTCGACGTCACCCCAGCCAAGCGGCGTCTCGCCCGCCCAGAACGGTCCGCCAATCGCCCAACAGCCCATGCCCAGCGCGCTGATCGAGATCTCGGATCGACCGAGGATGCGGTTTGGTGTTCGACTCATCGTGTGTCCTCGCTTCTACAGATTGCTCAAGTAATTGTACGGATAAGGCAGTTGCTTTGCGCTGGCCTGGTTCAGGCGCTTGATCTGTTCGGGCGACAGCATCCAGCCGTCGGCACCGAGGTTATCCTCGAGTTGGGCCAGCGTGCGGGCACCGATGATCGGCGCCGTCACGCCATCTTGATCCAGCAACCAGCGCAGCGACACCTGCGCCGGCGTGCGCCCGACCTCGTCGGCAACCGACTTGACGGCGTCGACGACCTGCCAGGTGTGGTCGTTGGCGTACACGCTCCATCCCTCGGTCCAGCCGCGGGCCTCGGCGGTCTCCACGCGCGATCCGGCGAGCGGCCCGGTTTGCCCGCGCTGGAACTTGCCGCTCAACCAGCCGCCGCGCAGCGGGCTCCACGGGATCACGCCCAGCCCGGCGTCGCGACACAGCGGCAGCAACTCCCATTCGAGTTCGCGATCGAGCAGATTGTAGAGCGGCTGCAGGCAGGTGAATGGCTCCCAGCCGTTACGTGTCGCCAGATCGAGTGCTTTCTGCAACTGCCAGCCGGCGAAGTTGCTGACGCCCAGGTAACGCACCCGCCCGGACCTCACGAGCAGGTCGAGCGTGCTCAAGGTTTCCTCGAGCGGGGTCTGCGGATCCCACATATGCACCTGATATAGATCGATGTAGTCGGTGCCCAGACGCTTCAAGCTGCCTTCGACGGCGTCGAGGATGTGCTTGCGCGACAGGCCGCGTTCGTTGAGACCCTCGCGCGTGCCAAAACGGACCTTCGTGGCGATGACCCACTCGTGGCGACGCTGGCCCTTCAACCAGCGCCCGAGGATTTCCTCGGAAACACCATTCGAGTACGCATCGGCCGTGTCGATGAAGTTGCCGCCGGCCGCGCGATAGCGATCGAGCATGCCAATGCTCTCGGCCTCGGTGGCCTCACGCCCGAATGTCATGGCGCCCAGGCAGAGCCGCGTGACCTGCAATCCCGTTCGTCCCATTCTGATCGTTTCCATGATTGACCTCGATGTCGCGTCCCGCCATCACGCGATGGACGGCGCGAGTTGAATGCCCGGTATCGGCCAGAAGGCGTCGGGCGCCTCACGGACCGGGCCGGGGAAGATGCGATCGAGACATTCGGCGAGCTCCGCTGACCAGTCGACGTCGAACGCGCGGACCGCCGTGTCGAGCTCCGCCAGCGTTCGCGGGCCAATCAGTGAGGCCGTCACCCTTGGGTTGTGGAGCAACCAGGCGAGAGCCACGGCTGCCGGCGCATGACCCACGTCATGGCAGAGCGCTTCCCAGGCCTGCAGCTGCGGTCGCAACGCAGCGACGGCCCGTCGCATGTCGGGATCGACGGGGCGCCCAGGCGATGCGTTGAGCACCCCGTCGAGCAAACCATCGGCGAGCGGGCTCGACGTGATCACCGCCATGCCGAACGCGCGGCAGGCCGGGAGCACTTCCAACTCGAACGACCGGCGCAGCAGGCTATAGGCGCATTCCTCGCTCACGAAGCCGGGCAGGTCATGTTTGGAGGCCTCCTGGTTGAAGGTCGCGAGATGCCAGCCGGCCAGATGGCTGCTGCCGAGATGCCCGATCTTGCCCGCGCGGGTCAGGCGGTCGGTTGCCTCGAGCACCTCGTCCCAGGCCGTCCCCCGGTCGAGTCGATGCAGGATCAGCAGGTCGATGTGGTCGGTGCGCAGCCGGCGGAGGCTGGCCTCGCAGGCGCGCAGGATCGTGTCGGCGCTCGGGCCATAGCCCATCTCGCCGAACACGGTCGCCGACAGGACAACCTGTTCCCGACGGTTGGGCGCTTGGGCCAACCACGCGCCGACGATCGGCTCGGCCCCGCCGGCGCGCCCAAACGAGGTCAACCCGTCGGCGCCGGCAACGTCGATGTACGTCAGGCCGCGCTCCTCAGCGCCAGACAGCAAGGCCAGCGCGTCTTTGCGGCTGTTGAGTGTCCCGAAGTGCTGAGTGTGCAGGCCGAGCGCGCTGACCTGCACGGGTGTGTGGCCGAAACGTCGATAGAGCATGATGCGTCTCTCCTCTCCGTTGACGCGCAACATGATCGCGTGAAGGGTGAGCCAGGGTTTCTCGGGATCCATCCGGACTGGGTTGTGTCGGGCCGGGGTGTCTGGCGGCGTCGCCGCGCCGCCTATGCCAACACGATACGACGGGCGACGTTGAGCGTCACCTATCCAAAGTTAGGAATCTCAAAGATCAGGAGAGGAGGCCCAACTCGCGGGCCCGGGCGACAGCCTGGGTCCGGCTGCGGACGTCGAGTTTGCTGTAGATCTGGTTGAGGTACCACTTGACGGTGCCGAGGGTGACGACCAGGCCGGCGGCGATGTCGCGATTCGAGTCGCCCGCCGCCAGCCGGTGCAGGATCTCGGCTTCGCGGGCGGTGAGGTGCTCGCCGCTGAGGGCCACGCTGTCGGGTGCGGGTCGCGTCAGAGCGCCCAGGACGTCGCGATCCCACTCCGCCAACAGGGCCTCGACCTTCGATGTCAGGTCGGCCTGCCGGCCGCGCGCCACGGCTTCCGCATAACGCCCATTCTCGGGATCAGGCGCGACCTCGTCGAGGATCTCGCAGGCGACGTCGGCCGTGTCCCAGCCCATCGGGTGATAACTGATCAGGGCCAGCCACTCGATAGCCCGATCCATGTGACCGACGGAGCGGTAGAACTGCGCGAGCTCGAGCAGGGCCATCATCACGAACGGGATCAGGCCGTGCTCCAGGCTGATCTCGAGCGACTCGCGGATCAGGCCCACAGCCTGGCGATGCTCGCCGGCTGTGACCAGGATCCCGGCTAGGTCGGAGCGGGCCATGGCCTTGCTCCACGGCGATCCGAACGAGTCGGCGATCTGCAGGGTCTGTTCGCCGTAACGCCTGGCAGCCTCGACGTCGCCGCCGGCCGACTCCACGGCAGCCAGGACCTGGTGGCTGAGCGTCAGCCCGAGGGGCGCGCCCAGGCCGCGATACATCTCGAGCGAGCGGAGCGCCATCGCGCGCGCTTCGTCCATGTCGCAGCGCTGCAGAGCGCCGTACGCGATCCAGACCAGCGCGCCCGCGACGCCGAACGTGTCGCCGGCGCGCTCGTAGAGGCGGAGTCCGCGGCGCAGCGAGTCTTCGTAGTCGGATCGGGCCAGTCGGTAGCCGGTCTCACCCAGCTTCTGCCACGAGAATGCCTGCTCGGGTTCAGCGCCCAACGCGACGAGTTGCGCCAGGCTCGCCTCCAGTCGGGCCGCTGACGTCTCGGGCTCGTTAAGGCTGTACGACATGGAGCCCATCCGTGCCAGCAGTCGTGCGCGCAGGATGGCTTCCTCTCGAGACACCAGCCGAGCCGCGTCGGCTTCCAACGCCTTCAGCGCTTCGGCAAACAGGCGCTCGCCTTCACGGTACCAGCCATGCACGTCGACGAAGAACCAGAGCGGATCGAGTGCGGCGGCGAGCAGGTCGATGGCGCCGGTCTCGGCGGCGCGCGTCCAGGCGGCTCGCAGGTTTTCGCGCTCGGCGATGAGGGCGGTTAGCGTGGATGCCTGGCGCGAATCCTGAAGGGCTGGGGCTAGTTCGGCCAGGCGGCGCAACACGACGGCCGCGTGCGCATCCTGCGCGGCACTGATCTGGTCCGGCGGGTTCTGCAGATGTTCGATGAGGTAGCCGCGCACCAGGGCGTGCAAATCGAAACGCCCGCTGGCCGTCCGGTTGACCAAAGCGCGGGCGGTCAGAGCGTGCAGGATTTCGAGTTGGTCGTCACCTAACGCCTTGATCGCCCACAAGGCGGCGCCGCCGCGAAAGACCGACAGGGATCCGAGCGCCCGGCGTTCGCCGGCGTTGAGCCGGGCCCAGGTCTCGTCGAGCACGGTCTGCAGCCGACGTTGGCGGGCCGGCAGGCTGACGAACGGCGCCGCCAGCATGCGCGGATCTCGTTCGATCAGGTCGGCGATCTCGTCGCTCGACAATGTGCGTGCCCAGTTGGCCGCCAGTTCGAGGGCCAACGGATGGCCTTCGACCAGACGACAGATGCGCAGCACGCCGCCGAGCTCAGCTGAGAGCGAGAATCCAATGCGTTGACGGCGGGCCGCTGCCCCGAACAAGGCCACAGCGCCAAACGCGCCGGGGTCGATCACGGCGCGCGCGTCGCCCGGGCCGGGATAGGGCAGCCCGGCGAGGGTCAGCAGCCATTCCGATTGGGACTGCAGCGGTTCGCGCGCCGTGGCCAGGACCTTGACGGCGGGCGCGGCCGCCAGGATGGCATGGATCCAGTCGAGGACGGGTCGCCCCTCGGCACCGTCGAAGATGAGCAGGGCCTGGCGATCTCGCAGCCAGCGCAGGATCTGTGTGCGCGGCTCGCTCTGTTCGTGTACGGCAATGTGCAGGGCGTCGGCCGTGGCGTCCGTGATCTGCGACTCGACGATCCCATCCGGTAGTTCGATCATGAAGAAGCCATCGGCGAATGCGCCGGCGCGCGCGCCGGCTTCGAGCGCCAGACGCGTCTTGCCTACGCCGCCCAGCCCGACCAGCGTCAGCAGGCGACAGGCTGGGTCGGCGAGATGCGACGCGATCGTCGCGAGTTCGGCTTCGCGGGCGAAGAACGGGGCAAGGGCGGCGGTGTCGACCTGGGTCATGGAAGGCTGGACACGATTCTACCAATCACCTCAGAGATCGGCCCGGAGTGATACCATTTGGCGCACAGGAGACCATACGATGACTCTTATCGAACGCACTGATGTGATCAAACTTGGCGACAAATTCGCCACCGTGATCGGCGAAGATGTAACGGTCGGCCAGAAGGCGCCGGGCTTTCACGCTCAGGTGGGCAGCTGGGGCGACGTTGCGCTGTGGACGGACGTCGACGTCCTCGGCCAGACGGCGGGCAAGGTCCGGATCGTGGCGGCGGTCCCGTCCCTGAGCACGAGTGTCTGTGATACCGAGACCCGGCGCTTCAACGAAGAAGCCTCGGCCCTCGGCGAAGGTGTGGTGGTCATCACGATCAGCACCGATCTGCCGCCGACACAGAAAACCTGGTGCGCGGCCGCCGGCGTTGATCGCGTCTATCTGGTCAGCGATCACATGGATCTGGATTTCGGCGCGAAGTATGGCACGTGGATGAAGGAGCGTCGCTGGCACCGCCGCTCGGTGTTCGTCATCGGCAAAGACGACACCATCGTCTATGCCGCCTACATGCCCGCCCTCGGCGAACAACCCAAGTACGACGAGGTCATCGCGGCGGCCCGCAACGCACTCGGTGCCTGACCTGCGTTGATCAATGTTGGACCCCACCGCCGCGGCGCGAGGGTCTGACCTAAGACGCAACTGCCACAACCGGGCGCTGCCTTCACGGCAGCGCCCGGTTGTGCGTGACCCAGGGCCTACTCCTGCCTGTGAAACGCGGCAGGCGAGCGTCCCGTAGCCCGGCGAAAGTCCGAGATGAAGTGCGCCTGGCTACTGTAGCCAAGGTCGACGGCGATCCGGACCCAATCTGGCCGGGGTTGACGATACGCCTCCTCAACCGCCTCGAGCAGGCGCGCGCGCATGATGACCCACTTCAGACTGACGCCAACCTCGCGCTGAAACAGGTGTTGCAGGGTGCGCGCCGGGAGGTCGAAGTGATCAGACACCTCGCGGACGCTGCGTAAGCGCGTCTCAAGGCTCACGGCTTTGACGATGGCCGCGATGGTGGCGATGTTCGAGCTGGCCTCGACGGGCTTCGCCAGGATCAGGGCTTCGATCCCGCGGGCGATATCTTCATCGGGTTGCGTGAGCAGGCGCGTGGCGAAGTCGGCCGTCGCGCCAGGGAACACGGTCTCCAGGTTTGAGCGGTGCGCAGGCAAGTCAGTCATGGACCGGCCCCAGTAGGGGAAGAAGCCGCCGGGTTGAAACGTCGCGCCCGCCATGACGCCGCGGCCGCGCGCCTCGTAGGCGAACGTCTGTGTGGTGAGCCCGTACAGGAACGCGTCGCCGGGCATGAGGAAGATGTTGACCATCGGCGACGCCAGTACCTCGGTCGGCTGATAGGTCACATCGTCCGGGATCGTCCAGCGGACGATCCAATAGTGCGAGACGAGCGGCTGGAGTTGTTCAGCCGGCAGGAATGCGCGCAGGCTTGAGAAATCGTCGAACGAGGCGGCGCTGAGCACGCCGGCGCGACGCAACTCTGCCACTCTCTCCGGCTTTGCGTTTTTTTGAAATATTTCCTGCATGGTCCTGCGTAATATACCGATGCGCGTTGGATCGCGCCGACGCGACATCAGACCAAAAGGAACCATCCCGCATGACAGACTCACACACGTACTCACCCGCCACCGAGACGAGCGATCAACTGAAGGCCCTGGATCGGCTGGTCGGCACCTGGGAACTGTCCGGTGACTCGACCGGGACGGTCACCTACCGCTGGATGACGGGCGGTCACTTCCTGATCCAGGAAGTTGATGTCACCGTCTTCGGCGAGCGCGCTCAGGCCATCGAGTATATCGGACATCTGAGGCCCTTCGGAGAGGCGCCGAGCGCCGACATCCAGTCGCGGGTGTATGACACAAAGGGGAACACGCTCGACTACGTCTATGAACTCGACGGCGACACGCTCACGATCTGGGGCGGCTTCAAGGGCTCGCCGGCCTACTTCAAAGGAACCTTCACCGACGCTGACACGAACGATGGCGCCTGGGTCTACCCGGGCGGCGACGGATACACCTCGATCATGAAGCGCATACGCTAAGAACTCCAGGTTCGGGGACCGATCCGCTCTTTGGACAACAAACGGGTGGTGTCAGGGAGAACACCTGCGCCACCCGTTCGCTCTGTGTGCAAGCACGAGTGGTCAGGCGCCTGAAGATCGGTGTCGGATCCTGTACACGGATGGCACGGATCAGAACGGATCGCGCGGAATCTATCGACAATCGCTCTGCATCATCCGTGCGATCTGCGTACAAGGCTTACTGGCCTGAAACGGCCTGACAACTCGCCCGTGGACACTGCGCTCTTGTCTGTGGACTGTCTCAGGGAAGCCTGGCTAGACTCGGCTGCGCTGACGGCGCGGCCCGGGCATGCGCCTCTGGCGCGTCGCGCCGCGGCCGCCGGTCGGTTCGCCGGCGTCGAGCTTGCGCTCGATCTCGCCAAGCCGTGACAGCTTCTCCCACGACGGCAGCTGGCCCTGCTTGTCGAGCACCGACTGGCGCAGCTCCAGGATCTGGTCGCGCAGCAACGCGGCCTTCTCGAATTGCAGCTCCTGGGCCGCGGCGCGCATCTGCGCTTCGAGCTCGGCCACGAGCCGCTCCAGCTCGCCGGCCGGGAGCGTGGCCGGAGTCACCTCGAGCTCGGCGTTGTACGGCGCGGCCTCCTCGGAGACGGTGTGGACGCGCTCGGTCAGGTCGTGGATGCCCTTGATGACGCTGAGCGGCGTGATGCCGTTCTCGGTGTTGTGCGCCATCTGGATCGCGCGGCGACGGTTCGTCTCCTCGATCGCGACACGCATCGAGTCCGTGATCTTGTCCGCGTACATGAAGACCTTGCCCTCGACGTGGCGGGCGGCGCGACCGATGGTCTGGATCAGCGATGTCTGCGAGCGCAGGAAGCCTTCCTTGTCCGCATCCAGGATCGCGACGAGTGACACTTCAGGCAGGTCAAGGCCCTCGCGCAACAGGTTGATGCCAACCACGACGTCGTAGATGCCGAGGCGCAGGTCGCGCAGGATCTCGATGCGTTCGAGGGTGTCAACTTCCGAGTGCAGATAGTGCACCTTGAAGTTCAGTTCTTGAAGATAAGCCGACAGGTCCTCGGCCATGCGCTTGGTCAGCGTCGTGACAAGTGCGCGCTGACCCCGGGCAATGCGGGTGCGCAACTCGCCGACGAGGTGGTCGACCTGGCCCTTGGTCGGCAGGATCTCAACTTCGGGGTCGATCAGGCCGGTCGGGCGGATGACCTGTTGGACCAGCTTGTCCTTGTGCTTCATCTCGTAAGGGCCGGGTGTAGCCGAGATGAACATCGCCTGGCCGACGCGCTCTTCGAACTCGGCGAAACTCAGCGGCCGGTTGTCGAGCGCCGATGGCAGACGGAAGCCGTACTTGACGAGCTCGTCCTTGCGCGAGCGGTCGCCGCCCCACATGCCGTTGATCTGCGGGATGGTCATGTGCGACTCGTCGACGACGAGCATGAAGTCCGGCGGGAAGTAGTCGATCAGGGTCCACGGTGGTGAGCCGGCCGGGCGTTGATCGAGGTGGCGCGAGTAGTTCTCGATGCCCGAGCAGTAGCCGACCTCGCGCAGCATCTCGAGGTCGTAGCGCGTGCGCTGTTCGATGCGTTGCGCTTCGAGGAGCAGGTCGTTGTCCTTGAAGTACTTGATGCGCTCTTCGAGCTCGGTCTCGATGGCCTGGATGGCGGCCTGGAGTTTGTCCGCGGCGGTGATGAAGTGCTTGGCCGGGAAGAGGTCGAGCGCGTCGTGGTCGTTGACGATCTCGCCGGTCAGCGGGCTGAACTCGCTGATGCGCTCGATCTCGTCGCCGAAGAAGGTCAGGCGGTAGCCAAACTGGTCGGTGTAGGCCGGCATGATCTCGAGCGTGTCGCCGCGGACGCGGAACGTGCCAAGCTTGAGGTCGACGTCATTGCGCGTGTAGTGGACCTCGACCAGCTGGCGCAGAAGCGTGTTGCGCCGCACCTGCGCGCCGCGCTGCAGGTGGATGACGACGTTGCCGTAGGCTTCGGGCGAGCCGAGGCCATAGATGCACGAGACCGATGCCACGATCAAAACGTCGCGGCGGCTGAGCAGGGCCGTCGTCGCGGCCAGGCGCAGCCGGTCGATCTCCTCATTGATCTGACTTTCCTTCTCGATATACAGGTCATGCCGGGCGACGTAGGCTTCGGGCTGGTAGTAGTCGTAGTACGAGACGAAGTACTCAACCGCGTTCTCGGGGAAGAACTCCTTGAACTCCGAGTACAGCTGGGCGGCCAGGGTCTTGTTGTGCGCGATGACCAGGGTGGGGCGCTGGACGCGCTGAACCACGTTCGCAACCGTGAACGTCTTGCCGGTGCCCGTGGCGCCGAGCAAAACCTGGCTTTTGAGCCCTTCCTGAACGCCAGCGACGAGTTCTTCGATAGCGACTGGCTGATCGCCGGTGGGCTGGTAAGGGGAATGCAGTTTGAAGTCCATGGGATCTCCAGGCCTGCGCATAGCCATCTAGCGCCAGAGTGAGTAGAACATTTATTTTATCACGACCGGATTCAGACAGCGGGAGTGTCCCGATATCTGAATATCGGCCCAATCCGCAATCAATGCCGAGACATCGGGACACTCCTGATGTCTGAATCCGGAAACTTGAACGCCTTAACGGTCTTTCCACGCGAGGTTTAGGTCAGCTTTATGGCATGTGAGTCGGCGATCCCTATACTGATCCATGTCCGACGTTGCTTGAGGAGAAACCGAATGTCCGCGATGCTGATCCGAACGCCCCTGAATTGGCGCAACCTGCTGGCGACCTATGCCCTGATCTGCAGCTTCGTTTGGGGCATGGCCATCGGGGTCTCGGGCGGTGACTTCCGACCGACCGCGTTTCTTTCGGCCGCGGAGCGCAGCCTCTCTCTCGGCATGAACCTGGCCGGCATCAAGGTGATGTCCGCGACAGCCTTCGAGCGCGGCACCCTCACCAAGTTGTCCGACGCGGATGCATCGTCCTTCAGCCCTGTTTCGTTCGACGCTGCCGCGGAGTATCGCTACTACACCATGGCGGTCGCTTCGGCGACACCGTCGTCGACCCCGGCGATGCCGTTGGTTGACCCGGTCGGCCCGCTGGGTGATCCAGTGCCGGCCAACTGATCCAGCCTCGATCCGGCCAGGAAGACCCACACGCATCTCCCTGGCACGGTCGCTTCATCACTTTCTCTCCACTCCCACCTTGGGATGACGAGGGCCGGTCGCACAAATGACCGGCCCTCGTCATGTCTGGAGGGCCTTCAGACCAGGTAGATGGGATTGCTGAAGATCCAGCCGCGCAGTTGGCCGAGGTGTTGGCGCCAGGCCTCGACACGGAAGGGTCCGGTGGCTCGTGCCGGGAGGATATGCGTCGCGCCTGTCGCGTTCTCCCACGAGGCGATCACGTCACCGGCATGGATGAGCCTGATCGTGCAGGGCGCTGGCGTCACCACTTGCAGGGTCACTCCAGCGCGGTTCTCGACGACCGAGCCCATGCCCTGACTGGCGCGTTCATAGTGGCAGGTGAAACGGAAGCCATTCGTGGAGCCGATGCCGTCGTACCCGACAAAGCAGCTTCCGGTTTCGAGCGCTTCCAGGGCGGTCACACGATCCGGCGCCAGCTCGCCGGTCAGCTCTTTCGGTGTGAGCAGATGGGTGTTGATCTGGCGAAACAGGAACTCGTACGGAAACAGGACGCGGCGCAGACCCCAGCGTTGATATTCGGTGCCGTGCGCATCGGCGTTGCCAATCCCAACGATGCGGTGACCGGCCGCCAGCAGTTCATCCCACTTCGCCAATACTTCCGGGCGAGGCTCCGTCAAACCGAGTTCCGGCTTGAACGCGTATTGCACGGCGTTCTGCCGCGAGGTGAGCAGCGACGCCCAGCTCGACATGTAGTTCCAGATCTCCAGGCCCGTGAACCCCTCGACCTCCCAGTTCACCCACGAGATCTCCTCGTAGTTGATCAGCGGCATCGTCGAGTCGTACGGATGTGCCAGGAACGACAGACCGCCCGCCGCCTTCACGGCATCGATGAGGGTTTGAGGATCCCGGGCGTGAGCCGCCAGTTCACGTTGAGCGTTGTAGGCCAGCAGATGGTTGCGCTGTGGCTGGCGACTGGCGTCATGCACTTCCTCGCCGACCAGAACCAGCACGCGCCGATCCCCGAACGCGTAGTATCGCTCCGGCCCGTCGACCCAGACGTTGTGATCGGTGACGCAGAGGATGTCGACGCCCGCTCGGGCCGCGGCCGCCGCGATGTCGGCGTGGTACCACTCGCCGTCCGAATACGGCGTGTGCATGTGAAGATTGGCGACGTATTCGTGAGCCACGCTGGGTGCTCCCGTGCGCTATCGATAGGGGCCGCTATAACAAAGACGGTTGTTCGGGTTCGGCGGCGTCGGGGCCATTCCAGCCATAGCGCTTCAGATCGACACGATCCCGCGCGTCGAACACCACACCCTCCAGCTCGAGCATCTGGCGCTGGACGGCCGGGCCGAGGCCGGGCCGCTCGCTCACGCGCCCCTGGCTGTTGATCACTCGCTGCCAGGGCACGTCATCGGGGGCGTTGGCCATCGCACCCCCGACCCAGATCGGAGCGGCCCGCAGATACTGATCGACCGGCACGTTGGCGGGGGGCAGGATCTGCTGAGCAACCTGCCCATAGGTCATCACCCGCCCGCGCGGGATCTGGCGGACGATGGCGTAGACGCGCTCGGCAAAAGCCTTCGGATCTGGAGGCGACGAATAACGCATGACAAATCCAGTATACCGGACTTGGGAATGGCCCCCAGATAGTGGTGGTGAAACCCATGTTCTACCAATTGCAGAGTTGCGCCGAATTTGCGAACCTTAAAGCGTATAATCCCGCCGATGATCGCCTTGAAACGCCTGGGACTGGTTGGCTGCCTTGTCGCTCTGTCGACTGCGTGCAGCGTGCAGCCGCTGACGCCCGGTCCTAACACGATTTCGCTGGCCGGAGACGTCGCTTCGGCCGCCATCGAACCGACGCTACCACCGGCGCCCGTGGTCGAGCAGGCGGGGCCACTGTACACACAGGCCCTGATCCCGAGCCCCACAGCGACCCCGCCGCTGCCCACGCCGATCCCGTACCTGACACCGACCCCCGTGACGGATCCGGCTTTGGAGGCGGCTGCCGGTGGGGGTCCCGCTCAGGCCCTGGTGGTTGCGACGTCACCGCCCAACGTGGTGCAGCCCACGGCTGTGCCGGTGCTCCCGGTTGCTACCGAGGTCGGGGCCGTTGACGTGGCTCAGACCGAGACGGCCGCTCCGCCGGTCACCGAGACTCCGAGCCTCCCGCCCACGGCAGTCTCACCGGCAGGCCCGCCGCCCGCCGGCGACGCCGCGGCGGCCGAGGTTTACATGGTGGATCTGATCAACCAGCAGCGCGCAGCCGCCGGGGTAGCGCCGCTGGTGATGGACCCGCTCCTCATGAGCGTGGCGCGCGGCCGGGTCGACGATATGGTTACGCGAGGCTATACCGGCCACAACGATCCAGCGACGGGCGAGGCGCTCGGGCCGAAGATGATCCACGCCGCCGGGTTCACCAGCAACTTCGTCGGCGAGAACTGGTACGGGACCATCAAGGCGCCGCCGGCCAACGTCGAGGTCGCTATGAGCTGGTTCATGACGGATCCGCCGCACTATCGCAACATCCTCAGCCCCTACTACGCGTATGTCGGGGTTGGGCTGGCGTATAACGGACGGCAGTGGTTGATCGTCCAGAACTTCGCGGGACTCAATTAGGCTATGGCGCATTACTTGTCCAATAAAGAACTGGCCGACGTGTTCGCCCGGATCGGTGATCTGCTCGAGATCAAGGGCGAAGTGATCTACAAAATCCTGGCCTATCGCAAGGCCGCAGACACGATCCGCGACCACACGCGTCCGGTCAAAGACGTCTGGCGCGAAGGCGCCCTGCGCGAAATCCCGGGAGTCGGTCAGGCGATCGCCGAGAAGATCGACGAGTTGCTCAACACCGGCAAACTCGGCTTCCTTGAGAAGCTGCAGTCAGAAGTCCCGGCGACTCTGACCGAACTGCTGCAGGTGCCCGATCTCGGCCCGAAGCGCGTGGCGATGGTCTGGAAGAAGCTTGGCGTGACAACGTTGGCGGACCTCGAGCGTGTCGCTCGCGCCGGCAAGTTGCGCGATCTGCCGGGCATGGGCGAAAAGTCTGAAGCCAAGATCCTGCTCGGCATCGACAGCCTCAAGCGCGCGACGGGCCGCATCCCGCTTGGCAAGGCCTGGCCCGTGGCGCAGGAGATCGTGCGAATGCTGCGGTCGCTGCCGGGCGTGGTCGCGGCCGAGTCGGCCGGCAGCCTGCGCCGCGGTCGTTCGACGATCGGCGACCTCGACTTCCTCGTGGCGGCCGTCGACTCGCGACCGGTGATGGCCGCTTTCATGACGTTGCCGCAGGTCGCCCGTGTGCTGGGGCAGGGGCCGACGAAGACGTCGGTCGTCCTCGAGAACGGTCTCCAGGCCGACCTGCGCGTCCTGCCGCCGGAGCGTTACGGCACGCTCCTGCAGTACTTCACGGGCAGCAAAGATCACAATGTCCGCCTGCGCGAAATCGCGCTCAGCCAGGGCCTGTCGCTCAACGAGCATGCCCTGACCCGCGAAGACGGCAGCGAGATCCTCTGTGCCCACGAGGCCGACGTGTACCGCGCACTCGGGTTGCCGGTGATCCCGCCGGAGCTGCGCGAGGATCGCGGGGAGATTCAGGCCGCTCGCGACGGCCGCCTGCCGCGTCTGATCGAGTTGCGTGAGTTGCAGAGCGACCTGCACACACACACGACCTGGAGCGACGGCACCGCCTCGGTGCTCGAGATGGCGCAGGCGGCGCGTCTCAACGGCCTGAAATGCCTGGCGATCACCGACCACAGTTATGGCCTCGGCGTCGTCAACGGCCTGACGCCTGAGCGGCTGCGCGCTCAGCGGCGCGAGATCGATGCGGCCCAGGCCCAGCTCGGCCCGGGCTTCGTCCTGCTGCAGGGCAGCGAAGTCGAGATCCGGGCCGACGGCACGCTTGACTTCACCGACGATATCCTCGGCGACCTCGACATCGTCGTGGCGTCGTTGCACACGTCGCTAGGGCAGGATCGTGATCGCATCACGCAGCGTCTGCTCAACGCCGTGCGCAACCACAACGTCGACATCATCGGCCACCCGACCGGACGGCGATTGCCGAACCGCGACGGCGCCGACCTCGATATGGAAGTGATCTTCAAGGCCGCCGCGGAGAGCGGCGTTGCGCTCGAGATCAATGCCAACCCCGAGCGCCTTGACCTCGACGACGTCTATGCCCGTCGGGCCATCGAACTGGGTTGTCTGATCGCCATCGACACCGACGCGCATGGCGTGGAATGGTTCAGCCACGCGCACTACGGCGTGACGACAGCGCGCCGCGGCTGGCTCACAAGCGACAGGGTCATCAACACCTGGCCGTCTGAGAAGCTGCTGGCCTGGCTCGACGAACGCGATCATCGCCGTGGCACGACAGGACACCTCCCCGAAGTACACGCGACACCGGCGACGCCTGCGCCCGTCGAGAGCGACTCGAGCCATGCGAAGCCCAGGCCTCCGGCCGGGACGGCGCCCAAAGCTCCGGCTAAGTCCGCCAAAGCGAAGCCGGCGAAGGCGACGGCCAGGCCCGCGCCAAAGGCGAGCGTGACGCCGAAGAAGCCAGCTGCCACGAGCCCGAAGCCGGCCAGGGCTTCAGCACCAAAACGAACGACGAAGAAGCGTTGACCGACACCTGCCAACATGGCTACCGCCGCTCCCCTTGCGGATGATGACCCTGGGCGGATCGCGGCCAGTGCATTCATCGGCGCGGACCTTGCCGACTCAGATGCCCTGCTCGCTGCCGCCAGTCCGCGCACCTATCAAGACGGGGCTGTTCTGTGTCGTCAGGGCGATCCGGCCGACACGTTCTTCGTCATCACCGATGGCGTCGTCGCCCTGACGCAACAGTTGGGCGACATGACCCGGAATGTGGCCCTGCGGCAGCGCGGCGAGTTCTTCGGCGAGATGGGCCTGCTCGAGGGCCGGCCTCGCTCAGCTACTGCCACCGCCCAGGGCACGACGACCGTCCTTGAGGTCTCTGAGGCGGCCTTTCAGCGTATTCTGGGTGAACACCCCAAGCTGGCCCTGGCGCTCGTGCGCGGGCTTGTCGCCAACGTCCGGGCGGCGGATCTGGCGGCCCTGATCGAATTGCAGAGCTCAAATCTGGCCCTCAAGTCTGCGCTCGACTCCCTTCAGCAGGCCCAGGCCGGATTGGTGCAGAAGGAACGTCTCGAACGCGAGCTCGAGATCGCGGGTCAGGTGCAGCGCAGTCTGCTGCCCCCGCCGTTTGATCCGCGCGGCTCGTTTTCCTTCGCGGGTCGTAACCGGCCGGCGCGTCACGTCGGCGGCGACCTGTTCGACGTGATCGCCATAGACTCCGATCGCGTGGCCCTGGTGCTGGCGGACGTGTCGGACAAAGGCGTGCAGGCCGCGTTGTTCATGGCTGTCACGCGCACCCTCTTTCGCGCGCATGCCGGGCATGGCGCGGCACCAGCGGAGGTTGCGGCGCATGTGCATCGCAGCCTGCGTGACCTCGCACCCGAGTCCGACATGTTCGTCACGGCGTTCTACGGCGAGCTTGACCTGCGCGACGGAAGTTTGCGTTACGTGCGCGCCGGCCATGACGAGCCGCTCTTGTGTGCGGCGGATGGCTCGATCACCCGTCTCACTGGCCGCGGCCGCTTCCTTGGAGCGATCGACGGCTTCGAGGTCGCCGAGCGCGATGCCCACATCGAGCCCGGCGGCGCCGTGATTATCTACAGCGACGGCATCACAGACGCCACAGCGCCGGATGGCCGCACCTATCCGTTGGAGACGCTCACGGCCGTTGTCACCACGCAATTGCGCGCGAGCGCCGAGGCGATGGCCGATGCCATCATGCGCGACGTCGCTGCGCATACCGCCGGTTCCCCGTTGGCCGACGACGTGACAGTCCTGGTCGTCAAGCGCGACGCAGTCTGACAACATATCCATCGGTGAGCGACGACGCGGTCGGCCGGGTTCGTCTCGTCACGCGAATGATCACAGGCGCCTCTCCTCAAGGGTGGACGATCCTCGAGGTCTGGCGCCCACATTCCCGACCGAAGGCTCCTTCCATGACCCGACAGAGCCCAGCGTTCGTGCGGGCCTGGCATCCGCGAAGTCCGCGGGATCGGCGGCAAGACCTGCGATCTGCCACGAAGGCGCGATGGCCCTGCACACGAACCGCCGCCAGTCGCGTTGCGCCCCGTTTCATGCGACAATCCGGGGATGGCTTCGCCCCGAACGTCGGCCGGTTACATCCCGTGGTGGCTGCTCCTGCTTGTGGTGGCCGGCTTCGTGATGGCGGCCCTGATCCTGGCTGGCATCGCGGTGTCCACGCGCACGGCTGATCTGCCGCGCCCGACGGCTACGGCGCGCGTCATCGTCGCCGACGCCGGTCAGGCCGTGCCGACAGCGTTCGTACCGCCCCCGACCGAGACGCCCGTCGGCGGCCCGACGCCGACATCGATTGAAGCGACGCCGACCCTGTCGTCGAACACGCCGACTATCGGCGGCTACGTCCAGGTCATCGGCACCGGCGACATCGGTTTTCTGAACTTGCGTGCCGAGGCGAGCATCTCGGCCGCCGTCAACTACCTCGCGCTCGAGCGCGAAGTGTTCCAGGTGCAGGCCGGGCCGATCGAGGCCGATGGCCTGGTCTGGTGGTTCCTGGTCGACCCCGCGACGGGGACCCGCAACGGATGGGGCGCTCAGAACTATCTGACTGTCGTGGCCGGGCCCTGATGGCCGCCTCATGAGTCTGTACTGGTAGAGGTCATGTCCAAACCCAAGCACATCACCCTTGATCGAAAGAACCAACGTCTCGTCATCCAGTGGGCCGATGGCTCGACCTGCGACTACGCCTTGAACGTGTTGCGCGAAGCCTGCCCGTGCGCTGATTGCCGCGGCGGTCATGCCAACATGGGTAAGCCGCCGGACATCGATAGCCTGCTCGTCATCCCGCTCGTCCGCACCAAGAGCTACGAGATGACCAGTCTCGAGCCCGTCGGGCACTACGCCGTCAAGCCGACCTGGTCCGACGGCCACGATGCCGGCATCTACACCTGGCCGTATCTGCGCGAACTCTGCGACGGCCTTGAAGCTCATGCCGGCAAAGACAACCGCTATCGCCCGATCGGTGAATAGCCTCATCGCGTTACGCCACGTCCCCGCCGGACCCTGATGCCCGCGCGGAGATGGAGCTCAAGTACCTCATGCCTTCCAAATCACCTATCACGCCTGAAGACCTTTACGACCTCAAACATGCCGAAGACCCGCAGATCAGCCCGGATGGGCGCTATGTCGCCTACGTCGTGCGCAGCCTGTCCAAACTCGACAATGCCTACGATCGACACATCTGGCTGCAGGATCTGAGCGACCGCAACGCCAAAGCCCGACAATTCACGTTCGGTGCCAAGTCCGACATGGCGCCGCGCTGGCGGCCCGACGGCTCGGCCCTGGCGTTCGTGTCGGTGCGCAGCGGCAAGCCGCAGATCTACCTCATCGGCCTGAACGGCGGCGAGGCGCAGGCGCTGACCTCGCTGCCTAACGGCGCCGGCAGCCCGACCTGGTCGTTCGACGGAAGCCAGCTGGCGTTCGTGTCGAGCGTCAACGAAGCCGAACGCCGCGCCGAGGATTCCGGCGAGAAGGCCGAACCGCCGGCTGATGCGCTCGAGGCGCGCCACCGCAAGGAACGCCAGGACGACGCCGAACGGCTCCGCTCCGATCCGCGCGTCATCCAGAAGCTCCCCTATCGCACAGGCACGTCGTACTATGACGACCGCACGAGCCACATCTACGTCATGGACGTGGCCGCCGATGGCACGCCCGGCACGCCGCGGCGTCTGACCGATGGCGACCGGAACTACGACCACATCGCCTGGTTTCCCGACGGTCGCGCCATCCTGTCGAGCCAGTCGTCGACACCCGAGAGTGATCCCTGGTTCCATCAGCGTCCAGTGCGGATCCCGACGACGGGCAAGCGTCGGGCCACATACCTGACGCCGCCTGGTTTCGAGTACTTCGAGTCGCTTGTCAGCCCCGACGGCCGCTGGATCGCGGCGACGCGCCAGCTCGATGATGCGTCGTGGGGCGAAACGACCGGGCTTGTCGTTTTCCCGGCCCGTGGCGGCGCCGTCATCGAACGGGCAACGGAGCTCGACCGCTCCGTCGGCAACCTGACCTGGTCGGCCGACTCGAGCACCGTCTACTTCACTGCCGAAGATCGGGGGGACAACGGGATCTACAAGGTCGATGCGGTCAAGGGCACGGCCCGACGCATCGTCAGTGGCCGGCGCGTGGTCCTCGGCTATACCGTCGCTGACAACAACCGGATCGCGTTCACGGCGCACACGCCCGATGGCCCACCCGACGTGCATGTCTGCGAAGCCAATGGCCGCCGCGAGCGCGCGATCACGAACCTCAACAAGGATTGGCGCGCCACGCACGCCATCGCAACGTTCGAGGAGGTCTGGCACACCGCGCCGGACGGCCGACAGATCCAGGGTTGGCTGGCGCTCCCGCCCGGCACGAGCCGCCGCGGCGTCAAGCGCCCGCTGGTGCTCAACATGCATGGCGGCCCATGGGTGATGTGGGGCCCGTCGGTGCCCGAGGTCTGGCACGAGATGCAGGTGCATGCGGCCGGCGGCTATGCCGTGTACTTCTGCAATCCGCGCGGCTCGCTTGGCTACGGCGCCGAACATGCCCTGACCATTCGCAACGATTGGGGCAACCATGTGATGCACGACATCCTGTCGGGCGTCGACAACATCATGGAGCGCGCCAATATCGACCCAAAGCGCATGGCCGTGACGGGCGGAAGCTACGCCGGTTACATGACGGCCTGGATCATTGGCCACGACCAGCGCTTCGCCTGCGCCTGGGCGCAGCGTGGGCTCTACAACCTCACCTCGTTCTTCGGCACCAGCGACATCCCGCAACTCGTCGAACGTGAGTTTGAGGCGCGTGGCTTCGAGGATGTCGAACGATTGTGGAGCCAGTCGCCGCTGGCGTATGTCGAGGATATGCGCACGCCGCTGGTGATCGAACACCAGGACAACGATTGGCGCTGCCCGCCTTCCGAAGGCGAGCAGCTCTTCGCGGCCCTCAAGCGATTGGGTCGTACCGTGACGCTGCTGCGCTACCCGCGCGACGGCCACGAGATGACGCGTTCCGGTGAGCCCACCCACCGCGTCGACAGGCTCAATCGCATGCTCGAGTGGTTTGGTACGTATTGCATGGCCAAGAAAGACGCACGGAGCACCCGGGCGTCCTGAAGCCAATATCCTTGCTGGCCGAGGGTCGACCGTCCGCGTGGCGGTCGACCCTCTCTCGTTATCTTTCGCCAATGACGCCACAGCGCAAAACGTCGGCCGTCCTGTGTTTCATCCTCTTCACCCTGTTCTATGGCTGGACGGCCCGCGGCCGGCTTCAGGTCTCCGACGAAGTGGCGACCTTTGCCACCGGCATCTCGTTGGCGACCCAGGGCGATCTCGCGATCGATGAGTTGCAGTGGTTGCAAGACGCGGTCAATATCGGCGCACGCGGCACCGATGATCATCTCTACGCCAAGTACTTTCCCGGCAACGTCCTGAGTTCGGCCGCGCTCTATCTCCTGGCGGGGCCACGCACCGATCCGCCATACGTATGGAGTGGAAAGGATCTGGCGCCATCGCTCGCGCGAGCCGAGATCGCAATGCGGCTCAACGCCGGGCTTGGCGCGCTGGGGCTGACCCTGTTGCTGCTCACGATCTCGAAGCTGTTCGATCTGCGGACGGCCTGGGTAACCGTCATTCTCGTTGGCCTGTGCTCCGACTGGTGGTACCAATCGCGCGGCTTCCTGTCCGAGGTCGGGGCAGGCGTGCTGTTGATCGCCTGCGCCTACTTCGCCGATGACCGGCGGCCCTTCTTTAGCGCGCTATCACTTGGCATCTCCTTGCTCTTCCGCCCTCCGGCCATCCTGGGCCTCCCGTTGTGGGGGCTCAGCGTCTGGAAGGCGGAGAATCGCCGACGCGCCGCGCTTTCCATCGTGCTGGTCGGGGCGGGCGCTGCGGCCCTGGCCGCCTACAACGGGATCCGTTTTGGCTCGCCCACGAGCACGGGCTACGGAACCGAGGGCTTCTCGAGTGATGTGCTGGCAGGGCTTCAGGGCCTGTTGCTGACGCCGGGCCGTTCTCTGTTCGTGTACTCGCCGGTATTGCTGCTGGCCCTGGCCGGCGCGGTTCCGCTCTATCGCCGACACCGGCCGTTTGCCGTGGCCGCCCTGGCGTCGATCGCCTGCTACGTGATCGCGATGGCTGCCTGGCACAGCTGGGACGGCGGCTGGACGTGGGGCTCGAGGCTGTTGACGCCCATCCTTCTCCTCCTGGGCGTGCTGTGCGCGCCCAGCGTCGAACGCCTCTGGTCTGACTGGCGCATCCTGGTGGTCATCGTGGCCCTTGGCGCAGTGGGATTCGGAGTCCAGGTGGTCGCGCTGGCGCGCGATCCGATTCGGGTGCTGAATGAACAGGTCAGCGGCGGCCGGGTGCCGTACGACGACACGATCTATTCGTTGGACCGTTCGTGGCTGGCGCTACAGGTTCAGAGCCTGTCGGGCTGGACACCTTGCGACGTTGACGCGCAGGCCATTCAGGCGCTCGTGGATGGCTGCACGCCGTGACGAGTGTGAAGATCCTGGCATTCGCCGCCGGACATCTGATGGGGCCAGACCAGCCCGCCAGCGTGGGCCCTTGCGATTCATGAGACGATTGTGTGGGTCGATGGATCATCCGTGGCTCTCCAGCCACACAATGGTCCTTGGCCCTTTGTGCTCAGACAGTGATCGATTTCAGAAGGAGAAACTGACACGTGGCGAGCCTGTATCCATCCTGGATCGAGTTACCTGTGTTGGACCTTGATCGCGCAACAGCCTTCTACCGAAAGATCTTTGACCTCATCGAGACGCCCAAATACCTGGAGGAACCCGATCAGGAGATCGTCGTTCTTCTGCCTTCCGAAAAGACGACGCGCGCACCCGGCGTCTCGTTGGTGAGATCACCTCTGCACACACCGGGCGAGGGCGCGATCATCAATTTCCATCTCGAGAGCCATACGGTCCTGGATATCACGGTCGAGCGAATACGCTCGAACGGCGGTGACGTGCGTGGTCCAGTGCGGGATATGGGCGATGGCGTCCGCTATGTGAACGTGCGGGACAGCGAGGGCAATCCGTTTGCATTGTCGTCTTACGAGCCTTTGCCCGATAGCGTGAACGCCTAGAGGCTGACTTAACGGGCTGGCCCTGGCACTCTCCGCGCCCCAGTGGGAGAGGCCCGACCGGCTGGCCGCTTCGCCGCTTAAGGCGACGCGCCCACGTCGGTGTTTCCGCACGAGAGTATCTATGGATCGAGTCGAACCCACGCATTACCACAAGGTCGCCCCATTCTTTCGGGATGTTGCCGAGATGCATTTGAGCGTCGACGCGGTGTGCCATGGGACAGCGCCGGGCGAGGTCTACGTCAATTCTCTCGATCGTCCCACGGTCGGGTTTGTCACGACGCCAGAGGGAGAGTATCTGGTGGGCGATGCGGCCTGTGAAAGCGCCTATCCTGGCCTCCGGGCCCTCATTCCAGAGAGGGCTTATCTGATACTTCATCCGGTGAGCTGGGAACAGGTGCTCACTCGCATCTGGACGAATCCGGTTGCGCGTCGCCATCGCCGCCTCCATCTTCGGTGGCAGCGACCCGATGCGCTGCAGGCGCGCGCAGAGTTGCCAGTTGGCTTCGAGTTGGTGGCGATCGATAGGGAGTTCTTGGCCAGAACCGAGCTTCGCAATCACGAAGAGATCACGAACCGGGCAAAGGATTGGCCGTCAATCGATTCCTTCCTGCAGCAGGGTTTTGGGTATTGCGTGATTGGAGACAACGCCGTTGTGAGCCGTTGCGTGTCGGATTGCGTGCTCGGAGACAAATGCGAAATTGGCGTCGGCACTGACCCGCGCTACCGCCGCCGCGGGCTGGCGTTTGCGGCGGTTGCCGCCACGATTCAACATTGCCTGGCGCGAGGCCTCACGCACATTGGCTGGCACTGTTTGCGATCCAACACGGGTTCTCGTTCACTTGCCGAAAAGGCTGGGTTCGAAGTCATGGCCGAGTACGCAGCGTTCAGCGCGGTGTTGCCTTCCGAAAACGCCACGGACCTGACGCCAGAGGAATATGCGGATTGGGCCCTCCATTATGAAAAACATGCCGCCCTGAACGATGTGTACCGGCTCTTCGCGGTGGAAGCCTGGACGCTGGCCGGAGAATTCAACCGGGCGCTGGACCAGCTGCAGCTTCTGGTCAGAGACCGATGGCCTGGTCGTGCGGATTGGTTGAGCCATCGCTGGGCGCTCCAGGGCCTGCGGGATCTTCCCGAGTATCTCTCCATCATTTCGGCGATGGCCGACAGGTCCGATCGCGATGAGGCCTGATGGTCGACTTGTGGCGACCTCAACCATCGAACAACCGGGTTTCGCCCCCTCCGGGCACGTCACCCTGGTGCAGGAAAACGGCCTATTGACATCTGCCCCGGCGGTTGTCGCCAATGCCATCGGCGGGCTTTGGCGACAACCGCGCTCTTGTCCATTCGTTCCGGGGACAACGGCCTTCTCTCGGGCAGAGCACCGCATTGTGGAACGGTCAGGGCCGGAAAGCGAAACAGGACCAGCATCCATCGCCGGCAGTCGACCCCATGATCGACGGAGGGATGGGATCCCGCCAAAGATGTGATCTGCGCCAGACCGTCATCATCGACCCTGGAGTTCTTGAGCGCAGCTGTGGACGGCGCGTTGATGTTCGTCGTGCCCGGGCGGTACAGGCGACGTTCGTGTTGGGCATCAACGCGCACTCGGGCAAGAGCCGGCCCTTGTCTGCCTGAACCTGGGACTTGCTCTGGGATTCGCCAGGACCAGAGTCGCACGAGGTTCGGAGGAAACCGTTGTTTGCGTTGTCGATCGCTATGGGGTAGACATGGAGACAGAAGCCAGAAGGACGAATGACAGCGGTTGAAGAGCCACTCAACCTCCGTCATTCGTCCTTTGTCATTCGTCACGTGGATGGCTGCACCATCTGCAGTCAGCCGTCCGCGGTCCGCGGTCACGCCGAGGGCGCCGGCCTTACTGCGGCGTGACGTTTCCGCCGGTGTCCACGGTGGGCGTGATGCCAGGGCCGGCGACCACGATGGTCGGCATGGTGCCTTCCGGCGTGAAGATGATCTTGTCAGTTTCCTTCAGCGCCGAAGCGTTGGCCTGGGCCACCTGCAGGGCGAGGTAGCCCGGGTTCTGGGCGAACAACTCAGCCAGCGCGCGCTCCTTGGCCAGATCGGCGCGGGCGCGCTCCTCGGCGGCGTTGGCGAGCGCGCGATTGATCTCGAGGTCCTGCTGCGCGGCCAGGAGTTCGTTGGCCTTCTCGGCCTCGATGACCTTCTGCTCGGCGATCAGGCGTTCCCGTTCGAGTTGGGCCAACAACGTGCGCTGGCGAGCCTCTTCCTGAATGCGGCTCTGCTCGACGCGGATCTCGCCTTCCTGGCGGGCCTGCTCAGCCAGGGCTTCAGCCTCGGCCTTGAGCTTATCCTGCGCGGCCTTCTCGGTCGCGAGCCGCGACGCCACGATCGAGTCGAGCGCTGCCTGCACCTCAGGTGAGAGCACGACCTCCGGCACGACGACGTTAGCGACCGTCAGGCCATAATTGTTGGCCAGTTCGCTGGCCTCGTCGTCGACGCAGTTGCGCAGTTCATCGCGGGCCGTGCCGATGATGGCGTCATCGAATTTGCGCTCACCGACGCAGACCTTCATGGCCTGCTGCACAAGCGACCGGGCGCGATCGAGCGCCACAGTGTCGTCGAGATAGACCTGGCTGTATTGCGCCCAGTTGGCCAGCAGGATGTCCTTCTGGGCGATGCCGGGGCGGAACAGGTCGCCGGTGACGACAAGGCCGATGCGCTGCTTGTCGGAGGTGATGATCTCCTCGTCGCGGACGCTGAACGGCAGGGCCGCGCTCGACACGCGTTTCAGGTCGACGTACAGACCGACGTCGCTGTAGACGCCCGGCCCGACGACGTTCTTGACCTGGCCGCCCTGCAACTGCAGACCGACTTCGCCCGGTTGAACGGTTTCGAACAGGTACACGAACTGCCCGCCGATGCCGAAGATCACGGGAATGGCGATCAGGGCCACGATCAGGGCGATGGCGATGTTGCGCACGATCGGCGGAATGGAGAAAGGCTTGTTGTTGCGGATGGTCATTGCGGAGTCCTTATGAGAACCTGTTGGATCGACACGACAACTCTACGCGGTCAGGCCGCTGGGTCGCGCTCAATGGCTGACATCGAGGGGGACAACCGGCTGACAGTCTGCGCGGCTATTCGTCGGCCGTGCGCAAATCGACGAATTTGTACCCGATGCCGCGCTCGGTTAGGATGTACTTGGGGTGGGCCGGGTCTTCCTCGAGCTTCTGGCGCAGGTAGTTGATGTACAGGCGCAGATAATGCGTCTCTTCGCGATACTCGTAGCCCCAGACCTTGGCCAGCAGCTGGTCATGGGGAACCACCCAGCCGGCATTCTGCACCAGGTGGTAGAGGAGGCGGAACTCAGTCGGGCGTAATCGGACGGGCTGCCCATTCAGAAGCACCTCGCGACGATCCAGATTGAGCGTCAACCGGTCGTCGACCTTGATGCTGCTCTTCTCGGCCGGGGCGGGCTGCTCGGTGCGACGCAGGACGGCGCGCACGCGACTGACCAGTTCGCGCGGGCTGAAAGGCTTCGTGACGTAGTCGTCGGCGCCGAGTTCGAGGCCGCGCACGCGATCGTCTTCCTCGCTGCGCGCGGTCAGCATGATCACGGGTGTGCTGGAGATCTCGCGCAGCAGCCGCAGCGTCTCGAAGCCATCGAGCTCGGGCATGGCCACGTCCAGCAGGATCAAGTCCGGCAGCGTGTCGCGGGCCTGGTTGAGCGCCTGCACGCCGTCAGCTGCCTCGACGACGTCGAAGCCGTCGTGCTCCAGGTTCATGCGGATGAACCGGATCATGCGCGGCTCGTCATCGACGACGAGGATGCGGTAGCGTTCTTTGTCAGTAGGCATAGTAGTCGAGGAGCGAGGAGCGAAGGGCGATCGCTCCTCGCCCTTCGCTCCTCGAAGATGTCATTCTCGCACAAATCCAATGATCTGCTCGTCATCGGCACCCGGCAGGATCTCGATGAAGGTCACGCGGGACATCGGCCAGATGACCTGGTTGACGCCGGCGGCCAGATAGCGAAGATCCTTGTGGTCGCGCGTGCGAGGGTTCGACGCCATGATGCAGGTATCGTTGCTGGACGGCAACTTCTCGACTTCGGCCACGATCGGGTCTTCGTTGGCGATATGCAGGATCACGTGTACGGGCATGTGTTACTCCGATGACGATGCGATGGGGAGCTAGAGCGAAAACTCGACGCGGACCATGAGCCGCGCGAACTTGATCAGATCGCCGTTCTCAAGGCGCATGGGCGAACCAGCCGACACAGGCTCGCCATTGAGCCAGGTGCCGTTGGCGCTTCCGAGATCCTCGAGCAGCACCTGGCCGCCCAGCCGTGAGAGGCGCGCGTGTCGACGCGACACGCCAAGGTCTCGTCCACCGTGCGGGCCGAGATCGGCATCCGGGCCGGGCCCGTCGCCCGCGTCACGGCCGACGATGAAGGCGTCTTTGCCGTTGAGAGTCAGGAGTTCATCGGCGTCGATGAGCCGCAGCCCGATGGCGCCGCGCGGGACGGGCAGGGCGTGTTCGGCTGAACCGAGCAGCGCTTCCATCGGAGGTGGAGTCGGCGCCGTATGAGCCGACGTGTTGGGTTTGGGCTCCGTCGCAACCCGGCGCCCCGGCGAGATCTTCAGCGTGACGTCGGTCACGAGGCCCCACAACTGAGCGCCGCAGGTCGTGCAGTACAACTCGCCTTCGGGCTCGCTGTGTTTACAGCTGGGACAGGTGATCATGTCCTCAACCCTCCAGCCGCGCCAGGGCGCGTGTGCCGTACTTGATGCGTTTGCGGCCCTCCTCCGACATCGAGGCACTCTGCTCGATTCGGCGGGCCTCGGCGATCGCCATTTTGGCCAGGTCACCCTGACCGGCCGCAAGCAGTCGCGTCCCAAGGACGGTCAAGGCGCGCGTGGCTTCGTCGACATCGCCGGCCTGAAGCTCGGTGAAGGCACGTTCCTGCAGTCGGATCTGAGTCAGACGCCGCAGGGCGGCCACGATGGGAGCGGGGGGCTCAGGGGCGATGTTCTGTGCCACCCCGTGTGCCTCGAGCTCGAGTGTCAGGCGCGCGCGGCGGGCACCCGGGCCGGCGGCGTCGCCGATGACGGCGACGCGTGCGATCGGGCAACGGCCCTCCTCCTCGACATACAGCCGGAACTTCAGCAGCACACTCATGCGCTCACTGCGCGGAAGTTGCCCCAGGGCCAGTTCATGTGGCGGGATCGCCAGCGGGCTGGGCTCAGGCGTGAAGCGGAACGCTTCGACGAGCTCCACACCGGCGTCGGGGATGATGTCGAGGTGGACGCGCTCGGCAGCCAGATCCGACAGGATGTTCAGGCGCTTTCGCAGAAATTCGGCGACCTGTTCGGGCGTGAGCGCCAGATCGACCGCGCCGCCGGTCGCGGCCGCCAGTTGATCCAGGAACTTGTCGTTCCATTCATCGCCGATGCCGAGTCCGTGGACGGTGATGCCATCGGCGCGGGCCAGGGCCGCCAGGAGCTGACACTCGACCTCGTCGCCGTAGGTCTGGCCGTCGGTCAGCAACACCAGCTGGCTGATGGTCTTGTTGTTCAGCTGCCCGTTCAGTTCAAACAGACCGCGCATCAGGCCGCGCATGATCTCGGTGCCGCCACCCGCGCGGATCGTGCTGACCTTCGAGCGGGCCAGACGCCGCTGCTCGTCGGTCATTTTGTGCGCGGTGACGACGGCTTCGGCGCGATCACTGAAGACGATGACGCTGCAGGTGTCTTGCGAGCGCAGGCCGTCGATGATGGCGTTCACGCCAGCCTTGGCCTGGTCCAGCCGCGCGCCGTTCATCGATGTCGACCGGTCGATGACCAGGCACAGATTGGCGGCCGGCGCTGGCGCCTGGGCCGACTCGCCGACGGCGCCGATCTCGACCAGGGCGTAGACAATCTGCGGTTCGGATTGGATCGGGAGTTGGCTGCGGCTGGCGTAGAGCGTCGCCAGGAAGGGTGGCGGGGGCGGGGGCGTGGCGCTGAGATAAGCCGTGCGCCGGGCGGGATCGCGCAGGATCTCGTAGGCCGCCTGAATGCGACGTGACTCGATGGCGGCTTCTGGCACTGCCGACCGACTCAACCGGCGCGTCAGCTGACGATAGGCGTTGTCGATCGCCGGGAGATCGGCATCGGGCGCCAGATTCAGTAGCTGGAACAGGTCGCCGGTGGGCATTGCTATAGGGTGCTCAGCCCGGGAACTGGACGATGATGACGCTGATGTTGTCTGGCCCCCCGGCCTGATTGGCCGCCTCCACCAGTGCCGTGGCCGCGGCCTGGGGGCCGGCGGCGTTGCGCATGATCTGCAAAATGACGTGGTCGGGGACGAGCCCCCACATACCGTCCGAGCACAGCAGCAGCCGCGCTCCGGGATCGATGCGGCGCGAGATGATGTCGACCTCGAGGCCTTCGCCCTGGCCGACTGCCCGGTACAGGACGCTGCGCTGCGGATGGACAGCTGCCTCTTCTTCCGTGATCTGGCCCAACTCCTTGAGCCGCTGCACGAGCGTGTGGTCGCGCGTGACCTGTTCGCAGCCGTTGGGGTGGACGAGATAGGCGCGGCTGTCGCCGACGTGGCCGACGACGAGCGACTCGCCGACGACCAGGGCCGCCGTGAGGGTCGTGCCGCCGTCGGCGACTTCGGCGTGCACCGCGTGATTGGCCCTGAGAATCCCGTTCTCGAGGACGTCCGTCAGCAAGGGCCGATCGACGTCGTCCTGGTCGGGGTTGGCCAGGAGCGCGGGCGTCATCGCGCTCAACACGTCGCGGGCAAGCGTGCGGGCCGCCACAGCCGAGGCGCGTTCGCCCATCGAGTGGCCGCCCATGCCATCGGCGATGATGTACAGGCCGAACTGCGGCATCGTGTGCAGCCCGCCAAGTTCGCCGGAGAACACCATCAGGGTGTCTTCGTTATGATTGCGAACGCGACCGACGTCTTGCGCGATCCCTAAAACCCGACGTTGCGACGGCAGCCAGATGGAGCCGGGCTGGGTATCGGGGTTGGGAATATCGCCGAGGTCGGGCAGGGGTTGCGTCGAGTCGGAGTCGGGCGCGGTTCGAACCGCCGCAGACGGTTGCGTCAGGGCGGCCTGGACGTCCGCGTCGGGATCCTTGCCACCAAACAGATCGCGAACCCATCGGGTCAGGCTGTTTGCCACAAAGTTCTCCCCTCAGGCAGGCAAGGCATAGAGGTGATGGTCGAACGAGCCGACGTACACCACGTTGTTGACCACCACCGGCGACGACGTGATGGGGCCGCCGGTCGCAAACTTCCAGCGAATCCGGCCCGTCTGGGATTCTAGCGCGTACACGGCCCCGTCTGTCGAGCCAACGTAGACCGTGTCGCCTGACACCGCCGGGGTCGAATTGACCTGGCCCTCGGTCTCGAAATGCCAGGCCTCACGTCCATTGCGCAGGTCGACGGCGTACAGGCTGTTGTCGGATGAGCCGATGATCAGCAAGTTCCCGTCGAGCGCGGGCGAGGATATCACAGGTTTCTGGGTGCGGAAGCGCCAGATGGGATAGGCCGAGGAGGCGTCGAGCGCATAGACCATGCCGTCCTGGCAGCCGACGTAGATCACGTTGTTGTGCCAGATCGGCGACGAGGTCAGGCCTCGCTTGGCCTTGAAGCGCCAGCGCTGTTCGCCGCGCATGTCGACGCCGTACATGTCGCCGGTTTCGCAGCCGAAGTAGACGCGATCGCCGCCCATGCACGGGCGCGAGCGGATCGGGCCGGCGGCCTGGAAACGCCAGGCCTTGCGGCCGTTGGTGAGATTGACGGCGTGCAGGGCGTTGTCGTCCGCGCCAAAGAAGACGTGCCCGTCGGCGATCCGAGATGTGGACCGGATCGGCCCATCGGCGTAGTACGACCACTGGATCCGGCCCGTGCGGGTCGAGACGACGTGCAGGCGCCGATCCTCGGAACCGATCACGACGAGATCTTGATAGGCAGCCGGCGACCCGGGCAGGCCGCCGTCGGTCGCGTACTTCCAGAGCAGCTTGCCCTCGTTGAGACTGATGGCGTACAGGTTGTTGTCGTAGGCCCCGACGAAGGCCGCGTTGTTGTGGATGAGCGGCGTGCCGCGCACCTCATCTTCGCACTTGAACGACCACAGCGGCTGAACCTCGCCGCGCGTCGCTTTGGCGCCGGTCGACACCGGAACCTGAACCGTGGCGAGCGTGCCGGTCGAGCCCTTGGTCAGTTGGCCGGACTGCCGGCGGCGCAGACCGATCAGCGCGTCCTTCATGGCCTGAGCCGACTGGAACCGGTCGCCCGGGTTGTAGTTGAGCGAGGTCTCGACGATGACCTGCAACTCAAGGCTGATGCCCGGGTTGGCCTTGCGGATCGGCCGCTCGGCAAACGAAAACGGCGGCTCGAGCCGCGGGTCCTGCTTGGTCAGCAGATGATGGAGGGTGGCGCCCAGTGCGTAAATGTCACCGGCCGGGCTGGCTTCACCGCGATACTGCTCCGGCGGAGAGTAACCCTCGGTGCCGATCATCGTGCCCCGTTGCCCGGCCGAGTAACCGCGCGCGATGCCAAAGTCGATCAGGCGCACGCGGCTCTGCGAGTCGAGCATGATGTTCGACGGCTTGAGGTCGCGGAAGACTAGCGGCTCGACCTTGCCGTCCTGGTCTTTATGGGTGTGCAGGTAGGAGAGGACGTCGCACAGCTGGATAGCCCACTCGATCACGGCGGCTTCGGCGAGCATGCCAGCCATCTCGTTGAGGTGAGCTTCCAGATCGCGGCCGTCGATGAACTCCATCACCAGGAACGAGCGATCACGATGGGTGAAGAAGTCGAAGATCTTGGGGATCGCGGGATGATCGAGCGAGGCGAGGGTGTTCGCTTCGCGCTCGAAGATCTTGGTGACCATATCCCGCATGCCCGGGTCCGCGATGTTGACGATCTCCTTCACAGCCACGTACTTAGCTGTGTTGGGGAAGCGCATATCACGAGCCTGGTAGACCGAACCCATCCCGCCGACGCCCAGGATCTTCAGAATCGAATAGCGGTCCTGCAACAGGGCGCCTGGTTGAAGACTGGTCGTTCCGCCCGGCATTCCGGGCAATCGTTCGGTGATGGATCGGGTCATTTTGTTGGTCTCATACACGGCGAAGCGCTCTCCATGTGGCCCGGTCGTGCCATGATTATAGTCAACCCATGACCCGGCGCAACGCAGACAGCGCCGAATAATCCGTTAAATGCAAGGTTCATTCCAGTTTCAGACCGCGGACGGCTGACCGTGGACCGCGGTCGGTGTTTAGCGATCCCAGATGCCTTCGCCAGAAGGCCTGCGGTCCGCCGTTGGCCGTCTGCGGTCTGCTGTCATTGCTCCTGGCCCATACAACCCGCTCTGTTATACTGCTACATAACATCCCCCGGGGTTTGCCCCGGATGGTCAAGGTTGGCCCTCCTGTGTATCAACCCCTTGGTCGCGCCGTTGAGCGCCGCAATTTCCGACTGGGTGTCGTCAACGGCCTCTTCGTCCTCATTGCCGACACTTTCATCGATCCGACCCTCGTCCTGGTTACGTTCGTCAACCAGCTGACGGCCAATTCGGTTCTCATCGGCCTTGTCGCGCCGCTGCGTGACGCCGCCTGGTTCCTGCCGCAGCTCGGGATGAGCGGGTGGCTCCAGAGCCGACCGCAGCGCCTCGACGTGTACCGCTGGTCAGTGTGGGGCCGGGTGCTGGTGCTCGGCGCCCTGGTCGCTGCCGTCGCCTTCCTGCGTGATCGCACCACGCTGCTGGTCGTCTTCTTCGTCCTGTTCACAATCTACGCGATCGTCAGCGGCGTGAGCGGGTTGCCCTTCCTCGAGGTCGTGGGAAAGACAGTGCCGCCCAACAGGCGTGCCACATTCTTCGCCTGGCGGCTGTTCTCGGGTGGCGTCTTCAGCCTGGGCGCTGCTGCAGCCGTCCGCTGGCTGCTTTCGCGAGATGATCTGGCTTTCCCGGTTCCATTCGCGTTTCTATTCGGCGCAGCCTTTGTCTTCTACACGATTGGCTGGCTGTTCTTCCTGGGCATTCAGGAGCCGCCGGCGCTCGACGTCCGCGCTCGAGTGGGTACGCGTGCCCAATTGCTTCGCGCCTGGTCGGTGGTGCGCGGGGATCTGGGCTATCGGCACTTCCTGACCATGCGTCTGGCTTTGACGGTGGCCGGCGCGGCTGTGCCGTTCTTCGCCGTTCACGCGCAGCGCGCGCTGGGTGGGACCCGCGAGATGGTCGGGCTCTATCTGGGTCTGTTCACCCTGGTCGGGCTGACGTCAAATGCCGGCTTGGGCCGGCTCGCGCCGCGGATCGGCAATCAGCGCATCATGCTTCTGGGCAGCATCAGTGGTCTCGTGATGGCGCTACTGGTAGCGGCGTTGCTCGTGTATGCTGCGGTCAACGGGGGTGTCGGCCCAGGCGTTGCGGACCTGTGGTTGGTGCCGGTCTTCGTGCTCAGCGCCTTTCGCGAAGCGTGCATGGGCGTGGCCGGAACACCGCTCCTGTTTGACGTGGCTCAGGGCAAAGACCTGACCCTGTATCTGGGGTTCACGAACTCGATCCAGGGCATCGCGCTGCTGGCGACGGGCCTCAGTGGTGTGGTCGTCGAGGTGTTCGGGTTTTCTGCGCTCCTCGGCCTGACGGTAGCGGCCTACGCCGTGGCCATCTGGGCAGCCCGTCTCCTTGGCAGGCACTCGGCTGAACCAGAGCCGGTGAAATCCTCGTAAACCTTCCTCGCGCTTGAAGAAATTAACGCGCTGTGCCGTTTCGAGCCGTGTGGGCCTATGCTACGCTCGGCGATGGAGATGATACGTCGCTTCTTCGCCCCGGTCGCTCGCCTGCTTGACCAGCTGCGCTATTCGCAGAAGTTCCTGCTGATCTCGCTGCTGTTTTCGTTTCCCTTGGGCCTGATGCTGATTCAGTTCCTGGCGGAGACCGAGCGCCAGGTCATGCTCTCGGAGAGCGAACTACAGGGCACGTCCTATATCCGTCAGCTTCATCGCGTGCAAGACACGGTGATCCGTGGCTGGCTGATCGCCGACATGGCTGAGATCGGCAACGCCTCGACCTCGATGGAGTTGCAGCAAACTCTGGTTCTGATGCGCGCCGAGATCGATGCGTTGGCGACGCTGGACGGGCAGGTGGGCGCCGCTCTGCAGACCGGGGCATCCTATGCCGACCTCCGCGCGGCGGCCGATGGCGTCATTGCCGAACCGGGCAATGCCGATCAATGGATTACGCTCGACCTGAGCGTTCGCCAGTTGATCGACGAGGTCGGCAACACCTCCAACTTGATCCTGGATCCGGACCTCGACACGTACTACCTGATGGATGTGTCGGTGCTGCGTGTGCCCATGATCCGTTCGGTGACGGCCGAGCAGATCGGATCGGCCGTTGCATCGAGCACCGGCGGGATCGAGGCCGTGGCCGAACATGAGCGCATGGTGGTCCTGAACGGCGAACTCACCGACACCTGGCGGGCTATCGAGCACAGCCTTGAGGTGAGCGGGAGTCACACCGGCCTGAACACCGGTCTCGACGAAGTCGATGCCGCCCTGGCCGATGTGACGGCCAAGCGGCACGATTTGCTGGATCTGACAGGCGCCACGCGCCTTCGTCTGATGGGTGCAGACTCCATCCTGAGTGCCAGTCGCGCCTGGCTGACCGCCGAGAACGACTTCGCCCAGACGGTCATCGCGCGCCTGGAAGTGCTCCTGACGGCGCGCATCAACGCGATGCGTGAGCGGCAGTGGGCCACGTTGGCGCTGACAGTGCTCAGCCTGCTGATCGTGGCGTACGTCTGGTCGGGGTTCTACGTATCGGTTCAAGATTCGGTCGGTGTGCTCCGCAGCACGGCATCGGCGTTGGTGGCTGGCGAAGCCCGGATGCCGAAATTGACGGCCCGGGACGAGATGGCTGAGGTGGCCGCCTCATTCAACCAGGTGGCCGGAGCATTGCTGGCTTCGAACAACCAGCGTCGAGCCATCGTCGATCGTGCGGCCGATGCCATCATCACCCTCGATGAGGCTGGCGTGATCGAGTCGGCCAACCCGGCGGCCGAGCGGCTGTTTTCGCGGCATGCTGCTGAACTCGTCGGATCGCCGTTGGCAGCTTTCCTGACCCTGACCGGTTCGGCCTTCACTCCGGCGGCGGCCCAGAGCCTGGCGGGCGCCGATGGCGCAGTCGATCTCGAGGTGGCGCCCAGAATCCCGGCCACTCAGGCGCCGATCCCGGTGGAGGCCGTCTTCAGCCAGGTCTTGTTGGGCGACCACACCTTGTGGGTGGGCCTGTTGCGCGACGTGACGCTGCGCAAACAGGCCGAGGCACAGCTTCGGGCGGCCAAGGATGCCGCCGAGGATGCGTCGCGAGCCAAGAGCGAATTCCTGGCCAACATGAGCCACGAGATCCGCACGCCGATGAACGCCGTGATCGGTATGACCGGCTTGCTGCTCAATACCACGCTCGACGACGAGCAGCGCGACTACGTTCAGACGATCCGGTCGAGTGGCGACGCACTGTTGACCGTGATCAACGACATTCTCGACTTCTCAAAGATCGAGGCGAACCGCATCGACCTCGAGCGCCGCCCGTTCGATCTTCATGAGTGCGCCGAGCGCGCGATTGACCTCATCGCGCCGGCGGCAGCGTCGAAGGGCCTCGAGCTCGGCCTGTTCATCGAGCCCAACGTGCCGACCTGGGTGCACGGCGACGAAACGCGGGTGCGGCAGGTGCTTGTGAACCTGCTCGGCAACGCCATCAAGTTCACGGCCGAGGGCGAAGTCGTCGTCAGCATCAGCTCGCGCGTGATGAGCGACGAGCGTTATGAGATCAAGTTCTCGGTGCGCGACACCGGCATCGGCATCCCGCGCGAGGCACTCGACAAACTATTCAAGAGTTTCTCGCAGGTCAACGCCTCGACCACACGTAAGTATGGCGGCACGGGCCTTGGCCTTGCGATCAGCCGCCGGCTGGCCGAATTGATGGGCGGCCGTATGACTGTGACAAGCACGCCGGGCCACGGCTCGACGTTCATGTTCACGATCGCCGTGGACGTGGCGCTCGGCGCCATCGGCCCGCACATCGACCCGGCGCAGCCGATCCTGACGGGGCGACGCGTGCTTGTCGTCGACGACAACGCGACGAACCGAAAGATCATGACCCGCCAGGTTGAAAGCTGGGGCATGCACTCCGAGGCCCTCGACGGCGCCGACGCAGCCATGACCTACTTCCGGGCCGGTTCGTGCCCGGATGTGATCTTGATGGACATGCAGATGCCGGACATGGACGGCGTCGACCTGTCGCGCGCGATCCGCACCCTGCCGCATGCCACAAAGGTGCCGATCGTGATGGTGACCTCGATTGGTCGCCGCGACGACGACTACCCGACGGATCTCTTCCGCGCGTTCATCAATAAGCCGATCAAGGCATCGGTGCTGTACAACACGCTCGTCGCGATCTTTAACGATCAGACCGTTGCGGTGCCCACAGTAGCGCGGCCGAGCGAGACGCTTGAAGCGGATCTGGCTGAGCGCATGCCGTTGCGGATCCTGCTGGCTGAAGACAACATGGTCAATCAGAAGCTGGCCCTGAGGTTGTTGCAGCGCATGGGCTATCGCGCCGATCTCGCCGCCAACGGCGCGGAAGCCGTCGACGCGATCTTCCGCCAGACCTATGACCTGGTGTTGATGGACATGCAGATGCCGGAGAAGGACGGGCTCGAGGCGACCCGCGAAGTGCGCGCGACGCTGGCGCCCGAGGCGCAGCCGATCATCATCGCGCTGACCGCCAATGCGATGCAGGGCGACAAGGAACTCTGCATGGCCGCCGGGATGAACGATTACCTGAGCAAACCCATCCAGATACCCGAACTTGTGGCGATGCTCAAGAAGTGGGGCGTGCGCGCAGCGGCGTCGGCGCCCCAGACGAAGGCTCCATGACCGATTTGGCCCAGACACCCATTCTCGACGGCGAGACCCTGGCGACGTTGCGCCAGGCGCAAATCCCGGGCGAGCCGGACTTCATCGGCGAGCTGGTCGAGGCGTTGATGGTCGAAGCGCCAGACCTGCTGACGCGCATGGACAGGGCGCTGGCCTCGCCCGACGCCACGGCGCTCCGGCGCGCCGCGCACAGCCTCAAGAGCGCCGCCGGCAATCTCGGCGCTCGGCGGCTGCGAGACGTCTGCGAGGCGCTCGAACTCATGGCTTCAAGCGGCGATGTGGCCGGCGCCGATCCGCTTGTGGTTCGGGCGCGGCACGAGTATGATCAGGCCCTTGTCGCTCTCAACGATGTGGTGCTGAGCGGGCAGTGACGTGATCGAATCGTCTGCCGGCGCCAACGACTCGCTGGGCGAGCGCATCCAGGATCATCCCGGACGCTCGCCTTTTGTTTGAATCGGTGATTATGGGTTTGATCTTTGGGGGATTGTTGTTGGGCTTCATGGCTGCGGTGCCCGTCGGGCCTGTCGGCCTGCTCGTCGTCCAGCGCACGCTTCGCGAACAGCGGATCAGCGGCTACGCGGCCGGCCTGGGCGCTGCGGCGGCCGACGCCACCTACAGCTTCGTCGCCCTCCTCGGCTTACGGCTCGTGCAGTCCATGCTCGATCGACAGGAGAGCTGGTTTAGCATTCTGGGCGGGCTGCTCCTCATTGGGTATGGAATTCGCACCTATTTCGAAAGGCCGCGCATCGGCGAGGTCAAGGTCCGCTTCACCGGCCTGCTCGGCGCCTTCTTTTCGACCTTTCTCCTGACCCTGGCCAACCCCCTGAATGTGGCGCTCTTTGCAGGTCTCTTCTCGTCTTCAGGCCTGATGGGCCTGGCGACCGGCCGCGGATCGGCCATCATCCTGGCGCTCTGTGTCGGGGTCGGGGCCTTCAGTTGGTGGCTGATCCTCACCAGTGTGGTGAGCTATTTCCGTGTTCGCTTCTCCGAACGCCTGCTGATGGTAGCCAACCGGGTGTCTGGGGCCCTCATTTTCGTGGCGGGTCTGTACTTGCTCGGTTCGGCCGCCGGGATCCTCCCGAGCCTACACTTCAAGCCCGAAATGGCCTGGATCGCGGGTCAGTAGGCCCTTTTCCTGGCGTGTTATTGTCCGCCGCGTGATGTAGAATCGCCCTATGGCTGGCGAATCGACTCTGAAGCGCTCGGAGTCTGTCCCCGTGTCGACCGCGGGGGCAGGTCCCTCGTCGCCTGCCTCTCGGTTGCGCGGTCCACGCATCAGCCTGCTGCTGCAACTCGTCGCGCCTTATGTGATCTTGACGTTGGTGCTTGTGCTGGCCGTCACATACATCGTGACCGGTCTTGTCACGAGCACGGCGCGTTTGGGCTTCGACAGTCAGCTACAGGCCATGCTGGATGGCGCCGGCGATGGCCTGACCCGTGTCGAAAACAGCCAGCTCGACAGCCTGCGGCTCCTGGTCTTCACGCAAGGGTTGCCCGAAGCGATGGCCTCCGGCGATGTCGACGCGGTGGTCAATCTGGTAAAGCCTCTGGCCCTGAACGCGCGTGCGCCGATCGTCACGCTTGTGGACATTGACGGGCGGGAGCTCGCCACCCTGACCCTGACGGCCGACGCCACCGACTACGCGCGCACGGGCGGCGCTGACCTTAGCCAGGTTGGCATCGTGCGCCGCGTGCTCAGTGGCGACCAGGATTCGATCGGTGACAAGTTCGCCGACGTGTTGACCGTGCAGGGTCGCCGATATTTGTTCACGAGCGCGCCGTTGGTCGGTGCTGACGGCCAGCGCGTGGGTGTGATCATGTTGGGCCAGAGTTTCGATCAGGTCTTGCTCGACCTGGATCGTGTCGCGCGGACTGACGGGCTCGTCGCGCTCGATCACACGGGCGCCGTCATGGCCGCTGCTCTCCCGATCGATGTCACAGACGTCGCGCCGCTGCAACTGGACCAGTCCGACGTCGACGCTCTGCTGGCGAGCCCGACATCGTCGAAGGACCTTGATGTTGAACTGGCCGGCGTGCCGTACCGCTTCCTGTTCGCGCCGCTCTACGTGCGCAACGTCCCCATCGGCGTTTTCGGCGCTGGCCTGAGCACGGCCGGGCTGCAGCAGCAGGTTGATCAGCTGCGCTATACCCTGCTCGGCCTTCTGGCGATCGGCACCTTCACCGTTATGGCCTTTGGGTACATCCTGGCGCGCGCCATCATCAAGCCGGTGGGGCAACTGCGCGATATGGCTGAGGCGGTGGCCGAGGGTGATCTCACCCAGCGTCTGGCTCTGACTCGGAACGACGAAATCGCCGAACTGGCGACGACTTTCTCGGAAATGACTGAACGCCTCGCAGAACGCACGCAGGAGGCCCAACGGCTCCATGGTGAGACGGCGGAGCGCGCGCGACAACTCGAACAGACGAACGCCAGACTACGCGAAGCTCAGCAACAACTCGTCCAATCCGAGAAGCTGGCGTCGATCGGGCAACTGACGGCCGGCATCGTCCACGACGTCAAGAACCCGCTTGCCGTGATCAAGGGCATCGCTGAGCTGTTGCAGATCGAGGATCCAGCGCTAAGCGCTTTTGCACGCGAGCAGATCGGGCTGATCCGCGACAACGCCGCGCGAGCCAACGCCATCGTCAGTGACCTCCTGACGTTCGCGCGTCAATCGATGCCCAAATGGCAGCACCAGGATCTGCGCGATACGGTGCAGGCTGCGCTGCGCCTCACCGAGTACCTGGTGCGCCAGGCGGGCGTACAATCCGAGGCCGATCTGCCGGCAGAGCCGGTGCTCACCGTGTACGATAGCCGCCAGATCGAACAGGTGCTGATTAATCTGATCCAGAATGGCGTCCAGGCGATGCCGAACGGCGGCACCCTGCGCATCAGCCTGAACGTGACGGGCGACCAGGCCCTGTTGAAAGTTGCGGACACGGGCGTCGGCATTGGTCCAGAGAGTATCGGGCGTGTCTTCGACCCCTTCTACACGACGAAAGCGGAAGGCGAAGGCACGGGGCTGGGCCTGTCCGTGACGTATGGCATTATCAGTCAGCACGGCGGTGAGATCTGGGCGTCGAGCGAGCGCGATCGCGGCACGACGTTCTCGATCCGTCTGCCAATCAGTGATCATGCGCCAGAGCAACGAACATGAGTGACTTGCGTGTTCTTGTCGTCGATGACAATGATTCGTTCCGAGGGCTGATGGCGACTCATTTGAGCCGCTCAGGTTATCGGGTGGATATGGCCGTGGACGGCCTCGAAGCGCTCGAGTTGATTCGGCGCGCTCCGGGGACGTACGGGGTCATGGTGACCGACTTGATGATGCCGCGGCTCAACGGCCTCGAGCTCGTTCGCGAGGCCCGGCACGTCGATCCCCAACTGCAGGTCGTCGTGATCACGGCGGCGACCACGCTCGAGATGGCCATCGCGGCGCTGCGCGGCGAGGGCGCCTATGACTACTTGCTCAAGCCGCTCGAGGCCATCGGCGAACTGACCGTCGCTGTCGAACGGGCCGCCGCGCATCGCGAATTGCAGATCGAGCAGCTCAAGCTGCGCGACCAGCTGGCACACCAGGCCGCCCAATTCCAGACGGTCGTTTACTACAGCAGCGATGCCATCCTGGCCGCCGATAGCCGCGATGTGCTGACCGTCTGCAACCCCGCCGCGGCCCGCATCATCGGGCAGGAAACGCCCGTCGGTCAGGTCGCCAGCACGGTCTTGCCATCGCTGTTGGCGACGTTGGTCGCCAGCTGGCGGGCCAAGCCGGATCCGGCCGCACAGACTTTCGAAGTACGCTGGCCGTCGAACAAACAACTTCAATCCGTCGCGCTGGCACCACTGCCAGCCAATAGCACGCGTCCGGGTTGGGTCATGGTCCTGCGGGACCTCAGTCATCTGGACGAGTGAGCTATGGGTGGACGGGGGCGAACCTGGCTGATCGTGATCGGAGTGGGTGCGCTGACCCTCGCCAGTATTTGGGGCGCGGCTCAGGCAGCGCTCTGGGAATTCGGCGTTGACCGACAGTTCCCGATTCTGCAGAGCCTTGGCGCGAATTACCAGGCGTGGCAGTTTGCGCCGGTCCCGCCGATCAACACAGCGATCGTTACCGATATCGTCGGCGAGATCGCTGTGGATCAAACGAACGCGCCCCCGGCCACGATCGGCCCGACCGAACCACCGCTCGTGTTCGGCCCCACCATCACGCAACGACCGACGGTGACACGAACGCCCACAGCGCCGCCGGCCACAGACGCGCCGCCGCCGCCAACCCCAACGCTGCCACCCGCGACGGCAACGGCCGCGCCGACGTCAACCGCCACACGCGTGCCACCGACCCCGGCGCCGAGCGCAACCTCGACGGCCACGTCGACTGCCACACCGACCGCCACGTATACCGCGCCGCCGCCGACCAGTGTTCCGCCGACCAGTGTTCCGCCGACGGCGACAACGACGCGCACGGCGACCGTGACGGCCGGCCCGTCGCCGACGCGTGCGCCGACGATCTTCGTTCGGCCGACAAGCACCCAGATCCGAACGGACACCCCCGCGCCGAGCCAGGCGCCGGCGACCGCGACTGCGACGGTGAAACCAAGCGATACGGTGCCACCTGCGACGAACACGGCGGTGCCCAGCGCGACGTTGACGCTGACCTGGCCTTCTCCGACGGCGACACCGGTCAGCACTGACACGGCAACGCCTCAGCCGACTGCCACAGGGACAGACACCGCCGAACCGTCGCCGACGGCGACACAGTCGACATCTACGCCGACGCCCACGCCCACACAGTGAGGCGTCCCGCAGCCTGACTGTTATTAAACGACCAGGGCCAGGACATTGTCCTGGCCCTGGTGCATTCTCAGACCCGGCGTCAGCGACGACGCAGGATCGCTTTCTCGATCTCCAGCACCACCAGCGTGGAGGAGCCCGCGGCGACCGAGATCGCCAGATCCGTCAGCGCCAGAGCCTCGACGCCGAAGAAGACCTCAGACGCCGGCAGATAGAGCACCAGCAACTGCAGCCCGACGACGGCCACCGCCGCGGCCAGGAGCAGCGGATTGCTCAGGGGATTCAGCTTGAAGAACGACTCGCGCGTCGAGCGTGACCCCAGCGCCTGAAAGACCTGCGCAAAGGCCAGGGTGCTGAACATCATCGTCTGCCATTCGGTCCGGCCAGCAGCGGCATACATCAGGCCCACGGCCAGCGTCACGGCGCCGATCCACAGGCCAAGCCACCCGACATGCCAGCCCATGCCGCCGCTGAAGATCCCGGCGGAAGGCGATACGGGCGGTCGCCGCATCACGTCCGGCTCGGCACGTTCGACGCCCAGGCCCAGGCCCATCAGCCCATCCGTCATCAGGTTCAGCCACAGCAACTGCAGGGGGCGGAGAGCGACCGGATCCACGGCACCAGCGAGCGAGCCGATCAGCAATGGCCAGGCGAGCATAACGCCGACCTTGGCCACGTTGCCAGCCAGCGAGAACTTGACGAAGCGCCGGACGTTGTCGTAGATCGTGCGGCCTTCCTCGACGGCTGCCACGATCGTGGCGAAGTTGTCATCGCGCAGCACCATGGCCGCCGCCTCTTTCGAAACGTCGGTGCCCGTAATGCCCATCGCGACGCCGATGTCGGCCTGCTTCAAGGCCGGCGCGTCGTTGACGCCGTCGCCGGTCATGGCCACGACGTGGCCCTGGCTCTGCAGGGCCGCCACGATGCGGAGTTTGTGCTCGGGCGCGACCCGGGCGAAGACCGATGCTGCGTTCACGGTCTCACGCAACTGTCGATCGCTCATCGCCTCGATCTCGACACCTGTGAAAACGCGCGCCTCATCGCCGGCTGTGGCTGAGAGGATACCGAGATCCTGGGCGATCGCGCGGGCCGTGAGCGGATGATCGCCCGTGATCATGATCGGGCGGATGCCGGCCTTCATCGCCACAGCCGCGGCCGTCCGCGCTTCGGGCCGCGGCGGATCGATCATGCCGACCAGGCCGATGAAGACGAGTTGCGACTCGAGCGATGGGTCGGTGGTGGGCGCATCGATGAAGCGTAGACCAAAGCCGAGCACGCGCTGCCCGGCGGACGCGAGGGCGTGGTTGGCGTCGCCGATGCGACCGCGCCAGACGTCGTCGAGCGGCTGCCGGGCCGCGCCGTCCCAGACGTGCGTGGCGATGTCGAGGAGCCCGTCCACCGAGCCCTTGACGAAGACGACCGGCTCACCGTCGACGGGTTGGAGCGTCTTCAGAGTCGAGGCCACCGGCAGATCGGATCGGAACGCATGAACGGTGCTCATGCGCTTGCGAACCGAGTCGAAAGGCAGTTCGGCCAGCCGCGGCAATGCGCGAATGAGCGTTTCTACATCCAGGCCGCTGCGCTGGGCGGCCACCAGAAGGGCGCCTTCGGTCGGATCGCCGAGGAAGGCCAGCGAGCCATCGGCCTGTGTCTGAAGCTGAGCATCGTTTGCTAGCGCGCCGGCCATCAAGACGAGCTTGGCGCTGTCGGTCAAGGTCGGCAGCTGACCCGCCGGAGGCAGGTCGACGCGCTCGCCCGCCGTATCGACGACGGTCACGGTCATGCGGTTCTCGGTGAGCGTGCCGGTCTTGTCGGAGCAGATCACGGTGACCGAACCAAGCGTTTCGACCGCCGGCAGTTTTCGGATCAGGGCGTTGCGCCGCAACATGCGCTGAGCGCCAAGCGCGAGCGTGAACGTGACGACGGCCGGCAGGCCCTCGGGCACCACGGCCACGGCAACACTGATGGCCGTCAGGATCATGTCATCGAGCGCCTCGCCGCGGAGGAGGCCGATCACCAGGATCAGGACTGCGACGATCGCGCCGGCCACGGCCAGGCCTTTGCCGACCTGGTCGAGCTTACGCTGCAGCGGCGTCGGGCCAGGCTTGACCTCCTGGATCATGTCCGCGATCCGGCCGATCTCGGTGCGCATGCCCGTCGCGACCACCAGGGCCCGCCCGCGCCCATGGCTGACGAGCGTGCCACGGTAGGCCATGTTGCGCCGGTCGCCGAGCGGGGCGTCGGCGGCCGCGATGGCCGCGATCTCTTTGTCGACAGGCTCGGACTCGCCGGTTAGAGCCGCCTCCTGGATGCGCAGGTTCGCGGTTTCGACAAGACGTACATCGGCCGGCACGACGTTGCCGGCTTCGAGCACGATGACGTCACCTTCGACAAGATCGTGGGCCGGGAGTTCGATCAGGCGTCCGTTGCGCCAGACACGGACCTGTTGCACCGCGAGTTTCTTCAGGGCGGCGATGGCACGCTCGGCCCGATACTCCTGAATGAAGCCCAGGGCCACAAACAACACCACGATGGCCAGGATCGCCACGGCCTCGGTCCACTTCCCCAACACTGCTGACAACGCGCCGGCGCCGATCAAGATTAGCACCATCACGGCACTGATCTGTTCCCACAGGATCAGCCACGGGCTCTTGGCGCCGCGTTCGATCAGTTCATTTGGGCCGTGCTGCTCGAGGCGTCGGCGAGCCTCGTCGTCGGTTAGCCCCACCTCGGGCGATACATTGAGAGACTGAAGGGCGACGCTGCGTTCCAGCGTATGCCAGGGGGCGGTGGCTTCGTGAGAGGTCATCGCTCGAAACACTCCTATCGGTGAACATGGTTGAAATCTGACAGCCGGTTGAGGATACCGTGCCTGAGCCGTTGTGTGGCGCGTCACGCTGTCGGCGGGCTGTCAGGTG
>CAYZRP010000009.1:23478-92163 GCA_964480865.1 uncultured Anaerolineales bacterium | reverse complement strand
CTGAGCGTCCGCGTCGCTCAAGCACGTTCGTAACGAGAGGCCGGCCCAGAACTCGTCACCCTGGATTCGAGGTCCAGCTCACGACCGAGTCGTCGCGCAGCCAGCGATAGAGAATGCCGATGGCCGCGGCGAAGTAGATGGTGCCGGCCGGCACCCACATGATGACGCCGGCGAACTGCTGATCGGCCAGCGCGGTGATGTGCAGGAGGGGCGCCAATTCGATGTAGGTTGGATACCAGGGCACTCGCGAGAACGTGATCAGGACGCCCAATAACCCGCTCTGCAGCGCCATGGTGAACAGCGAGAAGAACGCCACCCCGACCTTCACCGAACGCGAACGGATGAGTTGCGCTATCGTCCACCAGAACCACATCGCCGTGCCCAGAAACGTGAGGTGCTCGAGGTCATGGACCCAGCGTATCTCGAGGGCTGCCTCGAATGGGCCAGGGATGTGCCAGAGCCAGAGCGTTGTCGCATGAACAACCCAGGCTAGAGCCGGGCTTTCCAGCCAACGCAGACGCGACTGAACGCCATGCAGGCGGCGCCAAATCCGGCCCAGCGCTCGAGAGAACGACAGCGGCAGGCCCAACAGCAACGTCGCACCCGGGCGAGCCGCGATCAGCAACGGCGCGGCGATCACGATCAGGATCATGTGCTGCACCATGTGCAGACTGAACTGCTGCTCGGCGTGCTGGTCGAGGGGCGAGATGATCGCCGCCACAAGCGCCGCAAGCCCCGTGAGGAAGGCCCCGACCCGTGCCCAGGTCATCCGCCCGGCGCGCGGAAAACCTCTGCGCCGCAAGCCAAGTCCGAACAACACGAGCGTCCCGACAAGCGCCGCCGTCACGCTCGGATCCCAGTTCCAGCCGGGCGTATGGTCGACCCCGGGATGGAGGAGCGTCGAGGGCGTGGAGCGAGAAGCGAACACACTCGCGTCCAATCGCTCCGCGCTCCACGCCTCCCGCTCCACGCCCCTCATGCCATCAACCGCCGCGTCTCGCGCAGATAGCGTTTGACGATCGCTTCGCTCGCGTGGTAGGCCAGGGCAATCAGGATTCCGGTCGGGTTCATACCGGCGTTTTGTGGATACAGCGCCGCGCCCGTGACGAAGACATTCGGCGTGTCCCAGACCTGGCCGTACTTGTTGGTCACTGAGTTACCCGGATCCGTGCCCATGATGGCGCCGCCGGTGCAATGGGTGCTCTGATAACTGTGGATGTTGTAGGGCTCGAGTTCGCCTGTGTTCGACATCCGCGTCGGTCCCATCGCCTGCATGATCTCCTTACAGCGTTGGGCCACGAAACGGTACAACGCACGGTCGTTATCGTGCCAATCGAAGGTCACCCGCAGCAGCGGCGAGCCATACGCATCGCGGTAACGCGGATCAAGATCCAGGAACTGGTCGACGTACGGCAGACTCTCGCCCTGAACGCCGATGCCGATCGTGTTGTCCCAGTTGTTGCGCAGGTTTTCCTTCCAGGCCTGTCCCCACTCGGAGCCCGACCCCGCGACGCTGCCGATCTCGTTGGCCACCGCCGGCCGCTTGCGTTCCCCGAGATTGCCGTCCATGTCCTCGTCGCCCTGACTGCCTGTGGCCGTCATGTCGAGCACCGGCAGGCTCAGCGCGCTGGCAACCGGTTGGCGCTCGCCTCCTCCGCATGCGACTGAGGCGCCGCCGATGAAGTCGAGCGGACCGTGATCGAAGTTGTCGGCGTTGTAGTCGTGCATGACGTTCTGCAGGCAACTGTTGCCCATGTACTGGTTGAAGCGCCTGCCCTCAAAGCTGCCGGAGACCGTGCCACGGTTGAGTTGATACGTGTAGTTCTTGCCCACGAGCCCTCGGTCATTGCCGATGCCGTCGGCATGCGCGCCCTGACGCGACAGCAGCATCAGGCGCACGTTCTCGAGCGTGAACGCCGAAAGCACCACGATGTCGGCTGGTTGTTCATGTTCCTCGTTCGTCAGGAGATCCAGGTAGGTGACGCCAGTCGCCAGGCCATCAGAGCCGATATTGATCCGCAGAACCTTGCTGTGCGTACGGATGTCATAGCGACCGGTGCTCAACGCCACAGGGATGTGGACGTTGATGGCGCTGGCCTTGGCGTCCACCTCGCAGCCGTAACGCGTACAGAAGCCGCAGTACAGACAACCCGAGCGCGGCTTCAGCGCCAACCCCTGATAGCCCTCCGAAAGGATCGCGGCTGGCTGACGAAACGGATGCAACCCCAGATCGGTGCAGGCCTTCGAGAACATCTCGGCTGAAATGCTCGGCACCAACGGCTTGAGCGGATACGGCTTGCTGCGCGGACCCTCAAACGGATTTCCACCCGGCTGGATTTCACCATTCAGGTTTCCGGCCACACCGGCCACGCCGATGTCATATTCCATTTGTGTGTAGTGCGGCTCGAGTTCCTCGTACGTGAGCGGCCAGTCCTGGATGGTGCAACCGTCGGGGATGCGGTCGGCGCCATAGCGCTCGATGTGGTGCGAACGGTAGCGCATATCGCTGGGATAGAAGCGCCAGGTCTGCGCGGCCCAATGAATCCCGGCTCCTCCGACTCCGAGCCCGGGATGGAAGGACCCGTATTGCCGGATCGGCAATGAGGGCGCGTGCGGGTTCGGCCGCCAGGTCCAACTCTCCTTGTCGAGGTTGACCATCATCGCCTTGCGGATCATGTAGCGCAGTGAGTCGTGGTTGTGGACGAAGTCGGGATCCGCCCAACGCGCTGGCCCTTGCTCCAGCGAGACCACTTTGAGCCCGGCCGCGCTTAGCCGCCAGGCCATGATCCCGGCCGTCCAGCCCGCACCCACCGTGACGACGTCGACTTTCGGATGAACCGGCATCTTGAGTCCTTTCTCGACTGCCTTACGGCTGACCTTCTTCGCTGCCCGTGACCGGCAGCAAGGTGTTCTCGTGGCCGGCCTGACCGGGATAGAAGTGAGGCATGTCGGCGAGCCCCCAGACCGGCCGGGCCAGACCGCTGCCTTCCGTGACGATGTCCTGCGGCGTATAGGCGCGCTGCGCGCCGGGGTAGCCGAGCAACTTCCACCCGACCAGATCGCGATTGCCGCCATACACCGGATCGCTGAACATGCCTTCGCTGGTGAGACGACGCAGCACCTGGAAGAACGTCTCGCCTGACAGGGGTTCGAAGCCCGTGGCTTCACCGTCGGCCATGGCCCCGATCATCTGATCCTGCTGGTCCTCGCTGAGTTCTGCGAAGCGCGACCCGAACGACTCCTGCGCCAGGCGATCGACGGCGGCCAACCCGAGTCGCATGACTTCAGCCGGCGTCAACAGCGATTGGTAGCCGTAGCGTTCAATGTCGGTTTCCGACACCCAGATCACGTCGAACTCCCCTTGCCGATCGGTCGGCGGCGCCGCATCCTCTGCATAGGTTTCGGCATACGGAGGCATCCGATAGACGCCTTCGGCAAAGCCACTGCGGTAGGCCATCAAGCCGTCGATGTAGTAGAGAACGCCGGCTTCGCGCGCGCCAGGATCCTCTGGCGTCCCCGGCAGGATGCGCGCCGTGAGCGCCTCCACAAGTTGGGCTTCGTGCGGCATGAAGAACTTGAGCGTGTGGGTGGGCTCGGGCACACGGCTGGGCGGCAGCGGCACCTGCGGATACTGCTGCGCGAACGGCACGCGCGCGGGCACTGTGTTCGGCTCGGGCTGCGAAGCCGCGAGGTTGTCGCAGCCGGCCGTGACCGCCGACGCCGTGGCGACGACTCCCGCGCCCTTCAAAAAAGCTCGCCGCGTGATCTTGGTCTGTTTCAAAGTGGGCATACTGTTCTCCTGGGAAGACCGCGGACCGCGGACGGAAGACCGCAGACTCGGCGCCTACGACGAATGACGGACGAACGTCGACTGCCCGCGCATTTCTCGCTTCTCGCTCCGTGTTCCTGCTCACCTGAGGTTGCGCAGATACGCGACCATATCGCGAGCATCAAGATCGGTCACGCCGAGGTCTGGCATCGTCGAGCCCGGTGCATAGGTTTGCGGATCCATAATGAAGGCGGCCAACCTGTCCGCGGAGTTGGGCACGTCACCACCCACGTAACGCCTCAGGGCCAGATCCTCGAGCGGGGGCCCTACCCGGCTGTCGGCGATGAACATCCCTGGAATGACGTGGCACGAAGTGCAGCCATAGTCCTGCAGCAGTTGCGCACCCCGCAGCACATCGCCACTGGCGGCAACAGCCATCAGCGGACGCGAACCTTCGCCGCCTGTGCCGGGTGTGGTCGCAAGGCTGATCGTCAGATACAGAATCAGGGCGACGGCCAGAGCGCCACCCATGGCTCTCACATTTGGCATGGCTGCAGCACGAGAACCGGAACGACGTTGAGCAGGATGGCGAGCTCGAACAGGCCAGCCAGCAACACCGATCCAAAACTGATGAAGCGCGTCCGTCGCGCTTCGATGGACTCATCGTCGGTTGGGCGCAGGTCGCGCCAGCGCAGATACGCCCCCCAACCGACTGCGCCCAGACCGATCATGGCGACGAGGCCCAGACCGGCGGTGATCAAGGTGATGATGTGCAGGTTGCCGATCGTGTAGTTCAGGGCGCCGGAGATACATCCAAACTCGGCGACGGCATAGACGATCAGGAAGTACACGACCCAGATCACGGGCCCGGCCAACAACGCCGCGATCTGAACCAGAACGGAAGGCAAAGAGAGAGGTGCTTGCAGATTCGCCATCGCAACCTCACGTCAGATAGGGCGTCAGGTACAGCGTGCCCATCGACAGCAGCCACACAACCGTCGCGCCGAACCAGAACATCGCCGCGTTCGAGATCGGGTCGTGCCGACGAGCTGAGTAGTGCCGGCGCCACGCCCAGACCTGCGAGAAGAGATTCATGAGCAGGCCCGCTACGGCGACGACCAGGCCAAAGATGCTCAGGATGAAGAAAGCCGATCCGTACGCATGCGTCTCGTGGCTGTAGCCAAGCTGCAGGAACACGTAACCCTGGAGCCCGATGGCCGCCAGGCCCAGCACCGCCGCGACCGCCAGAGCAATCCGCAGCCTGAGCTGCCGATCGGCGCGGATGCTGAGCACCGCCCAGCCCATCGCCGCGGCGCTGCCCAGAATGAGCGCTGCCGCGATCCCGGGCAACGTCAGATCGGGCCGTCCGAACCCGGGCGGCGGCCAGGCGTCGTTCTCGAGCCGAATGTAGAAGTAGCTGAAGAGCAAACAGGCCAGCGCGACGCCGATCACCAGCAAGACCAGCATCAGCGCTCCGCGCATCATGGTGGGGCTGCCGAGCGAGTAGACCGGGATGCCGTGCTCGCGCTCGAAGGCGCGCTCCTCCTCGTCCGTCGTCATGCGCGACTTGGGCCAGTGCCAGCCGATCAGGGCGATCACGACCACGACCGCGGCGCTGGCCGCCAGCCAGCGCAGGCTCCAGATCTCCGAAGCGAAGATCACGATCGTGGCCACGCCTGCGATGAACGGCCAGATGCTCGGGCCAGATACTCGGGCGACTTCCTGAGGCCGCGCATCTCCCAGCGAGGTCACGAGCACCGCGCGCCAGGTCAGCGGCCAACGCGCCAGCCCGCGCACCAGGGCGACGATCCGCGGGTCACCGGTGTGCAGATCGGTCTGATCCCAGAGCGGATGTCGGCTGTGGATGATCGGCATGACCGTGAAGCCGTGCTGTGGCGCCGGTGTGCTCGGCGCCCATTCCAGCGTGTCGGCGTCCCACGGGTTCGGCCCGGGTCGTTTGCCAGATCGCATCGAGAGCACCACGTTACCGATGAAGATCAACGTCCCCACGGCCATCATGGCGGCCCCGATCGTCGAGAGGATGTTGTAGATCTCCCAGCCATAGCCGGCGGGATACGTGTAGACGCGGCGCGCCATCCCGAGCATGCCGACGATATGCATCGGAAAGAAAGCCAGGTTCGCACCGAGGAAGAACAACCAGAAGTGCCAGCGGCCGAGACCCTCATCGAGTAGCCGGTTCGTGAACTTGGGCATCCAGTAGTACAGGCCCGCCAGGATCGGGAAGACCACACCACCGACGAGGACGTAGTGGAAGTGCGCGACCACGAAGTAGGTGTCGTGGACCTGCAGGTCGAAGGGGATGGCCGCCACCATCACGCCCGTAACGCCGCCCAGCACGAACAGGAACAGGAAACCCAGGACGAACAGCATCGGCGTCTGGAACGTCGGGCGACCGCGCCACAGCGTCGCCAGCCAGGCAAAGATCTGCACTCCGCTCGGGATCGCGATCATCATGCTCGCGACAGCGAAGTACGTGGTCGCCGCCGTGGGCAGACCGGTCGTGAACATGTGGTGGACCCACAACCCGAAGCTCAGGAACGCAATCGCAACCGCCGCCATCGCCAGGAAGGGATAGCCCACGATCCGGCTGCGGGCGAAGACCGGCAGGATGGTCGAGACGATGCCGACCGCCGGCAGGAACTGAATGTAGACCTCCGGGTGGCCGAAGATCCAGAACAGGTGCTGCCACAGGATCGGGCTGCCGCCCGCGGCAGGATCGAAGAAACGCGTCCCGAACTTGCGATCAGATTCGAGCAGGAGCGTGCCGATCAGCAACGGCGTGAACGCAAAGAGGATCGAGAACGCCGTCACCAGCAGGGTCCAGGCCATCAGCGGCAGGCGCGCGAGGGTCATGCCGGGAGCACGCATGCGCAGGATCGACATGATGATCTCGATGGCAGCCCCGATGGCCGCGATCTCGGCCACACCAAGCGCGAGCAGCCAGAAGTCGAGGGCGACGTCGGGCGAATAGGTCGGGCCGCTGAGCGGCACATACGCGAACCAGCCGGCATCGGGCACGGCTTGAAATAGCGAACTCGAATAGAAGAGCAGACCGCCGAACAGGAAGGTCCAGAACGTGTAAGCGCTCAACCGCGGGAACGGCATTTCGCGTGTGCCGAGCAAGAAGGGCAACAGCAGGATGGCAAAGCCCTCACCCATGGGCACCGCGAACAGATACATCATCGCCGAGCCGTGCATGGTGAAGAGTTCGTTGAAGCGGCCCGGACTGACGAGCGTGTTTTCGGGCACGGCCAGCTGAGTCCGGATCCAGAGCGAGTCGACGCCGCTCCACAGGAAGAACAGGAACGCGACGACGATGATGCGCACACCCAGGACGTTGTTCTGCACAGCAGCCAGCTGCCCGATCCAGCCTTTTGGGTCATCCCACAGGTCGGAGAGAGTCTGAGTGTGGGGCTGGGGCTCGTCGACACGAGTGAATCCAACAGCCGGCTGATCAGGAAGGGGCACCACCGGTGCAGTCATGAACGTCTCCGTTCGCTACTTGAGGCTTTCCAGGTAGATCAACAGATCGTTGAGATCCTCGCCCGAGAGCGCTGTCGGCGGCATGAGGTTGCCAGGCTTCAGAGCTTGCGGATCCAGGATCCAGCCAGCCAGGTGACCGCGGTTGTTCGGCAAGACCCCAGCAGCGAGCGTGCGTCGTGAGGCCAGGTGGGTCAGGTCGGGGCCGACCTGCCCGGCTGCATTGGTCCCACGGACCGTGTGGCAGTACACGCAGGCGGCGCCGAGGAACACCTGCTGACCGCGACGCTGCTCCTCACCGATCGGTTGAGCGACCTCGGCCTGCTGGTTGCGGACCCATCCATCGAACGCCTCGGGTGTCTCGGCGACGACCACGAGACGCATCTTGGCGTGTTGTGTTCCACAGAACTCCGCGCACTGCGCCAGATACTCGCCAGCCTGATCGGCCTGAAGTACGAGCGATGTGGTCCGCCCGGGGATGAGATCCATCTTGCCGTTGAGCTCTGGGATCCAGAGGCTGTGGATCACGTCGCCGCCCGTCATACGCAACTCGATCGGCTCGCCGACGGGGATGCGGATCTCATTGGCGGTGACGAACGCCTGGTTGGGATAACGCACCTCCCACCACCACTGATGGCCCACGACCTCGATCACGACGTCTGGAGAGGGTGACGCCTGGGCCGTGGACTGCATGACGGTCAATGTGGCCGCGAGGACGCCGACCAGGATGCCGGTCGGCATGACGATGCCCCCGCCGACCACCCACGTTTGCTCGCCCCCCGGCAAAGTCTGTTCGGGTCGCGCACGCATCGCCGTCGACGTGTCAGCCGTCACGCGGCGTCGACGCCACAGCGCCCAGCCCAACAGTCCAAAGACCAGAGCCACTACGGCCATGCTCACCCAGAACAGCAACCACCACAGGCCGGCGATCTCGCTCGCGGCCGGGCTCTGCGGAGAGAGCATTGAGGGGACATTGGCGACCGGTGAGGTGGTAAGGGCAGGCTGCTCGGCTGCGCCGCAGGCGCCGAGCAGCAGGGAGGCCGCACTGCCCAGGGCAGCGAGCCGCCAATGCAAATGGGTCATGGGCACTCCGGGCAAAACGCAAAATGGATCTCGGGCCACTCGGGAGAGATCACATTCCTGAGTTCACTGTATAGAAACTGTTTGACACCACCTATCGGTGGGGCGCGCATAGAAGTGTAGGGGCCAGCGATCTGCTGTAGCCGCTCGCTGACAGTCGGGTGAGTTGTCGGGGCATCGTCTCCGATCCAGGCCGAGGGGTTTTCCCACTAACATTTGGTGTGTAATTCCACTTACGTCGGCAGGACCCCTTTCGCTATACTGCCGTGCAGTCAGTTCCTGGCAGGAAAGACCAGATCCTCACGGGGGCGTGTTCGGCCAAGGGGACTCCCAGGTACTGAAGCGAACAGAGGAAGACATCGCCGTTCCGTTTATATGTCGGGCAGGAGCTCCTAACCAGGGCTCCGGGTCTTCCTCAGGTGGGCGCGTCACTCCTGCCATCCAGTTCATACTAAAATCCAGATCGGTTTCATCGGACGTTCCTTACGCTGAAGGCACGACCCGAGGTTCCATGTCTGCCACAGTACTGATCGCTGACGATGATGTGTTCATGCGCTCGGGCCTGAGAGCCCTGTTCGAGGCGCAATCTTATGTCGTCCTCGAGGCAGGCAGCCTGAGCACCGCGACAAGCCTGATCGAAGCCCACCCCCTGCGCGGTGCCATCGTCGATATCTCGATCCCGGCCGACGAGGGGAGCCATTCCTGGACGATAACCACCGAGGGGCTGAACCTGGTTCGTGTGCTCAAACATCATGACCCACGGATGGGCGTGGTGGTGCTATCAGCCTATGCTGAGCATCTGGATACCGTGATGGATCTCCTGGCGGATGGCATCCGCGGCATTGCTTACCGCCTGAAGGGTCGACGGGCGGATGATCTCTTCAGCCTGCTCCAACGCGTGTGCGATGGAAAAGTCGAAATCGATCCCGAGGTGCATCGCCTCCAACCCGACCTGGGCTTCGTCCTCAGCGAACGACTCACGCCCGACGAGAAGCCCTGGGTTGAGCGCGCGCTCCAGGGGCTCGATCAACTCACCCCTCAAGAGGCGCAGGTTGCGACTCTGCTGGCGGCCTCTTACTCGCCGCGCGGTGTGGCGCATCGATTGCGTCTGCGCCGCGCCGACGGCGTCATCAGCCGCGTCTACTCCAAGCTCGGCCTGAACGACCTCACAACTGCGGCGCCTGACCTGCGCGCCATCGCGATCTTGATCAAGGCCTGTCAGATCCGGGACCTCCGAGGAAAGTCCAGACTGTGACACGGCGCGACTGGCTCGGCTGGTTCATCGGAGCCACGCTCGCCGTCGCCCTTATCGACGTGGCCCACCTGGTCTCCGACATCGGGCAGCCCTTCCCGGGCTTCATCACCTTTCGTAACATCCCGCAGGATCGCTGGTATTACGACCGCATCACGCCAGACTGGTGGGTCGGCGTCACCGACACTCAACTGGCCTATCAGTCAGAAGCGCTCATCGCCCTGAACGGTCAGCCGTTCGGCGTCCAGCAACGCGATCTGTACCGGGCCGCATATGCAGCTGGCCAGCGCGTCGTCACGTTCACGGTCGACAACTGGGAACTCGGCGCCGTCCTCGAGCGCGACGCGCCGTTGGTGCTCATCAGCGCCGGCCATCTGTTCGATTTCCGGTTTTCGGATGTCATCGTCTTCGTCACGCTCTGGCTTCTGGCGTTGATGCTCTACCGCGTCCAGCCGCATGACCCCACGGCCCGGGTCGCCATCGCCTTGTTCTGCGTGATCGGCGCGTACCGCTTGCTCGATCACCATACGTTCTTCATGGATGATCAGCCTGTGACGCGCTTCCTGGGCGTGATGGGCTTCTGTCTTTACGGCCCCAGCATCGGCGCCCTGCTGACCCATTTCGCGCTGCGCTTTCCCCGGCCGAGTGGTCGGCTGACCCGCCCGCTCCTGTACGCCAATTACGGTCTGGCTGCCCTATGGATGGCCGGTCGATGCCTCGCGCAATTCGTCTGGGTGGTGCCAATGGGCATCGACTGGCATGCCGTCGACACCTGGCTGTTGCGCGGCGCCGCCGTGCATGTCATAGGCGCGTTCGCCCTTGCCATCGTGCGCATGTGCTGGGTATCCTGGCAGTTTCGCAAGCAGCCTTCCGTCACACGGCCGGCCGGTCTCTTGGCTGCGGGCCTGGTGGCGGCGGCGCCGGCCATCGCCGTGTTCGTGGATCTGGCTCTGCGCGGCGGCGACGCGCACCCGGTCTACTACATTGTCGGGCTCGATCTGCGCTACCTGCTGATCGCGATCCCGCTATCGACCGCCTACGCCATCCTCCGCTACCGCGCCTTTCGCAGCCATCATCCGCTCCTCGCGGCCGTATTCGTCATCGCCAGCAGCGCGCTCCTGTCGAGCCTGGGTACCTGGGTGTGGGGCCTGACCACCCTGCCGGTTTCGCCGAACGCGGCGCCGCCGTTCGTCTTCTTCTTCGCCGTCACACTGGCAACGGGCACCTTGTGGAGCACGCAGACCCACTGGCGCGGAGCCTTGGGGCGCCTGTTTCACTGGCGGGAGCGCGGCTTCAGCGAACTCCGCGCCTACGCCGACGGTCTGACCGGGCAGTCCGAAACTGCCGGACTGCTCCGACAAATCACGAACGGGCTGGTGGAACAGTTCGGCTGTGAGCGCGCGTCGATCTGGCTGTGGGTGCCCGAAGAAGGATCGCTCCAGCTGGCGCATTGCACCCTGCCGCTACGGGACGACCAATCCCACCAGTTGAGTTGCACGAGCACTGAACTGAAGACGCTGATCCGGCCACGATATCTCGATGGCTCAGCGTCGGAGCGTTTCTTGATGGATCTCAGCCTGAACGGGTTCCACGTCGCGGCCGGCTTGTGGGACGGCCTCAACCATCGACCGCTCGGGCTTCTCGGCATCGGCAAGCGAAAAGACGAAGAGGTCTTCGACGAACTCGACCTGGAGATCCTGGCGCTTGGCGCTCACCAGGCCGCGATCATGTTGCTGGCCATGCGCCAGATCGAGACGCTGCGCGACATGCCGCAGCGCATGCTTGAAGCCCAACGCCAGGAGCGCTTCCGCATCGCTCAGCATCTACACGACACTGTGCAGCAGAGGCTCGGCGGCGTCCAGCCCATGTTGTCGGCGGCCCGTCTATATCTCGAACGAGATCTGGCGCAGGCCGAGCGACTGCTCTCCGAAAGCGCGTCCGGCATCGAGACGGCCGCCCAGATGGTCAGCCGGATCCGCCACGACCTGGCGCCGCCCGAGCTGGCGGGCAGCCTGTCAGGCGCACTCACCAACGTCCTCAAACAACTGCACGCCCGAACCGGGATCGCCACTGCGTTGAAGATCGACGCGGACCCCGACCGAATGCTCTCAGGGGCGGCGCGTCAGGCCCTGTGGCTGATCGTCCAGCAGGCACTCGACAACGTCGTCGAACACGCCGGAGCGGCCTCGGTCGTCGTCTCGTTCTGGCAGGTGGCCGACACGTTTGTTTTCGAGATCCGCGACAACGGGCGCGGCTTCTCACCGGCCATCCTGCAGGCCGCGCAGGCGTCCGGAAGTTTCGGGGTCACCTCGATGACAGCGCGCGCCGGCGCCCTCGGCGGCCAGTTGACGCTCTCATCCCACGACGGCTCAGGGACGTGCGTCAGCGGGTGGTTGCCAATCGTGAGCGCCTCAGGCCAGGGAACTACGTCGACCCACTGAGTGGGCCAACCTGTGCAACGGTCCAGCCGAACTCGCTATACGTCGCACCCGCCTGCCAACCCGCGATGGCCTCGCGCACATAGGGGATCGTGTTGCCCGGCAGCGCCGTGAGCGGAAACCAGCGCAAGTCATCGCACTTTGTCGGCTCGCCATTGTGCGGGTCACCGACCCAACGCTCGGTAACGACGAAGAAGTCGATGCGCTCGTCGTCGCCGCGTCGATGCATGACATGGACCACGCGCAGCCCGGTCGGGTCGATCGCGACGCCGGCTTCTTCTCCTGCCTCACGAACCGCCGCCTGAGTGACCGTCTCACCAGCCTCGACGTGGCCGGCCACGACGCTGTAATGACCATCCTCGTAACCGGTGTTGAAACGCCGCAGCAACAGGATCTCGTTGTTGCGGAGCATGAAGACGTGCACGGCGACCGGGTAAGTGTTGCGCATCGTTCGGGTTCACCTCAGGGAGCCGGGACCGTTCCCAGTTCTGTGACTCGGCCCTGACTGAGATCGATATCGAGGTAGACCGCGCCGGGCGATCCATCGGACGTGGTGAAGAGCCGCTCGCCGCTCGGTGCGAAGACGAATGCGCCCCCGGGGAAATCCTCGTCGATGGTGCGACCCGCCTGGGTGGCGACGGCGATCCACAGGCCCTGGCTCTGCGCCTGAGCGCCCAGGTAGCGCCGGCAATCGCCTTCCCACCACGCGTAGCCCGACTGCCAGTTGCGCTGCGACTGCTCGCCGTACAACCCGGGCGCCGCCAGTTCGAGCACTATCTCAGCCCCCTGCTCGCGGCACGCTGTGAACACGGACTCGTTGTGAAGGTCCGCGCAGATCGAGACGCCGAGGCGAGCGCCGCCGGCGTCGAACACCAACACGTCGCCGTTGCCGGGCGTGAACCAGTTGACCTCTTCCTCTTCGATCGTGATCTTGCGGTAATGACCCAGGATCTGGCCGCGCCTGGCCAGGATCTGGGTGATGAAGGGCTTACCGGCCGGGTTGTGCTCTTCGATCCCGAACAGCACGGCGAACGGATAAGCGGCCGTCAACGCCACGGTCCGTTCGACCTCGGGCCCCTCAAGGTCGACGACGGACTGAGGAAAGCGGGCGGCGTCGGCGTAGCCGGTCAGGTTCATCTCCGGGAAGCCCACCACGTCGACGTCGAATCGGGCAGCCTGCTCGAGAACCGCCGCCATCGTTCGGCGATTGCGATCGAGCGCGCCCTTCTCGCAAACCATCTGGATCAACCCGACGCGACACATCGTTGTTCTCGGCCGGCATCACTTGATACGGCGCATGGTCACTTCATAAGTGTTGGCCGGCGTCGCCTCGACCCCGGCATCCGGGCGCCAGCCACCGATCAGCGTGCGGCGGTCGGCACTGAACTTGCCCGTGTACTTCGAGCCGGCCGTCCAGTGCGTGACGACGTCGCCCTGCACGTCCCAGAAGTAGTCGGCCGGCACGCCGTCCATGCTCGAGAACACGATCGAAGAGAAGACGTCGGTGGCCGGATCGTAGCCGACGACTTCAAGGCTGTGGAAGGCGGTGCCCTGAACAGTCATCTCGCCCTGCTGGGTCAGAAAGTGGCCGCCCGGCATCCAGGTGATGGTCACCTTCCCGTTCACATCATAGGCCTCTGAGCCTAAGGTCCGACCGATCATGACCCAGGTGCCCACGAGAGGCTGAAGACGGCTGAGCGCCGGATCAGGCTGCGGCGGCATGTTCGATGTTGGAGGCGTCGGTGACTCTGAGGTCATGGCTGATCTCCTTGGTATCTGGATTGGGGTGTCCGTGACGACCCTGGCACGAAGGGTCAGTTTACAACAACAGGCGGTCTCACCAACGCGCTGTTGTGAAGTGCGCGCACGGGCGCGTTGTCAGCCAGGATGCTCGCATGAATGGGAAGCTGAGCAACGAGGCAAACGCGTCTGATTCAATCCGGGTTGGTTTTGAGCCGCGGATGGCGCGGATCTCGCTGATGCAGCACTGAATGAATATCGAGCCACCGGCATGGCAGTGACGAGATTCATCCCCCGCACACTCCGCCGCAGGACTTCCGAATGAGGTGAGACGCGATGCTCTTCCCGAGTAACCCTGGCGTCTCATATCGAGGTGTTTGCGTCATCCGTGAGTTCCGCGGCCGAAGTCCCTGATCGATCTTTCGCCGGGGCCTACGCGTCGCAGACGACTGGTCGCCACGCTCATTCCGACGGCGATCACGAAAGTCAGCGCCTGCACCCCGGGCTCGAAGGCGAAGAAGTTGCTGGCCGCCGTGATGTAGCGGAAAGCCGGCGGTGTCGCAAACAGATAGTGAGCCACGGGCAGCGCCAGATAGCTCCAGCCGAACCCGGCCATGAGCAGCGGAAGCGACCCTGGATCCGACACCTTCAGGCGTCGCCGCAGCCACGACAGCATCCACAGCCAGGCCGCGCCGGCGAGCAGGCCGATCGCGATGATCATCACGATACTGCCCCAGGAGATCGACAGCCCGCGGCCGGGCAGCTCGATCGCCCGGATCAACTGCAGTGCCGGGACGAGCCCCAGCCCGTCTGCCAGCGTCCACAGCAGTTGGCGCGGCCGTCGGCCCGCCCACTCGCCGGCCGCCAGCGCCAGCGCCATGCCGGCCAGGGCGGACGCCGCGCAGGCCAGCGCGAGCGGCCACGGAAGAGTCGGCGTGTTGACGGTTAGCGTGATGGCCGGGACGCCGATGCCGACCACAGGGACGCACAGCAGCCACGTCCGCCACCATGAGGGCGCTTCAAAGTGGGTTCGGCTCCGCATGGCGACGAGCCTCCAGCTCAGGAAGATGAGCACGTTGCCCACCGCAACGAAACCGGCGGCAATCAACCCGGCCATCCAGTAGCGACTGGCGGTCAACTCGTCGAACGGTTGCGCCGGCGTGATGTTGACGGCCACATGGCCATACAGGAAGACGGCATAGCGATCGGCAATGGCGAACCAGTCGTAGAAGAGCGCGAGTACGATCGTCGACACAATCGCGGCCATCGCGCCACTTCGAAACCAGGTGGTGTTCACAGAATCCCCCCAACGGCAGATCCGTTCGCAGCGCCTTGCGGCGTGCGACAACATTTTGGGTCAGCCCGGTCGCGACGCTTTTACATCATTCAGCGGCGTGTACGCACGCTGAGGCGCAAGCACTGACGGCCATGGGCGTGAACAGGTCATCCCGCGTTGGTACGATCAAGACGGAAACTGTCATCTTCGACATCCGCGGCCAGGATCCCTGACCGCCAATGCCACACAACCGGAACCAGTCGGGCTGTACAATCGCCCGTGACGGATCCATCCCCCACACCCATGCAATACGCCTGCTTACGGTGGCGCCCACCCTCAGCCCCGACAAGAGCAGCGGAGGATGTCATGTCCAACCATTGGATCGAACGCTACACCTACGCCGTCACGCGACAACTGCCGCAAAGCCAACGCGAGGATATCGAGCGCGAACTCCGCGGCCTGATCACCGACAAACTCAATGATCGGCTGCAGGGCCGCGAGGCCGCGAGCCAGGATGTCCTGGCCGTGCTGACAGAACTGGGCGACCCCAGACGGTGGGCAGACCGCTACAGAGGGCGTCCGCGCTCGCTCATCGGCCCCGAGCTCTATCCCACCTATCTGACGATCCTCACGATCGTCTTGAGCGCGGTCGCCATCGCCATGCTCGTCGTCTTCATTGTGCAGACGGTCGTCACCCCGGGCAACGTCATCGAGCATCTGGCGGCGGGCCTCGCGAACCTCTTCGGCGGCGCCGCTCAGGCCTTCGCCTGGGTGACGGTGTCGTTCGCCCTGGCGGAACGCTTCGGCGATGTGAAGGAACTTTCGGCCGCTGCTGGCGGATCCGCCTGGACCCCGGCTGATCTGCCGGAACTCCCGGAGCGATCCCTGCAGATCGGTCGCGGCGAGCCCATCGCCTCGATCGTGTTCACAGTGGCCTTCACGGCGCTCGTGACGGTCGCGCTCGACGTGTTCGGCATCTGGGTGTTCAACGGCACTCGCGGCGGTCAGGTGGTGTCGTTCCTTAACCCCGACGTGTTTCGCGCCTACCTGCCGTTGATCTGGGCCCTTGCCGCACTCTCGATTGTCAACGAGATCTGGAAACTGGCGGCCGGCCGTTGGACAGCCCGCCTGATCGCCTTCGACGTGCTTGTCGACGTGTGCAACTTCGCCCTGGCCCTCAGCCTCTTTTCGAATCCGTCGATCTGGAACCCGGCGTTCATGGATCAGGCCGTTCAGACCGGGCTGGTCCCTCAAGAGGGGGAGCCCTTCAACGCCCTCGCCCTGCTCTGGCGCCAGGCGACGTCGAGCGTCATCTACGTCGTGGGCTTCGCCTTCGGCATCGGCCTGATCCAATCTGTGACGCGCGCGGTGCGACTGAGAGGCAGCGCCAGCCGTCGCTAGGCATCACCCTGTTTCCTTGACGCTCGTTCACGCCAGACATCGACGCCCGACGATAGAATCGGTCTGTCCCGCGTGCATCGACGCGCACTCAAGGAGCAGCGATGACCAGACACACCGAAGCCAAACCGGTCGGCGTTCCGACCTGGTGCGACCTCTCCACGCCCGACCCGGCAGCGGCGCGAGACTTCTACGCGGCGTTGTTTGGGTGGGAGTACGACATCGGTGGTGAGGAGTTCGGCGGTTACACCATCGCGCGCATCGGCCAGTTCTCGGCGGCTGGCATCATCGGCGCCGTGACCGATGCGCCGCCTGCCCCGGCCGCCTGGAACCTGTACTTTGCCTCCGAGCACCTGGAGGCCGATGTGCAGCGCGTTGTCGATCTCGGCGGGCAGGTGCTGAGCCCGGCGCTGTCCGTTGGCGAGATGGGCGCCATGGCGATCTGCGCCGATCCGCTCGGCGCTCCGTTCGGCTTCTGGAAGGCCGGCGCGCACTATGGCTCGCAGGTGACCGACGAGCCCGGATCGACGACCTGGTGCGAGTTGTATTCGCCCAACGCCCGTCAGGCCCGCGACTTCTATGCCACGCTGTTGGGAGCGACCGCCGATCCGTTGCCGGGCGGCCTCGAGTACTACGTTTTGAAGCAGGGCGACAAGATCCTGGGCGGGATCATGCAGATCGATCCCTCCTGGGGCACGTTTCGCGCTCAATGGTTCACGTACTTCGCTGTCGTCGACACCGATAAGGCCGTGGCGACCGCGATCGAGCACGGTGGGAAGGCCATGGGAACCACCGATGACTCGCCCTTTGGCCGGCTCGCGTCGCTCGCCGATCCAGCCGGCGCTTTCTTCAAAGTCATCCGACCGCCGGCCTGGTGATCGCGAAAGGAGCCCAGCATGCTGCCGTTTCCGCACGCTCCATCGCGAATCACATCTGACCTGCGCGCCCTCGGCGTTTCGGCAGGACAGGTGCTGATGCTGCACGCGTCCGTCAAGGCTGTCGGGCCGGTGATGGGCGGTCCCAACACCTTGTTGCAGTCGCTCCTCGACGTGCTCACCCCGTCCGGCACGCTGATGATGTATGCCGGCTGGCAGGACATCCCGGACTTTGTTGGCGAGCTAACGCCCGAGGCTCAGGCTGCCTATCTTGCCGAGCACCCGGCCTTCGATCCGGCCACGTCACGATCGGTGCGCGAGAACAGCATCCTGGCCGAATTCCTGCGTACCTGGCCGGGCACCCGACGCAGCGGCAACCCCGAGGCCTCGATGGTCGCCAACGGCGCGCGGGCCGAATGGCTCACGCGCGACCATCCGCTCAACTACGGCTACGGAGCCGGCTCGCCGTTGGCCAGACTCGTCGAAGCCGAGGGGCGCGTGTTGATGCTGGGCGCTCCACTCGACACGATCACGCTGCTCCACCACGCCGAGTACACGGCGCGGCTGCGGCACAAGCAGATCATTCGCTATTCCTGTCCGTTCCTCGAGGACGGCAAGACCACGTGGGTCGACATTGAAGATCTCGCCACAGGCGATCCGCACGACGCATACACCTTCGAGGGCATCGCCCTGGCGTATCTCGCCGAGAACCGCGGCCGCACGGGCTGCGTCGGCGATGCAGATTGTTATTTGCTTGAAGCCGCCGACCTGCATCGGTTCGCCGTCGAGTGGCTCGAGACTCGATTTGGTTGAGCGCCATCGGTAAGCAACAGAAAAGGAGCGCGGGTGGCACCGCGCTCCTTTTGTTTCGAACGGTTGATCAGCCGGGACATGCCTCAATCTAGTAGTTCTTTCGGGATGTTCCCGCCGTTTTCCGCGATGCTGCTCAGCACGGCCTTGTGCAGCCAGGTGTTCATCTTGGCCGAGTCGGCCATCAGGTCGGCCGGGCAGCCCAGCTCCACAGCCAGTTGCTTGCGAGCCTCGAAGCTGCTCTCCAACCCCAGCAACTTGAGCAGATCCACAATCGAGACCTTCCAGTTGAGCTTCTCGGGGTGGCGGGCGGCGCGATTCTCGAGGTCGCTGACGACGTCGACGACTGAAATCGCCTCAGGCTCTGGCTCGGGGGCGGGCGCAGTCGCCACGGGTTCGGCGGGCACGACCGGCTCAGCGGGCGCAGTCGCAGCAGACGTCGCCACGGGCTCAGCCTTCGCGGCGGGCGGAGGCGGCGGCGCAGCCTGTGGCGCTGCGGGCGCAACGGGCCTTGAAGCCGCCTGGGAAGCAGCCGGCGGTGGTGTGTGTGCCTGCTTCGGTTGGCCCGTCCCAGCAGACTTCTGCTTCGGCTCAGCTTCGTGTCGCACGGGTGTGGCCGGCGCCGGTTTGGCGGCCGGCGCCGAGGCGGCCGGTGTTGCGGCGGCCGTATGGCCGGGCGTCTTCTGGCGCTGAACCGCCGGAGAGGGTTGAGTGGCGGGCGGCTGGCTTCCAGCCTGGCCGGCGGGTTTCTGTTTTGCGGCCGCAGGGGCGGCGCTCTTGCGCAAACCGAACTTCTCAAGGATGTCCGAAAGCGTGGTCATGGTATCTCCCCTTCAGGAGGTCGAACGACGGCAAGCAAGGGTCCGGCTCCCATCGATCGATCGTAGGCTCGATGCTCTTATGAGACTGTCATCGGGCCAGCCAATTCGAATTCGTTCCCATCCGGATCGGCCAACGTGGCGATCAAGACCCCGGCATGTTCGTGCGGCCCACGGATGGGTGCCGCCTGCAACTGTATCAGACGATTGAACTCGGACACCAGGTCGGAACACTCGAACCGGAACGCGATCCGACCTGTGCCTTTCGCGATCCCCGTCATCGGCGCCAGTTCCGACACGATGACCTTTGAAGGTCCCACAGACCACGCATACACACCGGGCTCGGGCTGTGTAAACGACTGCTCGAAGACGGCATTGTAAAACGCCGCCAGGGCCTCAGGGCGGCTGGATCGGATCCAGACGACATTCAGGGTGAGCATGCTGCTGCCTCCGTTGGCGCCGCCCTCCCCCTCTCCGACCATCGGCGTCATCCAGGATCGTATCCCAGTTGCGGGTCGTCGCCCACTTCATATTAATCGCAGCAGCCGGCCGAAGAGAACTACGTCAACCGCCTTTCCCTCCGATGCCCTGATGGGCCGCCTCGAGCACAAAGATGCTGATGCGGCGCTTGCCGATGTTGAAGAGCTCGACCCGTCGAAAGCGTTCGTGGCGGGTCTTGCGTCCCTTGTCCGAGACGATGCCGACCACTCCGCCTGGAGCCACGACGGCCGACAGCGTCTCGAGCAGGTTCCAGCCCGGATCGTCGTCGTGGCGATGTGGAGCCTCGGACTGCCAGAACGAACGCAAGCCATAAGGCACATCGGTGACGACGAGGTCGACGCTGCTCGGCCCGAGCCGCTCGAGCGCCGTCGAGCCGTGCAACGCATCGGCGACAAAGTACTCGGTGGCCAGCACGCGCCCGCCAAGCGCATGCAGGAGGCGCTCATGCAGTCGCTCGGCGCTTTCGACGGCGCCGCGGTGCGACTCCTTGCCGTAGTGGGTGGCCCAACGCGCCAGGGTGTTGGCGCGATCCTGCAGCCCGGCCGGGTCAAGCAGGCTCAGGTTCTGGCCGGCGACACTCAGCGCACGCTCGTCAACGTCTGACCCGATCACGCGCGCCAGCCTGGCGGCGTGTAACAGCCCAAGCACGGTCAGGTGATAGCCGGCGCCGCAGCACGGATCGTAGAGGACAAGGCCGTCGACACGCGCTCCGGCCGGCCGCGCGGCCAGACAGCGTTGAAAGACTTCGTCGGCAAGGCGCACCGGCAACGCCGGCTGACCCGGCAGGCCGTGCAACACGCGGCCGCTGGCGAGATCTGTGGCGTCCTGACGCTCCTGTGCGTATCGATACATGAGAAGAGATCGCGGGGGATCGAGTTGGCTTACCGGATGATCTCCGAATCATACTCCTTCAGGATCTCGCTGTGGCGGGCGATGGGCGCCTGCCTCAGGGCCGCGATCAGTTCACGCAGCCTGGGCGTGAGGATGATCAGATAGCGGGTCGGACCGGCTGCCTCGACGTAGTCGTGCGCCACACCGGCCGGCACAAACACCGTCGTTCCTGCCGGCGCCTGGATTTCACGATCGACGAAACGAAACGTCAAAGTGCCCTCGAGAACGTGCCAGGCCTCATCGTCGGAATGATGAACGTGAAGATAGCCCGGTCCACTGCCGCTCCATTCTTCAACATCGAACGAGCCGCCCTGGGCCGACACTTTCGCGGAACGACCGTCAGCGATGATGGCATCTGTCATGGTGTGCTCCTTGAAGGATCATCGATCTGGACACGCTCGACAGACTCAGGGAGACCTTAGACAAACCTTGTCAGCCGTCTTCCTACACAGTCCGGGGCCGATACCGATAGATCGCCCGGGCGATGTCAACTATGGTGGCCTACACGTTACGCCCTGAGCCCGAAACAGCGGGTCAGGCGCTCCAGGTGATTTATGCAAGCCACCGAGATGCAGACCAAATCGTATCCCCAAATTGCTCGCTGGGCCGGCCTGGCAGCCGGCGGCGCACTCGCATTGTACGGGTTGTCGCGTCGATCCAGGACCGGGGTTGGCCTTGCCATCCTTGGCGCCAACGTCGCGTTCCACTCAGGCACCCAGGGTCGTTACCTGACCCCACTTCTGCAGCGGTTGCCGCTTCCACTCCCGGCCAGTTGGACGGACGGGCACACGCTGAGCGAAGAAGGCGTCACCGTTGAACACGCTGTCACCGTGAACCGCCCGGCCGACGAGCTCTACCGCTACTGGCGCAAGCTCGAAAACCTCTCACAGATCATGCGACACCTCGAATCGGTCACGGTCATCGACGACCGCCGCTCCCATTGGGTGGCCAGGGGCCCGATCGGGCTCAAGGCCGAGTGGGATGCCGAGATCACGGTCGACCGGCCGAATCAGGCGTTGGGCTGGCGCTCGCTTGAAGGCCCGCATGACGGCTCGCCGCAAGTTAACACCACAGGCCTCGTGTATTTCACGCAGGATCCGCACGGCAACGGCACCATCATTCGGGTCGTCCTCAAATACGATCCACCGGCGGGCAAGCTGGGCGCCGCCTTCGCCAGGATCTTTGGTGAGGATCCGGCCACCCAGATCCGTGAAGACCTGCGCCGCTTCAAGCAGGTGATGGAGACCTCGGAGATCCCGACGACCCGCGGGCAATCGTCAAGTCGACCCATGGGGAGGTGAAGCCCATGACAAACAAACCTGGACGGCGCTCGCTTGAGAAGCAGGCCCGAGAGGATCTGAAGGAACGCGAGAACCTGCCGATCGATTCGCGCAACCTGCGCGAACGCCTCGACGAACAGACCAATCAATCCCCGGCACTCTCCGGCGGCGATGTGGACGCGGATTGGGAGCGGACAGATATGGTGGGCGAGGAAAGCGTCGGCGGCTCGGTGGCCACGCCAGACCAGGATCGCGTCGACGAAATCGGGGCGGCCGCCGGGCTGACCTATCAGGATGACGAGCCGCTCAACTACGCCGGCAAGATGCGCCGACGGGACGAAGAACGCTGGGAGTTGAACCCCGCCTCGGCCGCCGACGCTGAACCCGACTCCGAGGGGCGCGTCGAACGCTGGGGCGATCTGAAGGACGAGCCGACTCTGACCATCGAAGATGAGGCAGACATCGAGAAGGAGCTCGACGATACGATCGAGCGCGGAGACGAGGCCCAAACATGAAAGCGGTCTGCTGGAACGGCCCCCTGGATGTGAGGGTCGAGAACGTGCCAGATCCCAAGATCCTCAATCCGCGAGACGCGATCATTAAAGTCACGTCGACCGCGATCTGCGGGTCTGACCTGCACCTGTACGACGGCTATATCCCGACGATGATGCCGGGCGACATCCTCGGCCATGAGTTCATGGGCGAGATCGTCGAGCTCGGCGCTGACGTGCCCGGCCGCCGTATCGGCGAGCGGGTTGTGGTGCCGTTCACGATTTCGTGCGGCAAGTGTTTTTTTCTGTGAGCGCGAACTCTGGTCGCTGTGCGACAATTCAAACCCGAACGCATCTGCGGCTGAAGCCCTGTATGGGCATTCGGCCTCGGGCCTCTTCGGTTACTCACATCTCTTTGGCGGCTATGCCGGCGGCCAGGCCGAATACGTGCGCGTTCCCTTCTCGGATGTGGGCCTCTTCCCGATCCCCGAAAGCCTGACAGACGAGCAAGTCCTGTTCCTCTCTGACATCCTTCCCACTGGCTACATGGCTGCCGAGAACGGCGGCATCCAGCGCGGCGACACCGTGGCGATCTGGGGCGCCGGGCCCGTCGGGTTGCTGACGGCGTCGAGCGCCTGGCTGTTGGGTGCCGAACGCGTGATCGTCATCGATCGCGTGCCCGAACGACTGCGGCTGGCGGCCACACGAGCGCGCGCCGAGGAGGTGAACTACGAGGACAATCCGGATGTCGTCGAGCAGTTGAAGGTCATGACCGGCGGGCGCGGACCGGACGTATGCATCGACGCCGTCGGCCTGGAGGCGCACGGCGTCAAGCCCGACTACCTCTATGACAAAGCCAAACAGGCCCTGCGCCTCGAGACCGATCGCCCGACGGCCCTGCGCCAGGTGATCCAGGCCTGCCGGAAGGGCGGCGTGGTCTCGATCCCGGGCGTGTACGGCGGGTTCATCGACAAGATGCCGATGGGCGCGGCCTTCTCAAAGGGCCTGACGCTGCGCATGGGGCAGACGCATGTTCACAAGTACATGCCGACCCTGCTGGATCGCATTCAGCGCGGCGACATCGACCCGACCTACATCATCACCCATCGCCTCGGGCTTGACGAGGCGCCTCAAGCGTATGAAACGTTCAAGAAGAAACAGGATGGGTGCATCAAGGTCGTCCTGAAGCCTGAGTTGTCGAAAGTCTCAACCACGGCCAGGACCGCTGATAGCGTGCAGGCCATGCCCCTGTAGGACAAATCGTACAGAGGGTGAACACAGGCTCGGCCAGATAGGCCGAGCCTGTTCATACAAATCGATTCCTGACTAAATGTGATAATCAGGTTCTTTGTCATACAATTTCTGCGATTGATGGACGATGAGTCAGAGGGCGGCTCGATCATCGAGCACCAACACTTCCGATCGCCGGGGCCGCAAGGCTGGTTGACTACAGTGGTTCGGAGCGTCCTTGCCGAGACTCAGGCCCCTTCTCTCCGATAAACAACGCGCAGGTCGATGGGCCGGCGCGCAACACGATGGATGTCACGCCGCGACGTCGACCGGTAGGGAGCCGGCAACGAGCGCAGGATGTGCATGGCCCTGACCGAATTGGAGCACAATGTCCGCAACTGATAGGCCTTCATCCCGGCCCGATCTGTCGTCTCGCTGGCAGTCGATGCTGGATGCACTTGCCGCCGCTCTGCCGCCCTCGAGGGCCCTCGACGTCCTGCTTGAACAGGGGCGACGGCTCCTCTCAGCCGACGCCGGCGTGATCGCCCTGCTCGGCCCGGAACCCGGTCTGCTCACGCTCGAACGAACCTCCGGCCGCATGAGCCATACGGCCGGATCCGTTGTGGTCAACGACGACGCCGAGCCCATCGTCCGCGCAGTGCTTGCTGATTCGCCCCAGGTGCTCTCTACAGACATCGATGCCGATACCGTCGCGGTTCGGGCGTTCCCGCCCGTTGGCCACGAGTCCTTGATGATCGTGCCCATCGCGGCGGGTCAGCAACGTGGAGCGCTGGGTTTTAGCGCCATCCGCGCAGAGGCCTTTCGGGACGCAGATGATCTCGAAATGGCCAGGATCCTGGCCGCGTCGTGCGCGCAGTTGATCATCGGAGAACGGAACGCTGCGCAAGGAGCCGCTGGCCCAATCGCCCTGACCTGGCGCGACGAAGTCAGCGCTGTCGTGCAGGCTGCCAACGGTTTCGATTGGGAGTGGGATCTTGAGACCGGATCCGTTACCCGCAGCCGCGAGGTCGAGCATGTCACGGGCTACACGATGGCCGAGATGTCCCCGACCTGGGGATCGTGGGGTCGGTTGATCCATCCGTCGCACGCGGCCCCGACAGGTCATCAGGATGCCGCAGCCATCATCCGCGAGATGACTGGCGATGGGTTCAGCAACGAATACCGGATCCGCCGCAAGGACGGCGCCATCGTCTGGGTGTTGGAGCGCGGCCTGATGGTGCGCGATGAGCAGGGCCGGCCGATTCGGGTCATCGGCCATACCTCCGACATCCAGGAGCGCAAGACCACCGAACTGGCGCTTCGAACGGGCGAGGCGCGCTATCGGGGGTTGATCGAGCTCTCGCCTGACGCGATCCTGATCCATCAAGATGGGATCTACACGTTTGCCAATCCCGCAGCGGTGCGCCTGTTCGGAGCCGAGGACGCCGGTCAGATCCTGGGCAAGTCGCCGTTCGATCTGATTCATCCAGCCTGGCACGCGGCTGTGCGCGAGCGTCTGGAGTTGCTGGCTGCAGGTCGGCGCGTCCCGCCTCTCGAGGAGAAAATCCTGCGCCTCGACGGCACCGTTGTGGACGTCGAGGTGTCGGCGACGCCGTATGACACCGAAGATGGATGGGCAGTTCTGCTGATCATGCGAGACGTCAGCGAGCGCTCAGCGCATAGTGCGGCGCTCAGCGAGAGCGAACGTCGCTACCGCACCATGTTCGAAAACGCCGCCGTCGGTATCGCCCTGTTCGACCCGGAGGGCGGCTTCATCAATGTGAACGATCGGCTGGCCGAGATGGTCGGCTACACACCGCGGGCCCTGTTGACCATGGATTGGCAGGCGCTCAGCCATCCTGACGAGACCCCGCTTCAGATTGAATTACGCGAGCGGATCGCGCGCGGCGATACAGACGACATCGCGCTCGAACGCCGGGTACGCCGGGAGGACGGCTCGACCGTCTGGGTGGCGCTTACAGCGCGCGCGGTGCGCGATGGCGATGGCGCTCTGCTGTACACGATTGCGTTTCTGCAAGACATCACAGCTCGCAGACAGGCGGAAGAGCAGTTGCGCTCCGGCGAGGCACGCTACCGCAACCTTCTCGAGAGCATCGATCAGGGCTTCTGCGTGTTCGAGATACTCTACGACGCCGATGGCCAGGCCGTCGACTATCGCTTCCTGGAGGTCAACCCCACTTTCGAACAACATACCGGCCTGACCAACCCGGTTGGCCGGACGGCCCGGTCGATGGTGCCCGACCTCGAGATGGCCTGGGTGGAGCGCTACGCACGGGTCGCCGAGACAGGCGAGACCGAGCGCTTTGAGATGGGCTCGCTGGCCATGGGCCGGCTGTTTGACGTTGAGGCCGCCCGGGTTGGGCAGCCGCACGAACGCAAAGTCGCCTTGATCTTCAGTGACATCACGGAGCGACGCCGGGCTGAGACCGTGACCCGTGAGTCTGAAGAGAAGTACAGGTCGCTGTTCACCTCCATCGACGAAGGCTACGTGCTGCTCGACGTCCTCTACGACGATCACGGAACCCCGGTCGATGCGCTCTATCTCGAGGCGAATCCCACAGCCGAGCGCACCCTGGGCGGGCCGCTGGTCGGCCGCAAAGCGCTCGACCTGCACCCGACCATCGAGCGCTCATGGTTCGAGACCTATGACCGCGTCGCTCGAACCGGCATCAGCGAGCGACGCGAGCAGTACGACCGCTCCGTCGACACCTGGTTTGATTTCTTCGCCTTCAAGATCGGCGCCAACGACGATCGACGTGTCGCTGTCGTATACCAGGACGTGACGGCGCGCAAGCGGCGCGAGGCGAACGCCGCGCTCCTGGCGGAGATCACGAACGACCTGGCGCGACACACATCCATCGTGGACATCACTCGCGCCGTCGGCCGAACCCTTGAGCGGCACCTCGACGTGCCCTTCTGCGAATACGTCGCATTGAATGTGGCGGAGGACACGCTCACGTTCCTGGGCTATTGGAATGGACCCGACACTTCAGGGATCCCTGAACCACTCCATATTTCCGAAGCGGCGCTCGCCGATCAGGTTGCTGAGGCCAACGCGGGAGAAGCGATGGTGGCTCACGATCTGTCGGGCAGCCCGCTCACCTACACAGATGGCGACCGGTTGATCACGGCCAGGGCTTTCGTCGGCATTCCGCTTCACCGCGTCGGCGATCTGCGTTTCATCTTTGGCATTCACGACAGCCGCCCCCGAACCTGGCGCGACGACGAGATCGAACTGGTCGGCGAAGTGGGCCGGCGTGTTTCGGCGCGCCATGAGCGCATCGTGGCCGAGGAGCAGTTGCGCCGCGCCGCTGAACTGGATGCTTACCGTGTGCGTCTTTCAGATGCCCTGCGTCCGCTGACCGACGCCGGTCAACTGATGGCAACCTCGGCCCGCATTCTCGGGCTCCACCTGCGGACCGATCTCGTTCGGTTTTTCGATATCGCGCCCGACGGTGAACACCTGGTCACAGCCCATGACGCGTTCGCGTCGCCGGCGGCGGCCGATCTCCCCCGGCGGTTCAGATTGCGCGACCTGGATCCCTTCCTGCTGACGGAATTCGACGCGGAGCGCCCGGTCGCGATCGCGGATGCGGCCGCCAGTCCCAGGTTGACGCTACTGGAGCGAGAAGACGTCGTGCCCGGCCAGATCGGCGCCTTCATCGCCCATCCGTTGGTGCGCGAGGGCCGGCTCGCTGCCCTTCTCTGTCTCGTCCAGTCTGAGCCTCGCGCGTGGACCGCGGACGAGATGGCGGTCGTGCGGGAGACAGCCGAGCGCACCTGGGCCGCCATCGACCGCGTCCATGCCGAAGAAGCGTTACGCGCCTCCGACCAGCACCTGGGCGCCCTGGTGAACCAGACCATCAGCGCCATCATCGAAACCGACCTGACGGGCAGATATGTGTTCGTCAATGATCGCTATTGCGAGTTGACAGGCTACACGCGCGACGAACTCGTCGGCAAGATGCGCATGCACGACATCACGCATCCCGACGACCTGCAACTGACGGTCGACTCGCTGCGCCGGCTTGTCGACGAGGGTGTGCCGTTCGCGATTCAGAAACGCTACATCCGGCCCGATGGTTCGATCGTATGGATCGACAAGAGCGTGTCGGCGATCACCGATCGGGACGGCAAACGGAGCTCGATCGTGGCGGTCATGGTCGACATGACCGAGCACAAACGTGCCGAGGCCGATCTGCTCCGCCGGGAAGCGCGCAGCCGCTTCCTGGCCGAACTCCATGAGCAACTTGATAGAGTCGTGGATCCCCAAGCGGTGCGCGCCACGGCTTCGCGAGCATTGGCCGGCTTCCTTGGGGTTCACGCCGTGGACGTCATCGATATCCAGCAACCGCTGTCGACAGAGATGCGTTCGCTCAACGCACTCGGGGCCGGGCAGTTGCGTGCCCATCTGAGCCTCGGGCAAACCGTCGCGATCGCCGACGTGCGGGTCGACCCGCTGACGGCTGGCCAGGCGCGTTCGTACGAGGAGCGGTCGATCCGATCAGGCGTGGCGGCGCCGCTGATGCGCGAGGGGCGCTGGGTCGGCGCGCTGATGGTGACGCACGACGCCCCACGCCGATGGGATGACGACGATCTTGAGCTCATTCGCACAGTCACCGAGCGCACGTGGCTGGCGTACGAGAACGCCCGCCTGCTGCGCGACTTGAGCGAGCGTGAGGAGCGCCTGCAGATGGTCGGCGCCGCCACTCAAGACGCCATCTTCGATTGGGACATCCGCGCCGAGCGGGTCTGGCACAACCACAGTTTCACGGCTCAGTTTGGCGCTTCAGAGAGCGATGTGGCTTCGAGCGACCTCAAGTTCTGGAGCGCGCGGCTTCATCCGGATGATCGTGAACTGGCGCTCAGACTGCTCTCCCAGGCGATAGAGGATGGCGCGTCGGGCTGCACGCTCGAGTACCGCATCCGGCGCGTGAACGGCGACTACGCGTATGTGCTCGAACGAACGCTCATCGCTCGCGACGCGCATGGCCAGGCCGTGCGTGTGGTCGGCGCACTCACCGATCTGACCGAACGACACCAGTGGGAGGTCGCCCTGCGTGAGAGCGAAGAACGCTTCCGCTCGATGGCGCAGACCACGAACCGCGGCGTCTGGTTGCTCGACCGCGACGGCGTGACTCAGTTCGCCAACACGTATCTGGGAGACCTGCTCGGCCGTACGCCAGACGAATTGATCGGACGCTCGTTGACCGACTTCTGCTTCCCTGAGGATGGCGAAGCCGTGCGCGCCCGCATCGACGCCAACCTGCGCGGCGAAAGCCACGAGTTTGATTTTCGGCTGCGCCGCAAAGATGGCACCGCCGTGGCGGTGCTCGCGGGCACCACGCCGGTGCGCGATGCTCGCGGCATCGTCGGCGTGCTGGGTGCCTTCACCGACATCACGGCCCGGAAACGCGCCGCCGATCAAACCTGGTTCCTGGCCGAATCGACGCGCGCCCTGACCGAGTCGCTCGACGTCGCGCGCACGCTTCAGGAGGTGGCGCGTCTGGCGGTGCCCGTCATCGCCGACTGGTGCACGCTCAACCTGGCCGAGCCCGACGGGTCCATCCGGCTCGCTGCCGCCGTTCATCGCGATCCCGAGGTCGAACCGCGGCTATGGGCCCTGGCGCGCGAACACCCGCTTGTGCCTGATGCCACGCACGGCACACCGGCCGTGATCCGGAGCGGCGAGCCTGAGCTGACCCGGTTCGCCCCGCCCGAAGGCGATGACCCCGAGGCCGTGGCCGGGTTGACGACTCAGGGCCCTGGGACGCTCCTGATCGTTCCGTTGCGCACCGCGCACCGCACGTTCGGCGCCCTGAGCCTGGCCCGCCTCGACACGGGCCGGAGCTTCGATCAGGAAGACGTGGCGCTCGTCGTCGAGGTCGCCCGGCGTGCGGCCCTGGCGATCGAGAACGCCGCCTACTTCCACGACGAGCAGGTCGCGCGAGCCCGGGCCGAGGCTGATCGAGAGCGCATCACGCGCCTGCAGACCGTCACCGCCCTGCTCTCGCAGACCCTGACCCAGGAGCAGGTCTTCGAAGTGGCCGTGCGGGCGAGCATGGCGTCGCTCGGCGCCACCGCTGGCGCCATCTTCGTGGTCAGCGACGACGGCACGTCGATCGACATGGCGCACGCGCGCGGGTATTCCGGCAAGCCAACAGAGGGACCGGTGCGCCTGGCCGGCCTGGCGACCTCACCCGTCGCACGCGTGATCGCCAGCGGCAATGCCGTGTGGGCCGAGGCCCCCGATGCGCTCGCCGACAGCCTCGGTCTGGCCCGCGCCATCGTCCCGCTGGTCCTGGCGGATCGCGTCATCGGCGCCATCGAACTCAGCTTCGCGGGCGCCGTGGTCTTCGAGACCGAGGACCGGGATCTGCTTCTGGCGCTCGCCGCCCAATGCGCCCAGGCCCTCGAACGGGCACGGTTGCTCGAGGCCGAACGGCACGCACGCGCCTCGGCCGACGCCGCCGCGCGCGCTTCGGCCTTCCTGGCCGACGCCAGCAAGCTCCTGGCACGTTCGCTCGACGAGCAGGAGACATTCGAAGCCGCCGTGCAGGCCGCTGTCACCGGTCTCGCCGACTTCGCCATCGTCTGGGTGCAGGTCGATCATGAGCTCCTCGTCAAGGCCTGGGCTCACGGAGATCCTGCGACAGCGGCGGATCTCGAGCGCATCGAACAGTCTTACCGCGCGAGTCTCACCGACCCCTTCAGCCCCTTGGGCCGCGTCTTGCGCGACGGACAGACGGTGTTGCAGCGACTCACCGGTGCGTCACCTGACCCCGGCATCGAGCCGGCCGTTAACTCGCACATCTTCGTTCCGCTCCTCGGCCGTCGCGGCACGCATGGCGTTCTGGCGCTGGTTCGCACGAACCCAAACATCCGCTACACGGGCGACGATCTCGCCCTGGCTGAGGAATTCGCCCGCCGCGCGGCCCTGGCCGCCGAAAACGCGCGGTTGTATCTCGAAGCTCAAACCTGGAACGCCACGCTCGAAGAGCGTGTCGCCGAACGAACCGAGGCGCTGCGTCATTCGCAGGAGGAGCTGCGCCAGCTGGCCGCCTATCAGCATCGCGTCCGCGAATTCGAGCGTCGACACATCGCTCAGGAGATCCACGATGAAATGGGCGGCACGTTAACGGGCATGAAGATGATGGTGGCCGGGCTGCGACGTCGACGCAACGAGAGCCTCAACGACGAGGAACTGCAGGAGCTGAGCAACCTGATCGACGACACCGTGCAGACGGTGCGCCGGATCGCCTCGGAGCTTCGACCCGCGATCCTCGACAGCCTGGGTCTGCTGCCGGCGCTCGAGTGGCAGGCGCGCGAGTTCCAGAAGCGCACCGGGATCGCGTGCAACATCAACGTCACCGTAGAGGATCTGAGCGTCGACGAGGAAACGAGCATCGCGGTCTTCCGGGTCTTCCAGGAATCGCTGACCAACGTCGCGCGACACGCTCAGGCGAGCGAAGTTGCGGCGGTCGTGGAACGCGACGGTGATGCTGTTGTGCTGCGCGTCATCGACAACGGCCGTGGGCTGCAGGCCGGCGCGATCCAGCCCGGCAAGTCACTGGGGCTGTTGGGCATGCGCGAACGCATCGAACACGTGTCTGGCGAGTTCGACATCGTCAGCACGCCTGGGGCCGGCACCTCGGTGGTCATCCGGATCCCGCTGACACAGCCGTCGACGCGCGACAGGGTCGTCGGCTCAGCCTAGGTCGTCGCCGTCAGGCCGACGCCAGATGCGCTGGCCCTCAGCCTGGGAGGCCGCCGGGAAACTGACGAGCGCGATGCGCCAGGGATCAAGACGCAGCAAACCGAAGACCTCGTGGTCGGGCCGCACGAAATCCTGCGCGGGATCGAAGCCCATCGGCGGTGGTGTGTTCTTGAACAACTCCCAGATGCGCTGCTTCTCCTCAAGATCCTCGACCCACGTCGCGCGGCAATCGACATAGACGGGCTGGTGGATGTCGGTGATGTAAGCCAACGAGACGTACGGGTTGTGGGCCAGGTGGCGGCTCTTGTGCGAGTGCCGGTGCGTGGCGATCCAGCCGGTCATGCCTTCCCAGATCGGGTGCAGCAGCCGCGAACGCGGCCGGCCCCGCCCGTCGACGGTGGCAACGTTGCACCAGATCATCCGATACACGCGTTCAAGGAATTCCGCTTCAATCTCGGAGAAGCTACGCACGTCCATCGGCGCCTCCTGTGCATGGCCAGGTTCACGCGGCCAGCGGCGGCAAGGTGATATGGCCGAACAGGCCGCTCAGCTCAAAGGCCTCGATCCCTTGCAGGCCCAGCATCAACGACAGTTCGCCGCCATGATGCACATCGTGCGTGAGGATGCGCCATAGCGTCCATTGAGTTGACACCTGATAAACCTGTCCGTTCCAGCGATGGCGGTAGGTGCGAGCCAGGTCGGCGACGGTCCAGGTCGTCAAGGTCAGCTCGATCATGCTCCACGTCCGCTCGAGCCAGATGACGAGCTCAGCGGCATCCTCGGTGATCGGCAGCGCCCGCTCGACGATGTCTTTGTTCCCATCGCCGTCGACCTCCCACTCCGGGATCGTGGCACAGACCTCGGCGCTGCCGGGTGCCTCCATGCGCGCGAACCACGTCACGCGCCCGAGGCTGATGTGGCGCACGACCTCGCCGATCGACTGGGCCTGAGGGCCCGGACGCCAGCGAAGCTGCTCGGCGGAGAGGGGCTCCACCGCGTGCACAAGGCTCGTTTGATACCCCTGCCAGCCGTCGAACACGTCAGCCAGGCGAGCAGTGGACATCGGGGTGTTGGTCATGAGGGCCTCTTCTGATCGACGGTCTTGAGCCAGATTTTAGCGTCATTGCCACGATGGTCGCACTTGCGATCATGACCGTGCAGGGCAAACGCATTTGGAAGTGGCTTCATCGCCTCAGTTGAAAAAGTGCCGAGAGAGCGAGGGGGTGCGGTCGGGGCGCTGGCGGCCATTCCTGATCTGATGGCCCTGGAACCTCCGAGCTCGATTGGTCAACGGGCGAGACCGGCAATAGAATCTTTGGCATGCCGCCCCTGGATCCTCCTGACGTTGCGGGCATCGATTTTCGGAAACGACCGGAACTCTATCGCGTCGGCAAGGGCGAACAAGGCGTGTTGCAGGTCGAGCCATACAAGAGCGAGATCTTGCCGCACTGGAGGTTCAAGACCCCGGCCATCGCGCGGCGCTCGGCCACCCGGATCTATCGCATGTTCCTGGCGTACAAAGCCGCCGAGGACTTCGTCGGGATGGATATGGCGCGGAAGTTCCTGCAGATGGGCTACACGCGTTCGCGTCGCTATGCCAACCATCGATCGGGCCGGAAGTACGCCGACGATCGTTCAACGATCTTGCCACGCGACGAGGATCCCGAAAAGGCCGAGTCGGCGCAGATCTTCTATGCCGCGTGGCAGAAGGTCAGAAACGATCGCGAGTACCAGGAACGGCGCACACGCCATCGTTCGATGTTCGAACACACTGAGACCTCTACAAAGTCGACGGCGCGTCCATCCCAGGAGCGCCAGCGAAGCAAAGCGCGGCGATCCTGAGGCCTGCATGGCAACCCTGAAAGATGTTCGTCGGATCGTGGCGAAACTCCCGGGAACTTCGGCCGATAAGGATGGATCGTCGTTCTCGGTCTTGAGCCGCGGGAAGCCGCGCGGCCTGGCCTGGGTGTGGCTCGAGCGGGTTGATCCGAAGAAGCCTCGCAAACCCAACCCGAGCGTTCTGGCTATTCGTGTGCGCGACCTCGAGGAAAAGGATCGCTGGCTGGCCGCCCTGCCCGACGTTTGCTTCACCGAGCCGCACTACAACGGCTTTCCGGCGGTCCTGGTCCGCCTGGTGGATATCACGGCCGAGACTCTGCGCGAGTTGCTGACTGATGCGTGGCGTTGTCAGGCGCCGCCCGCAATCGTTCGCGCATTCGAGGCGGAGCGTGTCAAGGTCTCCGGTACACGGTCGATCTGAAGGTGGCTGACAACGCATAGCATTCGTGTAAGAGATGTCTGACGAACGAAAGAGATGATTCCGACGCTCGTCGGCGGAGGTTCTGGCACAATCTCCGCAGCGATGTTCTGTACGCCTGACCTCACGAGCGACTGCCCAGGGGGTAAGCGAGTGCAGCCTCAGCCCGGCACCCGCCAATGACCAAGGGCGAATGCGCGGAGGCAGGCTGTCGGAACACGCTCTTTTCAAAGGCGATCTGCCAACTCGGTGATGTTGATTGACGGTAAAGACGGGAGGTAGAGGTCCACCCATGATGAATACTTCTGTACTGAGGATATTGATCGCTGATGACCATGCGATCGTTCGAAAGGGTCTCCGTGAGATCCTGCGCGAGGGTGCGGAAAATGCCCTCGTCGAAGAAGCCAGCAATGGCCGCGAAGCCGTCGAGAAAGCCCGGGCCCAGCAATGGGATGTCGTGGTGCTCGATATCACCATGCCCGAGATGACTGGCCTCGAAGTCTTGCGTGAACTCAATCGCGAGCAGCCCAACCTCCCAATCATTATGCTGAGCATGCATTCGGATCCCGGATATGTGAAAACAAGTCTCAAGTTGGGAGCCTCAGGTTATTTGAGGAAGGAAACGGCTCCGGAAGAATTGATCCAGGCGATCCGCACCGTGACAGCCGGCGGTAAATACCTGAGCGCCGATCTGCCGACATCCGACGGAAAGGCTCATTAGCCCCACCACGGTTCTTCGCTTACCATTAGGCTCCATCCAGCGAGCCGTCCGATCGAATGACGCCGCACGAAGCGGCGTCGTTTTGTTGAACGGCCCGGCCGACCCACAAACGAGGCTTGACTCATGAAGATCCATCTGGTGGACGGGACCTACGAGTTGTTCCGCAATCACTTCGGCGCGCCGCCCAGGCAGGCGCCGGATGGACGGCAGGTCGGCGCCACGCTCGGACTGATCCGCAGCATGCTCATGCTCGTCACCACTCCGGGCGTGACCCACATCGCCTGCGCTTTCGATCATGTCATCGAGTCGTTTCGCAACGACCTGTACGCCGGCTACAAGACCGGCGCCGGCGTCGATCCGGATCTCCTGGCGCAGTTCACGCTGGCCGAAGAAGCGATGGCCGCGCTCGGCATCGTGGTTTGGCCCATGGTCGAATTCGAGGCCGATGATGCGCTGGCCAGCGCCGTCAAACGCTTCAAAGGCGCCGCGTCGGTGGAGCAGATCGTGTTGTGCTCACCCGACAAGGATCTCGCCCAGCTGGTGTCGGGACAACGCATCGTCTGTTGGGATAGGCGCCGCGAGATCGTGCTCGACGAGCCCGGCATCATCGAGAAGTTCGGAGTGCCCCCGGTTTCCATCCCCGATTGGCTGGCCCTGGTCGGAGACGCGGCTGACGGCTATCCGGGCCTTCCGGGCTGGGGCGCGAAAACGGCTTCCGCCGTGCTGCAGCGGTTCGGCAGGCTCGAGAAGATCCCGGCTGACAGCGCAGCATGGGGCGTGAAGGCGCTCACTCCGGGGCGCGCGGCGCGCCTGGCCGAGGTGCTGGTTGAACGAAAAGACGAGGCGCTGCTGTTCCGGACGCTGTCGACCCTGCGCCAGGACGTTCCGCTCCAGGAAAAACTCGCCGACCTCAAGTGGAAGGGCGCCGACCGTCGGCTCGAAGCGCTCTGCAAAGAGCTCGGCGACGAACGCATCGCGGCGCGCGTTCCGACGTGGCGATGAAGCCTTACTTTTCCTTGCGACCAACCTTGAGCAACGCCACCATCTCGGCAATCCGCGTGCGCCGCGTCTCCGGGCGTTTGGCGCCGTCGACCCAGCGCAGATAGTTTTTGCGATAGTACGTGGCAAGCCCTTCAAAGAAGGCCCGGGCCTCGGGCTCGGCCTCCAGGGCCAGAACGATGTCACCGGCCAGCCGATCGAGTTGCGGCCCCTCAGGCGCCAGGATGACGTTGACCTCGTCGCCTCCGGCCAGGCCGTTGCCACGGCGCCAGGCTGCACCGAGGGCCAACACGTAGCGCCCTGCCTCGTGGGTCAAGGGGCCGCGGATCTCATAGTTCGCGATCAACCCGCGAACATGGTGCCGGTCCTTCTGGCCCCAGACAGCATCCGGATCAAATGGCAATTCGACCCACACGCGCTGTCCGACCGACTTCAGAATAGCGGTGAAACGCTGTTCGCTCATTTGGGCTCCCGCGCCGATCGACGCCATGAAGATCTTAGCGCTTCGGGCTCACACCAGCGAGCGGCCAGCACGGCCAGAGGCCCTCAACGCTCGCGCTGACGCACTGCTTTTGGGGATCCCCCGGTTCTCACGGCGGCGCTAGAATAGCGGCCTGTGACGCGACGCACAGCCAGGGAGACGAACAACAAACTTGTATGAACGCGACAGATCTGCTCATGTGCGAGCTCAAGGGCTCATTCGATTTCTTTCGGGATTTCACGAACCTCGAGCCCGGCAGCCCAGGCTACGGCCTGACGGTCGACTCGACGAAGAACCGGCGCGTCGCGTCGATCGCCTCCACCGGGTTCGCGCTGTCGGCCTGGGTGATCGCTGACGCGCGCGGCTATCTCTCTCGCCAGGACGCGCTCGCGGTTACGCGCGGCACACTCGACACCCTGCTCCATCGCGTCGATCAGCATCGCGGGTTCTTCGCCCATTTCGTCGAGATGGAGACGGGCAAGCGCATCAAGAAGTGCGAGTACTCGACCATCGACACGGCTCTCTGCCTCAACGGCGTCATCACAGCGGCCGCATACTTTGCGGACCCGGAGGTGAACGAGTTGGCCGAACGACTGCTCGGCCGGGTCGACTGGCGTTTCCTCGTGTTCGAGGCCGACGGCCAGACACTCTTCCGCATGGCCTATAACCCGGACCGCGGCGGCGACTACGTCACCGGCGATCCCGGCTTCATCCATCGGTGGGATATGGCGGCCGAGCAGAAGATGATGTACCTGCAGGCCGCCGGCCAGCTCGACCCCGCCGTGCTCCGTCGACTGTATGCCGGCTTTTCGCGCGACACCGCCACGATCGCCGGCCAGCCGATCATCTTCAACCCCGGCGGCAATCTGTTTGCGTATCAATTCAGTGAGGCCTGGCTCGACACCGCCCGCTATCTCGATCCCGATGGCGTGGACTGGTTCAAGAACACGCAACTGGCCACGCTTGCCAACCGCGACTTCTGCATCGCCCAGGCCGGGGCCTTCAAGACCTACCATGATCGCAGTTGGGGCATCAGCTGCGGCGACAGCCCCTGGGGCTACGATGTGTCGGGCAGCCCGCCGGCGCGTGAGGATCCGAAGCCAAACGGCACTGTGTCAATCTACGGTGCCATCTCGGCCCTGCCGTTCGTGCCCGATCTGGCGCTCGACATGATGACGTACCTCTACGAACAGCACCCCCAGACCTGGGGCAGGTACGGCTTCTACGACGCCTACAACGTGCACGTCTCTCCGCCCTGGTACAGCCAGACCCTCTACGGCATCGACAAAGGCTGTTCGATGCTGATGATCGAGAACTACCTCTCGCGCCTGATCTGGGAGACGTACACCAACAGCGACGTCATTCAACACGCCCTGAGCGTCCTGGGTTTCGAGCGTCGAGACCCGGTCGTCGCGACAGCCTGACGACTCTGCCTGGTCCGCAGCCGACCACGCCAGGCGGCTGCGTCTGGAGGGCTCATGTTCTCGCACGCCCCGCCCGGCTACGAATGCCCGTTCTGCAGGATCGTGCGCGGCATTGAAGACGAACACGTCTTGAGCCGCCGGTCAGATGTCGTCTACCACGATGACACCCTGACGGCCTTCATCGGCTCAGGACAGTGGCCACGCAACCAGGGCCACGTCCTCATCGTCTCCAACGCGCATTTCGAAAACGTGTTCGACCTGCCGGAGTCGTTCGGCGAGCCCATCCAGCGGCTGACCCGCCGCATCGCCCTGGCGATGAAAGCCGAGTATGGTTGCACGGGGGTGTCGACGCGCCAGCACAACGAGCCAGACGGCGGACAGGATGTCTGGCATTACCACGTGCACGTCTTCCCACGTTATCGAGGCGATGGGCTGTACGCAAGCTCGCGCGAACCGATGTCGATCGACCAGCGCGCAGGGTTCGCGGCGCGGCTGAAGGCGCGCCTGCAGGTTTGACTCGGCGGTCGCGTCAGACAGGTGGGCTTCAGGCGACCCGGCTTCGGTTGAGGACAGCCTGGAGCGCCTGCCGACTGACGGGTTTGGCCAGATAGTCATCCATTCCAGCCGCCAGACATTCCTCTCGATCACCGGACATGGCGTTGGCCGTCATTGCGATCACATGGACGTGACGTCCATCGGGTTGGCCCGCTTCCCATTCGCGGATCGCGCGCGTGGCCTCGAACCCATCGAGCACCGGCATCTGACAATCCATCAGGATCAGGGCGAATCGATCGGGATGCTCCTGGTAGGCGGCCAGCGCCGCGGCGCCATCGACGGCCAGATCGACCCCATACCCAAGCTGCTCAAGCTGAAGCGAAGCCACCTTTTGATTGATGGCGTTGTCTTCCGCCAGCAACACGCGCAATTGGACGGCAGGCTGGCCATTCGGGATCTCGGGCGTCTGCACCGACGCCTTCTCTGTTTCATGCACCGGAATCCGCAACGTTTTCGTCTGCGCCGTCGCGCCGCGATTGAGCGCTTTGATGAGAGCGGCTGCCAACTCGTGGCGCTTGACGGGACGGCGCACAGCGTGGCCACGCGCGTCATCGGCGACGCCAGCCCCATCCAGCAAAACGACCCGCGGGATTGGCCCAAAGGTCGGATCGCCGGCCAGACGATCCAGCAACTGAGTCATCCCCGGGTGCGTGGCCCACAAGCCGACCACCACAGTGTCGACCGGCGAACCATGCTGTAGCCGTGTCAGGGCCTCGGCGGGATCGAACAACGATTCCGGTGCCAGGCCGAGCGCGCTGGCGTAGCGCGTCACGATGTCATTGGAAACCGGCTCAGGATCGACCACCAGAACCCGCCCTCTCACCGACACGACCTGGCTTACAGGAGCGGTGGAAGCGGCGAAGGGCAACGACAACGTCACAGTCGTGCCGACACCCGGTCTGCTGACCAGCTGGACATTTCCTTGCAGAAGTTCGACGAGGCGTTTGACGATCGCCAGCCCAAGGCCGGTGCCGCCAAACCGTCGGGTGGTCGAATGCTCGGCCTGCTCGAACGGTAGAAACAACCGCGCCTGCGCATCCAGCGGGATGCCGATTCCCGTGTCCTGAACGCTCAGCCGCACACTTGTGCCGTCCTGTGTCGACGAATCGAGCTCAGCGCGTACAACGACCCGGCCCACCGACGTGAACTTGATGGCGTTGCTCAACAGATTGAGCAGGATCTGGCGCACCCGACCGGCATCGCCGTGAAGCTGCGTCGGAATGGCAGGATCGACGTACGTCAGGATCTGCACGCCCTTGGCGTTGGCCCGGGTCTCTAACACGTCGACGGTGTTCTCGACAACGGCTGCGACCTCAAAGTCGTGTGGATCGAGATCCAGCCGTCCGGCCTCGATCTTGGAGAAATCGAGGATGTCGTTGATGATGTCGAGAAGCGTGTGGCCCGACTCGATCATCACCTGCACACGGCTGCGCTGCTCGGCCGGGAGATCGGCGTCTTGCAAGAGCTCGGCCAACCCGATGATGGCGTTCATCGGGGTACGGATCTCATGGCTCATGTTGGCCAGGAACTCGCTCTTCGCCTGGGTTGCGGCCAGGGCGTCGCGAGTCAGTTCTTGTGCCCGCGTCAGGGCAGCGGCCAGATCGCGCTCCATGGCTTTGCGCTCAGTGACATCCGTAAAAACCGCCACACACCCAAGGTGGGTGCCGTTTTGTATACGCGGAGAGACTGTGATCGAGAGTTCCACCGGCTGGCCGTCGGCTCTCCGGATCTCGCTGTCGGTATGCAGTGCCTGCGGCTGACCCGAGAACGATCGATTGAAAGCGAGGAGCTCCGGCGCGATCGTTCCATCGCCGAGGCTTTCGAGATCGAGGCCCCGCGCTTCTTCCGCCGAACCCAACCTGAGGATCTCGGCGCCGGCCGGGTTCAGGTATTCGCAGACGTTAGCCGACGAGAAGACGGCGACGCCCTGGCCGAGCGTGTTCAGGACGAGCCGGGCAAAATCGCGTTCGGCCTGCACCTCATCCTGCAGCTCCTTGCGGGAGGTGACGTCCTCCATCAGGCCGATCACGTGCGTCACGGTGCCGTGCTCGTCACGATCGAAGACCAGATGGCGGCTCAAGATCCAGCGGTACTTGCCGTTCGCATCGCGAAGCCGGAATTCGGTCTCGAGCAATTCGCCGTCGGGCAGATCAATCCAACCCATGCGCATCGCTCGGACGCGCGGCAGGTCGTCAGGATGGAGGAGCTGCTGAAGGAGCCTGTCCCAACCGATGGATTGCGTCAGCGAATCGCGATAACCCAGGTTCGCGGCAAGCGAGCGATTGGAGAAGATCAACGTGCCCGATTGAACGGCGCCGCCGACATCGAGCACATACAGGACGCTCGGCACCGTTTCGGCCACGCGCTGGACCAGGCGTTGACTGTCGGCGAGCGCACGCTCGGCTGTGCGCGCCTCGGTCACGTCCTTCCAGATGACAAGCACCTGAAGCGGTCGGCCGTCGACGTTGCGCCTGAAGATGCGGAAATGGAACTCGAGGTCGCGCCAGCTCCCGTCGGTGTGGAGCATGCGCAGGCCTGTGGTCAACGTTTCATCATCCGGCAGGCTCTTGACCTGAGCCTTGACCCCGGCAATCCGCCCATGATCTTCAGGATGGACGTGATCGGTCCACCCTTCGTCGAGCATGATCTTCGGGCACATCCCGGCGAATTCCAGACGCGCCGCATCACGGTTGGCATACACGACTTCGCGCGAGACGATGTCGACCACCATGACCTGGTCGGGGATGGCGGCGGCCAGCTGGGCGATGAAGCGTTCGTTTTCCTCGACGTGTTGCTGAGCGCGCTTGCGCTCGGTCACATCCTGCACCTGAACGATAAACTCGATGGCGCCATCTTCCGGCCTGGCGATCATCTCGGCTGTGTCCTGAATCCAGATCTCGACACCATCCGGCCGGATAAACCGGTACTCGATGACGCGCATCCGCTGGGCTAGATCACTGTTGACGATCCGCGCTCGATCGTCTGGGTGAATGTGGCGCAACCAGTTCGCGGCATCGTTTTTCAACTCGTCCGCCGATACGCCGATCAACTGCTGCATGTTGGCGCTGACGAACGTGCAGTGGACGGTGCGCGGCGGCCCCTGGCGCACTTCGAGCGAGTATGTGGCCAGAGGGCTGTTGCTGAGGATGTGCTGGAGGCGATCCTGGGCCAGGCGTTCGCGTTCCAGGCTGGCGGCATAGTTCTGCACCAGACGATGGATAGCTTCGGCCGTCGCCAGCGTGGCCAGGATGCCCAGAGCGTAGAGCGCGACAAGGTGCCAGAGATCGGCGGTGATGTTGCGCGTCGCCGGGATGAAGAACGCGTTGACCAGCAGGATCGTGGTCCACTGCACCCAGCGCTCATACCAGAGCGCCGCCAGGATGACGGCCGCGACCAGCAGGCTCAGGCCGGTGCCCGGCAGACCGAGAGCCAGGACGATGGCGTCGGCGGTCAGACCCGCAGCCGTCAGCAGCGTCAGGAAAACCAGGGGGCCTGGCCGTCGCCATGGCCGTGTGAACGTCATCGCAGAGACGGCCTTTCACCGGTTGGATTCCGCCGGTACCGGTCAGACACAGCTCTGAGGGGAACAGACCTGAGCCCTAGGTCTTCGGGAACGGAAGACCATAAGACCAGCGATGCCCCCTTGAAAACGATTACTGCAAGGGTCAGCAGGCTTCGGATGAAGCCCTTATAAGCACGGGCACTACGCATGTCTCAATACCAGCAAAAGCCATCTGTAATTAGGGCGCCGACCATCAGCCGCGCCAGGGCGGTCGACATTCACGGCTTCTATAGCGTAGGAGGAAAGCGCGCAATGGTCCGTAAACCCGCCCTAAAGGGGCCATGAACTCCCCGAAAACAATGAATTCGCCAAACGGCGATAGTCTTTTGGGAAGGCCTGCATGCGGACGCGTCGTCCGCACGAAGAGGGCCACTTTCGATGGAAAGGCGATACATGAGCACCCTGCCCCTGCTTGGTTTTCATCACCTCACGGCTGTGTCGGGCCGCATCCGCGAGAACAAACGCTTCTATACAGAGACCCTGGGCATGCGTCTGGTGAAACGATCAGTGAACCAGGATGACACATCCGCGTACCACCTCTTCTACTCTGACAGGGTCGGCACGCCCGGGAACGACATGACCTTCTTCGACTGGTCGGTGCCGCCCGAGCAACGCGGGAGCCACACGATCACGCGCACTGGCCTGCGCGTGCGCGACGAGGCAAGCCTGGTGTACTGGATGGGTCGGTTGACCGCCGAGAACGTCTCGCATGCCGGCATCGTTGAGCGTGATGGACGCCTCTTGATCGACTTCGAGGATCCCGAAGGCCAGCGACTGGCCCTAGTGGCCGACGACGGCGCCGGCGACCCTTCGACGCCCTGGGAACGCAGCCCCGTCCCGGCCGAGCACCAGATTCGCGGCCTTGGCCCGATCACGATGACCATCCCGAACCTGAACGGCACAGACCAGGTGCTGCAGACTGTGATGTCAATGCAGCCCGTGCGTGACTACCCCGACCCGACGAGCCCCGAGCACCGCGTGCACGTGTACGTGATGGGCGACGTCGAGACGAGTGAGCCGCACCGTGAACTACACGTGGCCGTCCGCCCCGATTTGCGACCTGCCTACCCTGGCGCGGGCGGCGTGCATCATGTCGCCTTCCGCACACCGGATGAAGCCAGCTACCACGCCTGGACCGAGCGGCTGACTCAGCTGGGCATCCGCCACAGCGGCGAGGTCGATCGCTACTACTTCCGCAGCCTATACTTCCGCGAGCCGAACGGCATCCTGTTCGAGATCGCCACCGATGGGCCGGGCTTCGCCGTCGATGAGCCGATCGAGACGTTGGGCGAGGATATCGCGCTGCCGCCGTTCCTCGAGCCTCGTCGCAGCCATATCCTGGCTGGCCTCAAGCCGATCGACTGAACCAGCCATGCCCTTCAGCGGCCTTCATCACGTCACCGGCATCACCGGAGACGCACAGACCAACGTAGACTTCTACGTCGGCCTGCTGGGTCTGCGTCTTGTCAAACGCACCGTCAACCACAACGACGCATTCACGCTGCATCTCTTCTACGGAGACGCCGTTGGCTCGCCGGGTTCGTTGCTGACTTTCTTCGTCTGGCCCGACGCCGCCCGCGGTCGTCAGGGCGCGGGCCAGTTCGGCGACGTCGGGCTCATGGTGCCGCGCGAGCGTATCGGCGATTGGGTGCAGCGCCTGCTCAGCCGGGGCGTGGCCTTCGGCGGCCCGACCCAGGTCGGCGACACCTCACGCCTGACGTTGACAGACCCGGACGGCCTGGCCGTCGAGATCGTCGGCGTCGCCGACGCACCCGAGGGACATCCGTGGGTGAAGTCGAGCGTCCCGGCGGCGATGCAGGTCCGGGCTCTGCACCACGTGACCCTGTGGACCGAGGAGGTTGCGGCCAGCGGCTCCGCGCTTGAGACGCATCTCGGCCTGACCCGTCGGACCACGCGCGACGGGCTCGCGCTGTTCGGCAGCGACGGCGTATGTCAGACCGTGGTCCTGCGCGACGTGCATGGCTTCTGGCCCGGCGCCGAAGGGGCCGGCGTGATCCACCACGTCGCGTTTCGTGCCCATGACGACGATGCGCTGGCCGCGAGCCTGGCCTCCGTGACCGATGCCGGGCTTGACGTCTCCAGGGTCCGAGATCACGGTTACTTCAAGAGCATCTACTTTCGCGAGCCGGGCGGCAGCCTGATCGAGATGGCGACCGATCGGCCCGGGTTGGCGCTCGACGAGCCGCACGATCCTCTCGGCGAGCAACTTGCTTTGCTGCCTGAACTCGAGTCGCGTCGAAAGGAGATCGAGAACATCTTGCCTACCCTCAATATCCCCGGAGAGCCAGGGGCCCAGCCGCCCGGCCTGAGCTTCATCCATCGCTTTGAGCGCGGCGCCGGCCCTTTGACGTTGTTGCTCCTGCACGGCACAGGCGCTGATGAAACCCAGTTGCTCGATATCGGCCGTCATCTGGCGCCCGGGGCTCATCGCCTGGGCGTGCGCGGCCGTTCGCTCGAGGAAGGCTCGCCGCGCTTCTTTCGTCGCTACTCGGCGGTCACGTACGACCAGGCTCACCTGCTCTCAGAGGCTGAAGCCCTGACGGCCTTCGTGCAGGAGGCAGCGCAGGCCTATGGCTTTGCTGCCGATCAGGTCGTGGCGGTCGGGTACAGCAACGGCGCCAACATCGCGTTGACCGCCGCCAGCCATTGGCCAGCCTCGTTCAGGGGCGCCATCCTGTTTCGACCGGTCATGGTGATGGAGCGGCCGCCGGATCATGACCTGGCCGGGTTGCCGGTGTTGATGCTCGAGGGCAAGCTCGATCCGTTCCTGCCCTTCGGCGAAAGCGTGGAGCCCTATCTCGTTCAGCACGGGGCGCGAGTGGAAAGTCAACGCCTGGATGCCGGACACGAACTCACGTCAGCTGACATCAAGCTCGCGACCGACTGGCTGCAGGCGTCCGGGCTGTAGCCCACGCACAAACAGAAGGCTCCAAACATCGCGGCAACGCTCAAAGCCAGTTTGTGCTTAACGCTCGGGTGTGATCACGCTGTCGGAGCCGTGAGCTTGTCTTTGTTCGGGATCACGCACAGAAAGCCGAGCGGCTCGTCGCCGAGCGTGTGAAACTGGTGGACGTCGTTGGGCGAGATGTAGACAAGGTCGTTCGGCCCCACCTCGAAGGAGGCATCGCCCAGCCGAACACGGGCCCGGCCATGCAGGATCAGCACACCGTGATCGTGCAGATGATGCTCGAGGACGGTGTTGCCGCCTGGCAGCACCCGGAAGTAGCGGAACACAAAGTTGTCAGCGCCGTCGTCGCGCCCGATCAGCACCTTGCCGGATGCGCCTACCACGCCCGGCGCGTCGTACTCGCGATGCCTCGCGCCCTCCCAGTTCAATGCGTTGGCTTCTCCCGTAAAACGATGGACGACACTCATGTGACTTCCCCCTCGAACGGAAACTGCGGGCCGCGGCCGTGAGGCGTGACTCGGGCCGGGTCAGTGTGAAGTGTGTGAAACGAATCGCCGCGGCTCGACGCAATGCAAACGTCGCCTCGATGGCTGAGTCGATCATAGCGATATCGCAGGCAGTGTCAAACGATGTGCAGAGCAACGAGGGCGAGGCGCATCAAATGCGTAGACTGCGACTGACGTAGGTGCTGCCGGATGTCACGGCGCGGATAGCTTCGATCAATTCTTCGGGCGCACTTTCTTTTGTCAGGTAACCGTTCGCGCCGATCTTCAGACTCGTCGTCACGAAGCTCGTGGACGAATGCATGCTCAACATGATGATCGGCAGGTCGGGTTTGTCATCCTTGATCTTACGCAGCACTTCGAGGCCCGACATGCCCGGCATGGTGATATCGAGGATGATCACGTCCCAGTTCTGTGCCCGCGCTTTGTCGAGCGCCTCGCGCCCATTGCTGGCTTCGTCGACGTAGGCATCGGTGGCTTCTTCGCGCAGGATCTCCCGTAGCCCTTTGCGCACAATGGCATGATCGTCAGCGATCAGGATGCGCATCAGGTTAGCGGCCATTCTTCACCTCTGTGATCCATTCAGATTTGCACCTATCGATAAGCACTCGTCGCGAACGCGCGAACGCGCGAACCGAGCCAGCCCTCCTCAAGACTGCTCCGGAAGACCAGAGCGGCCCAACCTCGCGATGGGACGAACGGCCGGGAGGATCGAACGGAACCTCGGCGTTGTCGAAACCAACGGGGATGAAGTCGCTGCACCTAGTGTATCGCCAATAACGGCGTCACAGGTATCGCCGGGCTGGTACCCAGGGCAATCGCGTCTACATCGGCTCAGTGGGAAAACATGCCACGAATTTCGCGAATTGAGACGAATGGCACATGGTCGTATGGAGCGTTTGCTGAGAGTTCGAGCCCTTTCTCAACATCCTTCGTGCTCATTCGTTTCAATTCGTGATATTCGTGGCGGAACAATTTCTACAACAACAAGATGCGATTGCCGGGGCTGTGACCAGAGCCCCACTTGTCAGCGCTTCACTGCACAAGAGGAAGCAACGCCGATCCACACGCCGGCCCAGAGAACCCTGCTCGAAAAAGAGGCATTTCCGGGAGTGCCACTACCCCATATCCGGTTCGATGTCGCGAACCATCCAGTAATCGGTCTGCGCCTCATCGCCCATCACAAATGAGTGCGTCCCGGCGAGCGCGAATCCCTGCTTTGTGTAGAACGCGATGGCCCGCGGATTCTTCTCCCAGACGCCGAGCCAGAGGATGGTTTTGCCCAGAGCGCGCGCGGCATCCACACAGAACTGCATCATGGCGCTTGAGACGCCGGCGCCGTGGTGTTCCTTGACGACGTAGAAGCGCTCGACCAGGAGCGCCGGCTTCTCGCGCACGATCGCCGGGATCGACTCATCCTGGGCGTCGACCTCGTCGACCAGTTTGAGGTAGCCGATCACCAGGCCGGCCTTCTCGACAAGGTAGAAGAGACTGTGGGCGTCGTTCAACTCGGCCGCTACACGATCCGGATGGAAGGCCGAGTCGAGATACGCCTGCATGTTCTCGGGTGTGTTGAGGTGCGCGAAGGTGTCGGAGTAGGTCTCGATGGCCAGCCGGCGCAACACCTCGGCCTGCGCCGGGCCGATGCGGACGGCCGCCAGACCGTCGCCCAAGGGGATCCTGGAGTTCGCTACAGACATCGACGGCCTTCACGATCCGACGTGCAGCACTGCCTTGCCAGAGTAGCGACGCTGTCTCAACGCTTCAGCGACGATGCCGACATTCGACCAGTTGTCTTCGACTTCGATCGAGGTGCGCAGTCGACCATCGGCCACCAGAGTCAGCAACCGCCCGAGGTCGGCCGCCATCGGGTAGCGCGTGATCTCATTGAACAACAGGAAACCGTACATGCGGCCGCCTGACGGGAAGAAACGCCTCGCGTCGAAGGTCACCTGAGCCGACGCCGATGCGCCCAACGACACGCAGACGCCGCCATAGGCGAGCAGTTCCATCGCCCCGCCCAACACCGCGCCGCCCACGGATTCCACGACCGTGTCGAACGGGCCGAAGTCAGCCGCAGCGTCGCCCCGGTCGCCGATCACCACTTCCTGAGCGCCCGCGGCGCGGACCTGTTCGGCCTGATCCGGGCGCCTCACGAGCGCAACCACCCGGGCACCGGCCAACCGGGCCAACTGGATCGCGAACAACCCGACGCCCCCTGTCGCTCCGGTGACCAGGACGTTGCGGCCGATCCCAACGCCGCCGCGTTCGAGCGCATACAGTGCTGAAAGCCCGGCAACAGGCAACGTCGCAGCCCGGGCGAACGAGACGGTCTCCGGAAGCATCGCCAGGGTCGTAGCCGGCGCTGCGATCAACTCGGCCCAGGCCGCCGTGCCGAGCATGCCCACCACCCGGCTTCCGACGCCCGGACCGGCCCCCGAAGCGGCGGCGCGCTCAACGATGCCGGCGAAGTCCCAGCCAATGCGTGTGCCCTCAGGTGCGTTCTGGGCACGGTTCACCTCGCCCCTGTTCAGCGAGATGGCTTTGACCTGGATCAGGGCCTCCCCGCGATCCGGTGACGGCGCATCGACACTGCGCAAGGCCAGACGCGCCAGAGCATCAGCGTCGACCACCACGGCCTGTATGGACGTCATAGACGAATCCTCCACAGCGTGAATCTCATGCCGGGCTGAAGCCGGGTGCTCTATGCCACACGCCGCGTTCGCTGCAAGAGCAGGCTGCAGGATCAGGCTGCAGGATCAGGAGCGCGCGCGAGGCGGCGCTTTCGCCGGATCGATCAGGAGTTCGAGCAAGCGTTGAGCTTCTGGGCCGGTGAGTGCGCCCGCGAGCTCGATCTGCACGACCCGTCCATCCGCAAAGACCATGGTGGGCGTGCCAAAGACCCCGGGGTTCTCGATCGCCCGAAGTTGGCCGGCCTGGATCGTCTGGATTAGGTCGGGATCCTGCCAGTCAGCCTGAAAGCGGACAAGATCCAGCCCGGCCTGTTGCCCGGCAACGAGCAACGTCTGCTCATCACCCAGGTCGAGACCGCGCTCGTGAATGGCGTCGAAGAGCGCCGCACGGTATGCTGCGGCAGCCTCGATGCCCTGTCGGGCTGCGGCCTCGGTGGCGACGAACCCGCGCAACTCGGAGTCGGCCGAATACCAGGCCTTGCCCCAGTAGTCGATCTGGCCGTGCGTGCGGATCGCATACGGGCGCCAATCGACCGCCAGGTCGCGGCCAGTCTCCCGCAGCCATGCATGGACACGGTAACTGCCCTGACAGACATAGCTGTAATACAGTGTGATCGCAGTCGACAAAGCTACTCCCCCTGGACGGCCCAGACGCGTCAGTATGCCACGATTCGGTCAACAGCACCCGGCTTGAACAAGCTGTATGGGCGAATAAGCGCTGCTTTGGCCGCGGATGCCTGAATGTCCGCCAGACGCCTGGCAGCCACTGACCACGGCGGTCAAGGGCTGAACAGCCCCTTTGATGGCTACCGGCTTTCAACTACCGTTGTCGGAGTGGAGCGCACGCGCTCACGCGGATCGCGAACCGCGAAATACAACAGCGCCACGCTCAACGCCCCCATGACGGCGGACAGAATGAACACGGAAGGGTAACCGGCCACCGACGCCAACCACCCGCCGACGAGCGGCGCCAACGCGCCGATGATGCCCGGGAGCGTGTTGGCCAGCCCGATATAGGTGGCGCGGTTCTGCTCGTCGGTGAACTCGTACACGATCGAGATGCCCGACACGAAGGTTGCGGCGTTGACGGCCCCGCGCAGGAAGAAGATCGGCAGGAACCAGGCCGGGTCCGGCGCCGCCACAGCCAGGACGAGTGACAACACACTGAGCGACAGGCCGATCACGAGGCTCAGCTTGTGGCCGTAGCGATCCGCGAAGAAGCCGAAGAACAGGTTGGCGAGGGCCAGGCCGATCTGCATAGCGAGCGTGAAGCCGCCTGCCGACGATTCAGGCAGCGTCCAATGCTGGACGGCATACACCGCCAGGAACCCCGGCGCCATCATGCTCACCGAGAAACCGATCTGCGCGATCAGGAACTGGCGAAAGTTGCGATCGCGGCGCACCACAGCCGGCAGCGACCGCAGATAGTCGAGTTGCGAGACGGCCGGCTTCGTGCTCGCCACAGCCGGCTCGCGTGTCTGCGACAGAAACGCCCACGAGAGCGTGATCAGAGCCGCCGCGATCGCGAACGCGATGACGTAGCCCAGCGGGAACGGGTAGCGTTCGAGGATGTAGGGCACGGCCAGCGCCCCAAGCACGCCCGCGCCGTTACCGATGAAGTTTGTGATGCCGAAGAACCTGCCGCGCCGATCAGCCGGAAAGATCTTGGCGATCATGTCCTGCCAGCCCACGATCTGCAGCCCCGATCCAAACGTATGCCAGGCGAACAGACCCAGGAAGACGATCAGGGCCCAGGTAGGATGATCACCGGCCAGGACGTACGCGGTCGGCGCGAGCAGCATGATCGGAACCCGCTGCAGGAAGAACCCCAGGTTGACCGGGAAGAACTTCTTGCGTGGCGCGCGTTCGACGACGTTGGCCACGAAGAGCTGCGGCACCAGATAGCCGGCGGTCGACAGAAACGGAACCAGCCCGATCAAGACCGGGTTGCTTGTGAAGTGGCTGACGTACAGCGGCAGGATGATGGCGGATGAGATGAAGCTCGCGCCGAACCAGAAGCTGGCGCCATCGAGCATATTGACGGTGAAGTTCCAGCGGTAATCGCGTTCGATCTGCTGTTCGACGGTTGGGGAAGGTATCGTGTCGTTCATAGAGGGTGCTGCCCTGGCAAGGAGTGTCGCAGAGCCGGCGTCATCGTACATCGGCCGCCGGGCTGATTGACCTGATAGATGTCATCGGCCCGATTCGGCGCCGATCCCGACTGCTGCTCCGGATCTCGCCGGCCACCCCAAATCCGCCCCGCGAGGGAATGTCAATCAACCTCCAGGGGGAGCCCCTTTGAGCCGATCGGGCCTATCGTCGGGGTCGTGGAGGTTAATGTGTCTGAACATACTCTGGTGCGTGTCGAAAACGTGGAGCGCCGCCTGTCACAGGGCGAGCGCGAATTGACGATCCTCAAAGGGCTGTCGTTCGATGTGGCAGCGGGAGCCTGGCTCGCCCTGACCGGCCCGTCCGGCTCAGGCAAGTCGACGCTGCTCGGCATCCTGGCCGGGATCGATCGGCCGACGAGCGGCAGGGTCTTCCTGGATGGCGCCGAGGTCAGCGCCCTGGCCGAGGGAAAGCTGGCGCGGCTGCGCAACGAACAGATCGGCGTGGTCTTCCAATCCTTTCATCTCATTCCGACGTTGACGGCGCTCGAAAACGTGGAAGCGCCGCTTTACATCCATCCGCAGCGCGGCAAGGCGCGCGCCCTGGCGTCCGACGTGCTCGCGCTGGTCGGGCTGCGCGAGCGGATGAAGCACTTCCCGCACCAACTGTCGGGCGGTGAACAACAGCGCGTGGCCATGGCGCGCGCCCTGGTCTGCAGCCCGCGTCTCCTGATCGCCGACGAACCCACCGGCAATCTCGACACCGGCACAAGCACCCAGGTGCTGGACCTGCTGCAGCAATTGCGATCGCATCTCGGCCTGACGGTCGTGATGGCCACCCACGATCCCGCCATCGCGGCCCGCGCCGACCGGCGCCTGCATCTGGTCGACGGGCGCTTCGTCGACGCTCAAGCCCATGGCTCGCTCGCTTCCGGCGGTCGTCTATGAACACGGTGACGTTCTACGCGCGGCTGGCGGTTGTGAATTTGCGACGCGGCGGTCAACGCGTGGTCGTCGCGCTGTTGTGCGTGGCGTTTGCCGTGATGACGCTCGTCTCGATGACCTTGATCGCGCAGTCGATCAAGACCGCCATCGTCGTCAGCCCGGCCGAACTGCTCGGCGGCGACCTCAGCATCGTGCGTCGCGCTGAGGATGCCTTCAGCCCCGAGCACCTTGGCCAGCTCGAAGCCCTGCAAGCCAGAGGCGAACTATCGGCGTACACCCTGATCGCCTACCGCACCTCGCTCGCGTTTCGTCCGGCCGACTCGGGTGAATTGCGCTTCGTCGGGATCGGCATGGGCATCCAGCCCGAGACGTATCCGCTGGTTGGCTCGCTGCCGATCGAGGGAACCAGCGGCCGGGTTTTGCCCAGCGTGCTGCGCGAGGTCGGCGACGTGATCGTCACTCGCGATCTGGCGCGCGAATACAGGCTCACCGTGGGCGACGCCATTGTGCTGACCGATCTCGAGGTTGGTGTCCCGGTGTCCGCCGTCGTGCGCGGGATCGCGACGGACACGCCCAACCATCAGGGCGACAAGATCTACTACGCCCTCGCCACCGCCGAGCGATTGGCGGGCGGGCATGCGGCCGCCAACACCGCCATTGCCAACTCGATGCAGCCCGAGGCTGCGACGACCGACCTGGAGCGCGACGGTTGGGCCGTCGACTGGGCGGCAGGTCGGCTGGCCGGTGACCCGGGCAACGCCTGGGTGGTCGGGCTGCGCGGAGCCGGCGTCCTCGGTCTGGTAGTAGGTGGCATCGGCGTGGCCAACACCATGCAGGTGTTGCTGCAGCGTCGGCGACGCGAGATCGCGATCTGGAAGACGCTTGGCTATCGCTCGGTCGACCTGGCCCTGATTTTCACCATCGAGGCCGCCCTGTTGGGAGTGGCGGGCAGCGTGCTGGGCACTCTGCTTGGCCTGCTCGTCAGCGGAGCCGTGCTCGACTTCGTCCACAACAGCTCGAGCACGTTATACGCCTGGGCCTTCTCGCCGATCCCGCTGTTGATGGGCCTGACCATCGGAACGCTGATGACCATGCTCTTCTCGGTCTGGGCCATCGTCGATGCGAGCCGCGCTCAGCCGATGGAGCTGTGGCGCAACGAGGCGCGCTCCGCGGTCCAGCGGATCGGTTGCGCGTCGATCGGCCTCGGCGCGCTGCTGGCTGTGATGTTTGCGGGTCTGGCCGGGATCATCATGGAGTCGCTGACCTCCGGTTTGTGGTTGCTGGTCGTCGCCGGCGTCGGGTTGTCAGCGCTCGCCCTGTTCTTCGGCGGGTTGTTGTGGATCACGGCTCGCTTTCTCCCGGTTCGCGGCCTGCCGATCGTGCAGATGGCGTTTCGCAGTCTTCAACGGCGCGGAGCAGGCCTGATCTTCGCCATGATCGCGCTGTTCATCGGCGTTCTGGCGATGAGCGTCGGCCTCATCGTGGCTCAGTTCACCGAAGGCGGCGCGGCCATCGGGTCCGATGACGCGTTCGCGAGCTACAACCTGGCCATCACATCCAGCGCCGATCAGGAAGCGGCCGTACGCTCAGCCGTTCAGGCTCAGACCCTCGAAACGATGAGCGTCGGCTACGCGGCGACGCTGAGCGACGTGCGTGCAGCGGATGGATCCCGGTTGTCGGCCATCGTGCCCGTGCTTGTCGCGCGCTCTGATCCCGAAGACTATGTCGTCGACGATGCGGCCGTGGCGAGCGAGACCGAGGGCGTGTTCGTGCCCGAGATCGCTGGCCTTCAGCCAGGCGACATGATCGCGGCCACGCTCAGCGATGGCACGCGACGCTCCTTCACCGTTGCCGGCACGTACAGCCTGGGCGCCGATACCCTGGCACCCACCCCACCCGCCGGCCTGTTGATGTCGATCGAGGCATTCGAGCAGGTGGCGGCTCCCGAGTCGGTGACCGTGTTCGTCAGACTCGCTCCCGATCAACTCGCTGAGGGATCTGTTGCACTGGGCCATGCCCTGCCTGAGGCCACGGTGCTCAATCTGGTGGCCTATGCCGGGCGGTACATGCGGACCTACCAGAAGACCTACGTCATGCCGCTGGCGCTGTCAGCGCTGGCGCTGCTGGCCGGCCTGTTGTTGATCGCCAACGCGGTCAGCCTGGCGATGCTGGATCGCCGCTTCGAGATCGGTGTGCTGAAGACCATCGGGTATTCGCGCACGCAGGTGCTGGCGATGCTGGTGGTCGAGTACGGCTGGGCCGGGATCCTGGCGACCGCCGTCGGCCTGGCGCTGATGGAGGGGCTCATGGCGTTGATGACTGTGGGCATGGGGCCGGCAGCGCTCATCCTGCTGTTGAACCCGACGTCACTGACCCTGATCGTTGTCAGCAGCATCGGCCTCAGTGTGCTGACCGTGATCGGCATCGGCTGGGGGCCGACCGGCGTCTCGCCGATGGCGGTCGTCAAGGAGACGGCGTCTTAGTAAAGACGGCGTCTTAGCGCGGCGGGAGTTGGCCGTAGTACACGCGCGTCAGGTAGTCGAAGGAGACACGATCGTTCTCGTTGTGCGCATCGAAGATGCGCCGCAGCTCGGCCAGCATCGGCTCGTGGCCCGGCTGGCCCTGTTCGGGCGCGTACGACGACGACAGCAGCCGGCCCTGAACGCCGGCGAAATCGAAGACCTGGCGATTGGGAAACGTCTGCAGGTGAAAGACGCCCGGGTTGAAGAAGTCGCTCAGGACGGCATCGTCAATCAGGCGGTGATCGACCTGAGCGTAGTCGGTAGCGAAACGTTGCAGGAGTTCTTCGTAGGCACGCAGAAAGGGCGTCGATTGCGTCTCACGTTCGTTCCAGATGAGCGCCACCCACCCGCCCGGTTTCAAGATGCGGCCGAACTCCAGACGCGTCCTGTCGCGATCGAACCAGTGAAAGGCCTGACCGGCTGCCACAATATCGACGCTGTGATCGGGTAAGGTCGTGGCCTCCGCCATGCCGGACACGCTTCGAAAACCTGCGGCGTCGGCGAGCATCAACTCGGCGGCCGCGCGCATATCGGCATTCGGTTCAACGGCCCAGACGGTGTTGCCGTTTCGCAGGAACAACTCGGTCAGGAACCCGGTCCCCGAGCCGACGTCGGCGATGAGTGAGCCTGGCGTCAACCCACAGTCGGACCGCAAGGTGTCGATGACGCCCTCGGGATAGCGCGGGCGATACTTCACGTAGTTGTCGACGCGGTTCGAGAATCGACCCACTGCATCATTCATGAGGTTCATGGCTCCAATGGGAAGCCTATCGCCAACGGGCACACCCGACGATCACGGGACTCGCTCGAACGCTCAGGTGTGGCCCAACGTGGTATTCAGTTGATGCGAGAGCCGGGTGAGGGGATTGACGAGCACTTCGGCGTCATCGAGGCTGGGCGCCTTGAGCGCCGGCTCCCACAGCGCCGCCAACGTCCGCACGATACGGTCCTCGACGATCCCCCAGAGCGGATCGTTCGGCAGGCAACGGCCGGCAAGGGCGCTCTGCCCGAGGACGCGCAAGAAACGGTCGCGGTTGAGATCGGGATCGTTGATCGTTTCCAGACGCGCCGGCAGTTGCCCGCTGTTCTCGGCAAAACGGCGTTGAGTAGCACTGCTCGTGAGGAAGCGGATCAGATTCGCGGCGTCGGCGATCTCGAGGCTGCGCTGCCAGATCACGAGACTCGACCCACCCGTCACAGGAACGCCCGGCATCGCCGCCACGCCGAGTTCCTCGAGCATCTCCGGCCGTTGCGCGCCGACTTCCCGAAACACCCAGGGTCCACTCACGGTCATGGCAGCGCCGCCGTCGACAAACACCTGATCCGCCGCGCTGTCGGTCAACTCGCCGAAGTTGGCTGCGCCCATCGAGCGATGCAGGGCGACGAATTCTTCAATGGCCTGGAGCGTCGCAGGTTGATGGAGCAACACGCGTTTGGCGGCATCGTCCCAGAACTCACCGCCGCGGGTCCACACCCAACCCGCCATGTTGATCAACAGGTTGCGAGCGTTGCGCAAGGTCGGACCCACGATAGCGGCCTGACCGCTTTCGACAAGGGCCGCGATCGTGCGTTCGATGTCGCCACAGGAAGCGAAGGCCGTTCGCTCGTCAACGCCGGCACGAACGAGCGCCGGGCGCCAGTAGAAAAAAGCGCGCGTGTCGACCTGCCAGGGGATGGCCCAAATCTGGTTGCCGCTACAGCCGGTGTTCCAGAGAGACTGCAAGAAGGCGTCGGAGCCGCCGACGTGGCTGATATCGGCAACCGAAAACGGTCGCAGGGCCTGCATTCCACGGAGCGCCGTGATCCAGGAGTTGCCGACCACCGATACATCCGGCCCATCACGATAGGTTGCGAAGTGCTGGAGTTCATCCCAGGCAGTCAGCCAGTTCAAAACGATAGGCTCAACCTGAACGCGGTGACGACTCTCGAACTCCTTCAGGAGTTGCGAGAGCACAAACATCTCGCGCTCGGAGGCGCCCATCAATGAGAATCTCAGGGTAGCCATGTCCTACACCGTTTCGTTAGTGGCAATGCCCCGGCCAACGCGGCGCTATTCTACGCAGGATCGAGCTATTTGCGCTAATGCCACTTAGCGATCCCCAACGGCTCATCGCGCTTGCGAATCCGGACTCCAGTGGCGCTATCTTACTCGGTAAATCGTGATTCAAAGTATCGCCTGCAAGCACTCTCTACAACGTGTAGGAGTAAGGCTGACATCGCTCTCTTTCAGGCTTGTTTCGCAGAATATCGTACACCCACTTTTTGGCCGAAACGGAGTAGCTCTCTATCATGCCGTCCGCCACGCCTTGACGGCGGGCGACTTCGGTGCATGACTTCTCGCGACCATGCGGCGACCCGATCCGTTCGAGGTGAAGGCCCTCGCCACGCCCTGGGGCTTGGGCGGGTTGTGGCGTTTCACACCACGATCACGCCTCGTCGGCGCGCCGCTCGAGAGGGGCGCTGGCGCGGATCCACTCGATCGCCGCGTGAAGCCGATCCCGCAGGACGTCGGCGTGCGTCAGCCAGATGGTGTGGGCGGCGCCTTCGATCTCTTCGTAACGCGCTCCCGGGATCAACTCGGCCAGTTGCCGGGTCGGCCAGTTGGGTCGAATGTCCTCAGCGGCATTAATGAAGACGCACGGCGTGGCCAGATCGGCCAGTTCGCGGAACAGCGTCGGCCGCCGGCAGAATTCCTTCCACTCCCGATTCCCCTGCTCGTTAACTCGTGGATCCGCCCGAAAGACCTTGCCGCCGAGATCCTCACCGACCGTCGTCAGTCGTTCGTGGTAGATCTCGCTCCAGCTGCGATCGTTGACGACCTTGCCACCCGCCAGGCCAATGATGCCCATGACGCGAGCCGGATGGCGCAGCGCGTAGGCGAGCGCCAGATTGGGGCCATGGCTGTGGCCCAGGACGAGCCAGCGCTCTAGCCCGTAGGCTTCGCGCACGGCTTCCACGTCTGACAGGAAGGTGTCGAGGTCGTAACGGCCGTCCCAGTCGGATCGACCGCAACCGCGGGGTTCGAAACGGATGACCTGACAGACGTCGTCGATCAGGGCCGCGACCGGCGCGAGGTAGTCGTCACAGCCCGGGCCGCCGTTGAAGAACACGGTCGGCAACCCGGCGCCGCTCGACGTGCTCCATAGCTGAGACGTGCCAGTCTGGATATAGCGGGCCTCTGTCGACATGCAAGACTCCGTTCTGGCAGGTGACCATCCCGCGCTGACAGCTCAGCACATCAACCACATGTCCAGGTTCCAGACACCGGGCGGCTCTTCGAACCGGGCAAGTTCGGCGAACCCAAGTCTTCGGTAATAGGCGATCGCCCGGGCGTTCGTCGCCTGGGTGCCGCCAAGCAGCACCATGCGCCGCCGTCCAGCCTCGCGCGCGAGATGCCGCAAGGGCGCGAAGATGAGACTCCCCAGACCCTGCCCCTGGAAGCGATCCGCCACAGACGGCGCGAAGGTGCAATCCACATCGCCAGATAGCGCGATGTCGTGTGCCGCGTAGCGCTCGCGCTCGTACGTGGTCACCGACCACATGAGAATGAAGTAGGCGACGATTTCGTCGTCGGCAGCCGCCACCCAGCGCAGGACACGGGTCGCGTCGATCTCGGCGCATAGCTGGGCCGCTGCCGCAGCGTCGAGCGGGTGTGGGCCAAAGCGGCTGCGCGTCTCGGCCGACAGCGACTCGAAGTAGGCGCCCAGTCGAGCGGTGTCGCTCGACAGCAACGGTCGCGCCAGCACTCTCTGGCCCGATGGCAACGCCATCGACATAGCGACCGACAGCGGATCAGCCGCGACCCGCTGCAAGAGCATTGAATTGACCGACATGGCGTCGTTCAAGCGGAGCGGCGCTCGATCTTGTAGCAGGCCAGGATGTTGCCGGACCCCTGCCAGGTGCGGGTGTGCAACAGCTTGAGCGACACCGGCGGCCGACCGATGAAGAGCGGCGTGCCGCTGCCCGCGATCATGGGAAAGTAAGTCAGGTGGAGCTCGTCGACGAGGTCATGCGTGAGCAACTCGTTCCAGAGCGTCCGGCCGGAGAACAGGAAGATCTCGCGGCCGGGCTGCTCCTTGAGCGCCGCAATTTCGCGAGGACCGTCGGCGCGCGAGACGATGCGCGTGTTGGTCCAGGGCGCGAGTTCATCGGCGGTCAGATGATCCGACACCACGAGCTTGTCGATCGAGCGGATCAACGCCGAGAACTCGCGTCGGATCGGCGTCGCATTTGGGTCGGTGGGCACGCTTTCCCAGTAAGACTTGTTGCCCAGAAACGACGCTCGACCGCTGAAGAGGAGCATGTCGGCCGCCCGGATCCGTTCGGTGTTGTAGAAATCGAAGTTCTGGTCGCTGGCGTAATCCGGATGAAAGTACGTGAACAGCGAGTCGAGGTCTCGGTTCGGGCCTTCGTAGTAGCCATCGACCGACGAGAGATTGCTGACAATGAGTTTGCGCACGAAATGACTCCTGAGACGGGATTTCGAACAGGCGTTCCGTAATCGTAGCGCTTCACCGCGCGTTTTGGAAGGCTGGAATGACCTCGTCGACGAGCAGCTCCAGGGTCGTCAGATCCGGAAAGCCCCCGCAATCGAGCATGAAGTAATCGACGCCGAGTTCGACGAAGGCACTCACCTGATCGACCACGTGCTCGGGTGTCCCAACCAGATCGAGTTCTTTGCTCGCCGGATCCAGGCCGTAGCGATCACCCGCCAGACGCAGCGCCCGATCGCGAGTCGGCGCGCAGATACAGCCACCGCACCAGGTTCGCCGAAGCGTGGCCGGCTCGCGACCGATCTCGGCACAGGCTTGATCGAGCCGATTGGAGAGCCGTTGGTACTCGGACGGGCTGGTCGAGGAGACGTTCCACCAATCTGCATAACGCGCTGCCAGGCGCAACATCCGCGGGCCGAAGGCGCCGAGCATCAGCGGCGGGCGCGGCTCAGGTGTCGGCTCACAGCGCGCGCCGTCGACGCGATAGTGGCGACCCTGATACGTGACGGAGCCGCCCTTCCAAAGCTCCGTGATGATCTGGAGCGTTTCGGCAAGTTGCTCGACGCGCTCACCGGCGTCCGGGAAAGGATAGCCGTAGGCGACATGCTCTGCCTGATTCCAACCCGCGCCAAGGCCCATGATGTAGCGGCCACCGCTGAGGAATTGAAGGGTCGCGCCCATCAGGGCGATCAACGCCGGGTTGCGGTAAGACTGGCAGATCACCGAATGGCCGAAGATCAGTTGAGGATGTCGGCCCGCGAGATAGGCCAGCGTGGTGAAGGAGTCGAGTTGATCGGAGCCATCGGGCTGGAGATGATCGACGCACCAGACCGAGTCGAACGAGCCTGACGCTCGATCGAGCATGCGATCGAGCGTCGCGCAAAACGACGCCCGGTTCGCCGGAGTCGGCGCCCCGTTGGGCAGGACAAGACCGAACTGAATCGCCATCGCGGGTCTCCTGCATGAGCAATCGTGGTCACGGCCGGAGAGCGGCGACATCCGGCCATGTCTGCTGTCGACTGAGATCCACTCCGCCTGACCGGCTTGAGGATAAACCGATTTGTCTCTTGCTGGAACCACACCACAGCCCATACATTTGCTGTGATTTGCCGCGCGACTGGTTTCGCCTATAAAGGACGCTACAGAGGTCTGTTTCGGATTGGTTCTGGCACCTTTCTTGCAGCGCTTCTGACGGTCGGTGGGGCCGCGACGGCCTTTGTACACGAGAACGATCACCGACCCGACCCTGATCAAACCCATCCCTGACGACGCCGAGGTATTCCTGATGGCCGTCCAATCGTCGCATCCCAACGAAATCGCCGTCCCTGAACCGACTGACCCGTCGGTTGCCGCACCACCCTCAGAGGCGGCCACCCGCCCCGCCGTCGGCGCGCTCGCTCCGCTGCAGATCATGCTCATCGGCGTCGGGGTATTGGTGACGTTGATCGGCCAGGTGTGGTTGTACGTCACGCCGATCGACAACACCGTGGCGGTTCCAACGCCCGTCTGGCTCAGCGGCCTCGGGATCGTGCTGTTCGCGGTTGCGCCGTTCCTACCACGTCAGTGGTTGGTCGCGATCCCGCGGGGCTCGAATGTCTCGCGCCGCAACGCCTGGATCCTGAGCAGTCTACTCCTCTCCATCACGGCTGCCGGCGCCGCTATCGCTTTCGAGCGCTATCAAATCAATCAGTATCTTCCGATCCTTTCTCTGTGGGTCCTCGGCATCGCCTGCTATGTGATCGCCATGCTGCCGGCGCGTATCGCCTGGCCGGATGTGAGAGCGCTGGCCCGCGACCACTGGAGAGAGGCCCTGCCGCTCGTGCTCGTTCAGGTGTTCGCCGTCGCACTGCGATTCTACGAGCTCGGCGATCTGCCGATGATCATCAATGGCGATGAGGGCCTGATCGGCATGTTCGCCCAGGCGACGAGCAGTGGAGCCCTGGCCAACCCCTTCAGCCTGTGGGAGAACATCGGCCTTCTGTACATGCAGATGATCAATGTCGCCCTGCGCGCGTTCGGCCCGACGCCGTTTGCCCTGCGCCTGCTGCCCGCCATCGGCGGCTCGCTGGCTATCTTCGCGACGTACCTGTTCGCACGCCAGATCCGCGGACAGCGCATCGCGCTGCTCGCCGCCATCCTGCTGTCGATGTCCCACATCCATCTGCACTTCAGTCGCACGGCAGCTGTCACCTACATCCAGGGCACCTGGCTGGTGCCCCTCGAGCTCTACCTGCTCCTGAGCGGCCTGACGAAGCGATCGTCATGGCGCACGGCACTCGGCGGCGTTTTGCTGGCGGTGCACATGGATGTCTATATCACGGCCCAGATCGTCTTTGGCATCCTGCTGGTGTACACCGCAGTGTCCTGGATCATCCTTCGACGCGAAGCTCAACCGGCCTGGCGGCAGTGGGCAGCGTTTTGGGGCGGCTTTGCCATCACCGTGATCCCCCAGGTTTCGTACATGGCGCGTCGCCCCGAGGAACTGCTCAGCCGACTGAACGCTGAGGGCACGTTCAACTCCGGCTGGCTGGCCAACGAGATCGCGGCGACGGGCAAGTCGTCGATCCAGATCCTGGCCGAGCGCGTGGTGCATGCCTTCCTGTCCCTGATCTACTATCCGGCCGTCGATTTCTACGGATCGCCGGTGCCGGTCCTCAGCTTCGTCGCCGCCGTCCTCTTTCTTCTCGGCCTTGGGTACATGCTCCTGAAGTTCCGGACGATGGACGGCCTCTTGCTCAACGGCTACTTCTGGGGGATGACCGTCGCGGTGGGCGTGTTCGCGATCCCGCCGGCAGCTGATTCATACCGCATGATCGTGGCTCTGCCGGCGGCCATGACCCTGGCGGCGATCGGCCTCGATCAGGTGCTCACGCAGATCGGCCTGAGTTGGGCCAACGAGCGCTTCCGCTATGGCGCCGTCGTCTCCGTGATCGTGGCCGGTCTCACTGCTTTCAACATCTGGATCTACTTCTTCGACTTCGTCGGCCGCTGCCGGTATGGCGGCGATCCACAGACCCGTTTCGCCTCGTACCTCGGGACGACGGCCCGAGACTTCGGCAAAGAGGGCACTATCTATCTGCTCAGCGATGCCACGTTCTTCTATGGATCGCATGCGTCGGTCGACTTCCTGACCCAGGGCCGGGCGATCACCAATGTTCCGGATCCTGTCGACACGTTGCAGGCTGTGTCGGGCGAAACGGTCATCGCCAGCCCGCCGCGGATCGAAGAACTGCTGCAATGGACGCGCGCCAACCCGGGCGGAGACCTGCACTACCAACGCGACTGCAGCAACGTCATCTTGCTGGCCTATCGGATGCCTTGATGGACGATCTCGAATATGCGCGCATGGCGCGCGTGGAGGACAGGCACTGGTGGTATCAGGGCATGACAGTGCTGAGCCGCTCGCTCCTCGACCGCTTCGCGCCCGCCACTTCGGGGGGTCGGTTGTTAGACGCCGGTTGCGGCACTGGCGGGGCCCTGGCCACGTTTCTCAGCCAGTACGGCATGGCCTTCGGTTGCGACGTTTCGGCCGTCGCGCTGTCGTTCGACAAAAGCCGCCGGTTGCCCCGCATCGCAAGGGCCACTGTGACGCGTCTGCCCTTCCCCGACGAGGCCTTCGACATCGTCACCAGCTTCGACGTCATCTACGAGCGTGGCGTCGACAGCGATCGGGCCGCGCTCCTTGAGATGAGCCGCGTGTTGCGTCGCGACGGCGTCCTGCTCCTGCGCGTGCCGGCGCACAACTGGTTGCGCGGGCGCCACGACGATGCCACACACACAGCGCGCCGCTACTCGGCCCGCGCGATCCGGGATCTGCTGATCAGTGCCGGACTGACGCCGGCTCACATCAGCTACGCCAACGCCACCCTGTTTCCGGCAGTGGTCGCCAAACGTCTCGCAGAACGGGCGTGGCCGCCGGCGGCGGAAGCCTCGGATCTGGATTGGCAGGCCGGCCGTTTCAATGAGCCCCTGCGCGCGCTCCTCGCCGCCGAGGCCCGCATCGCCGCGGGGCCAGGGCTGCCCATCGGTCTGAGCGTGGTGGCCGTCGGGCGCAAGGAGCCCGCTCGATGAACGCGCGCGCGAAGCGCTTGAGCAGCCTCAGTATCTTCTTTCCAGCGTATAACGATGGCCGCACCATCGCGGACCTGGTCCTCCGCGCGCAACAGATCGCGTCTCAACTCGCCAGCGACTTCGAGATCATCGTCGTCAACGACGGCAGCTGCGACGACACCGCCGCCGTGCTCGCCGCGCTTCGAGCACAGGTCCCGATTCTGCGCGTCATCACGCATGCCGCGAACCGTGGGTACGGCGGCGCGTTGCGCAGCGGGTTCGCCCAGGCGTGCAAGGACTGGGTCTTCTATACGGACGGCGACGGGCAATACGATCCGCTCGAACTTGAGCGTCTGGCGGCTGTCGTCGACCCGACGGTCGACGTCGTCAACGGCTACAAGCAACGTCGCAACGACTCGCTCCTGCGCGTCGGCATCGGGGCGGCATACAACGCCGTTGTCAGGCTTGTGTTTCGTCTGCCGGTGCGCGACACCGATTGTGATTTCCGATTGATCCGACGCAGCCGGCTGGCGGGTGTCTCACTCGAGAGCGACAGCGGCGCGATCTGCGTGGAGCTCGTCAAGAAGCTCCAGAACGCCGGGGCCCGGTTTGCCGACGTGGCCGTCTCCCACTATCATCGTCGCCACGGGGCGTCGCAGTTCTTCACCCTCGTCCGCATCTGGGCCACCCTGCGCCAACTGACGAAGCTGTGGTGGACGTTGACAATCAGGAAGCGCGCCGTGATGCCGCATCATGAAATGGGTTGACTGGTATCGAAACAAACACGTCGTCGTGACCGGCGGCCTTGGCTTCATCGGTAGCAATCTGGCTCATCGTCTGGTGAGTCTGGGCGCCCGGGTGCGGATCGTCGATGCCGCCCTGCCTGGCTCAGGCGCCAATCCCCACAACCTCGATGGCATTCGCGACAGCGTGGAGATCTGGGAGGCAGATCTCCGCGATCCGACTGCCGCCGTTGACGCGATCAGCGGCCAGGCCGTGCTCTTCAACCTGGCAGCCCAAACGAGCCATATCGCCAGCATGGAAGATCCGGTCAATGACCTTTCGATCAACGCCGGGAGCCACCTGAACATCGTCGAGGCCTGCCGACAGACCGAGCCGGCGATCAAGATCGTCTACACCGCCACCCGTCAGATGTACGGCCGATCGTGCGACCTGCCGATCGACGAGACCCACCCGATCGATCCTGTCGATTACAACGGCGTCAGCAAACGGGCCGGTGAGATGTTTCATCTCGTTGCGCATCGCGCGTACGGGCTGAATGTCACGAGCCTGAGGCTGACGAACACCTATGGGCCGCGGATGCGCTGCTTCGACGCACGCCTGATGTTCCTCGGTGAGTGGATCCGGCGGCTGCTGGTCGGCCAGCCGCTGCTGGTCTACGGGTCGGGCGACCAGATCCGCGACTTCACCTACGTCGACGACGTCGTGGACGCGCTGCTGGCGGCAGCCGCCCACCCGGACACCAACGGGCAGATCTACAACCTCGGCGGCAGCGAACCCATCCGCCTCGCCGACCTGGCCCGGCTTGTGATCGATCTGGTCGGCTCGGGCAGTGTCGAGTACGTGCCCTACCCTGCCGATCGACTGCGCATCGATATAGGCGACTACCACGGCGACTTCTCGCGGCTTCAGGCGACATTGGCCTGGACGCCGCGCGTGTCGCTGCGCGACGGCCTGCGCCGGACAGTGGACTTCGTCGATCGGCATAGGGCCTGGTACCTATGAACCGCCAGATCCCGACGATCGATCTCGTTGCCCAGCATGCCAGCCTGCAGACCGAGCTCACCGCCGCGATCGAGCGTGTGGTGTCGTCCGGGCGGTACATCCTGGGCGAAGAGGTTGAGGCCTTCGAGCGCGCGTTCGGGGCGTATCTGGGTGTCGGGCACGTCGTCGGCACAAGCTCGGGGACTGCGGCGTTGCAACTTGCATTGATGGCCGCCGGCATCGGTCCCGGACACGACGTCATCACCGTCAGCCATACCGCTGTGGCAACGGTCGCGGCCATCGAGCAGGCCGGCGCGAACCCGGTGCTGGTCGACATCGATCTCGAACGCTTCACGCTCGACCCGGGTCGACTCGCCGCGGCCCTGACGCCAAGGACGCGCGCGATCGTGCCCGTCCATCTCTATGGCTGTCCAGCCGACCTTGACCCGATCCTCGCCTTCGCGCACGAGCACGGGCTGGTCGTCATTGAGGATTGCGCCCAGGCTCACGGCGCCCGTTATCGCGACAAACGCGTCGGCGCCTGGGGGCACCTGAGCGCATTCAGCTTCTACCCGACCAAGAACCTGGGGGCGATGGGTGATGGGGGCGCCGTGGCGACGGCGGATGCCGAACTGGCGACGCGGCTGCGCGAGCTGCGCCAGTACGGCTGGCGAGAGCGTTACGTCAGCGAGGCACGCGGCCTGAATGCACGCCTCGACGAGATCCAGGCCGCGATCCTATCGACCAAGCTGAGCCACCTCGATCGTTGGAACGCGCGGCGGCGACAACTCGCGAGGCGCTACCGTCTCGGGTTGGCGAACACATCCGTCGTCCTTCCTGTCGAACCGGCGGACGTCGAGCACGTGTATCATCAGTTCGTCATTCGCTCGGCGCTACGAGGTGCGCTGCGCGAGTCGCTCGCGCAGGTAGGGATCGCGTCTGGCGTCCTGTACCCACTGCCCGTGCATCGACAGCCGGCCTATGCGACCCTGGCGCATGCGGCATTGGTCCAGAGCGAAAGGGCCGCTGCCGAAAACCTGGCCCTGCCCCTCTACCCTGAACTGACCGACGAGGACGTCGACCGCGTGTGCGATGTCGTCAGGCGATTTTGCGAGAAGCCGAGCCATTCGATTCAACGAACCCAGACCTGAAGGGAACCCAAGATGGAGCCTGTCATCATCGTGCATGGGGGAGCCGGAAACGATTTCGACGACCGCGTCACCGCGTTCCGTGTCGGAGTGGAGCGTGCTGCCGAGGCAGGGTGGGCCGTGCTCGAGCGCGGCGGCTCAGCCCTGGACGCTGCGGAAGCCGCCGTGCGTGTGCTCGAGGATGACCCGGTCTACGATGCCGGTCATGGCTCGTACCTGAACGCCAACGGCGACGTTGAGATGGACGCCATGATCATGGAAGGCGCCCGGCTCGGGTATGGCGCGGTCGCGGGGATTCAGCGCGTGGCCAACCCGGTGAGTGTGGCCCGGCTCGTGATGGAGCGCACCCCGCATTCGCTGTTTGTCGGGGCTGGCGCTGAGCAATTCGCGCGCTCGATGGACGTGCCTGTGTGCGCGATGGAAGAACTGGTGGCGGGCAGCAGCACACATCAGCTGCGCCCGGAGGATCGGGCTTTTCGAGCCGACAGAACCGGAGACACCGTCGGCGCCGTTGTCCGAGACGCCCATGGGCTGCTGGCCGTAGCCGTCTCGACCGGCGGCACGGCCGGCAAGATGCCCGGCCGTGTCGGAGACAGCCCGATCGTCGGTGGCGGCGGTTACGCCGACAACGAAGCCGGCGCCGCCGCGGCCACAGGCCACGGCGAGCCGTTGATGCGCATGGTGTTTTCGAAGACCGCCTGCGATTTGATGGGCCAGGGCCTATCGCCGCAACAGGCGGCCGACGAAGTGCTCCGCCGGCTCGAGAAGCGCCTCGGCCCTGTGCAGGCCGGCATCATCCTGGTCAACCCGGCGGGCGAGGTCGGCGCGGCGTACAACACCCATCACATGGCGCATGCCTGCATCCGCCAGGGCGAGCGCTGGGTCAGGGATTAGCCGCACCGGCCTTGTGGTCTACGCCGGGACGGGCTCGCTCTCGACGATCTTGTCGAGATCGAGCAAGATCACCAGACGTCCTTCCAGACGCGCGATGCCCTTGATGAAGATCGAATCGGCTGTCGACGTGACAGACGAAGGCGGCTCGATCGACGCGCCATCGAGGTTCAGCACCTCACTGACCCCATCGACGATCATGCCCACGACATGGGCGCCCATCTGGACCACGACGATGCGCGTGTCGGCGTTCACCTCGGCTGCCGGCAACCCGAAACGGCGCCGCAGGTCGATCACGGGCAACACTTTGCCACGCAGGTTGGTCACGCCGACGACGTACGGTGGCGCGCACGGCACCGAGGTGATGGCCTGGGGCTTCAGAATGCTCTCCACTGCCCCGATGTCCACGCCGTAGTGCTCACGATGCAGATCGAAAACGACGATTTGTTGATCCATAGCTTGCGAAGTGCCTCTCTCAATGGATCGACGCGGACCGAGTCATCGTCGGTCCGCGTCGTTCAGGATGTTCAGTGCCGGACCGACGCCATTGCGGGCTGGCGGGCGGCGGCCACAGCGACTGTGCGGGCTTCCACGGCCTGTACGCCGCTGTTGGAAAGCTTGAATTGCGCCACAATCTGGCGCAGGCCCTGGGCCATGTCGGCCAGTGACTGAGCCGAGGCTGTCACTTCCTCGACCTGCGCGCTCATCTCCTCGGCCGAGGCCGAGACCTCTTCGACGGCCGCGCTGTTCTCTTCGCTGACCGACGCGATGTTCTCGATCGATTGCATGACGGAGCCGGCTCCGGCGGCCATTTCCTCGGTCGCGGCAGTGTTCTCCTCGACCACGGCGCTGACGGTGTCGGTCGCGTTCACCATCTCGGTCGACAGCGAGCCCATGCGCTCGGATGCCTGGCGTGCCGCTTCGGCCTGCTGCCGAACGGCTTCGGCCGCCTCGAGGATGTTCGCCAGGGCCTGGCCGGCTTCGGCCGCCTTGCGCATGCCCTGTTCGACTTCCTGTCCGCCTTCATCCATCGCGCGCATCGCTTCCGACACTGTGGATTGGATGCCGCGGATCAGGCCGCCGATCTCCTTGGTGGCCGTCGACGAGCGTTCGGCCAGTTTGCGAACTTCGTCGGCGACGACCGCGAAGCCCTTGCCGTGCTCGCCAGCGCGCGCCGCTTCGATCGCGGCGTTGAGCGCCAGCAGGTTCGTCTGCGAGGCGATGTCGTCGATGGTCTCGACGATGACGCCGATCTGATCGGAGCGCTCGCTCATCTCCTGGACCTTCATGGCGGAGGCGCCCACCTTGGCCTTGATCGTGTTCATGCCCTGGACGGTGTCTTCAACCTTGCGAGCACCGTCGCGAGCCGCGGCTGCGGCAGCCGCCGAGTCGCGCGAGACGGCTTCGGCATTGCCCGTGACCTGCTGGATGGTGGCCGACAGCTGAGACGTGACTGTGGCCGCGCGGGTCACGGCGCTGCCCTGTTCTTGAGCGCCTTGAGCGACGCCGTCAATGGCGCGCTTCATCTGCTCAACGGATCCTGCTGTCTTTGTGATGGCTTCGGTCTGTTGACTGGTGCCGCGCGCGACCTGCTGAACGGTCGCCGCGATCTGCGACGTCGCCTGGCCGGCCTGCACGGCCGCATCCGCCAGTTGCGACGACGCTGACGTGACGCTTGTGGCGCTGTTGGCCACCTGGCTGACCGCCGTACCGAGGCGGAGCGTCATGTCGCTGAAGGCCTGTCCGGCTTCCTGCAGGCGCGACACGATGGTGTTGAAGGCGGTCGCCAACTGACCCACTTCGTCGTTGCCGCTGACCGGGATCTGCTGCGACTGGATTGTCAGGCTGCGCGTGAGATCACCCTGCGCCAGCGCCTGGAGCTCGGTCACCAGCACATGCAGATCCTTATCGGCGATCTGCTGCGACATGCGGGTAACGGCCTGCAGCGGGCGGGTGATTCCACCCGAGATCACAAAGCCAAGCGTCAGCCCGATGACAATGGCGCCCACCAGCAACCCGATGACTACCTGCTGGGTCTGAGTAACCAGGTCGCGGGTCTGAGCAGCGAGCGCGTCGAAGTCCTCTCCGACGCTGGTGACGATTCCCGACGCCTCATCCTGGATCTGTGGTCCGAGGAGGTTCAGAGTCTGGGTCTGCAGGGTGTTCTGTTGATCGTAGTCGGCTTGAAGGCCCTGAAAACTTGTGACGTAGGCCTGGATGGCTTCCCAGCCAGCGTCAAGGGCCTGGCGTTCGTCTGAGGTCAGCACCTGTATGTTCAGGCGGTCGTATGCATCTTTCGCCTGGGCGTATCGTCCGTTGAACTTCTCGATAATGGACGGGTCGCCTTCGTCGAGGTACTTGAAGGCATCCAGCCGCATGAGGATGAACGCGGCCTGGAGATTGCCCGCCTGCTGCACGCCGTCAAGATCGCGCCCACTGAAGAGGCTGTCGCGCAGAATGCCAAGCTGGGTCTCGCCAAGTGGCCCCTGTACGTCAAGGACATCCACCTGCGTCTGTGTCCGCTCGTCCATCAGCATGACAATGCGCTGGAACGTCTCGACGTATGTGGCTCTGTCGGTCTGGATCTTCTCGAGCAGTTCGACGCGCTCGGGGTCCGTAATCGAGTCCTGTGCCTGAGTGAGGCTGGCATCAAGACGCTTGATCGTATCAGTGTATTTGTTCAGATAGGTGATGTCACGGGTGTCAGTGTACTTCGCTGCATAGAAGCGCGCGAGGACAATGTCGACGGCGATATCGTTGCCCAGCTGGCGATCGACTGCGAGATCGCTGGTCAGGGTGTCAACGGTGGTCCCGGCATCGCCCGTGCGCAGATACGCGACGATGCCCACGACCCCCATCAACGCCAATACTGCCAGATACCCGGCAATGATCTTGACACCGACCTTCATGTTTGCGAATACCTTCATGGTGCTTTCCCCCTGCTCTCCAGTCTGTCTCGAAAAGACAGTGTGCGTGGATCGCCCTTTCGGAGTGGTCAATCTAAAACCAGCGGTCCAGCAACGGCACGGTTTGTTGGGTCCATCAACAGTCGGCTCAGTCCAGCATGGCACTTCACCGGATGGATGGGCTCCGTCTCAACCTAATACAAATCAAACCTTCAGTCTGTAAAGCCGACCGTAATCCGGGCACCTTCACCGACTCTTTACAGGCCGAGTTGGTGGTTTGAGAAGATTGCGTCGTTTTCGCGTTCAGTTCGATCTCCCCTGAGGCGTGAGACCGGGCGCCACCGACGTTAAAGAGAAGAGCCCCTATCAGGCCACAAGAGCGCATCACGCAGAGGAGACCCGATGCGGGAGTACAGGTTTTCCGATGATGGCATTCGAACCCTTCGGATCCGCTTTATCGGGATCGTGGTCGTCCTGGCTTTGGTCGTCGTAGCCGTCGGCGTGGCGGCGACCGGACTGCGGCGGTCCACCACGACCGCGGATCTCGCCACCTTCGCCATCGCGTTGACTGTGGTGATGAGCGTCATGGCCGTCACCGGTTGGCTCACCCTGGGCCGACAGGTCGGGCGATGGCGCGCCTTTCGCATCCGCCTCGATGCCGACGGCATCGAGAGCGACGCCGGCC
>CAYZRP010000009.1:0-23378 GCA_964480865.1 uncultured Anaerolineales bacterium | reverse complement strand
GCCGACGGCATCGAGAGCGACGCCGGCCCAGGTCAACGCGTGAGGATCGGCCGAGCCGAGCTCGCGTCCGCCCAGGAATTTCCGGGTGGCCTTCTGCTGAAGGCCGGGCGGGACCGGCGCGAGATCTCGGTGCCCGGTGTGTTGGATGCCGCCGACTACGTCACCATCCGCGGGGTCGTTGCCCAGTGGGCCGACCTGAGAGCCATGTCGCTGACCTCTCACCACATCGGCCTGCTCGCCCTGATCCCAGGTGTGGTCGGCCTCGGACTGATCTTCCTTTCGAGCAGCATAGTGCTGGTAGGGGTCGGCACCGTGCTCCTGGCCGGTCTGGATCTCTTCCTCTACGTCCATCAAAGGGGCAAGCCGGGGGTTGATCCTGCACAGACACGTAGCCTGCTGTTCGCGTGTCTGATTGCTGTGCTGGCGGGCACAGGCCGTTTGGTGGCGATAGGAGCTTTTCGTTGATTGCGCCCAGGCAGATTACGGTTGAGCGATCGCATCACCCAGCGCCAGTTGCATGACCTGGTCGAGCGAGAGTGCTCGCCCGGCAGCCCAGGCTGAGGCGAACTCCGTCTCCCCCAGCGCCTGGCGAAGCATTGCTACCTCACGTTGATAAGCTGGCAGGTAGGTAGCCACCACGGGCGTCCCCAACCGATCACGTAGCGCTTCAGCCGCGCCGAAGAGGCGTGCCGCCCGTTCCGGGCGACCTTCGAGGCGATCGATCTCGCCCAGGCCATTCAGATTTCGTGGAATGGGACGTAGCTCGCCGGTCTCGTATCTGAGCTTGAGGCTCTCCAGGTAGGAGCGGCGCGCGCCCGGGATGTCGCCCTCCACGTGGGCGATTTTGCCAAGCCCGAACAATGGGTAGGAAGCTGTTGCGAGGTCGCCGAGCTCGCGTTGTATATCGAGGCTCTGCCTGAAGAAGGATTCGGCATCCGGCAGATGGCCCCGGTCAACGGCAAAGTTGCCGAGGTTGAGCAGAACCAGGCCGATGCCGATCTTGTAATCGATCGAGCGGAACGCGCCAAGGCCCTCCTGCATCAGGTCCCAGGCCTTGTCGGAGTCGCCTCGATTTTCGTGTAACAACCCGAGGTTGAGGAGCACGTTGCCGAGGAGCGCCGAGTCGCCGATCTCGCGGCCGAGGCTCAGGCACTCCGCATATAGAGCTTCAGCTTGAGCATAGTTGCCTTGATAAGCCTCCAGCAACCCCAGGCTGAGGACCGAAGCGGCGATGGCATGCGGTGTGCCGTCCTCGCGGGCGATGGCCAGTGCCTCCTCAAGGATCGCCCTCGAGGTTCGAAAATCGCCCTGGGCTTCGACGACCGCGCCGAGACCACGCAACACCCGGCTGACTGCCAGATCATCTTCCAACTGTTTGTATTGCTCGAGCGCGCGCGAGAGGCGGGTCAGAGCGTCGGGATAATCGCCCTGCCGCCAGGCCAGCACGCCGTCCACTTCGAGGAGCTTGGCCTGGAGCGCAAGGTCGTTGTCTTGCTCGCGGTCGATGGCTCGAGCAACCCACTGGCGTCCCTCGGCCAGTAGCCCCCTGAACTCCCAGAAGCGGTCGAGGGCTTTGACCAGCCGGATCAACCGATCGCCGGGATCGTCGAGCGACCACGTCAACGCGGCGCGCAGGTTGTCAAGATCCCGTGTGAGCCGATCCAACCAGGCCCTGGAGTTCGATCCGCGCAGTTCGCCCTCGGCGCGTTCAGCCAACGACAAGAAGTAGTCGACATGTCGGCGCTGTGCATCGGCCAACGCGTCGTCTTCGCGCAGGCGCTCGAACGCGAACTCACGAACCGTTTCAAGGAGCGTGACGCGCGTCTCGCCATCGGCTTCGTCTGTGCGCACAAGACTGGCTTCGACGAGCTCTTCGAGGGTGTGGAGGGAAACGGTTTCGTCGATCAGGGCCTGCGCCGCCTCGAACGATCCCCCGCCGGCAAGCACACCCAGGTGGGCGAAGAGTCGTTGCGCCTCGACGTCGAGCAGGTCGTAGCTCCAGCCGATGGCGGCGCGCAACGTCCGATGACGCTCGTGAACATCGCGCGGCCCTGTCTCGAGCGCCGGCAATCTGTACTGCAACTGTTGGAGCAGCGCGGTCGGGGAGAGCGTGCGCGTCCGCACCGCGACGAGCTCGATGGCCAGCGGCAATGCGTCGAGGCGGTTGCAGATCTCGGCGATGGTCGGCTCATTGGCGCTTGTGAGCGCAAAGCCGGGCGTCATGGCCCGAGCCCGTTCGACGAAGAGCCGGATGGCCTCAGACAGGTCGAGCGGGGTCAGGCTCTGCTGGTGTTCTCCGCGAATGCGCAGCGGAGCGCGACTGGTGGCCAGCACCTTGATCCCCGGGCAGGTCGCGAGCACTTCTCCAACCCATCCGGCGGCGTCGAGGACGTGCTCGAAATTGTCGAGGACAAGCAGAGCCTGGCGCGTCTTCAAGTGAACGATGACCGTCTCGCCCGGCGTCTTGCCGGCCACTTCTTTCAGGCCCAACGCATCGGCGACAGCGGCAGGCACGGCTGCGGCGTTGGTCACCGGGACAAGATCAACAAAGGTGACGCCATCCTCGAAGTCATGGCGCAGCTCACGGGCGGCTTCCAGGGCCAGCCGGGTCTTGCCGAGGCCTGGCGTGCCGGTCAGGGTCAGGATGCGGAGATCGTCGGAGCGCAGGGCGCGGCGTACCGCGTCGAGATCGGCTTCCCGACCGATGAGAGCGCTGAGCGGGATGGGGCACCGAAATGGGGGTGGCTCAAATCGATGGAGCCCGCCACTGCGCGTGCGCACGCGCTCGAACAGGTTGACCGTCTCATCCGCCGGTTCGACGTCGAGCTCACTGGCGAGCGTGCGCCTCACCTGCTCAAACTGCGCCTCGGCCGCTGCCCACTGTCCGTCGAGGGCCAGCAGGCGCATCCGCTCGCGATGACTGGCCTCGCGCAGATTGTCGAGATCGACCATGCGACCGGCATACGCTGCCGCGGCGTGGCAATCCCCAAGCCACTCGGCCCGGCTTGCGAGGCGTTCGAGCGCGCTGAACGCTCGCTGGCGCAACCGTTCGCGCCAGAGCACGGCCCACTCCTCGAACGGCGCGCTATCAGCCACCGATATCTGGCTGAGGAAGTCACCGCGGTAGAGCGCCATAGCCTGGCCGAGGCGTTCACCGCAGGCGCCGCAGGTCTGCCAGCTGCGGTGGCCGTGGCGTTCGCTATCGCTCAGCAGCCGATCGAAATGGCTGACGTCGACGTCGAGCGGCAGGTCCTCGTTGAGCCTGACCGTCTCGACATCGGTGACAAGCCACGGCTGACCTTCAGCCTCCGCGAGCATGTCACGCAGTGAACTGAGCACCTGGGTCAGGTTGCGGCGTGCCGCGTATTCCGTCAGTTCTGGCCACAACAGCGCGCACAACTCGGCCCGTGGATGCGCCCGGCCAGTTTCCACGGCGAGGTAAGCCAGCAAAGCGCGCGCTTTGTTGTACTTGAAGGGCCGAAGGGGGGCGCCGTCCCGCAACACGACAAGCGGGCCCAGCATGGAGATGGAGAGGACAGCCATCGTTTGATTGAACGAGCGTGGTCCGGAAATTATACGGCTCTCGCACCCCTCTCGCAGCCGCGCGCTAGCGTAGGGTCATGGGTCAGGCAAGGGGCTATCGGGCCTTTTTGTTGAGGCTCTGGCAGGTCAGGGGCAACCATTGGCGCGCCTCGATCGAGGATCCTCATACCGGCGAACGGCGAATGTTCGCCAGCGTCGAGCTCCTGGCCGCCTTTCTCATGCGTTCGGCTGACGCCGATTTTCCGGCGCTGCCGGCGCAGACGGATCCGGCGGTCGACGCCGACGCCGGCTGATCGAAGCGCTGACGCGGCCTGGGCTCCGGGCCGCGATCGAAGACTGTGAGGCTACCGATGCTCCATCCCACTGTGTGCCGCCTGTTGGTCTGCCTGGGCCTGCTCGTCATGGGCGTCGCCCCGGCCCGGCCCGCGTACGCGGCCGGCGTCGTCGGCGACGGCACGCCGGGCAGCTGCACCGAGGCGGCGTTCACGACCGCACTGGCCGGCGGAGGCACCCTCACCTTCAACTGCGGCGGGCCTACCACGATCCTGTTGACGAGCGAGAAGGTGCTGACCGTCGACACCGTGATCGACGGCGGCAACGCGATCACGCTCACCGGTGGCCTGGCCACCCGCCTGATCAGCACGGCGACCGCGGCGCCACCCGCGCTCGAACTGCGCAACCTCACGCTCGACTCAGCCTACAGCAACAACGCCAGCGGCGCGGCCGTGCGCGCCTTCGGCTCTCTGGTCATGTCGGGGGTCACCGTGCAGAACAGCCTCGTCGCGCCCAACTTCTGCGGCGGCGCAGTGCTCGTCTCCGGCCCCGCCCTGATCGAGGACAGCGTCTTCCAGAACAACACGGCGCCGCTCGGCGGCGGCGCGGTCTGCTTCCGCACTGCCGCGGATCAGGCCGTCCTCGTGCGCGACACGTTGTTCTACAACAACCTGGCCACGGATGCAGCCTCCGGTTTCGGCGGAGCCCTATTCCTCGACAACGTCTCGCGCGTGAACGTCGTCAACAGCGTCTTCCTCTCCAATCGCGCCCACTTCGGCGGCGCCGCCTACGTCGGCGCGAGCGCGGCGCTCACCCTGCACGGCACGACCACCGACTCGATCTTCTCGAGTGGGCTCCAGCTCAACGCCAACAGCTCCACCGAGGACGGGGGCGCCCTCTACAACGCCGGCGGTGCTCTGGCGATCGACGGCGCCCTGATCACGACCAACCAGACCCCGACCCAGACCGTCCTGGCCGGCTACGGCGGAGCCATCTTCAGTTCCGGCGTGCTCACGCTGACGCGCAGCCACCTGTCGCAGAACCAGGGTCGCTTCGGCGGCGCGCTGTTCGTTGGCGGCGAGGGTGCTGCCCGGGCGACCCTCGACCATGTGACCTTCAAGCTCAACACGGCCGGCAGTCTGGGCGGCGGTCTGTACGCCAACAGCGACACGACGAACCTGACGATCACGAACACGCTCTTCTATTCCAATGTCTCGGAAGGGGGCGGCGGCGGTCTGGCGCGTTTCAATGCCGGGCTGCGCGTGGCCGACAGCGCCTTCGTCGATAACCGGGCCGTCTCGGGCGGTGGCCTGTCGCTGGCGGCCGGACCGTCGCCGACCAGCGGTCCGTACGTGCGCCTCGAGAACGTCACCGTCAGCGGCAACAACGCGACAGGCGGACAGGGCGGCGGCGTCCACAACACCGGCCGGGCCGAGCTGTACAGCGTGACGATCAAGGACAACGCCGGCGGCGGCACGTACACGGCGTTGGGCGGCAACACGCGCTTCCGCAGCGCCGTGGTGACAAACGCGAGCGCCGTCAACTGCGACGGCGATGGAAGCGGCCAGATCAGCAACGACGGTGGCAACCACATCACCGACACGACCTGCGGCCCGCAGTTCACGACCGTCGGCACAAACCCGATGCTCGGGCCGATCGGCATCGATCCGGTCAGCGGGACCTACTACCACGCGCCGCTCGCGGGCAGCCCATTGATCAACGTCGGCTTCAACTGCACACCCCGCGATCAACTTGGCGCCCTGCGGCCCGATGCCTGCGACATCGGCGCCGTTGAGGCTGGAGGCCTGCTGCCGCGCGTGTATCTGAGCCTCATGAGTCGATAGGCCCGATGCCTATCCCAAACACTGCATTCGTACAGGAGAGAACCATGACCGCACCATCCGCTCCATCCATTCGCGAACTCGACGCGACCACGATCAGCGATCTCGCCGGCCGTCTGCGCGGCCGCGTCATCGGCCCGCGCGACGCCGACTACGACGGCGTGCGTCGGCTCTACAACGCCATGATCGACAGGCGCCCGGCGTTGATCGCGCGCTGCGCCGACGCCGCCGACGTGATCGCGGCCGTCACCTTCGGGCGCGAACGCGGGCTGCCGATCGCGGTCCGCGGCGGAGGGCACAACGGCGCCGGCCTGGCGATGGTCGACGACGGCCTTGTGATCGATCTGTCACAGATGCGCGCGGTGCGCGTCGACCCCGTCGCTCGCACGGTGAGGGTCGAGGGCGGCGCCGTCTGGGGCGATGTCGATCACGCCACGGCGCCTTTCGGCCTGGCCGTGCCGACCGGCTTCATCTCGTCGACCGGCGTCGGCGGGCTGACACTCGGCGGCGGCCTGGGCTACCTCACCCGCCGCTACGGGCTGACGATCGACAACCTGCTCGAGGTCGACGTCGTCCTCGCCGACGGCCGGCTGGTCACGGCCAACGTCGACTCGCACCCCGACCTGTTCTGGGCCGTGCGCGGCGGCGGCGGCAACTTCGGCGTCGTCACGTCGTTCCTGTTCCGCGGCAATCCCGTCGGCCCGACGGTCTATGGCGGCCCGATGTTCTGGCCGATCGAGCAGACGGCCACCGTGATGCGTTACTGGCGCGATATGATCCTTACGGCACCCGAGGAACTCAACGGCTGGTTCGGCATCCACACTGTGCCACCCGTCGACATGTTCCCGGCCGAGCACCACCTGAAGAAAATGGCGGTGGTCACCTGGTGCTACACCGGCCCACTCGACCGGGCCGAGGAGGTCTTCAGGCCGATCCGCGCCGTCGCCCCGATCGCCATCGACTTCGTCGGCCCGATCCCGTTCGCGACGTTGCAGAGCCTGTTCGACGGCCTGTATGCGCCAGGGCTGCAGTGGTATTGGAACGCGGACTTCGTCAACGAGTTGAGCGACGCCGCCATCGACCTGCACGTCAAGTACGCGCAGCAACTGCCGTCCGTGCATTCCACCATGCACCTCTATCCGATCAACGGGGCCGCGCATCGCGTTGGGGCCGACGAGACCGCCTGGAGCTATCGCGAGGCCAACTTCGCGCAGGTGATCGTCGGCGTCGATCCCGATCCGGCCAACAACGAACGCACCATCGCCTGGTCGAAAGCCTACTGGAAGGCGTTGCATCCGCACTCGGCCGGTGGCGCCTACGTGAACATGATGATGGATGAAGGCCAGGAGCGCGTGGCGGCGGCCTATCGCGACAACTACCCGCGCCTCCGGCAGATCAAGGCTCGCTATGACCCGACGAACCTCTTCCGACTCAACCAAAACATCAAGCCGGCGTAAGCCGACCAACGGAGCGAAGCCCGCGATGACGAACTCGACACGCAACGCCGTTGCCGCCGATGCCGGCAGACTCGACCAGGATCGCGACGCGCTGTTGAACGATGCGTCACAGCGCGCCCGGCAATTCCTGGCGGGGCTCGACGCGCGCCCGGTGTTCCCGACGCCGGAGTCGGTCAGCGGCCTGGCGGCCTTTGATCAGCCCATGCCGGAGCAGCCGCAGGATCCCGCGGAGACGCTGGCGCTGCTCGACGACGTCGGGTCTCCGGCGACGGTGGCCTCGGCCGGCAAACGCTACTTCGGCTTCGTCATCGGCGGCTCCCTGCCGGCCAGCCTCGCCGCGAACTGGATGGCGGCCGCGTGGGACCAGAACGCCGGCCTGACCGTCGCCTCGCCCGTGGCCAGCAAGCTTGAAGACGTCGCGGCCCGTTGGCTGCTCGATCTCCTCAGGCTGCCAGCCGAGTCGGGCGTCAGCTTCGTCACCGGTGGGACGATGGCGAACTTCACGGCGCTGGCCGCAGCGCGGCATGCTGTGCTGCGGGCCGTGGGGTGGGACGTGGAAGGCCAGGGCCTGTTCGGTGCTCCGCCGATCACGGTCGTGGTCGGCGAGGAAGTGCATGTCAGCCTGCTGAAGGCTCTCAGTCTGCTCGGCCTTGGCCGCGAGCGCGTGGTGCGCGTGCCCGTCGACGATCAGGGCCGCATGCGCGCCGACACCCTGCCCGCCCTCTCCGGCCCGACGATCGTGTGCATCCAGGCCGGCAACGTCAACAGCGGCGCCTTCGATCCGGCCGGTGAGATCTGTCGGGTCGCGCATGAAGCCGGCGCGTGGGTCCACGTCGACAGCGCCTTCGGCCTGTGGGCGGGCGCGGCGCCGGGACGCGCGCACCTCGTGGCGGGGGTCGATCAGGCCGACTCATGGGCAACCGATGCGCACAAGTGGCTCAACGTCCCCTACGACAGCGGCCTGGTCTTCTGTCGTGAGCGCCGGCATCTGCGCGCCGCGCTGTCGCATATCCGCGCGGCGTATCTGCTCGACGGCGAGCCCAACCAGCCGCGCGAGCCGATGGAGCTCACGCCCGAGATGTCGCGCCGGGCGCGCGGCATCGAGGTCTGGGCGGCCCTGCACTCGCTCGGTCGCTCAGGCCTGGCCGAGATGATCGAGCGTTGTTGCCGCCTCGCGACGCGCTTCGCCGAGAAGCTTTCGGCGGCGGGCTTCACGATCCTGAACGAGGTCACCCTCAACCAGGTGCTTGTCTCGTTCGGCGACGACGCGTTCACCAACCGCGTCATCCGCGCCGTGCAGCAGGAAGGCACGCTGTGGGCCGGCGGAACCGTCTGGCATGGCCGGGCCGCGATGCGCATCAGCGTCTCCTCGTGGGCGACGACCGAGGCTGACGCCGACCGTTGCGTGGACGAGATCGTTCGCGTCGCGACATCCATCTGAAGCCGCGATGGGGAGGGACCGATGCCCGGGACCGTAACACTCGACCTGCTACAGAGCCTGCTGGACGCATTCAACCGACACGATCTCGACGCCATCATGGGCTTCTTCGCCGACGAGTGCGTGCTTTACATGCCGCGCGGCTCGGCCCCGCGCGGAGATCGTTTCCTCGGCAAGGCAGCCGTGCGGGCGGGGTTGTCGCGACGCTTCGAAGGCCTTCCAGACGTCCACTACGGCGATGACCGGCACTGGGTCTGCGGCGATCTGGGCGTCTCCGAATGGACGCTGACGGGAACGACGAGAACCGGCGCCCGGATCGAAGTGCGTGGCGTCGACCTGCTGGAATTCGCCGATGGCAGGATCATGCGCAAAGATTCATTCTGGAAGATCGTGGAGTGAGCGGTGCTGGCGCCAGCGCGTTGGTCAAACAGGCCGGGCGGCAAGCCCGGCCTTCTCATTTCAGATCGCCTATCGGAGCCCTCGCAGAAGATGAGCGTTTCATGAGCCCCGTAACTTCCATCCCTCTCGCCCGACCTAAGGGCATCGGCGCACTGCGCAAGGGGGATGTTGTTTGGGCAGCGAACACATCGTTCATGGTGAAGAGACAACCCTGGAACCCAAACCACAGCGGCTGCCCTTGCGCTGGCTGATGCTGGGGGTGCCCGCGCTGATCGTCATCGGTGCCAGCGTCTGGGCCGTGGTCTCGATCATGCTCGAAGCTGCGGCGGGGAGCCAACCCGGGGACTTCTTCTTTCCGATCCGCGAGCAGGCGCTCCAGGTTCAGCTCAGCCTATCCACAGACCCAGAACAACGCGCCGACATCGTCCTCCAGTTGAGCGCGACGCCATTGCCCGCGCGCGGGTCGAACGTCTCGACAGGCGATGAACCCGTGTCAGTCGCGACGTCGACGGATGACAATCGCGCAACTGGCCACACGCCCACGGCGTTGGCGCCATCCGTCGTCGCAGCGTCACGCACTCCCGAACCGCTCGAGCCGAGCCAGACGACGACGAACGAACCCGGCTCGAACAGCGAACCCTCGCCCTCGACCACGCCCGAGCCAACCCGGACTGCCGAGGCCACTCGCGAGCCTTCGCGCACGGCCGAGCCTTCGCGCACGGCCGAGCCCACGCGAACGCCGGAGCCCTCGCGTACCGCGGAACCGTCACGCACGACTGAGCCCAGCCGAACGCCAGAGCCCACCCGGACGCCCTCCGATCAATCCGGCAACGGATCCGGCGGGCCAGGGCCGGGGCCGGGTTCTGGCCCGACCGAGACCCCGCGTCCCGACGATGTGACGGTCCAGGGCACGCTCGAAGCCACCGGCGGCAACTGGGTCGTGGCGGGACAGTCGTTCCAGGTCAACGGCGGCACTGAGATCCGCGGCGATCCGCAGATCGGGTCCACTGTGGAAGTCCGTGCGTTCCGCTATTGGGACGGCACGGTCATCGCGTATCGGATCGAGAAGAAGTAACTCCCCCGTTGCCTTTGCTCTCTGCGACCCAACGATCGGGCCTGTCCGGATGGAACACAACCCTCCAGACAGGCCCGATTTCATCTGGCGCCCACACTCGGCAACGCCCCATCGCCTTGACGCGTCTGAACCACCCCTTATAATGCATACGTGTGCATAAACCAGACCGCCGGGCACCATTCGCCGTCTGTCTAAAGCTCCATAAAGGGACAGCACGATGCACTACGACTCCACGAACCTCGTGATTCATCCGGCGCCCGATCCGTCGGCCACCACACCGCTCGTCTCGGTGACGCCCGAGCAAGCTGGCTGGGACTCGATCTCGTTTCAGGCCTGGCGGTTGCCGGCCGGCGACCGCTGGTCGTTTGCCACAGGTGATTGCGAGCTGGCGCTTGTGCCGCTGCACGGCAGGCTCGACGTCGACACGAGCCGCGGCAAATTCGACTCGGTCGGCGGGCGCGAGAACGTCTTCACAGGTCTGCCGCATGCCCTCTATCTGCCACGTCAGACGATGCTCACCGCGACCGCCCTGACCGACGTCGAGTTCGCCGCGGCGTGGGTGCGCACCGACCAGGACTTTGCGCTCAGGTTAGTGACCCCGGCCGACGTCGCCACCGAGATCCGCGGCGGCGATCATGCCACGCGCCAGATCAACAGCCTGCTCCCGCCGGGCTTCCCGTGCGCGCGCCTGGTCGTCGTCGAGGTCTACACGCCCGGCGGAAACTGGTCGAGCTACCCACCCCACAAACACGACGTCCACACCACCGATGCGGCCGGTCACCTCGTCGAGGCGGATCTCGACGAGATCTACTTCTACAAGTTCGACAAACCCGGCGCCTTCGCGTTCCAGCACGTCTACACCGACCCGGCCTCGCCGTTAGCCAGAGCCGGCACGCCGATCGACGCTGTCGTCACGGCGCGCGAGAACGACGTCGTCCTGATCCCGGAGGGTTATCACCCGGTGACCTGCCCGGTCGGCTACACGGCCTACTACCTCAACGTCCTGGCGGGTAGCGCACAGAGCCTGGCCGCCACCGACGACCCGACCCACGCCTGGGTCAAGCATTCGTATCAGACCCGTGATCCGCGGGTGCCGTTGTATGTGATCAATGGACCGCGGGCCGACGAATGATGGATGGTGCGTGAAGTCGCCGAGTCATGGGAGAGTCCCGTGAGGGCGGCCCTTGTGGCCGCCCTCTCCGCCCGACGGCATGCCGGTCGTCGCCAGGGCGCGCGCCTCGACAACCCCGGCCGGGCAACGCGGGCGCATGGGCATTCGAACGGCCGGTGTTCGGGATGGCCGATAGGGCGGCCACAAGGGCCGCCCCTACGGTTGTACTCATGGACGGCGATGTTCCTCCATGCCATCCGGGTTTCGTGCTCGCCATCTGGGCACCATCCATACGCGCGCCTGATTAACCACTCAACTTTCGTCCTTTGTCATTCGTCGATCAGCCGTCTGCAGTCCGCGGTCACATTGCAAGGAGATCCCCATGTCCCAGTCCAAACGCCTGACCACCGCCCAGGCCTTGATCGCATTTTTGCAGCAGCAGCTGACGCGCCGGGATGGCGTCGAACAGGCGCTCTTCGCCGGCTGCTTCGGCATCTTCGGCCACGGCAACGTGGCGGGCATCGGCCAGGCCCTGCAGCAGATGCCGTCGTTCCGCTACTACCAGGCGCGCAACGAGCAGGCGATGGTGCACGCCGCGATCGCCTACGCCAAGGTCAAGAACCGGCTGCAGACCTTCGCCTGCACGTCGTCGATCGGCCCTGGCGCGACGAACATGCTCACCGGCGCGGCCACGGCCACGATCAATCGCCTGCCCGTGCTGCTGTTGCCGGGCGACATCTTCGCGCGCCGCAACGTCGCGCCCGTGCTGCAGCAGCTCGAGTCGGCCCAGTCGCAGGACGTGTCCGTCAACGATTGCTTCAAACCGGTCAGCAGGTATTGGGACCGGATCAACCGGCCCGATCAACTGCTCACCGCCCTGCCCGAGGCGATGCGCATCCTCACCAGCCCGACCGAGACCGGCGCCGTGACCCTCGCGCTGCCGCAGGACGTGCAAACCGAGGCCTTCGACTTCCCGGCCGAGTTCTTCGAGAAGCGTGTCTGGCGCGTCGCCCGCAACCGGCCCGACACCGCGGCCCTGCACCGTGCCGCCCAACTGATCCGCGCGTGCAAGCGCCCGTTGATCGTGGCCGGCGGCGGCGTGTTGTACTCCGAGGCGAGCGACGCGCTGCTCAAACTTGTCGCCCAGACCGGCATCCCGGTCGGGGAGACGATGGCCGGCAAGGGTAGCCTGCGTTACGACCACCCGCTGTGTTTGGGCGGCATCGGCGCCACCGGCACACTGGCCGCCAACCGGGTCGCGCGTGATGCCGATCTCGTCATCGGCATCGGGACGCGCTACAGCGACTTCACCACAGCCTCGAAGACCGCGTTCCAGGATCCGGACGTCGCGTTCATCAACATCAACGTCACCGAGTTCGACGCCGGCAAGCACAACGGCCTGGCCCTGGTCGGCGACGCGCGCGCGACGCTCGAGGAACTGACCGTGATGCTCACCGGCTATCGCGTCGACGACACCTACCGCGAGCGCGCCGAGCGCCTGCACGAGGCCTGGGAGGTCGAGGTCGACCGGATCTATGCCGTTCGGCACACGCCGTTGCCGAGTCAGGGTGAGTTGTTCGGCGTGCTCAATGAGCAGTCCGCGCCCGAGTCGATCATGGTCAACGCGGCGGGCAGCATGCCCGGCGACCTGCACAAGCTGTGGCGCGCGCGCCATCCCAAAAACTTCCACATGGAGTACGGCTACAGCTGCATGGGCTACGAGATCGCCGGCGGCCTCGGCGCCAAAATGGCCGCGCCCGAGCGGGACGTGATCGTCATCGTCGGCGATGGCAGCTATCTGATGCTCTCGACCGACCTGGCGACAGCGGTTCAGGAAGGCGTCAAGCTGATCGTGGTGCTGCTCGACAACGGCGGCTACAAGAGCATCGGCGCCCTCAGCCGCTCGCTCGGCCAGGACGGCTTCGGCACGCGTTTCATCCATCCGAAGGATGGCCAGCTTGCCGGTGACTCGGCCGGCGCCGACGTCGCGCCGCTCGAGATCGACTACGCCGCCAACGCGCGCAGCCTGGGCGCCACCGTCATCACCGCGCTCACCACCGACGACTTCGCGGCAGCGCTCCGCGCCGCTCGCGCCAACGCGAACACGACCGTCATCTATGTGAAGAGCGACCGTCTCACCGGCGTGCCAGGGTACGAGAGCTGGTGGGACGTGCAGGTGGCTGAGGTCAGCGAGATGCCGTCGGTCCAGGAGGCGCGCCAGGCCTGGGAGGTGATGCGCACCAAAGAGCGTCTGTTCTTCTGATCAACTGCGACGGTCGACAGACAGGCTGTGCGCCGCTGCCGACGAGATCGTCCAATTACAAAGGACGCGGAGCCGTGTCCTTTGCCTGCTCAATCGATAGGGGTACGACTATGGCACTCAGCGAAGCGAAACCGCTGGCGATCGGCATCATCGGCACCGGGGGCATGGGCACCCGGCATGCCATCAATATCCATACGGCAGTGCCCGGCGCGCGTGTCGCGGCGGTCTACGACCTCGACCCGGCCCGCGCCGCTCAGGCTGCCGAGGCCAGTGGCGGCGGCGCCGTGTTCGACGATCCGCGCCGGTTGATCGCCGACCCGGCCGTCGACGCCGTGCTGATCGCGGCGCCTGACCCGGCGCATGCGGAACTGACCCTGGCCTGCCTGGCCGCCGAGAAGCCCGTGCTGTGCGAGAAGCCGCTGGCCACCGAGGTCGACGATGCGCTGCGCGTGGTCGAGGCTGAAGTGCGCGCTGGCCGACGCACCGTCGGCGTCGGGTTCATGCGTCGCTTCGATCCCGCGCACGTGGCCATCCGCGACCTGGCGCACTCGGGCGCGATCGGCGCGCCGTTGCTGTGCAAGGGCGTCCATCGCAACGCCTCGGTGGCGTACGGGATCCTGGGCTCGACGATCCTGATCAACTCGGCCGGCCACGACCTCGACTCGGCGCGCTGGCTGCTGGGCGGCGACGTCGCTTCAGTACGTGTGCGCGGCCTGCGCTCGCACGGGGATCTGCATCCCGACACGCTCGACCTGCTGACGATCGAGCAGACCTTCGTCGACGGTCGGCTGGCCGTGGCGGAGGTGTTCGTCAACGCCGGCTACGGCTACGAGGTCACGGCCGAACTGGTCTGCCAATCCGGCACCGCCATGACGACGCAGCCCGACCGCGCCCTGGTGCGCGGCAACGGCCAGCGCGGCTACTCGGTGCCTGCCGATTGGCTCTCGCGCTTTCAGGATGCTTACGTGGCGGAGTTGAACGATTGGGTCGCGTCGCTTCGATCGGGGCGGACGTTCGCGGGTGCGAGCGCATGGGACGGGCTCGTGACGATGGTCGTGACCGAGGCCTGCATCCGTTCGCTGGAGTGCGACGAAGACGTGGCGGTCGTGTTGCCCGAGAAGCCCGCGCTCTACCGCTGACGACGGCGGGGTCCACGGTCGGTCGTGAGTCGCGCCGTCGAGGCCCGGACGACCAGCTCGCCCTGCAGGCAGTGGCGTTCGGGCCGTGGCAGACGTCCGGCAACGCCACGCGCGTCGAGGATGCGCAGCATGAGCGCCGCGGCCTGCCCGCCCAGATCCTGCTTGAGCTGGCGCAACGTCGTCAGCGGCGGCAGCAGATACTGGGCGATGGCGATGTCGTCGAAGCCCGTCACCGACACGTCTTGCGGCACCGAAAGACCCGCCTCGTGCAGCGCGGCGTAGACGCCGATGGCCATGTTGTCGTTGTAACAGACGATCGCGGTCGGTCGATCCTCTCGCGCGAGCAACTCGACCGCCCCCTGCCGCCCGCCGGCCGGAGTGCTGTCGGGCGCTTTGACCACGTCGCCGGGCTCGACCTTGACCTTCGCGGCACGCATCGTCTCGCGGAAGCCGGCCTCGCGCTCGGCGTTGGTGCGCCCACCGACGGCATTGCCCAGGTATGCGATCCGCCGGTGGCCCTGGTCGAGCAGATGCTTGGTCAACAACTCGATGCCATGCCGGTCGTCATTGAACACCAGGTAACGAGCTGCAGCGGCGCCTTCGTTATTGACCACAACCGTCGCCAGGCCATATGACTGCAGGCTGCGGTTCTGTTCCGGGCTGAACTGTGGCGCGCACAGGATCACGCCCTCGACCCCGCGCTGCACCATCGTCTGCACGATCTGTTTCTCGCGTTGCTCATCGCGCTGTGTGGCAGCCACGAACAGGCTGTAGCCCGCGGGACGGAGCACCTCGTCGATGCCTTGCAAGACCTCGCTCCAGAACGGATCGTCGATGTGGCTGACGATCACGCCCAGCGCCTGGCTGCGCCGCGTCTTCAGCCCACGCGCCGAGGCATTCGGGACGTAGCCCATCTTCGCGGCGAGGCGCTTGACCTTCGCGATCGTGGCGTCCGACAACGCCGGGTGATCGTTCAACGCCCGTGACACCGTGGCGTGCGAGACGCCGGCGGCTTTCGCAATATCCTTGATCGTGATGGGCGTTGCCCCGCGTTGACGAGTGGCCATGGGGACGGACTATAACCCAATCGTCCGTAGATAGGCGCGGTTGCGCGCGGCGCTCTCCTTCGGCGTGCCGAGGCCGGGCAGCACATCCTGCTCAACCACGATCCAACCCGCGTAGCCGATGCCCTCGAGCGCGCGCAGCACGCCCGGGAAGTCGACGTCGCCCTGCCCGAGCTCACAGAACACGCCGTGCCCGACCGACGTCGGCCCATCCCAGCCTTCGATGCGCGAGCGGCGCGCGACCTCGGGCTGATGATCCTTGAAGTGCACGTGCCAGATGCGATCGGCGAACGCCTTCACACCCTGCACCGGATCGCCGCCGGCGAAGGCCCAGTGCCCGGTGTCGAAGCACAGGCCGAGGACGGCCGGGTCGGTCAGCGCCAGCAGGCGCTCGGTCTCGGCCGGCGTCTCGATCCACGTGCCGATGTGATGATGGAAGACCGTGCGCAGCCCGCTCTCGTCCATCACGCGCCGCGCGACAGCGTTGGCGCCGTCGGCGAAGATCTTCCACTGCTCGGCGCTCATGCCCATCGCTGGCGTGATGCGGCCAGCGTGCTGCGTGCGCTCGGGGATGCCGTACGGGTCGTTACCGAGCACGATCAGGTTCGACGGCCCGCCGACCTTCGCGAGCTGTTTGGCCGTGCGCACCGCGTCGTCGGCGCTGGCCTTGTGCCGCGATCGATCATGCAGGAAGACGCTCACCCACGAGGCGAGCAGGCTCAGCCCGCGCGCGTCGAGCTCCGACTTGAGTTGCACAGGGTCCGTCGGCATGAAGCCCCAATCGCCGAGCTCGGTGCCGATGTAGCCGGTCGCCTGCATCTCGTCGATCACGCGCGCGTATCCGCCGCGCTCGCCGTCGATCCCCTCGATCACGCCCCACGAGCACGGGGCATTCGCGATTTTGAACATGGTGGTGATGCCTTCCTGGTTGATCGTCTGTACGCGGATGGTGCGGATACAGACTCATATCCGCGTCATCCGTGACCATCCGCGTGATCCGCGTACCCAATGGTGCCGGGTATTCACCGGGTGCGGGCGGGCGGCCACAAGGGCGGGCGGCCACAAGGGCCGCCCCAACGGGCCGCCCCTACTGACGCCTGACGCCATATCAAAACTGCCTGGACCACTCCTTCAACCAACGCTCGACCACGACCTTCGTCTGGGTGAAGAACTCCACGGCGTGCTTGCCCTGCCCGTGGAGCGTGCCGAAGAAGCTCTCCTTCCAGCCGCTGAACGGGAAGAACGCCATCGGGGCCGCGACGCCGATGTTGATGCCGATGTTGCCGGCCTGGGCCTCGTTGCGGAACTTGCGCGCCGCCGCGCCGCTGCTCGTGAAGACGCTGGCCATGTTGCCGTACTGGCCGTTGTTGATGAACGCGATCGCGTCGTCGACCGTGTCGAGCGCGAGGAGCGTCATCACCGGGCCGAAGATCTCGGTGCGCGCCACGGTGTGCTCGGGCCTGACGCCTTCCAGAATCGAGGGGCGCAGGAAGTAGCCGCCCTCGTAGCCCGCGACAATCGCATCACGGCCGTCGACGAGCAGCGAAGCGCCTTCGTCGAGCCCGGTCTGGATCAGGCCCTGGATGCGCGTCTTGCTGGCCGGCGAGATGACCGGACCCATGTGCACGCCCTGGTCGAGGCCGAAGCCAACTACACGCTGCTCGGCCGCCTCGGCCAACACCGACCTGAAAGTCTTCTCGGCGCCGGCGACCATGACGATGTTGGCCGCCGCCAGACAGCGCTGCCCGGCGTTGCCGTAGACGCTGTCCATGATGATCCGGGTGGTCATGTCGACGTCGGCATCGGGGAGCACGATCACGGGGTTCTTCGCCCCGCCCTGCGCCTGCACGCGCTTGCCGCTCGCCGACGCGCGCGCGTAGACGTGGCGCGCCACAGGCGTCGAGCCCACGAACGTGATCGCGTTGATCAGCGGATGATCGAGCAAGGCGTTGACGGTCTCATGGCTGCCGTGCACGAGGTTGACCACGCCGGCCGGGAAGCCGGCCTTCTCGAGCAACTCGAACGCCCGGGTCATCGTCAACGGCGTCCGCTCCGACGGCTTGATGATGATCGTGTTCCCGGTCGCCACCGCGTACGGCAGATACCAGAACGGGATCATGCCCGGGAAGTTGAACGGGCAGATCGAGGCCACCACGCCGACGGGCTGGCGGATCATGTACTCATCTATCCCGCGCGCGATGTCCTCGGAGAAGTCGCCCAGCATCAGCATCGGGATGCCACAGGCGACTTCGACGTTCTCGATCGCGCGCCTCAACTCGCCGCGCGCGTCGTCCAGGATCTTGCCGTTCTCGAGCGTGATCTGTCGCGCCAGCTCGTCGAAGTGCTCCTCGAGGAGCGCCTTGAGTTTGAACAGGTACTGGATGCGTTCGGTGGCCGGCGTGCGCCGCCAACTCTCCTGCGCCTGCGCGGCCGCCCGCGCCGCCTGATCGACCTCGGCCGGCGTCGAGAACGGCGTCACAGCGATCACGGCCCCGGTCGCCGGGTTCTGCACCTCGAGACTCCCGGCTCCCTCTGAAGCGCGCCAGGCGCCAGCCACGTAGTTGTTCAATCGCTCAGTCGTCATGCGTGTCTCCCCCTACAGAACGGAATGCTTTGTCCGCAGATTGCGCGGATGTCGCGGACGCAGTGGAACGTCGAAGCCTACCGGCGCCAACTACCCACATCCGCGAGATCCGCGGCCAGATCTCTTCACTTCACATCGGGATTGGGCAGCATCGCATCGCGGATCACGGCCGTCAGGTCGCGATATGAAGCGATGAAGGTTCGCAGCGTGCGCACCGTCGGGCCGAAGGTGTCGAACTCGGCGACGCTCAGGCCGTCAGGCTCATAGGCGCGCCTGAAGTCCGGGAACTTCTCGAGCAGCGTCTCGAGGGCGGCGCCGGGCACCGGATCGTTGATGCGCTCGATCACGGGCACGTCCGACCCGTTGAAGAGCAACTGCCACTCGTACGGGATCGTGAGGACGACGTCGCCGCCGATCAACGCGGACCAGTGCAGGTGATGGCGATACGCAGCGGCCAGCAGACGCGTGCGATAACGGCGTTCCTTGAAGAGCGGGTAGGCGCGCTTGAAGCAGGCCACTCCGGCCCAGTCGGACACGCCAGGCGTCACAACAATCGCATCGCGTTTCTCGAGGAGATGCATCCAGTCGTCGAGGCGCCCGATCATCATGGTGGCGACGGGCGTCATGTCGTCGGTCGGCAAGCCCTCGGCCTCACGGCGCTTCAGGCCGCGCTCGACGGCCTCGGCCACGGCGATCACCTGCGGCACCGTGAAACTCACCGTCGCATTGATGTTGACGCCCCGGAACGTGGCCTCCTCGATCGCCCTGACGCCGGCGGCCGTGACCGGGATCTTGACCTGCATGTTCGGCGCGAGGGCCGCGAAGCGCACGGCCTGGGCCGTGATGGCCTCGGCGTCGCGGTAGAACGTCGGGTTGGTCTGGATCGAGAGCCGGCCCTTTCGCCCGCCTTCGCGCTCGAAGATCGGCTGCAGCAGCCCGGCGCCCCTGACGGCCATCTCCTCGATGAGCAGCCAGGCCACCTGATCTTCGTTCCAGGTCGGGTGCTCGACGATGATGGCCTTGATCCTGTCGCGCCAGAGGTGACCCTCCTTCTTGAGGACCGCCAGCACGATCGTGGGATTGGTGGTCGCGCCGACCGCGCCGTGCTCGATGGCGTACGTTAACTCCTCAATCGAACACGAGTCGTTCCAGTAGTCGGTGGGCGTGGTCGAGACGGTTTGATGCAACGGGGATTTGTAAACCATCTGGATCTCCCTTGCCATCGGCGGTGAGCCGTCTTGCAGGATCCGGGTCGTCGCTGCGGACCGGCGAGCCCGTTTATGCACACGATTGCGTAAAGGAGATTATAGGGGTTCCGAAGGAACGCTGTCAAGCAACCGGCCCGCCCGGCGGTTCACCCGACGGAGATATGCGGGTCGAGGATCTGCGCCACAGCCAGCGACCAGTTGACGATCTCGTCATTGCCGAGCCGCAGCCACCAGCTGGCGTTGAGGCAGGCATAGGCATACGTGAAGGCCAGCACTCGGGCCCGTTCCAGATCGAGCGCATCCGCCAGGATGGCCGACTGGGCCAGCAGGCGCGCCTCGTTGTGCACGAGCGCCGGGATCGGCGGGTTGCACAGCGTGTTGGCGCAATCGTAGGTGCGCTCACCGACGAGGCCCTTCGGGTCAAAAGCCAGCCAGCCCCGCGGCGACTGGCGGACGTTGCGGTGGTGGATGTCGCCGTGCAGGACGCGCACATCACGCGGTTCGGCCAGCAGGCGCTCCGCCACCGCCGCGGCTTTCGTGAACACCGACGACGCGCCGACCTGACGATCCGCCGCAGCCCGCTCGAACAGGGCGCGAAACCAGCGGTCGAGCGGCATCAAACCCGCGTCGGGTATCACGCTCTGCGCCCCGTGCAACTGCCGGATCACGCTCGCGATGATGCGTGTCGCGCCAGAGTCATCGCCGGCTTCCACAAGACCGATCAACTTATCTCCGGACGCATACTCCAACAGGTGGGCACCGTCGTCGTGGCGCAGGAGCCTGACGGCGCCGCGGCCATCGAAGCACCGTAACGCGAGCGCGCCGCGCTGCTCTTCGATCTCGCCCGGGACCAACAGCTTGAGGACGCACGTGTCACGTTGGTGCTGCACGGTATACAGCGTGCTGGTCGCCGTCTGTGCGAGAACAGTCGGCTGGGCAAGATCCCATTCCTGAAGATAGTCTTGAAGAGCACGTTCGCCGGCCATACGTTACTTATATACCAGGACCAATGTTTACGCGTTTTTTCGGCCGACTGGAACTTATGGAAACGCGGTCTTTGCGAGGTGGGACGGCCCGGATGGGCCACGGCCTCCCCGATTACGGTCTATGGTGCCTGTAAGGATTTCTGATAATCTTTCGGCGCACGATTTCAAGGAACGATGATGCGACAGAACAAAGTCTGGCCAGGACGGCCCCATCCTCTGGGCGTGACGTGGGACGGTGAAGGCGTCAACGTCGCAGTGTTCAGCGCTCATGCGACGGGCGTCGAGCTCTGCCTGTTCGATTCGAACGACCCTACACGCGAGACGGCGCGCTATCGCCTGCCGGAATACACGGATCAGGTCTGGCACGGCTATGTGCCCGGCTTGAAGCCCGGACAGCTGTACGGCTATCGCGTCCACGGCCCGTATCAACCGATCTTCGGGCATTGGTTCAACCCGAACAAGCTCCTGCTCGATCCCTATGCGCGCGCAATTGCAGGCACGTGGTCATGGCAGGATGGCGACGCGCTCTTCGCCTATTCAGTCGGGCACGCCGAGGCGGATCTCAGCTTCGATCGCCGCGACAGTGCGCCGCAGCAGCCCAAGTGTGTGATCGTCGATCCGGCTTTTGATTGGGAAGGCGATCGGGCCCCAAACACGCCGCTGGGCGACAGTGTGCTGTACGAGATCCACGTCAAGGGCTTCACGGCGCGTCATCCCCACCTTCCGCCTGAGCTGCGCGGCACCTACGCGGGCCTGGCCAGCCAGCCCGTGATCGATCACCTGCGCGCGCTGGGTGTCACGGCGGTCGAGCTGCTGCCCGTACACCAGGCCGTGCCGGATCGCACGCTGGTGGATCGCGGCCTGACGAATTACTGGGGCTACCAGTCGATCGGTTTCTTCGCGCCCGAAGCGCGTTTCGCGAGCGCGGGCGTGCAGGGTCAGCAGGTGGCGGAGTTCAAGCGCATGGTCAAGGCCCTGCACGCCGCCGGGCTCGAGGTCATCCTCGACGTGGTCTACAACCACACCGGCGAGGGCAACAACCTCGGCCCCCTGCTCTCCTTCAAGGGCATCGACAACGCCAGCTACTACAGGCTCGTGCTCAACGAGCCGCGCTACTACCACGACGTCACAGGCACCGGCAACACGCTCAACGTGGTCGAGGGCAACGTCCTGCAGCTCATCCTCGACAGCCTGCGCTACTGGGTGCAGGAGATGCACGTCGACGGCTTCCGCTTCGACCTCGCCACAGCGCTTGGCCGCGAGACCAACGGCTTCGACCCCCGGTCCGCGTTCTTCGACATCGTCCGCCAGGATCCGGTGCTGAAACAGGTCAAGCTGTTCGCCGAGCCCTGGGACGTGGGCGAGCACGGCTATCAACTCGGCAACTTTCCACCCGGTTGGAGCGAGTGGAATGGGCGTTACCGCGACGTCGTGCGCGACGTGTGGCGCGGGGCCGAGGGCACGCTGGGCGGCTTCGCCGGCGCTTTCACGGGCAGCCACGGGCTCTTCGGCTCACGGGGTCGGCAGCCCGGCGCCAGCCTGAACTTCATCACAGCCCACGATGGGTTCACCCTGCGCGACCTCGTCAGCTTCAACGAGAAACACAATGAGGCCAACGGTGAGGGCAACAAGGACGGCGAGTCGCACAACCGGTCATGGAACTGCGGCGTGGAAGGGCCGAGCGACGACGCTGAGGTACAGAAGCTGCGCGCGCGCCAGCAACGCAACCTGCTGACGACGCTGATGCTCTCGCAAGGCGTCCCGATGTTGCTCGGCGGCGATGAGATGAGCCGCACGCAACAGGGCAATAACAACGCCTACTGCCAGGACAACGAATTGTCGTGGTTCGACTGGGAACACGTTGACACGGACTTGCTGGCGTTCACGCAACGCCTGATCGCGCTGCGCCGGTCGCATCCTGTCTTTCGCCAGCGCCGCTGGTTGCGAGGCCGGGCGGTTCGCGGCCTGGGCTTCCGCGACATCGACTGGTTCACGCCCGACGGCGATGAGATGACCGAAGCGCACTGGACCAAAGCGACGACCCAGGCGCTGGCCGTCTACCTCGACGGCCACGGCATTCGCGGCCTCGATCCCCAGGGCCAACGCGTCAACGATGCGAGCTTCTATCTGCTGCTCAACGTCGGCGCCGCGCCTGTGACCTTCACGCTGCCCGAGTCGGATTGGCTGACACGGTGGGAAAAGGTCCTCGATACGCGGGATCTATCCCCGGCTGTGGCGCCGACCTGGTACGACGCTGAAGAAGAAGTGACGCTCGAAGGCCGGGCGCTGCTGGTCCTGCGCCAGGCCTCGTGAACACCGGCGAACGGCGCTCTCAGGCCAAGCCGTCGGTCGTGGCGCCCATCGAAGCCATCTTGCGGCAACTCTCGGCGCACGTCTGACAGGCCTGGGCACAGGCCTGCATGGCGTCATCGCTGAAGCGCGCGCAGTCGTTGGCGCAGCGCTCACAGATGTCGGCGCAGATCCCACAGGTCTGGGCATGCAACGGCGATTGACGCAGCATGAAGTCCGCACTGGTCTGGCAGATCTGGGCGCAATCCAACATCAGGCCGATGTGTTTCGCCTCAGCGTGCTCGCCGCCCATGTTCAGGCAATGCGGAAGGGTCTCCAGACAACGATCGTGGCAGACCTGACAGGCATCGATGCAGGCCCGCATTGCGCTCCCCGTCGACGTGGTGTGTGAAGAAGTCTGGGTGTGTTGTGGCATGTGGTGCTCCTGATGAGTATTCACGGTCGTCGTGGCCGTGCTCTCACCTTAGGATGCGCCAGGTGAGGCATCAATCGGCACTCGCGCCGGATCTCTGTCAGCTTTGCGCTGACAGGCGCGCGCCTCGAACAGATTCCTCGGGAACCGGGACGCTCCTCGCAGAACCGCATCGCTGACCTCGCGCCTGTGCCCGCCAGACTGACGCGGCGATAAGGCCATGCCTGACAGGCATCAGGGGGTCGGGCCGATACAGACCGTCGAGCCTCGCTCCT
>CAYZRP010000008.1:77287-100820 GCA_964480865.1 uncultured Anaerolineales bacterium | reverse complement strand
CCATCCGCGAGGGCGGTCTGACCGTCGGCGCGGGCGTGATCACGAAAGTCATTGATTGACATTGGTCATTGAACGCCGGGTGTTGGGCGATCGCTCGCTCAACACCCGGCGCCGATAACCAATGCTCAGGTGAGCCATGGCCAAGCAAAAGATCCGCATCCGCCTCAAGGCATACGATCATCGTGTGCTCGATCAATCCGCCAAGCGCATCGTCGAGACCGCTGAGCGCACGGGCGCTCGTGTGGTCGGGCCGGTGCCTCTGCCGACCCGCATCGAGAAGTTCACGGTGCGCCGCGGTGCCTTCATCGACAAAGACTCGCAAGAGCACTTCGAGATCCGCACTCATAAGCGCCTGATCGACGTCCTCGACCCGGACACCAAGACCATCGATCTGCTGACCCGGTTGAACCTCCCCGCCGGCGTCGACATCGAGATCAAGCTGTAAGTCCGGTCTCGGACAGACAGGAACGCGCACGGGCCGCCGCTGGATATCCAGCGGCGGCCCGTGCGCGTTTTCGCGGCGCATCCCTCAACGCAGACGAGAAAGCGCCGGCAGGTACAGGTGTTGCTCGGTCGGAGCGGTCGCCGTCGGCGACGCGGTTGGAGTGGCGGTGGCCGTCGGTGTTGCGGTGGCGGCCGCCGTGGGCGTGGGTGTCGGCGCTGTGCTGCCCAGCCCTGTCGAATACAGGCTGTACAGGTTCGACCCCAACGTAGCCGGCGACAGGAAGGTGACCCACTGGTCGTCGGACGTGATCTGGTAGTTGGCGGCGGAACCGTCGACAGGCAGCGAGCCGCTGAGCACCTGGTTACTGGAAGTGCCGTACAGCGCCCGGCTCAGGATCTGGTTGTTGAGGGAAAACACGGCGCGTTCGTTGCTCAGGAGCGGGTAGCCGCCCGTCCCGCTGAGTGGCTCGAACGCCAGCGTGTTCTCGCGAAGATCAAGGCGCTCCAGATCACCCATGCCTGAATGCACCAATGTGTTGGCATCCGGGCTGCTATTGAAGACGCCCGACGGATAGGCGAGAGGCACCAGGGCCAGTTCGTCCGGCTGCCCACTCATAGGCCCAACGCGAACCATCGTCTCGGTCGAGCCATTCACGTCATGGCTGCCCGAAATCATAGCTTTGGCGCCGTTGGCCACGGGCCAAAAGCCGAAATTGACCCCGTTGTCCGCCATGAGGGCCGTGGCGCTCCACGGACCGTCGATCGGTGCCCGGTAGATCGATGTGTGGAAGGTCGAGTTGTTGCGGACCATGTACCACGCATAGTCGTTGAGCATCGGCCAGATCCAGAAGAAATCCTCGCTGGCGGCCAACACTGGGCTTAATCGGACGGGGGTGCCGCTGCCATCAAGTCGGGCGCTATACAGGGCGTGCTGCTCGTCCACATCCTGGTCGGCGAAATAGAGCACGCGGGTTAAGTCGGGTGTGAATTTGAACCCCATCCATGTTCCGGAGCCGCCGGAATAGAAGCCCACATCACCGTTCGCCACCATAGGGCCATTCAGACGCGTCGGTGAACCGATGGCGCCGTTCAGCAGGTCGGTCGGCAGCGAACGGGCCAGGAGTTCTGCCTGGCCCGCCACCAGTTCATCCGTGACGGTGACCAGATGTGTGAAGTCTGACGTGAGGGCGAAATCGAAGCTCCCGGCTCGACCCGCCCCCATGGTTGGTGTCAATTGGCGGGCTGGAGACGCACCAGAAGTCGGTGCGACGAAGACCACCCATTGGTTCACCTGATCTGGACTGGCAGAGAAGAACACCCACTGACCATCGTTGCTCCAGCGGATCTGGCGATACCAGCTGTAGCCGACCGGCAGCACGAACAAAGGGCGCGAAGCATACGGCGCAGTGGTCTCTACCAACACCGGGATCTGACTCGACGACGGATAAGGCGCCGCGCTGCCTACCATCACCCGTTGGCCATTGGAGCCGATCCAGTTTTGGGCCGAGACGCAGCCCGAGGCGCCTGGCACGGAGGCTGCGGGCGCGCTTCCATCGAGGGGCGTCACCCAGAGCGTGGTCGGACCGCCACCCCTGTACGAAGAGCAATAGGCGACCAGGCGTCGATCGGGGCTGATCGAATAAGACGCCACATACTCGTTTAGCGCGAGATCGTGACTGATCCGAATCGGCTCGGACCCGGTCTGGGCCGCGGCCGGCCAAAGCGCCGGGCCGGCGACCGCTATCAGAGTGACGACCAAAAACAAGCTCAGCGAAGACGCCTTCAAGCGCATATAGACCTCCAAGCCAAATGCGAAAAATAGAGCAGCGCGCCCAACAGCGACAGTATAGCGATTTGCGGTGGAGATCCAGTAGTCTAGAAGTCACGAACCGGGCCCGGATGCTCCCGCTAAGCACTGTCCGACCCTACCCGGCAAAGGGTATTGGGATCGCGCGAGCGCGGCTGACTCCATCACAAACCGATGAGGGGCAGCGACAGCGCGCGTTGGAAAGTTAACAGATTCAGGTGTTGCGGCGGCGTTGGACGAATTCGCGCAACCAGTCGCGAGCCTTTGGCGTGCGGCGCCAGGCATTGAGAAAGGCGCTCGCGTAGTTGATCGCCTCCATTTCGTCACCCGGGCTGAATGGCATCGGCTCTATTGAAGGCAGCGGAACCTGACCGAGGAGGTACGGTGACACGTGCCGGTTGTTGCGCAATGCCTTCTTCAGCGCGCGATCGGCCGTGTCCCCACGACCGTGTCGTCGGAAGTTCAACAGCGCTGAGGTATAGAGCGTGTCAGCCATATCGTCGGGATAGCGCCCGATCAGGCTCGCCGCCTCATCATCACGGTCGAAACTCATCAGGAGCCGCAACAGCACGAATCGTTGGCCCTGGTGATCGTCCGGGTCGAGCAGAAGAAGCTCTCGACACCCGGCCAGCGCCGCTTCGAAGTTGCGCAAGCGCTCGTTGATGTTGACAAGGCCGGCCAGCGCGCGCATATAGGGCCGTGTCTCGGGATCGAGCCAGAACTTGATCTCGCGGCCTGGATCGCTATCGAGGCCGAGGTGTCGCCGACCCGCCTCGACAGCGTGTTGCCAGTGCGTCTCGGCATCGCCCAGTGTGTTGGCCAATTCAGCCAGTTCAATGTGCGCGTCGACATAGTCGGGCCAGAGATCCAACGCCTGACGGATCAATGAGCGCTGCTCGGCGGGGTCTTCGCTGGTGGATGCCGATTCGAGCAGAGCACGCGCCTGTATCCGGCGTGGATCTGTTTCGGCGGGCCGCCTGCCTATTTCGTTCCCCAGAACCCGCTGAAGTTCGCCCAGCAACTTCTCGAACTCCCGTGGATCAGAAAACCCTTCCGGCAATGCAGGATGCTCGCCGTCAGGCTCATCGCCCTCGTCTTCCCAGTCCTCTAGATCATCGAGATCGTCGGCTTCGTCGTCCCAATCGTCAGTGAAAAGCGAGTGGAGGGGCTGTTGACGATAGTCCACCGCGCCCGCCGGGTAAGTCAATACGAAGTCTGTGTCCTCGAGGCGCACGGAAATCGGCTGCCAGTCGCCCTGGCCGGTTGAGAGCAACTGGGTCGTTGCCTTCGCGAGCAGACGACAGGCGACGGTCAGAAAGGCAATGTCGTCCGGCCCCGGCCGCTCGACGGACATCGTTGACATCAACCTCACCGGCATCGGATAGGCGGCGAGATGCGCTACCGGCCAGTCATGGGTCCGCATCAGATCCAGATCGTCGAACGGAACCTGGTCGATGGTCCCAAACCACAGAGCCAGCTGGCCCGACGTCGGAAAGGTCGCATCTCTGGACGGGAACTGCCCGTAGAGATGGCGCTCGAGGTCGGCCCACTCGGAGTACACGCTCAACCCAAACTCCATCCCGGCGTTGCCCAGCACAACCACGATACGCGGTCGTGAGTCGTCGGGGCCGGCGATGGCGACGGGTTGGATGTTCTCGAGTTTCGCCCAGGGCTCGGCACGCCAGAAATCGGCGGCGGCTGACCAGAGCGCGCCCAACTGTTCGGGCGTCACACCCTTAGCCGAAAGCGCGCCGGCGATCTGCGGGCCGTCCCCGCGAGAATGGTCCTCGAACGTTCTCAAAGCGGTTTCGGCGGCTTCCACGGAGCCCGCTTCGACGGCGACACCCCAATCGCGCAGATTGCGGCTCAGGCGTTGGGCCATCTCCGGGTCGGACACGACGATGCGTTTGGGTCGATGCGGCGGGATGTCTTCAACGTCGGGGTCGAGCATCGCCCGCCGCAACAGGCGTTCGGTCTGGCCGGACGTCGGTTGCGCTTCAGCGACCTCGAGGGCCAGGACGACGCCCGTTACGGGCTCGACGATGATCGTGATCCAGGGTTGCCGTGGCGTCTGGCCTTCTTCACCCACCCAGATCCGACCCAAACGAAACAGTGCGCACCATTCGGTATTGGCTTGCGGTGGCGGAGCCTGGTAACGTGCCATAGGTTGATTGTATCCGCTGCAAGGCGAGTCGGTGCCCTCACATCCATCCCGCCAGGGGCATCGTGTCTCAGTCGTGTCGGATTCGGTTTGAGCCGCGGATGTCGTCGACGTTGCCCGGGAAATACATCGAGAGCCTGGCGGACGGGTGACGAGAGTCATCCCTTGTGCTATCCGCGAGATCAGCGGCCCAACCTTCCGATGGATGTGGGACGCGATGGCTCTCCCGATCACGCTACAATCAGCGTATGGCCAAGACCATCGACGTATATCTCGAGATTGGCAAGAAACGCGTCCTCGCAACAGCCGCCGATTGGCCAGGTTGGTGCAGGGCCGGTAAGGATGAGGGATCTGCATTGCAGGCGCTGTTGGAATATGGCCCGCGCTATCAGAAAATCGTGGGCCGGTCACGGTTGGGCTTCACGGCGCCCAAGACGCTCGATGCCTTCCACGTTGTCGAACGGCTGAAAGGCAATGCGACGACCGACTTCGGCGTCCCTGGGCTGGTCGTCCAGGCCGAAGGGAGGCCGATCAAACCCGCCGAGCTCAGGCGTCTGCAAACGATCCTCAAGGCCTGCTGGCGGGCATTCGATGATACGGTTGAAGGCGCCAGGGGGCATGCTTTGAAAAAAGGTCCACGTGGCGGAGGCCGTTCGACCCAGGGTATCGTTGAGCACGTCGTCGGGGCAGAAGGTGAAGGGTATCTCAAGGCGCTGGGGGGCAAGCCACCTAAGGGCGCCGATCGTGATACGTTACGGGTCCTCACGTTAGGCACGCTTGAGGCCTCGATGCGTGGCGAAGTCGAGAAGACCGGGCCTCGCGGCGGCAAGCGCTGGCCCGCGCGCTACTTTGTGCGACGAGCGGCCTGGCACATCCTCGATCATGTCTGGGAGATCCAGGATCGGCTGAATGATTCTGAGTGAGGCGGGAGCAGGCCACGATCGAGGCGAAGGTGTCATGATCCAGGTTGCCGAAACCGTCCGAATGATCTATCCGGGCACGCACGCCGGCTTTCTGGCGATGTCAGGCGTCAGCAACCCGGGCGAGGCGCCGGCGCTCGAGGCCGAGAAGGCCGCGCTCGAGCAGGCTCTGCGAGCCCGGTTGGGTGGGCTTGACCGGCCGGCCCTTGAGGCCTATGGCCTGCTGCCGGCTTACGCCGCGTACTACAAGGCGTTCGGCAAGACCTATCATGTACGCGGCCAGCTCGAGTCAGTCGTGCTCAAGGGCAGGGCGTTGCCGCGGGTGGCGGCACTCGTCGAGGCCATGTTTATGGCCGAGCTCAAGAACCTTGTGTTGACTGCCGGCCACGATCGCGACGCGCTCAACGGAACGGTGTGCGTGAACGTGGCCACCGGCGCCGAGACCTACACCACGATGCGTGGTCAGGACCAGGTCCTCAAGGCCGACGACCTGTACATGACCGATGCCGCCGGCGTGATCTCGTCCATCCTGTATGGCCCTGACAAGCGCACAGCCATCACCTCTGCCACGACGCGCGTCCTCTTCGCCTGTTATGCACCGCCCGGTGTGCCCGTGGACGCCGTCAACGGCCATCTGGCCGACATCCGTGATTATGTCCTCCTGGTCTCTCCTGGAGCCCGGATTGAGAGGCTTGAGGTGTTGGGGTAGCCGAAATGCCGCGTTTGGGGCGGCACTCGCGGGTGCCTGGCTGAGTGCCTGTCGCGTGAGAGTGAACTCTGCGGCGGTCCGCGGTCTGCCGTCCGCGGTTCTTGTGTCAAAATCTACCCCTTGCACTTTCTGTAACAAGTACGTATAATTCAAGGGTTGTCGCGAGCCCGGCAGCTTTTCGGCCGGGCCTTTTCGACCCTATCGGGTTGGCAACTCAAAGTAAAGACATCCGGCGCAAGGCGCCGGGTCCAGGTCCGGTGTCGAGCAGAGCGGATCGGGTGGCACAAATTGCCGTCCGCCGAACTGCTAACGGCCAGGCCCGTGGGATGATGCTGCCGTGCCCAGGCAGTCAGTCCCAAATCACCAGGCGGCCCCGCGGGGCTGCCGTCGGGATCAGGTTCGCCTGACCCACCAAAGGAGTTTTCATGAAAGGGCTGATCGGCAAGAAGGTGGGCATGACCCAGCTCATCGCGGACAATGGCGTCGTCACGCCTGTCACGCTGATCGAGGCTGGGCCGTGTTTTGTCACCCAGGTGCGCACGCCCGAGAAAGATCAGTACTCGGCAGTGCAGCTTGGGTTTGAAGAGGTGCACCCCACGCGCCTCACGAACGGCCAGAAGGGCCACCTCAAGCGGAATGGCATGAACCTGCCTCCGCTGAAGTACCTCAAAGAATTCCGCATCGAAACCCCCGACGTCAAAGAAGGCGACAAAGTCACGGTTGAGAGCTTCGCCGTGGGTGAGGCCGTCGACATCGTGGGCATCTCCAAAGGCAAGGGCTTCCAGGGCGGCATCAAGCGTCACAACTTCAGCCGCCAGGACAAGACCCACGGCGCCTCTGACCGCACGCGCGCGCCGGGCGCCAGCTCCGCGAACACCACGCCGGGTCGTCTGCGCAAGGGCAAGCGCATGCCCGGCCACATGGGCCAGGACCGCGTGACCAGCGTGAACATCAAGGTCGCGTACGTCGACGCCGAGCGCAATCTGCTCGGTGTGGCGGGCAGCGTGCCCGGCGGCTCCGGCACTGTTGTGGTGATCAAGCCCTCGGTCAAGGCGAAGGGGGCTAAGTAACCATGAAAGTCGAAGTCAAGAACCTCAAGGGCGAAACCGTCGACACGATCGAGCTCCCGGCCGAGATCTTCGAGGCACCGGTGCGGCCCGATCTGATGCACCAGGCGCTGGTCCGCCAGCAGGCGAACGCGCGCCAGGGCACGCACAGCACCAAGACCCGCGGCGAAGTCGCCGGCGGTGGCAAGAAGCCGTGGAAGCAGAAGGGCACCGGCCGCGCTCGTCAGGGCTCGACTCGCTCGCCCGTGTTCAACCGTGGCGGCAAGGCGCACACGCCGAAGCCCCGCGATTACAGCGTGTCGATGCCCAAGCAGATGCGCCGCGCGGCGCTGCGCTCGGCCCTGTCGGCCAAGGCGGCCGCTTCGGCCGTGGTCGTTGTCGATGCCCTGAGCTTCGAAGCGCCCAAGACGAAGGCGATCGCGCAGGCGCTGACGGTGCTCTGTGGCGCGAAGAAGAAGGCGCTCGTGCTGCTGCCCGCGGCCAACGAGACCATTGAAAAGTCGGTGCGCAACCTGGCTTCGGCCAAGTACCTGCGCGCGAATTACCTGAACGTTCGAGATCTGCTCGGCGCCGACACTGTCGTGCTGCCGGTCGCGGCCCTCGACGTTCTGGCGAGCTACCTCGGCTAAGGAGCGGTCGTCATGGCGAACCTTTACGAGGTCCTGCGGCGGCCGATTGAGACCGAGAAGAGCCGCTTCCAGGGCGTCAAGCTGCATACTTACGTATTCGAAGTCGCGTCGGAGTCCACAAAGGCTCAGATCAAAGAAGCTGTCGAGACGCTCTTTGACGTCGACGTGGTCAAGGTCAACGTGGTCGTGTCGCCGGCCAAGCGTGGCCGTCGCGGGAAGACCCGCCGGGTGGTGGTCCGCAAGACCGCTTACAAGAAGGCGATGGTGACCATCCGCGCCGATCAGTCGATCGACACGCTCGGCTTCGGAGGGGTGCAAGGATAATGGCCGTCAAAGTCTACAAACCCACGTCGCCGGGCCGGCGCGGCATGACCAGCCCGACGTTCGAAGAGATCACCAAGTCGACGCCGGAGAAGAGTCTGCTGCGCCGCAAGCGCAAGATCAACGGCCGCGACTTCAACGGCACGGTCAGCATCCGTCATCGTGGCGGTGGCGAGAAGCGTCACTACCGTGTGATCGACTTCAAGCGCAACAAGTACGAGATCCCGGCCAAGGTCGCGGCAATCGAGTACGACCCGAACCGGACGGCGCGCATCGCGCTGCTGAACTACGCAGATGGCGAGAAGCGCTACATCATCGCTCCGCTCGAGCTCAAGGTCGGCGACACGATCATCGCTTCCCGCAAGGAAGCCGACATCCGCGCCGGCAACACGCTGCCGATCTCGCAAATCCCGGTCGGCACGCTGATCCACAACATCGAGATGCAGCCCGGCAAGGGTGGCCAGATCGCTCGCTCGGCGGGCATGTCGGCCCAGTTGCTTGGCAAAGAAGGCGACTACGCCCAGGTGCGTTTGCCCTCGGGCGAAGTGCGCCTGATTCGGCAGGAGTGCCTGGCGACGATCGGCATCGTCGGCAATCTCGACCACAGCAACGTCAAGCTGGGCAAGGCCGGCCGCAAACGCCACATGGGCATCCGCCCGACGGTGCGCGGTACGGCGATGTCCCCGCGCGACCACCCACATGGCGGCGGCGAAGGCCGGCAGCCGGTGGGCAAGCCTGGGCCGCGCAGCCCGTGGGGCAAGCCGACCCGCGGCTACAAGACGCGCCGCAACAAGCAGTCGACGCGGTTCATCGTCAAGCGTCGCGGGAAGAAGCGTTGAGGGTGAGCGTCCGTGAGCGGCGTCCGGTAACGGGTGCCCGATAGCGGGTCACAGGATAGGGATTGAACTATGTCGCGATCACTCAAAAAGGGTCCTTTCGTTCAGCCGAAGCTGCTGAAGCGGATTGAGACCATGAACACGAAGGGCGAGAAGAAGGTGGTGCGGACGTGGAGCCGCGCGAGCACGATCTTCCCGCAGATGGTCGGCCACACGATCGCCGTGCATGATGGACGGCGGCATGTGCCGATCTACGTGACCGAAAACATGGTCGGCCACAAGCTCGGCGAGTTTGCGCCGACGCGCACCTTCCGCGGGCACGTCTCCAAGGAAGACAAGGCGCCTGAAGGAGCCAAGGCATGAGCCAGCAAGCCCGAGCCGTGGCGAACTACGTTGGCATCAGCGCGCAGAAGGCCCGCCTTGTGGTGGACCTGGTGCGCGGCAAGAAGGCCGACGACGCCCTCAATATCCTGAAATACACGCCGAAGAACGCGGCCCAGGCCGTGTACAAGGTGGTGCGTGCGGCGATCGCCAACGCCGAAGAGAACGCCAACCTGAACCGGGGCGACCTGGTGATCAGCGAAGCGTTCGTCGACGAGGCGCCGACCCGCAAGTGGCGCCGGTTTGGCGCGCGCGGCCGCTTCAAGCCGTTGCTGCGCCGGTCGTCGCACATCACCATCGTCGTTTCGGAGAAGTCGGCCTGAGGCCGGCGAGGGAGCAACACGCATGGGTCGTAAAGTCCATCCCGTCGGATACCGCCTCGGCATCATCAAGGACTGGCAGTCGCATTGGTTCGCGCCGAAGGGCAAGTACGCTCAGAACCTTCAGCAGGACCTGGCGATCCGCAAGCTGATCTTCACCGAGGCGCCCAAGGCGGCCGTCTCGCACATCGAGATCGACCGCTCGCCGTCGAACGTGACGGTGTCGGTCTACACCGCCAAGCCTGGCATCCTCATCGGGCGCAAGGGCGCGGCGGTCAAAGTGCTGCGCCAGAAGCTCGAGCAACTGACCGGCACCAAGGTCAAGCTCGAGGTTGAAGAGATCACGCAGCCCGATCTGGAGGCCAAGCTGGTCGCCGACAACATCGCTGACCAGATCCAGCGCCGCATCAGCCAGAGCCGCGCGATGAAGCGCGCCGTGCAGCAGGCGATGCGCCAGGGCGCGCAGGGCATCAAGATCGTGTGCTCGGGCCGTCTGAACGGCGCCGAGATGAGCCGCCGCGAGCTGCAGCGCGAAGGTCGTGTGCCGCTGCAGACGCTGCGCGCCGACATCGACTTCGCCCGCGGCGAGGCCCTGACCACCTTCGGTCGCATCGGCATCAAGGTCTGGATCTACAAGGGCGAGAAGATGCCCGAGCAGGCCGAGGTCGCGGCGCCGACTGAAGAAGGCGTATACGTTAGTGAGTAGTCGGCTGGTCGGTTGGTCGGCTGGTCGGCTGGTCCTTGCGACCACAAACGACCAGATGACAAGCCAACGAGCGGACTAGGAGACTGGTGAGCAATGCTACTGCCAAAGCGCGTCAAGTGGCGCAAGCAGCAACGCGGCCGGATGACCGGCCATGAGACCCGGGGCGTCACGATGGCGTTCGGTGAGTTCGGCCTGCAGGCTCTCGAGCCGTGCTGGCTGACGCAGCGCCAGATCGAAGCAGCCCGCCGCGCCCTGGTGCGCTACATGAAGCGCCGCGGCAAGGTTTGGGTGCGCATCTTCCCCGACAAGCCGGTGACGCACCGGGCGGCGGAGACGCGCATGGGCACCGGCAAGGGCGCGGTCGACCACTGGGTGGCCGTGATCAAGCCGGGGCGCATCATCTTCGAGGTGGCCGGTCTGCCCGAGGAAATCGCCCGTGAGGCGATCCGGCTCGCGTCGCACAAGCTGCCGATCAAGACGAAGATGCTGGTGAACGACGAGATCGTGACGGCGGGAGGTTGATCGATGGACGCCAAGGAAGTACGTGGACTTCAAACCGAGGAGCTGCGGAGCAAGCTCGATGACCTGCGCCATGAGCTCTTCAACCTCCGGTTTAAGCTCTATTCCGGGCAGCAGAAGGACTCCAGCCGCTTGAAGGCAACGCGGCGCGAGATCGCGCGGGTGTCGACCATCCTGCGTGAGCGTGAGATCGCGGCCGAGTTGGCGGCGAAGAAGGAGAAATAAGATGGCCCGCCGGCGATTGATTGGCAAAGTGGTCAGCAACAAGATGACCAAGACCGTGACCGTCGAGATCGAGAACAGCATGCGGCACGCCCTGTACGGCAAGGTTGTGCATCGCACGACCAAGTACCTGGCGCACGACGAGCAGGGCTGCAAGCCCGGCGACATCGTCCAGATCGTGGAGAGCCGCCCGATCAGTGCGCGCAAGCGCTGGGCCGTTGAGTCGGTTCTGAACCGCGGCATCCAGGTCAGCGAGCTCGCGCCTGAAGGAGAGTCGGCATGATCCAGCAGGAATCCCGCCTGGTGGTCGCCGACAACACCGGCGCTCGCGAGCTGCTGGTGATCCGCGTCATGGGCGGTTCGAAGCGACGCTATGGCCATATTGGCGACGTGGTGGTGGCGACCGTCAAAGAAGCCACGCCGGTCGGCTCCGTGAAGAAGAGCGCGGTCGTCAAGGCCGTGATTGTGCGGACCGCGAAAGAGTACAAGCGCGAAGATGGCTCGTACATCCGCTTCGACGACAACGCGGCCGTGATCCTGGACGAAGATGGCGAGAACCCGAAGGGGACCCGCATCTTCGGACCGGTGGCGCGCGAGCTACGCGAAAAGGGCTTCCTGAAAATCGCGTCGCTGGCGCCGGAAGTGCTGTGAGGTCAGTCATGGCGAAGCAAAAGATCCGCAAGGGCGACACCGTCGAGGTGATCTCGGGCCTGAAGAACCGGCTGAAGGGCCGGAACGACCAGGGCAAGCGCGGCGAGGTGATCAGCGTGGACCCGAAGAAGGGCCTCGTCGTGGTGTCGGGTTTGAACGTGCGCAAGAAGCACAAGAAGCCGCAGCCGGGCGCTCAGGGCCCGGCCGGTCAGCCGCAGATCATCGAGTTCGACGCGCCGATCCCGCTGGCGAACGTCATGCTGGTTGATCCCAAGTCCGGCAAGCCGACGCGCGTGGGCTTCAAGGTCGTCGACGGTAAGACGGTCCGTGTGGCCCGCGCCAGCGGCGAGACGCTGGATAAGTAAGGAGCGGGGCGGACATGCATCATCTGCAAGAACGCTACAACAAAGAAATCGTGCCGGCGCTCCGCAAGGAGTTCAGCTTCTCCAACGTGATGGAGGTGCCGAAGGTCACGAAGGTGGTTGTCAATATCGGCGTGGGCTCCGAGACGTTGACCGACAACAAAGCGGTCGACGCGGCGGTCAACGACCTGACGACCATCGTCGGGCAGAAGCCGGTGGTGACCAAGGCGCGCAAGTCGATCTCGAACTTCAAGCTGCGCGAAGGCAAGGCGATCGGCGTCAAGGTGACCCTGCGCGGCGAGCGCATGTGGTCGTTCCTCGACCGCCTGATGAACGTCGCTCTGCCGCGCGTGCGTGACTTCCGCGGCATCCCGGGCGACAGCTTCGACGGGCGCGGGAACTACACGCTGGGCCTGCGCGAGCAGCTCGTCTTCCCGGAGATCGAGTACGACAAGATCGACAAGCTGCGCGGCATGGAGATCACGGTCGTGACGACGGCGAAGACCGACGAACACGGGCGGCGGCTGCTGGCGATCCTGGGCATGCCGTTCCGGAAGAAAGGCGCGTAAGGCATGGCGAAGACAAGCATCATCGTTCGAGAAACGCGGCGCAAGTACGCGGTGCGAGTGCGCAACCGCTGTGCCCGCTGTGGACGCCCGCGCGGTTACATCCGCCGCTTCAAGTTGTGCCGCATCTGCTTCCGCGAGCTGGCCTTGGCCGGGCAAATCCCGGGCGTGGTCAAGTCGTCGTGGTGAGTTTGAAGCAGCAGGAGGTCTGACGACATGCAGAGCGATCCTATCGCGGACATGCTGACGCGCATCCGCAACGGGCTGATGGCCGGACACGCGAGTGTTTCATTGCCGAATAGCCGGCTGAAGCTGGCCATTGCCCAGATTTTGAAAGAAGAAGGCTTCATCGAAGACTTCGCCACGCTTTCCGCCGAGGACAGCGTGCAGCCGACGCTTCGTGTGAGCCTGAAGTACGTGGGCGAGCGCCGCGCCAAGAAGCCCGTCATCTCGGGCATCGAGCGCGTGTCCAAGCCGGGCCGGCGGATTTATTCGGGCCGCAAGGACATCCCGTGGGTGCTCTCGGGCATGGGCATCGCAATCCTGTCAACGCCGAAGGGCGTGATGACGGGCGCCAAGGCGCGCAAGTTGGGCGTCGGCGGCGAGGTCCTGTGCAAGGTTTGGTAAGGGAGGCACGGACATGTCCCGTATTGGCAAGAAGGTGATCGTGCTGCCGAAGGGCGTCACGATCGACATCAAGGGCAACGAGGTCAAGGTCAAGGGCCCGAAGGGCGAACTGTCCCGCACGTTCTCGCCGGTCATCACGATCGAGCAGAAGGACGGCGAGGTGCATTGTGTTCGCCCGTCGGAAGAACGCCAGATCAAGGCCCTGCACGGCACGACCCGGGCTGTGTTGAACAACATGGTCCAGGGCGTGAGCACGGGCTTTTCGAAGGCCCTGCAGGTCGAAGGCGTGGGCTACCGCGCCGAGATGAAGGGCAAGAAGCTGGTCATGGCGCTCGGCTTCTCGCACCCGGTCGAGGTCGAACCGCCGGCGGGCATCAGCTTCGCCGTCGAGGAGAAGACGCGCGTGATCACGATCACGGGCAGCGACCGCGAGCAGGTCGGTCAGGTGGCGGCCAACATCCGCGCCTGGCGCCCGCCTGAGCCCTACAAGGGCAAGGGTCTGCGCTACGTCGGCGAGATTGTTCGCCGCAAGGCCGGTAAGGCCGGCAAGGTCGGGTAACCGATCTCAACCCGGAGGGCGCAGGGTGGTCGCCGCAACGCGATCGCCCAGAGATCGGCTTTGGCCGGTCGATGCGCCGCCGAAGGAGTGGATGAGCAATGGCGAATGTGAGTCGGATTGCATCCCGGGCGCGCCGTCACAAGCGTGTGCGCGCCAAGGTCGCGGGCACCGAGAGTCGGCCGCGCCTGAACGTCTTCCGCAGCTTGAGCCACATCTACGTCCAGGTGATCGACGACAGCCAGGGCCGCACGCTTGTGTCGGCATCGACGCTGGACGCCGATCTCAAGGGCGAGATGACGGGCAAGAAGAAGAGCGAGAAAGCCAAGCTGGTCGGCATCGCGGTGGCCAAGCGCGCTCTGGCTGCCGGCATCAAGGCCGTGATCTTCGATCGCGGTGGGTACAAGTATCACGGGCGCGTCAAGGCCGTGGCCGATGGCGCCCGCGAGGGCGGATTGGAGTTCTAAATGCCACAACAACGACAGCAGCGTGGGCCCCAGCGCGGGGGTGGCGGCGGCAATCGTGACAATCGCCGTGGCGAGCCGCGCGTTGATGAGAACAAGGAAGAGCTCGACGAGCGCGTCGTCGACATCGCCCGCGTCGCGAAAGTCATCCAGGGCGGCCGCCGGTTCGCGTTTCGCGTGACCGTCGTCGCCGGTGATAACAAGGGCCGCGTCGGCATCGGCATCGGCAAGAGCCGCACCGTGCCGGATGCGATCCGCAAGGCGACCGAGCGCGCGCGCAAGCAGCTCAAGGCCGTGACACTGGCCGGGACGACCATCCCGCACGAGATCACGTCGAAGTTCGGCGGCGCCAAGGTGCTGCTCAAGCCGGCGTCGCCCGGCACGGGCGTCATCGCGGGCGGCGGCGTGCGCGCCGTGCTCGAGGCCGCCGGTGTGCGCGACATCCTGACCAAGAGCCAGGGCAGCGCCAACACCCTCAACGTCATCTACGCCACGCTTCAGGCCCTGGGCGATCTCAAGGATCCGCGCCAGGAAGCCCGCGAGCGCGGCCGCAGCCTGCGCTCGGTGACTCCGTTCTTCCTGCGGGAGAAGCGCAATGGCTAAGCAAGCTTCCGCGAAGACGATCAAGATCACGCTGCTGCGCAGCACCATCGGGCTGGATCCGCGCCACAAGGGCACGATCCGCGCGCTCGGTCTGCGGCGCATTCGTCAGACGGTCGAGCAGGCCGACACGCCGCAACTGCGGGGCATGCTCTACAAGGTCGCCCACCTGGTGAAGGTGGAGGCGGCGTAGGAGGCCGACCATGAAAGCACATGAGATCGCCCCGAATGTGGGCGCGACCCATCGCAAGCGCCGTGTAGGCCGCGGGATCTCCGCCGGCCAGGGCAAGACGGCCGGCCGCGGCACCAAGGGCTATGGCGCCCGACGCGGCGGCGGCGGCAAGCTGTATCGCCAGGGCGGCAACCTGCCGTTCTACCGCAGCCTTCCGTTCAAGCGCGGCTTCATCAACCTGTTCCGGGTCGAGTTCCAGGAGATCAACGTTCGCGATCTTCAGAACCTCGGCGCCGAAGCGGTGTCGCCTGAGCAGTTGTTCGCTGCCGGGCTGATCAGCAACCTCGAGCAGCCGATCGTGCTGCTGGGCTACGGCGAGATCAGCTCGCCCGTGACGGTCCAGGTCCATCGCGCCAGCAAGGGCGCGATCGAGAAGGTCGCCAAAGCCGGCGGCAAAGTGGAAATCATTGCGTGATGGGGTGCTCCGGGGACCAGGCGAGTGGCTACTCCCCGGAACGCTCATCATTCAGTGTAGGGAGTGACTGATGGATCGAGTCATGAACTTCCTCCGGCACGTGTGGTCGGCTGAGGATCTGCGCAATCGGATCCTGATCACGATCGCGCTGCTGGTGGTCTACCGACTGGCTGCGCACATCCCGCTGCCCGGCATCAACGCCGATGCCGTGTCGAACCTGCTCAACCAGGGGCAGGGTGTGGGTGGCAACCTGGTCGGCCTGCTCGACCTGCTCTCAGGCGGCACCGTGTCGAACCTCTCGGTGCTGGCCATGGGCGTATACCCGTACATCACGGCCCAGATCATCCTGCAACTGCTCACGCCGATCATCCCGCGCATGCAGCAAATGCAGGAAGAAGATCCGACCCGCTACCGCGAAACGCAGGAGCGCTGGACGTACTACCTCGCGGTGCCGATGGCGGCCCTCAATGGCTTCGGCCAGATCAACATCATCCTCAGCCAGTTCAGCGCGGGAACAAGCCCGCTGACCTTCACCATCGGCTGGAACCTGCCGACGATCACGATGATCATCGCCATGACCGGCGGCACGATGTTCGCGATCTGGCTGGGTGAGTTGATCTCCGAGTATGGCCTGCGCAAGCAAGGCCTGTCATTGATCATCTTCGCCGGCATCGTCTCGCGCGTGCCGTTCAACATCGCTTCGATGTTGAGCGACGAGCAGACGCGCATCCAATCGATCGTGATCTTCGTGATCCTGATCACGCTCATGGTCCTGGCGATCGTGTTCGTGCAGCAGGGACGGCGCAACGTGCCGGTGATGTACCCGGGGCGCCGCGTCGGCAATCGGCAGAGCATGCCGGTGCGCGGCTCGCTGCCGCTCCAGGTCAACATGGCGGGCATGATCCCGATCATCTTCGCGCAGTCGATCCTGACCTTCCCGGCGATCATCGCGGGTTTCTTCCGGAACTCGCAGACGCCCTGGGTGGCGCAGACGGCGGCCGCGATCGGTGACTTCTTCGGCGCGCAGAGCCCCTGGTACGTGCTGACGTTCTTCCTGATGGTGGTGCTATTCACGTTCTTCTACACCACAGTGCTCTTCGAGCAGCAGAACTACGGCGAGGCGCTCAAGCGCCAGGGTGCGCAGATCCCGGGTATCACAAAGGGCGCGCCCACGCAGAAGTATCTGAACAAGGTGCTCTCGCGCATCACGCTTGTGGGGGCGCTGTTCCTGGGTTTTGTGGCGGTTCTGCCGTTCATCATCCAGTTCACAAACCTGATCCCGATCGCGGGCCAGCTCTCGATTTTGAGCACAGGCCTGCTGATCGTCGTGGGCGTGGTCCGCGATACCTTCGCGGGGCTCGACGCCGAGCTGAAGCTGCGCGGGTACTCGGACACGTTGTTGGTCAAGTAACGGCAGCGGCCCGCGTCCGGCGGGTCTCTGACCGGTGCTGGTGGGGGGAGGTATGCCGACCTACATCCTGCTATTTGGAGCTCCAGGAGCAGGCAAGGGGACACAATCGGCCATTCTCAAGGCGGAGTATGGTATCCCACATGTGGCATCTGGGGACCTGTTCCGTCACCACCTGAGCGAGAACACGCCGCTCGGTCAGTTGGCGAAAGGGTACATGGATCGGGGAGAGCTGGTTCCGGATGATGTGACCGTCGATATGGTCCGGGGCAGGTTGCACGAAGCTGACGCCGCGAACGGCGCGGTGCTCGACGGGTTTCCGCGGACCATCCCGCAGGCCGACGCACTTGACGGTCTGCTGGCTGAGTACGGCGGAAAAGTGGATGTGGTGTTGTCGTTGAAGGTGCGCGAGTCCACGCTGCTCGAGCGGGTCGCCAACCGGGCGCTGACCAGCGGCCGGGCCGACGATCAGCCCGAGGTGCTGGCCAAGCGGATCAAGGTCTTCCTGAGCCAGACGTTCGTGCTCGAAGATTACTATCGACGACGCGGGCTGTTGGCCGAGATCGAAGGCGAACGATCGGTGGCTGACGTGACCGAGCAGATCCACGACGCGATCCGAACGCGAGCGAAGTCAGGCTGAGCGGATGGCTGTCAGTCTGAAGAGCGCGCGTGAGATCGAACTGATGCGGCAAGCGGGTCGCATCAACGCCCTGGCCCTGGCCGAGATGGCGACCGCCATCAAGCCCGGGATCACCACGGCGGCCCTTAACAAAATCGCCGAACGCGTGATCGCCCAGCACAAGGGCCAGCCCGCCTTCAAGGGCGTGCCCGGGCCGGTGCCGTATCCGTATGCGACCACGATCTCGGTCAACGAAGAGCTGATCCACGGCATGCCGGGCAAACGCGCTCTGCGGGCCGGCGACCTGGTCAAACTGGATTGCGGCGTGCGCTACGAAGGGTACGTCGCCGACAGCGCGATCACGGTCGGGGTCGGCGCGATCGATGACCGGGCTCGCTGGCTGCTCGAGGTGACCGAGAGCGCACTGGCGCGCGGGATTGCGCAGGCCCGTTCGGGGAACCGGATGGGCGACATCGCAGCTGCGATCCAGGGTTATGTCGAAGGCGGGCATGGGCTCTTTCTGGCCCGTGAGTACGAAGGCCACGGGGTGGGGCGCGAGCTCCACGAGGCGCCCGACGTCCCTAATCGGGGGCGAGCGGGCACCGGCCTGGCGCTTCGGGCTGGCATGACCATCGCGATCGAGCCGATGGTCATCGCCGGGGATCCCGACCTGGAGGAGGCGGCTGACGGTTGGACCGTTCGAACCGTCTCAGGCGCCTGGACGGCTCATTTCGAGCACACCGTGGCGATCACGGACGGCGAGGCGGAGATCCTCACGCTGACCGCGGACCGCTGACGGCGGACCGCAGATCGCGCGGGTCCTGGATCTCAGGGCGGCTGGACAGAAAACATTAAGGTGATGTATAATCACCGTTTGCGCCGTGGCGGCGCGAGTATTGAGGGAGTTTTGTGATGAAAGTGCAAGCATCAATTCGCAAGCGCTGTGCCAAGTGCAAGATCGTTCGCCGGCGCGGGCGCGTTTACGTCATCTGCAGCGACCCGACGCACAAGCAGCGCCAGGGTTGAGTTGAAGAAGCCGGCTCGCGACGAGCGGGTCGGGTGATGGCCCGAGGCCAGGTGCATCGGGGGTTCAGGGAGAGCGACCAAGCATGCGTATCGAAGGTGTCGACCTGCCGCGCGACAAGCGCGTCGAATATGGGCTGACCTACCTCTTCGGCATCGGGCTGAAGAGCTCGCAAGACATTCTCAAGGCGACCAACGTCAGCCCTGACACGCGTGTCAAGGATTTGACCGAGGCCGAGCAGCAGGCCATCCGCGACTTCATCGGCCAGCACTATGTGCTGGAAGGCGACCTGCGCCGCGAGCTGCAGCTCAGCATCAAGCGCCTGATCGAAATCGGCTGCTACCGCGGTCTGCGGCATCGCCGCAACCTGCCGGCGCGCGGCCAGCGCACGCGCACGAATTCGCGCACCCGCAAGGGCGCGAAGAAGACGGTGGCCGGTCGTGGTCGCCGCCGCGGCGCGAAGAAGAAGTAAGAGTCTGCGGGGCCTAGCCCCGCAGTGGAAGCCTCGCAAGACGGCGACGCTGTTAGGGTCACCTTCCTTCCGACCCACGGCTGAGCAGCGCCGCCGCCCTACGAGGGAACGAACGGTTCACGGTTCGCAAGAGGCAACATGGCACGTCCAGTCAAGGCCGCTCGGCGCACGTCGAGCAAACGCAACGTCCCGGCTCACGGGCAGGGTCACGTTTTTGCGTCGTTCAACAACACGATCATCACCTTCACCGACCAGCAGGGTCAGACCGTTTGCTGGGGCTCGGCCGGCACCGCTGGCTTCAAGGGCTCCCGCAAGAGCACGCCTTACGCCGCCCGCGTGGCTGCGCAACAGGCGGCTCAGTCTGCGGTCAACATGGGCATGAACGAGTGCGATCTGTTCATCAAGGGCCCTGGCCCCGGCCGTGAGAGCGCGATCCGCGCGATCCAGAGCGCTGGCATGCGCGTGCGCTCGATCACGGACATCACGCCGATCCCGCACAATGGCTGTCGACCGCCCAAGCGCCGCCGCATGTAAGGGGCGTTTCACGCGAATCGTGAGCTCAGACTGATCAGCGAATTTCGGAAGGACGAGAACGCATGGCGAAGTATACGGGCCCGGTTTGCCGGCTGTGCCGGCGCGAGGGCGAGAAGCTCTACCTCAAGGGTGCGCGCTGCCTGTCGGTGAAGTGCCCCTTCGAGAAGCAGGACAACCGGCGCGATTTCGCGCCCGGTCAGCACGGGCGTGACGCGCAGTTCAAGCGCAATCGCTCGTCGGACTTCTTGCAGCAGTTGCGCGAGAAGCAGAAGGCGCGCCGTGTGTACGGCGTGCTCGAGAGCCAGTTCCGGCGCTATTACCAGGAAGCTCTGAAGAGCCGCGGCGTCACCGGCGTCGCGCTCCTGCAGATCCTCGAGCGCCGTCTGGATAATGTGGTCTATCGCCTCGGCTACGCCTCCAGCCGCGCGCAGGCGCGTCAGCTGGTGGCCCACGGCCATATCAATGTGAACGGCCGCCGCAACAAGGCCCCGTCGTCGATCCTGAAGGTCGGCGATGTCGTCGAGGTGCGCGCGATCGCCTCGGGGCGGACATATTTCCGCGAGCTCAAGGCCATGGACGAAGGCCGCGCGGCGCCAGCCTGGTTGAACCGAAACTGGAACACGCTTTCCGGTCAGGTCGCCAAGATGCCGCTCCGCGAAGACATCGACGCTAACCTCAACGAGCAGCTGATCGTCGAGTACTACTCGCGCTAGTCGCTGTGAGGCGGGCCGGCCTCGGTCGGCCCGCAGAGAGAGGATACCGATATGAGCGTCATTGGCAATATGGTGTTGCCGAAGATCGAAGGCGATAGCATCTCGCGGAACTACGGGAAGTTCATCGTCAGCCCGCTCGAGAGCGGCTATGGCACCACGCTCGGCAATGCGCTGCGCCGTGTGCTGCTGTCGTCACTCGAGGGAGCCTCCGTGACCTCGGTGCGCGTTTCGGACGTGCCCCACGAGTTCTCGGACATCCCGGGCGTCAAAGAAGATATGACCCAGCTGCTGCTGCAGGTCAAGCAGCTGCGGCTGGTGCTTCACCAGGGCGAGACGGCGCGGTTGCGCCTCGACGTCCAGGGTGAGGGCCAGGTCACGGCGGCCGACATCGTCGCGCCGGCCGAGGTCGAGATCGTCAACCCCGATCTCTATCTCTTCACGGCCGACAACGACAAGGCCCGCCTCGAAATCGAGATGACCGTCCAGCGCGGCCGCGGCTACTCGCCGTCGGACGAGCGCGGTCGGCTGCCCATCGGCGAAGTGCCGGTGGACGCGATCTTCAGCCCGATCAAGCGCGTGGCCTTTGAGGTCCAGCGCGCGCGCGTCGGCCAGAACACGAACTACGACAAGCTCGTGATCGAGATCTGGACGGACGGCACGATCCGGCCGGAGACGGCCCTGAAGACCTCGGCCCAGATGCTGATGGCGCATCTGCGTCTCGTCGCAGGCGTCACCGAGGAAAGCCTCGCCCCCGCCGCGCCGGCCGAAGAGGCCCCGCGGATGTCGAGCGAGATCTACGAGATGCCGATCGAGAACCTCGATCTTTCGGTGCGCGTGTTCAACTCGCTCAAGCGCACCGGCATCACGACCGTCGGCGAAGTGCTGGATATGCTCAACAAGGGCGAAGAAGCCATGTTGGCCATCCGCAACTTCGGCGACAAGAGCCTGGACGAGCTGCGGGTCAAGCTGCGCGAGAAGGGCTACTTGAAGGATCAGGATCCGGGTGCGGCGGCGACGACCGCTACGCCCGAGTTGGAGAACGCATCATGAGGCACGGAGTCGCCGGCCTGAAACTTGGCCGGAACACGGCGCAGCGCAATGGGCTGCGCAAGACGATGATCTCGCAGCTGATCACGCACGAGCGGATCGAGACGACCGAGGCGAAGGCCAAGTTCATCCGCAGCGAGGTCGAGAAGCTGGTGACCACCGCGAAGCGCGGCCTGAAGGCCGGCGAGGCGGAAGGCAAAGAGGGCAAGCTGAACGTCGCGAATGCGCGCCAGATTGCCGCGGCCAAGGTCACTGGCAACGACGTCGTCAAGAAGCTGTTCGACACGATCGCGCCCCGCTACGCCAAGCGCGCCGGCGGGTACACGCGCATCCTGAAGCTCGGGCCGCGCAAGGGCGATGCCGCCGCGATGGCCGTGATCGAGTTCGTCGAGGAGTAAGGCCGCTCGAGGACGGGGCCATGCGATATCGGGCCACCGTCGAATACGACGGCACCGAGTTCGAGGGATTTCAACGGCAGGCGCCCGGGCACCGAACGGTGCAGGGCGAGGTCGAAGGGGCCCTGAGCCGGATCGGGTGGCGCGGGACGTCGCTTCTGGCGGCGGGCCGCACCGACAGCGGGGTGCACGCGCGCGGTCAGGTGATCGCTTTCGATCACGACTGGCGGCACACTCCGGAAGCGCTGGTCCGAGCGCTGAACGCCCAACTTCCGCCCGACGTGTCGGTGCGAGGGGCGGCGGAGGCAGACGCGGAGTTTCATCCGCGCTATCGGGCCAAAGCGCGGGCGTACGTTTACAGCGTGTACCAGGGGCCGCAACGGGCGGCTCTGCGCGATCGGTACGCGTGGCATGTGATGGAGGCCCTCGACGCGGCGGCGTTGGCCGCAGCCTGTCGAGGCCTGCTCGGCCGGCACGACTTTGCGACGTTCGGCACCGACCCCGACGAGGGGACGAACACGGTGCGGACGATCAGTCGGGCCGAGTGGATCGCGAGCGGCGATGCGTGGAGCTTCCACGTCCGGGCCGACGCCTTCTTGTTCCGCATGGTGCGGAGCCTGGTGGGCGCTCTGGTGCGGGTGGGGAGCGGCGCGCTGACCGTCGAGCGGTTCAGCGAGCTGATCGAGGCGCGTGATCGAAGCCAGTGTCCGCCGATCGCACCGGCGCGCGGGCTGTGTTTGGATGAGGTGCTGTTCTAGGACGCGGCGGGCCGGGTGACCACAAGGGTCGCCCCTACAGGCGGCCGTGACGACAAAGCAAAGCGGGGCTAGCGAGGCGTCAGGCCGGAGAGAGCCCGGGAGTGGTGAGAGTGAACAAGACGTTTGTACTGAAGCAGAAGGATGTGCAGCGCGAGTGGATCGTGGTCGATGCCGCGAACCAGAACCTTGGCCGCCTGTCGACCCAGATCGCTCAGCTGCTGCGCGGCAAGCACAAGCCGACTTTCCAGCCCGGCCTCGATACCGGCGACTTCGTCGTCGTGATCAACGCCGAGAAGATCACGGTGACCGGCGGCAAGATGGAAGAGAAGGAGTACTACGACTACTCCGGCTTTCCGGGCGGCCTGCGCATCACCACTCTGCGCGATCAACTGGCCAAGCATCCCGATCGCGTGGTCACCCACGCCGTCAAGGGCATGCTGCCGCACAACCGGCTCGGCCGGCAGCTGATCAAGAAGCTCAAGGTCTACGCAGGCCCTGAGCACCCGCACCAGGCCCAGCAGCCGAAGGCCGCCTGAGCTAGCAGCGACGACAAGGAACGACGAGGACTATGGCGACTCAATACTACGAAGGTATCGGCCGACGGAAGAGCAGCTCGGCGCGCGCGCGTCTGAGCAGCGGCGGTGGCACTGTCACGTGCAACGCCCGCACCGGCGCCGACTATTTCCCGCGCATGGGCGACCTCGACGCCGTGGTTGGCCCGCTGACGACCGCCGGCCTGGCTGACAAGTACGACGTCAGCATCAAGGTCGAGGGCGGCGGCGTGACCGGCCAGGTCGGCGCGGCCAAGCTGGCCGTGGCCCGCGCGCTGCTCAAGGTCGACCCTGAGCTTCGCAAGGCGCTCCGCAAAGGCGGCTTCCTGACGCGCGACGACCGCGAGAAGGAACGCAAGAAGCCTGGTCTCAAGCGCGCCCGCAAGGCTCCGACCTACACCAAGCGTTGATGTTGCGCCGCTTTGCGGCGTGACGAAGGACGAACGACGAAGGACGAAGGTATCGCCGGTTCCGGCGGGCCTTCGTCCTTCGTCGTT
>CAYZRP010000008.1:0-77187 GCA_964480865.1 uncultured Anaerolineales bacterium | reverse complement strand
ATTCGTCGTTCGTCCTCCGTCATCAGGTAAACTCACGCCATGGGAACCATCACCATCGTTGGGCTCGGGCCGGGCGATCCCGGCGATCTGTCGCGAGCGGCCTGGGAAGCGTTGACCACCGCCAGCGAGGTGTGGGTGCGGACGGCGCGCCATCCCACGTTGGCCGGGCTGCCGGAGTCGGTGGTCGTGCACAGCTTCGATGACGTGTACGAGACCACGCCGGACTTTGCTCAGGTATACGGCACGATCAGCGAGCGCGTCCTTGAGCTCGGCGCGCGGGCTGAGGGCGTCGTCTACGCGGTGCCCGGGCACCCGCTGGTGGCCGAGCGCACGGTGCAGTTGATCCAGGCCGGCGCCGTCGAACGCGGCCTCGAGCTGCGCGTCATCGCCGGGCTGTCGTTCATCGAGCCGACGCTGACCGCTCTGGGCGTCGATGCGCTGCCCGGCCTGCAGATCGTCGACGGCATCGATGTCGGCGCGCTGCATCACCCCAACTTCCACGCCGACCTGCCGGCCCTCGTCGCGCAGGTGTACTCGGCCGACGTCGCCAGCCAGGTCAAGCTGACGCTGATGAACCAGTATCCCGACGAGCATCCCGTGCAGCTCGTCCACGGCGCCGGCACGCCCGAAGCGATGGTTGAGTCGCTCGAGCTCTACGAGATCGATCGCAGCCCGCACATCGCCCATCTCACGTCGCTCTATGTGCCGCCGCTGCCACGCCGTTCGTCGTTCGAGGCGCTCCAGGAGACGATCGCGCACCTGCGCGCGCCCGAGGGCTGCCCATGGGATCGCAAGCAGACTCATCAGACCCTGCGACGCTATCTGCTCGAAGAGGCCCACGAGACCTTGCACGCCCTCGACCTCGAGGACGTCGACAAGATGCGCGAGGAGTTCGGGGATCTGCTCTTGCAGATCGTGCTGCATGCCCAGATCGCCATCGACGAGGGCGAGTTCACGATGCAGGACGTCATCGCTGAGCTCAACGCCAAGATGATTCGCCGTCACCCGCACGTCTTCGGCGACGTGGTCGTCGACGGCGCTGACGCTGTCGTCACAACCTGGGAGGCTGTCAAGGCCGCGGAGCGCCAGGCGCGCGCCGAAACGCCTGAGATGGCTGGCCTGCTCGACAGCGTCCCGCCGGGGCTGCCGGCACTTGCCCAGGCCGAGCTCTATCAGAAGCGCGCCGCCAAGGTCGGCTTCGATTGGCCCGACATCTCAGGGCCGCGCGCCAAGGTCAGCGAGGAAATCGCCGAGATCGAGGCGGAGAGCGACGCCGATGCGCGCGGCCGCGAGATGGGCGATCTGCTGTTCTCGGTGGTCAACTGGGCGCGCTGGCTCAAGGTCGATCCCGAAACCGCGCTGCGCGAGTCGAACCTGCGCTTTGCGCGCCGCTTCCGTGAGGTCGAGCGCGGCGCGGCGGCTGCTGGCCGCGAACTGCATTCGATGACGCTGGCCGAGCTCGATGCCTTGTGGGACGAGGCGAAACGCGCGGAGCGAGGAGACGCGTGAGCGCTCGCCGGGGCGGCTTCGTGGTCGCCCGGCCGATGTGGTCACTCCCGTTCAGGGTGCATCCATGAACCCGGCCCGCATCGACCCCGGCGCGCTGATCGGCCAGACGATCACCGTCACGATCGATCGGCCGCTCGGGTCCCGACATCCTACTCATGGCTTCACATATTTGCTAAACTACGGCTTCCTGCCCGGCACAGTCTCAGGCGATGGCGAGCCGCTCGACGCCTATGTCGTCGGGGTCTTCGAGCCGGTCGATGAGTTCACGGGCGACGTGATCGCCGTCATCCGACGCCTCGATGATGACGATGACAAGCTCGTCGTAGCGCCGCCCGGTCGACCATTTTCTGATGCCGAGCTGCTCGTGTTGACTGAGTTTCAAGAACGGTTCTTCAAACCTGTGGTGTTGAGATAGACCGTTGACGGCGGACCGCAGACCGCGGTTGGCCTACAGGTCCCAATGTTGCCTGCGACGACCTTCGTCGTTCGTCCTTCGTCGATCCATCGGCGCCATCAGGCGCCCACATCCGCGGTCTGCGGTCCGCCGTCCGTGGTCCTCCGGAGGAAACATGCCCGAGCCTGCTGATTTCATCATCGAGAACGCCAGGGTCTGGACCGGGGATCCGGAGCGCCCGCAAGCTCAGGCAGTGGCCGTGCGCGGTCAGCGGATCGCGTTTGTCGGCTCGAACGACGACGCCCGCGGCTGGCGCGGCAGCGGCACGCGCGTCATCGACGGCCAGGGCAACACCGTCACACCAGGCTTCATCGACTCGCACATCCATCTTCTCTATGGCAGCCTCAATCTGAGTCGTGCGCAGCTCTACGGCCTGCGTAGTGGCGCAGCCGTGATCTCGGCTCTGCAGGAGTTCGGTGACGCGAACCCGGGCGTGGCCTGGGTGCAGGGGCGGGGCGCTGCCTATGATGTCATCAAGGGCCGGGCCGATCTCGACAAGGCCTCGCCCGACCGGCCGGCGATGGTGATCGCCTACGACGGCCACACCGCCTGGGCCAATACGCGCGCGCTCGAGATGGCCGGCATCCTGACCGGCGGTGAGGTGCGCGGTCCCAACAGCGTGATTGTGCGCGACGAGCACGGCGTGGCGACCGGCGAACTACGCGAGACCGGCGCGATGGATCTGGTTGAAGACCTGATCCCCGTGCCGGATCTGGCCGAGAAGCGCCGCTGGCTGGCGCGCGGCGTCAAGGCGCTCAACCGCGCCGGCCTGACTGCCGTCCACAACATGAACGGCGACATGGACGAACTCGACCTCTACCGCGCTGCCGAGCGCGACGGCGAGTTGACCCTTCGCGTCTACGTGCCCTTCCACGTCCAGCCGCACACTTCCTTTGAGGCGCTGCAGGAAGGGGCTGAGATGGCGAAGGTCGACGGCCTGGCCCGCGGCGGGGCCGCCAAGTTCTTCATGGACGGCGTGCTCGAGTCGTGGACGGCCCTGATGGTCGAGCCCTATGCCGATCGGCTCGAGAGCTGCGGCGACGCGCTCTTCTCGCTCGAGCACTTCGTGAAGTTCGCGGCCGAGTGCGATCGCCTGGGGCTGCACATCGCCGTCCACTGCTGCGGTGACGGCGCAGTGCGGCGCACGCTCGACGGATACGCCGCCATTCAGTCGATGAACGCGCCGCGCGAACGCCGCCACCGGGTCGAACACATCGAGGTCATCCACCCCGACGACCTGCCGCGATTCAAGCAGCTCGGCGCCATTGGCTCGGTGCAGCCGCTGCATGCCCCGACGCCCGGCGACGGCGACGTGTGGATGGCGCGGGCAGGGCGCTCGCGCTGGGGCCTGTCCTTCGCCTGGCGCACGCTCGCCGATGCGGGTGTCCGGCTCGCCCTTGGCTCCGATTGGCCAGTGGCCGACTACAATCCACTGGCCGGCATCGCGGCCGGTCTGACCCGCAAGCCCTGGCAGCCTGACGACCCGCATCAGGCGTTGTCGCTCGAGGAATTGCTCGTCGGCTACACCCGCGACGCTGCCTACACCGAATTCCGCGAACACGAGCGCGGGATGCTGCGCATCGGCATGAAGGCCGACCTCGTGCTGCTCGATGGCGATCTGCACCGCACGGCCACTGACGATCCGGCGGCGGTCGGCCGCCTGTGCCCGGCCCTGACTGTGGTCGATGGGCAGATTGCCTTCGAGGAATAGAGGCAAGAGACCGCTCATGATGACCGCGGACCGCAGACGGCGGACCGCAGATCTTCGGGCGAAGACGCCCGTAACATGCCAACAACCGCCGCGGTCGGCGGTCTGCGGTCCGCGGTCAAGATAACCATCCAATGCCGACTTACGCGTTGCGTCGGACCCTGCAGGCCATCCCTATCCTGCTGATCCTCAGCGCGGTGCTGTTCGCCATCGTCAAGGCGGCACCCGGTGGACCGCTCGCGGCTGCCGAGCGCAACCCCAACGTCACCGCCGAGCAACTGGCGCGTCTGCGCGAACGGCTCGGCCTCGACGACCCGATCTACGTACAGTACGGCAAATGGCTGGTGAACTTCGCGCTGGCCGGCGACTGGGGCGAGTCGATCAAGTTCCGGCGACCGGTGACCGACATGATCGTCGAGCGGCTGCCGGCCACGTTCCTGCTGGTCAGTGCGGCCTTCGTGCTGATGCTGGCCCTCGCGGTGCCGGCCGGGATTCTGGCCGCGAGCAAGCCGTACTCGTGGTTCGATCACGCCCTCACGACTTTGAGTTTCGCGGGCCAGTCGGTGCCGACGTTCTGGCTCGGCCTGATCCTCATCCTGGTCTTTTACATCTGGTTGAAGAACCCGTTCACGGGCGATCCCTTGTTTCCGGCGGGCGGCATGGGCACGGTCGGGGCAGAGCGCGACCTGCCTGACCTGCTCTGGCATCTTGTCCTGCCGACCGTCGCCCTCAGTGCCGGATACGTGGCCTGGTACTCGCGCTTCCTGCGCTCGAGTATGCGCGACATCCTCAACGAAGACTACATCCGCACCGGGCGCGCCAAGGGCCTGCGCGAGAGCGCCGTGCTCTTCAAGCATGCCGCGCGCAACGCATTGTTGCCGCTCGTGACGATGCTGGCGCTCGATCTGCCCTCGGTGTTCAGCGGCGCGTTGTTCGTGGAGAACATCTTCTCCTGGCCCGGTATGGGCCGGCTCTTCTGGGACGCGGCCCGCGGCCGTGACTATCCGGTGCTGCAGGCTGTGGTGATGATCAACGCGGTGCTCATCGTGGCGTTCAACCTCGCGGCCGACCTGCTCTATGGTCTGCTCGACCCACGGGTGCGCTATGACTGACGCCGCCCTGCAGCGCGAGCCTGTGCAAAGCGCGACGGTGTTGCCCGAGAGTATGGTCGGACAGGTCTGGCGACGCTTTGTCCGCCACAAACTTGCCGTGATCTCGCTCGTCGTCCTGGTCGGCCTGTTCCTGGGCGCGTTGCTCGCTCCGCTCAACCCTTACGATCCCAACGACCAGGCACCGGCCGACAAGCTTCAGGCGCCCTCGGCCGCGCACTGGCTCGGCACCGACAGCCGTGGGCGTGACCTGCTGGCGCGGTTGCAGTATGGCGGCCAGATCTCGCTTAGCGTCGGTCTTTTATCGACGCTGTTGACGCTCGGGATCGGCACCGCCATCGGCGCGGCCGGCGGCTACTACGGCGGCTGGGTCGACAACATCCTGATGCGCGTCACTGACGCGTTCCTCACATTCCCGACGACCTTCGTGCTGATCCTGATCAGTGCCTTGCTCCGCGAGCTGCCGTACCCGCAGCTCAAGAACAGTGTCATGGTCGTGATCGTCGTGATCGGCGCGCTGTCATGGATGTACACGGCGCGGCTTGTGCGCGGTCTCGTGCTCGTGCTGCGTGAGCGGGACTTTGTGACGGCGGCGCGCGCGCTCGGCGCCAGCGATGCCCGGATCATCCTCGGCCATATCCTGCCGAACTGCTTCGGGCCGATCCTGGTCAACGGCACGTTGCAGATGGCGTTTGCCATCATCACCGAGTCGGGCCTGAGCTACCTCGGCTTTGGCATCCAGCCGCCGACGGCGAGTTGGGGCAACATCCTGGAAGAAGCGCAGCAGCACATTTTCCGCGCGCCGTGGCTCGCGATCTTCCCGGGTGTCCTGATCTTCCTGGCTGCGATGACCGTGAATTACATCGGCGATGGTTTGCGCGACGGGCTGGATCCGTACCTGGTCCGTGGCGCCAAGGGTTGAGGTCGGCGACGAGATCCCCTCGTTGCCTGTGTCACAGGAGGAGAGACAATGACCCCTACTCAGCGCACATTGACGCGGGTCGGCCTGGGGCTGAGCCTGTTGCTGGCGGCCTGCACAACGCCAGCAGCGCCGCAGGCGACAGCCCCGGCCGATCAGCCAACCGCCGGCAGTGTCGATCAGCCGACCGCGGCGCCCACCAGTGGTGAAGCGCCTGCGGGAGCGGGCGGGCAGATCGTGTTGATCATCCCCGAAGAGCCCACCACGCTCAATCGCTACCTCGGCGATGCCGCCATCGTGCGCCAGGTGGCCGACGCGACAAGCGGCACCGGCCTGACCTACGTCGACCCGGATGGCCAGTACCAGCCGGCGCTTGCGACGGAACTCCCCGGGGCCGACAACGGTGGGCTGTCGGAGGATCTGCTGACGGTCACCTGGCACCTCAAGCCCGACCTGAAGTGGTCCGACGGCGAGCCGATCACGTCGGAAGACATCGTCCACACCTGGCAGACGATCTCGAACCCGGACAGTGGCGCACTCGCGCAGACCGGTGGGTTCGCCGAGATCACGTCGATCGAGACGCCCGATGCCTTGACGGCCGTCGTCACTTACGCGGCGCCCTATCCCGATTACCTCGGTCAGTTCTCGGCCGGGATCTTCCCCAAGCACGCCACCGGTGATCCCGGCGACATGCTCAATTGGGAGTGGAACACACAACCCGTTGGTGCCGGGCCGTTCGTTGTCAGCGAATGGCGCGCCGGAGAGAGCATCACGCTCGACCGCAATCCGAATTACTACGAGGCCGGCAAGCCGTCTCTCGACCGCATCATCTTTAGCATCATCCCGGATGAAGCTGCACAGGAGGCCCTCATGCAGCAGGGCGACGCTCACGTGCAGCTCTGGCCCGGCGCCGATCAGGAGACGTACGACCTACGCATGGCCGGTGTCGCCAAACAGGTGTTGGTGCCCGGCGTCTGGAACCTGGCCATCGACTTCAATCTCAGTGCTCCGGGTGACGGTGATGCCGGCCCCGGCCAGCCACACCCGATCCTCGGCGATCTGCGCGTGCGGCAGGCGATGGCCTATGCCGTCGATTACGACACGCTGGTCGACGACGTCCTCGGCGATCAGGGCGTGATCCACTCGACGAACCCGTTTGCGTATGGATGGTACGAATGCGATCTGCCCCGTCAGCAGACCTTCGACATCGAGAAGGCCAGGCGCCTGCTCGATGAAGCCGGCTGGGTCGTGGGCCCAGACGGTGTTCGCGTCGCTCAAGGTGCCCCGAACGCCCCGGACGGCACGCGCATGACCCTGGAGTTGCAGGGCTATACCAACTACGATCCGCTCCAGTTGACCGAAGAGTGGTTGGTCGAGCAATGGAAGGAAGTCGGTATCGAAGTCAACATCGTCAATTATGACTTTTCGATCATCTTCGGCAGCTACGGCGACGGGTCGCCGCGCAAGACCGGCGACTTCGACATGCTCATCTATGATCGCAGCTTCACGATCGAGCCGCAGCAGGAAGTGGCGGCCTACTTCCTCACCTCAAGCATTCCCGGACCCGACAACCCGGACGGCGACAACTATTTCCGCTGGGTGAGCCCTGAGGCCGACACGCTCATCGCCACCGCCGGCGGCACCTTCGATCAGGCCACCCGCAAACAGGCCTACTGCGAACTGGGCAAACTGGTGCAGGACGAGCTTCCGCAACTGTACCTATACGTTTTTCAGGACGGCTACGGTTTCTCTTCCAGGCTCTCGGGCTACACTGTGAGCACCTGGGGCTCCATGACCTGGGACGTGCAGAACTGGAAGCTGGAGCAGTAATGAATGCATGACGAATGACGATGGACGAATGACGAAGGTTGGGCGGCCATTCAACCTTCGTCATTCGTCATTCGTCGTTTCTCAGCGGCCACGGCGATTTGAGCCACAAGAACCCGCGACGCAGAAGGGCCGGGCGCGGGTCAAGCGCATAGCCGGCATCGCGCAATCGCAGCGCAGAGGCCGAAAAGACCTGGCGCAGATCCTGCCCGTGTGCGCGTGCTGCGGACCAGGCTTTCGTCCACGTGCCAAAGAAGGCGTCAATCGCGCCGTCGGGCGCAGCATGGTGGATGTAATTCTTCGGCAGCACGGGCTGCAACTGCCGCGGCGCGAAATCACGATGAAGGCTGGGAGCCAGGACGAGCCCGAGCGTCTCGAGGCGCCTGGCGTGTTGCTGGAAGAGGTTGAAGGTCATCAGTTGCCCGGTGGGGCTTGAAGTGCCTTCGATGAGCAGGGCGTGCTCGGTCATGCCCTCCGCGAGCGCTTGAAGCGCCCCAGGAACGTCGGATTCCGGGTACTGCCGCAAGACGTTGAAGGCCCTCACGACGGCCGCGCGCTCGCCGGGCTCGAGCGGCAGGTTGAAGCCGCCCAGGCGAAAGTCGAGCCCGGGTTGGCGGTCGGGCAGGGCGGCGGCAACCCGCTCCGGATCGATCTCAACGCCCACCACCCGAAGTTCCGGGTTGAACGCTCGCAGCCGGACCAGGGTTTCGACGGAGGTGACGGGATACGCCCCGTAACCCAGGTCGATGTAGAGCCCGGGCAGGTGCCGGACGAACTCTGGAAATGCCAGCGCGAGGAAGATATCGGTCTTGCGCAGTCTGTTTGGCGCAGTCTTGCCGCGCGTGGGTTGGCCGATGGGCCGCGCTGAAGGTCGTCGCACGATGGAGCATGGTAACATGCGAGGTCGAAAGACGAATGACGGCGACGAATGAGCATTCGTCGTTCGTCATTCGTTCTTCGTCGAGATGACCTAAGGAGAAACCATGCGCTTCATCACATACGCGGCGGCCGGCGGGCGTCAACTCGGTCGTGTTGAGGGCGATACTGTTACGCCGATCCCCGGGCTGTCGATGACCGACCTGATCGCGCTCGGACCGTCCGGGCTCGAGCGGGCCCGCGCGAACACCGCGCCGCCGATCGCCCTGGCCGGTCTGCGTCTGCTGGCGCCGATCGGGGAGCCACGCCGCAATATCTTGTGCCTGGGCATGAACTATGCCGAGCACGCCGCAGAGAGCCTGCGGGCCAAGAACCTGCCAGTGGTCATGCCGACAGTGCCCGTGATCTTCACCAAGGCGACCACAGCCGTCACCGGGCCGACCAGTGACTTGCATCTCGATTTCGCGTTGACGACCCAGTACGACTGGGAGGTCGAACTTGCGGTCGTCATCGGCAAGCGTGCCAAGAACATCTCGCGCGATCAGGCGCTCGACCACGTCTTCGGCTACACGATCATCAACGACGTCTCGGCGCGCGACATCCAGAACGCGCACGGCGGCCAGTTCTTCAGAGGCAAGAGCCTCGACGACACCTGCCCGATGGGCCCCTGGATCGTCACGGCCGACGAGATCCCCGATCCGCATGCGCTGACTCTGCGCTGCAAGGTCAACGGCGTGCTCAAGCAGGAGTCGACGACGGCCGACTTCATTTTCGACATCCCGGCCATGATCGAGTGGCTGTCCAAGGGCATGACCTTGCTGCCGGGCGATATCATTTCGACCGGCACACCCAGCGGTGTGGGGTTCGCGCGTACACCCCCGGAATTCCTCAAGCCCGGCGATGTTGTCACGTGTGAGATTGACGGCATCGGGCGCATCGACAACAGGTTGGTCGCCACGGGATAGCGCGAGAAAGAGGCACAATGGCGGTTCATGGATCGATCGAGGTCCAGCAGCGTAGGTCAATCGTCAGATTGAGTCAGACGGGGGGATGGTGGACGCGTTCCTCCTTGATACGAATCGTGCTGGCATCGATGCTGATCGCCATCGTTGGTGTCGCCCCTTTGCAGGCAGCCGCTCAAAGCGGATCCTCGGGGAACACGCTATATCTATCGGCGCTCCTGAAAGCTGCTGGCTCGACGGTGGTCTCGCCCACCCCGACGCCGCTCCCGGGCCCGACGCCGCTCCCGGGCCCGACGCCGCAAGCGTTGCGCATCGCCATCGTCGGCGACAGCACCCAGGATGAGTACCAGGCGCCCGAAAATGCTCGGCCGGCCTGGAACTGGGTAGAGGTGTTGGCCCACGAACGCCATTTGCAGCTCGGCGATTGGGGAGCCTGGGGCGGCAGCCGACGCACTGGCTATGAGTTCGACTGGGCGCGCTCTGGAGCGACCTCTGGCGATGCGCTCTCCGCTCAGGTTCCAGGTGTCGTGGCTCAGTTACGAAGCGGAGAGGTCACGCATGTCTTGATGCAGATCGGCATCAATGACTTCAACGCGAACAATCTCTCACTTCAAATCTATGCCGGTGTGCCGATCGGGCGCGGTCCGCTTGATACCATCGCGGACAACATCATCTCGGCGGCCCGCCAGATCAACGCGGTGGCGCCCGGAAGACTGATCGTCGCCAGTATTCAGGATTATTTGTATCTGGATCTCGTGCCGGAACCCGGACGTAGCGCAATGCCCGATCCCACTGGTCAGAAGCGGGTGGCGGACGCCTTCGCCTACGTCAACGAGCGCGTCAGGGTGGCGCTTCAGGCGGATGGGATCGCCTGGTGGGACTTCAATGCCGCGCTGAAAGCCGAGATCGACAGCCGGCGGCAGGGTGACTTCATCCTGATCGACGGCCTGTCGGTAGATATTCGCCATCGCGGCGGCGGCCCGACAAACGGTTTTGTCGATGATGCCTACATGCATCCGGGGACGGCCATCAGCGCGTTGTTCGCCAGAGTCCACATCGATCGCATGAATGCACAGTGGGCTCTTGGGCTGGCGCCCTTAACCGATGCCGAGATTCGTGCCGCTGTGATCGAAGGGCCGTGATCGCGGATCGTGGTTGGGCAGACAATCGATGAACCCAACAGCCGACACTGCGTCGGCTGTTCGTTTGTTGCTTGATCACCCTGGATGTTTGCCGTAAACCAGGATCGATGGATCGCCGTGGTACCTCTCGGCCAACCGGCCGACGTTCTCGTCAGGCAGTTCCATGATCGCCAGAGCGTGGGCCTGGCCGTCATGGTCTCTGTCAAGGCAGATGATCCGAGCGGCGACGGCCTCCGCAAGAAGGTGGGCTGCCGTCGTACTCTGGTCAGTATCGAAGACGATGCGATAACGCGTGGCCAGGGTGTCTCCTCGAGGACGGGTGCCAAATCGATTAGAGAAGACCTTGGCGTGTCAGGCGAGGGATGCCTGTTTGGATCGTCCGACAAGAGGAGTTGGAGAATAGCTGAGGGCCACAGACCGGACGTCAAACGTCGATCTGTGGCCCTCACGTTGTCAGGTCGGGGCGAGAGGATTTGAACCTCCGACCCCCTGCACCCCATGCAGGTGCGCTAGCCGGGCTGCGCCACGCCCCGAAACAGACTCCGCTATTATAACGGGCGCCGACCGTTTTATCAATCGGCGTTTGGGATCGACAAAACTGCGTGGTTCAGCCGCGGAGCAGGTCGTCGATCTCATCGAGCTCGGCCGCCAGCAGCGCGTTGACGTCCTCGGCGGACAGATCGTCCAGCGGCGCCGCCTCGGCCGCTTCGGGCCCGGCGGGTTCGGGCACCGGATCGGCCGTGGCAAACGACAGGCCGAGCTTTTCGGCGAGATGCGGCACGATGTCGGCGATCGTCGGGTAATTCCAAACCAGTGTGGCCGACAGGCTCACGCCAAGCCCGGCCTCCAAACGGTTCCGGAGCTCAAGGGTCATCAGCGAGTCGAAGCCGAGAGTGCGTAGCGGCTTGCGTGGGTCGATACGCGAGACAGGCAGCCGCAACACGAGGGCGGTTTGCTCGCGCACGAAGGCCTCCAACCGTTCGCGTCGCTCTCGGGCGGTCGTCAGGGTTTTCAACGCGTCGCGCAATGAACTCGTTCCGGCTGGCGCGGGTCTCGCGTCCTCGCGGGTGCCCGTGCCCATCAACTCCTCGGCCAGCCGCCCGTCGGCTGGATGCGCCGACACCCAGGCAGCGGCATCGAACGCCATGACGGCGACCACAGCCTGATCGACGCCGATCACGCGCTCGAACGCGGCCAGGCCACGCCCGGGCTCGAGTGGCGCGACGCCTTGAGCGTTGAGCCGATCCACACGATCACCTTGGGCTGCCAGGCCCACAGTAGACCATGGACCCCACTGGATGCTCAACGCGGGCAGGCCTTTTCGGCGTCTGAGGGCCGCGAGCCCGTCGAGGAAGGCGTTGGCGGCGGCGTAGTTGCCCTGGCCCGGTGTGCCGAGCAAGGATGCCACCGACGAGAAGTACAGCATGAAGTCGAGCGGGAGACCCTCGGTGAGGGTGTGCAGGTTCCAGGCGCCGGTGACCTTTGGATCCATGACGACGCCGAAGCGCTCGGACGTTTGCTGAAGCAACACGCCATCGTCGAGAACGCCGGCCGCGTGAATGACGCCGCGCAACGGCGGCAGGTCGCGGGCAATCCGGGTCAACACTGCTCTGACGTCATCCATCCGACTCACGTCGCCCTGCACAACCGCAACTGTTGCACCGGTCTGCCGGAGTTCGTCCAGCCGGTTCTCGACAGCTGGCGATGGAGCCCGTCGGCTCATGAGGAGCAGATGCCGCGCGCCGCGTTCGATCATCCGCTGCGCGATAGCCAGGCCGAGCGCGCCAGGTCCGCCCGTGATGAGATAGGTGCTCTCGCTGTCGAAAGCGTCCGCTGCGGTGACAACCGGCCAGGCGTGGTTCGCGTCACGCGGCGTCAGCGCGAGCTTGCCGATGTGCCGCGCCTGGGCCATCAGCCGGAAAGCCTCGCTTACATTGGCCATCGCGAAGGTCTGGGTCGGCAGCGGTTTGAGCTCTCCGCTCCTGAAGGCGTCGATGACATCGTTCAGCATGTGCCCAATCTGAGCGGGCCGTTCGCGGATCATGCGCTCCAGATCGACCATGAAGAACGAAAGGCTCTTCTGGAACGGCCAAAGGCCCAGCCGGGTGTTGTCGTAGACATCGCGCTTGCCGATCTCGACGAAGCGCCCATAGGGTGCAAGCACCGAGAGCCCGGCCGGGATCGCCGCGCCGGTCAGTGAGTTCAAGACGACATCCACGCCCTGGCCACCCGTATCCGCCAGGATCTGCTCCGCGAAGGCCACAGAGCGCGAGTCGTAGACGTATTGGATGCCCAGGGCGCGGAGATAGTCCCGCTTCTCGGGACTGCCGGCGGTGGCGAACACTTCGGCACCGATCCGGCGCGCCAACTGGATCGCGGCCAGACCGACGCCGCCCGTCGCGGCATGAATCAGGACACGTTCGCCGCTCTGGAGCTGCGCCAGGTGATGGAGTCCATACCAGGCCGTGACGAACACGATGGGGAGAGTCGCGGCGTCAACAAACGACAGATGCTCGGGTTTGTGAACCACCAGCCGGGCATCCGCCAGCACATGTGAGGCCAGGCTTTCGTGGGCGATCGCCAGCACGGCATCCCCCGGTGCCACGTTCGAGACATCCGGGCCGATCGCCGACACCGTGCCCGCGCATTCCAGGCCGAGGGGCCCAACGCCGTTGGGCATTCCCGGATAGAGCCCCATCGCCGAGAGCACATTGATGAAGTTCAACCCCGACGCCTCGACCGCGATCTCGACCTGCCCGGGCCCAGGCCCGCGACGGGGGGCCCGCACGATGTTGAGATGATCGAGGACGCCGGGCTTATCGATGACGACCCGGAACGGCGTCTGCTTTGTCGGGTCAGTCTCCGTGATTCGCGGCTGAGCGTTGGGATCAACCTGCTTGAGACGCCCGACAAACCGTCGCGGCCCGCGCCAGGAGACCTGAGGCTCATCAACGGATCGTGCGAACTCCTTGACGAGTTTCGCGGCCCATTCGGCTCCCTCGAACGTGTCAACGTCGACGCGCGCGCACCGCAGCCCCGGATGCTCATGGGCGATCACGCCGCCCAGCCCCCAAAGCGCCGTGAGGTCAGGCGCCAGGACATCCGTCGCGTCGACGGCGACTGCCTGGCGCGTGACCACCCAGAGCCGCGGTTGTGGCTCCCAGGCTGCTGCGGCCAATGCCTGAACCAGACCCAGAAGGCTGACCGACTTGCGCCGGGCCGCGTCTGCCAGGTCCGATGACTCGGCCCACAGCCCGATGACGCCCCGGACAGGACCGGTGTGAGCAAACCACCGTTGCCAATCGTCGCGACACATTGGGTCGAGCGTGGCATGGAAGGCATCGTCGATCGTGAAAGTTTCAGCTGGCCGACCCAGGAGCGCGACGCCTCCGTGCTCGATGAGGGCGCGGCTGAGGGACCCGCCGGCGCCGTCGGCGGCGTCGAAGATCAGCCAGCGGCCGGCCAGTTCGGGATCGCCGGATTCAAGAGCCGTGTCGGACCAGACTCTGTCGAACAACAGAGACTCCACGGCTGTTTTCGCAGCGGCTTCGGCGCGCACCAGGCGAAGACCACGGACCTCGAGGACGGGCGCGCCGTCGTCGGCGAAGAAGATCACGTTGCCGGTCAGGTCGTGGCCGTCCTGGGTGCGGACGGCGTACGCCCAGCCACCTGCAGTCGGTTGTTGCAGGAGGTGCAGCGACTCAATCGCTATCGGAAGATAGGTGGCGGCCGGATGATCGCGCTCTGTCGCGATGAGAGCCTGGAAGCACGCGTCCAGGAGCGTCGGCGCCAGCGTGAACCCGCGCGCCAACACCGGGTCGGGGAGGCGGATCTCGGCCAGGGCTTCGCGCTCCGTCGATGCCCAGGCCTCGATCGCCTGGAACGCCGGACCGTAGTCCAATCCGCGCGCGGCCATCGCACGCACAAACGCCTCGCGATCCTGGAGTTCCGTCAGGCGGGAGCGCAGATCGGCCAGGTCTGCGGCGGGCTGGGCCGCGGCGACGTCAGTCGCGAGGTGGCCGTGCGCGTGCAGGGTCCAATCGCCATCCGGCAAGGCCTGACTGTAGATCTGGAAGGACAGGCTCCCGGCGGGACCATCGAGCCCGGGCTGTGCGGGACGCAGCACGAGTTGCACGCGTCGTGGGCTGTTGAGCAGAAGGGCTTCCTCGATCGTGATGTTGCGCAACGCCAACACGTCTGTGGCATGTGCATGGCGCGCGGCGGTGAGGGCCATTTCGACGAAGCCCGCGGCCGGGACGACGACGGCGCCGCGCACCCGGTGGTCGTCGAGGAAGGGGAGTTCCTGGACCGACAGCGTGGCTTCCCAGTACGTCGTGTCTGGGGACGTCGCCGCCTGTAGAGGCCCGCTCAGCAAGCCCGTACGTGGTGATCCGGCCGATGGCGTCGGGGCGGCGTCGTACCAGAAGCGTTCCCGTTGCCAGGGGTAAGCCGGGAGAGATACACAGCGACCGGCCGGGTAGACGGCCTTCCAGTCGATGGGGTGTGAGAGCCGGTACAGTTCGGCCAGGCCTTCGAACAGGCTGCCGCGCTCCGACGTCTCGCGGCGCAAAGACGCGATGGTGCGTAGATCGCGATCATGCCGGTCGGCTTGAGCGACAGCCTGGAGCAGGATCGGATGCGGGTTGATCTCGATGACGGTATCGAAGCCGGCATCCAGCATCTGCTCGATGGCGTCGGCGAAGAGGACAGGCTCCCGCAGATTGCGGCCCCAGTAGGACGCATCCAGCGCGGAGCCGGGTTCGACCTTGCCGGTGACGGTGGAGAAGAACGGGATGGTCGACTCGTCTGCGACCAGCCCGTTGAGCGCCTCGACGAGCGGGCGCTGCAGCGCATCCATATGCGGGCTGTGCGCGGCTACATCGACATTGACGGGCCGGCAGAAGACGTCGCGGCTCTGGAGATCGGCGATGACTTCACCAAGAGCCTGAGGATCGCCGGCGATCACGGTGGAGCGCGGGCCGTTGCTGACAGCGATCGACAACTGACTTTCGCGCCCGACAAGGGCAACCTGCGCCTCCTGACGCGTGAGGCCGACCAGCGCCATGGAGCCCTTCCCGCTGACCTGCTTCATCAATGCGCTGCGAGTGCAGATGATGCGGGCGGCGTCGTCGAGGGTCAGGGCGCCGGCCACGTGAGCGGCCGCTACTTCGCCCATGCTGTGCCCGACCACGGCGGCCGGGGTCACACCCCACGACGACCAGAGCGCGGCCAGCGACACCTGGATCGCGAAGAGAGCCGGCTGCACGACATCGATCTCGGCCAGCCGCGACGTGTCGGGCCCGGCCTGCAACTGCTCCACGAGCGACCACTTCACAAAGGGACCGAATGCGCGCTCGCATCGATCAATGTGATCACGGAAGAGCGGCTCCTGCGCGTAGAGTTCGCGGCCCATGCCCAGCCACTGCCCGCCCTGGCCCGGGAAGACGAAAGCGATGCGCCGCTGCTGCTCGAGCGAGCCAGGGAGCTCGCCGGCGCGAGCCGATGCGGCCCAATCACTGAGCGCGACCCGCATCCCGTCGATGGACTCGGATACGAATGCCTGGCGATAGTCGAGATGGGTGCGGCGCGTTGAAGCGGTGTAGGCAACGTCGCCCAGCCACGTGGCCTCCTTGTTTCGCGGAGCCTGCGCCAGGAACGCCTCCAGCGACTCGACGACGGCCACCAAAGCTTCCGGCGACTGAGCTGACAGCGGCAGGACCTGGGGACGGGCCGGTTCGCTGTGGGAAACGCCAGCCCTTAGGGACGGCGCTGAAGCCAGGACGATGTGTGCGTTCGTGCCGGCGATGCCAAACGCGCTGACGCCCGCCAGTGCGGCGCCGTCACGCGCGGGCCAGGGTTCGAGTTCGCGCTGCAGACGGACGCCCAACGTAGACCAGGGGATATCGGGGTTGGGTGTCTGCACATGCAGGCTCGGCGGCAACTGCCCATGCTGCATCGACAGCACGACCTTCATGAGCCCCGCGAGGCCGGCAGCGCCTTCGGTGTGGCCGATATTCGTCTTCACGGATCCAATGCGGCACAGCTGTTCACCGGCGCGTTGCGCACCCACCACGGCACCGATCGCGCCGATCTCCACCGGGTCACCGGCGCGTGTGCCCGTGCCATGCGCTTCGACGTACTGCACGTCGCTCGGCGACACGCCGGCGTCGATGTAGGCCAGGCGCAGCATCTGCTCTTGCCCGCTCTGGCTGGGTGTGGTCAGGGTGGTGCCGCGGCCATCATTGTTGACGGCGCTGCCCAGGATCACGGCTCTGACCGGGTCGCCGTCGCGCACGGCATCGGACAATCTCTTGAGCACGATCGACGCCGCGCCGTCGCTGCGCACATATCCGTCTGCGGCCGCGTCACCGAACTTGCATCGGCCGTCGGGCGCCATCATGCGTGATTGCGAGTAGGCGATGGTGATGTGGGGTTGAAGGATGACGTTCGCTCCGGCCGCGATTGCGAGAGAGCACTCGCCGCTGCGCAGACTCTGCACAGCCAGGTGCACGGCCACAAGCGATGACGAGCAGGCAGTGTCGACGGTCAGGCTCGGCCCTTGCCAGCCGAACTGGTATGACAGGCGTCCAGACGCAGAATAGCGACCGCTTCCGGTCGTCATATAGAAGTCTGTCTTCGCAGCGTCGGCGAACAGTCGACCTTCGTAATCGTTGAGCCATAGGCCGACAAACACTCCGCTGCGGCTGCCCGACAACTCGGCCAGATTCTGGCCAGCATCCGCCAGAGCCTCCCAGGTCGTCTCGAGGAGGAGGCGTTGCTGCGGGTCAAGGCGCTCGGCTTCACGCGGAGCGATGCCGAAGAAGAAGGCGTCGAATTGATCGATGCCGCTGAGAAATCCCCCCCAGCGTGACATGATCTTGCCGGGTGTGGCCGGGTGCGGATCGAACAACGTCTCAACCGAGAACCGATCGGGTGGGATCTCGCCGATGGCTGTGTCACCCCGACTGAGCAACGACCAGAACGATTCAGGATCCGTCACCCCACCGGGGAACCGACAGCCCATGCCGACGATGGCAATGGGTTCAGGCGTGCTGCCCGTTGAGGGTGATAGGGTGTTTGAGGTCATGAGGGGCTGGGTTCCCAATGTGGCGGCCGATCGACCACGTTCAGCCTCTCCGCACCTGCTGGCACGGAAGCGTCGGTGTCAGATGTCGGCGGGCCGGACCCGACTAACCATAATACCAAGGTTCGAACTGGCATTATGCGGGCCGGGTCGGGTAGGGTCAATAACCGGACAGTACCACTCAGATCGAGACTTGACCACCGGCGTTGGCAGTGCCCCCGTCTTGCGGCGTCTGGATGGAGCAATGGTATCCAGTCGTGCCTGTCTGTTCGGCAGCACGGGTTGCGATCTGGGTCGACGTCGGTCGGCATGGTACGATCACGACGGAGACGCGCCATGACCAAGTCGAACACCCGTATCGAGCATGACCTGCTGGGCGAACGCGAAGTGCCAGGCGATGCCTACTACGGCATCCATACCTTCCGGGCCATCGAGAATTTCCCCATCACCGGGCAACCGATCAGCATGCTTCCGGAGTTGATCGTCGCGCTGGCGTGCGTCAAGCAGGCGGCCGCCGTGACCAACCAGGAGTTGGGCCTGCTCGATGAGGAGCGGGCGGATGCGATCGTCAGGGCCTGCGTCGAGATTCGGGGCGGGGCGCTTCACGATCAGTTCGTCGTCGACGTCATCCAGGGCGGGGCCGGCACCTCATCGAACATGAACGCCAACGAGGTCATCGCGAACCGCGGCCTCGAGTTGCTCGGGCACCCGCGTGGCGCGTACCGACACCTGCACCCGCTCGAGCACGTCAATATGAGCCAGAGCACGAACGACGTCTATCCGACGGCGTTACGCATCGCCCTGCGGCTCGAGATCGATCGGCTGCGTGCGGCCATGGCCTATCTTCGCGGCGCGTTTCAGGCAAAGGCCGATGAATTCGCCGACGTGCTCAAGATGGGGCGAACGCAGTTGCAGGACGCCGTCCCGATGACGTTGGGCCAGGAGTTCAGCACCTACGCCGTGATGCTCGCCGAAGACGAGGAGCGGCTGCGCGAGGCCGGCCTGTTGATTCAGGAAGTCAACCTCGGGGCCACCGCCATCGGCACCGGGCTCAACGCGCCGCCGGACTATGCGGCGCTGGTCTGCACGCATCTCAGCGCGATCACAGGCGTGCCGCTCATCACGGCCGGAAACCTGGTCGAGGCCACGCAAGACGCCGGTGCTTTCGTTCAGTTGTCCGGCGTGCTCAAGCGCGTGGCCGTCAAGCTCAGCAAGACCTGCAACGATCTGCGCCTGCTGTCGTCCGGGCCGCGTGCCGGATTGGGCGAGATCAATCTCCCGGCCGTACAGGCCGGATCGTCGATCATGCCCGGCAAGGTCAACCCCGTGATCCCGGAGGTCGTCAACCAGATCGCGTTCGAGGTGATCGGCAATGACGTCACCGTGACGTTCGCGGCAGAGGCCGGACAGCTCCAGCTGAACGCCTTCGAGCCCGTGATCGCCCACAACCTGTTCAACAGCCTGATCTATCTGCGCAACGGCTGCCTGACTCTGGCGGACCGCTGCGTGGTCGGCATCACGGCCAACCGCGAACACCTCCGCGCGAGCGTCGAGCACTCGATCGGCATCGTGACCGCCCTCAACCCTTACATCGGCTACGAGAACGCAACCGCGATCGCCATGGAGGCGCATGAGACGGGAGCCGGCGTCTATGACCTGGTGCTGGCACGTGGATTGATGGAGAAAGCCGACCTCGATCGGGTGCTGCGCCCGGAGATCCTGACCCGCCCTCAACCATTGCCAAAGCGCGAGTAACGCTTCAACATCGTGCGGCACTCACGCCGCGATTGCTGATGCACAAGGAGACGCCCATGCACCCCGGCCAGGTCTGCGAAGCTCCTCCGAACACCAGCCACACCTTCCGCTATCGCGCCTACCTTCCGGAGGGCGGGGCGCTGGGCCTCGTCGCGTATCTGCCACACTTCGGCGCCACGATCGACGAATGGGAGACATCGTTGCTGCCTGAGCGCCTGACCGCGCGCGGGATCGCCGTCATCGTCGGTCTCGCAGTTGCCGGCGGCTCGGGCTTTCTCACCGACGTTGATCTCGGAGCGCTTGACGCGATGCTTCAGGATGCGATTCGACGGGTCGGCAGTCCGGCCGACAGGCTCGTCCTGGGTGGATTCTCCGCCGGCGGCGTCGGCGCCCTGCGGTACGGGGAGGCTGCCGTTGAGGGCCGCGTCGCGGGCTTGATCAGGCCACGCGCGCTCTTCGCCGTCGACCCACCGCTCGATGTGCGGCGGTGGTATCGCGGCATGGCTTCGATCGTCAGCCGCCAGGTGGATTCGATGCTCCTGGGAGAGGCCACGTTCCTCTGCGGGATGCTGCGAGACCTGTTCGGTGGAACGCCTGACGAGGTCCCGGCAGCTTACGCCAACGCCTCAGCCGTATCAGCCGATGAGCCGCAAGGCGGTAACCTGCGCCATCTGAAAGACGTACCGGTGCGATTGTATACGGAGCCCGATGTGGATTTCTGGCAGGCTTACGGTGCGGACCTGTACTGCCTGAATGCGCTCGACGTCGTCTATGCGGCGACGGAGTTGCGCGCGATGGGCAACGCCAACGCCGAGTTGATCGTGACAAACGGAAAGGGGTTCCGGCCGGATCTCGGCGGCATGCGCATGCCACACGCGTGGTCGATCGTCGATGAAGCCGACCTGGCTGATTGGATTGAGAAGCGACTCAGCGTTGTGAAACGGTGATCGCTTCGCTCAGATCGCCAGACGCGATACCAACGCCTCAGGATTTCCACGAAGCGCCAGCGCAGAGGGTTGACCGGCCGACGCGGCGTTTAAGGCCTCGGTGAGCGCGGCGTTCACGGGCGCATGGAGTTTGGCCCGCGCGGCGTGACGCACCACGGCGCCGTTCAACCAGGCCACTTCGGTCAGTGGGCGACCGGCATACAGGTCAACGTGGAAAGACGGCATCTTGCCGCCGCGACCTGAGCCCGCTGACCGACCCAGGAGCGGCCGACCGAGCCAATCGGGCATGGCCACGACCCATGGGATCAGTCGAACCGAGACTCCGGGCAGATCGACGACCGGCAACGCGCTGGCGCGCATGACGGCCAGGGCCTCGCGCAGCATTCGTCGCTCGATGCGATAAACGCCAGGATGTCCGTAAATCCGCGCAACGGGCCAATCGAGCAACGCAGCGGTCGCGTTGCCGATCAGGTTGGTCAGCAGCTTCGACCACTTCATCGACAACGCGTTGGGATAGAGCCTGACCGCATGGCCGGCTGCTGTGAAGGCTTCCGCCAGGGCAGCACTGAGCGAATGACCTTCTGCGAGGCCGACCCCTCGAGCGCGCTCGATGATCGCATCGCCCGGTCCGCGCGATCCGACGGCTGTTGTGACCGTGCCGGCCACGACTCGATCCACACCGAGGACCTTGGCCAACGCGGCTTCATTGTCGACCCCGTTCTGAAGACAGAGAACGGTGGGCGGTGCCACGTTGAGCGCCGGGCGCATTTCGTTCAGCAGGCCGGCGGTGTCGTAAGACTTGACAGCGACCACAACGACGTCGGGGCCGGCCCGCAGCGCGGTCGACCAATCGCTCGTGACAAGCGTCGGCCTGGCCAGTTGCTCACCCTGTGGACCGTTGAGGCGGTAGCCGGATTGTGAAAGCGCCGACGCCGTCGCGGGGCGGGCGAGCGCCAGCACCTCGTGGCCGCCGGTGGCCAGTGCCGTCGCGGCCAACGTGCCGATCGCGCCGCCGCCGACGATGAGGGCTTTCATGTCACCTGACTGCCTACGAAATGACGCGACCCGCGCGCGAAGTCGATCGCCGACATCGGGCGTTTGCCAGCCGGCTGAACCGTGAGGAGGAGAAGCTGACCGTCTGCGCAGGTCAACGCCGGACCATCGAGGCCGCCGCTCACAGCGCCGGGGACACCGCGGCCACTGATCGGTCGGGCCTCGAGCACTTTCAGGGGTTGCCCCTGCCAGAAACAGAAGGCACCGGGCCACGGCGAAAAGGCGCGAACGCGTCGAGCGAGCTCTTCGGCGTTCTCCGAGAAGTCCAGGTGGCCGTCTTCCTTCTTCAACTGCGGCGCGTACGTCGCGCCTTCTGCCGGTTGAGGGCGCGCCACGATCTCGCCGGCGAGATAGCCGGGCAGGGTATCGAGCAGCAGTTCAGCGCCGACCTCGCTCAGGCGTGTGGCAAGTGAAGCCGTCGTGTCGGTCGGCGCGATCGGGATGGCCCGGGTGCTGAGCATCGGGCCGGTGTCAAGCCCGATATCCATGCGCATGATCGTGACGCCCGTCTCCTCATCGCCGGCCAGGATTGCGGCCGAGATCGGGGCTGCGCCCCGATGGCGCGGCAACAGCGACGCGTGGATGTTGATGCAGCCAAAGCGCGGGAGGTCGAGCACTGCGGGCTTGAGGAGCTGACCAAAGGCTGCGACGACGATCAGGTCCGGAGCCCAGGCCTGGAGCTGCTGCATGGCCTCTGGTTCGCGCAGGCGGGCGGGTTGGATGACCGGAATGCCCAGCTCGATCGCCGCCATTTTGACGGGGGGTGCGACCAGCTGGCGCCCGCGACCGGCGGGCCGGTCGGGCTGAGTCACCACACCGATCACGGCGTATCGATCGGCCAATGCGCGCAGGCTGGGCACGGCGAAGTCGGGGGTGCCCATGAACACGATGGACGTCATGGGGGCCATTATAGAAGATGCTCTGGAAGACGATCAGGTCGCCGGGGCCGTCGACAGGGCGGATCCTGGGCCGAGGGCGGTAGAATCCACCAGACACAGCATGAGGACCGGCGAAGCCAATATAGGCCATTTTGTGGGGAATTTTTGGGCCTATTTAACTTGCGCTTCACAGCGAATGCCGTAAAATTCCCCCATTGTCCTCATTTCTGTAAAGGAGCCTTTCACATGACCAGTATGCCTTCGATGGATCCGTCGGCTGAGCCCAGCAGCGACGACAAGCTTTGGTCGTTGTTGGCCTACGTCCTCAGCCCGCTCGTCCCGATCATCATCCTCGTGATGGAGGATAAGAAGAACCGGCCCTTTATCAAGTCCCACAATATGCAGGCCCTGGTGTTGGGCGCGGTGAACGCCGTGGTCGGCACCGTCTTGAGCTTCACGCTCATCGGCGCCTGCGTGCCGGTGGTGGTCTGGTTCTACATGATCTATCTCGGCGTCCAGGCCTATCAGGGCAAGGCCGTCACGATCCCGGTGATCACCGACTTCGTGAAGAACCAGGGCTGGGCCTGAGCCTCGGTCTCGCTCACTGACAGCCCGCCGCAAGGCGGGCTGTTTTCGTTTCTGGCTCGCGCGGATCGACGAGGACTCTTCGAGCTTTTCTTTTGTGCGCCCTGTCGGTACACTAGCCCAATGCCTGGACCTCTCAGCAAGAAATGGAATATGGCGCCGGAGCCCGATCCGGCGGTGAGTGCGGCGCTCAGTGAGTTCGCCCCCATCATCGCCCGTGTGCTGGCGCAACGTGGCCTGACGACGCGTGTCGCCGCTGAGGCTTTTCTCGCCGGCGAAGCCAATGCCAGCACAGATCCGCTGTCGCTCACGGGCCTGCCCGAGTCGATGGAGCGACTGGACCGCGCGATCGCGCAGCGCGAGACCGTCGTGGTCTACGGCGACTACGACGTCGACGGTGTCACGGCCACGGCCCTGATGGTGCAGGTGCTCTCCGCGCTGGGCGCGGATGTGCGTCCGTACATTCCGCATCGTGAAGAAGAAGGCTACGGCCTCAACCACGAAGCGCTGCGCACGCTGGCCGGACAAGGCGCCAAGGTCGTGCTGACGGTCGACTGCGGCATCCGCTCCGTGGCCGAAGCCGAAACGGCGCGCGAGCTCGGCATCGACCTGATCATCACCGACCATCACATGCCGGGCGATGAACTTCCGCGGGCGTTCGCGTTGATTAATCCCAAGCAGCCAGGCGACCTCTACCCCGAGAAGATGCTGGCCGGCGTGGGCATCGCCTACAAACTGGCGCAGGGCCTTGTGCGGGCCGCTGCGGCGAAGGCAGGCGGTTCATCGCCGATCATGGGATCCGATGTGCTGGATCTTGTTGCGCTCGGGTCGGTCGCCGACCTCGCGCCCCTAGCCGGCGAGAACCGGGTGCTTGTGCGCCAGGGCCTGCAGGTGATGAACCGACCCCCGGACCGGATCCGACGCGAAGGCCTGCGCTCGCTGTTCCTGAGCGCCGGCATCAAGCCTGGCAAAGTGGATGCTGGCACGATTGGCTTCGTCATCGGGCCGCGTCTCAATGCAGCCGGCCGGCTCGAGTCGGCGCTGGACGCGTATGAGTTGATGACGACGGCTGACATCTACCGCGCCGGGTATCTGGCCCAGCAACTCGAGGTGCAGAACCGCGAGCGGCAGGCGCTCACGCGCGAGACCCATCTCCGCGCGCGCGAACTGGCCCTGGCTCGCGATCCTGAGGCGCGTCTGCTGTTTGCCGCTCATTCGGACTTCCGTCATGGCATCGTCGGGTTGGCGGCTTCGCGCCTGACCGAGGAATTCTATCGGCCGTCGATCGTGGCGCGCATCGAGGACGACACGGTGCGCGCGTCGTGCCGCAGCATCAAGGAATTCCACATCACCAACGCCCTCGACCAGTGCGCCGACCTGCTGATCAAACACGGCGGACACGCCGCGGCGGCCGGCTTCACGGTGGCGACCAAGGACTTCGCGGAACTCGAGGCTCGCCTGCGTGCCATAGCGGCGCGCGAACTCGATGGGCTTGATCTGCGACCCACTGTGAACATCGATGCCGAGGTCCGTTTCTCGGATCTCACGCCGGCGTTAGCACAGGAGCTCATGCGGTTCGAACCGTGCGGCTTCGGTAACCCCACACCGGTTCTGGCCACGCGCCGGGCGCGAGTCCGCGCGATGCGCACGATGGGCAGCGACGGCTCGCACCTGCGCCTGACTCTGCAGGACAACGGCCTGACGCTCGAGGCGATTGGTTTCGGATTTGGTTCCTGGGCGCAGCGTCTGCAGGTCGGGCAGGCTGTCGATCTCGCCTACACGTTCGAGATGGGTGAATGGAACGGCGAGCGGCGCCTGGAGTTGAAGCTTCGCGATCTTCGAGTTGCTGAGTAGACTAATGGCCACGTCGGGGCACTGAGCGGCGCCCATCGACGGCAGCCACCACCAGCCAGAGCGCAACAGCGGCCAGCGAGACCGTCAGCCCGATCGTCACAGACGACGGCGCGAAGGTGAAGACCACGACGTGCTCACCCGGCCCGAGCACGACTCCGCGAAAGACGACGTCGGTCGTGACGATCGGCGTCTCGTCTCCATCGACCGTTGCCTTCCAGCCCGGATAGGCCGCATCGGTCAGTACCAACAACCCGGGCCCCATCGCCTTCAAGACGATCCGCTCCGCCGAATATTCGCTGAACTGCACCGACGACGGCGCCGTCGTCGCCTGTGGAAGTGCGCGTAGACCAGGCTGCAAGAAGGCCAGGTCTGTCGGCGAGTAGGCCGGGTCGCGCATGCGGTTGAGGATGTCGGTTGTGGTCTCCACTTGAGCGACGTCCCTGGCCACGAACGCACGTGGCAGTCGGTCGAGCACTTCATAGATCTTGACATCGCCGCTGTGCGCCAGCCGGTAGGCGCGCAACGGCACCGACTGGAAAGCGCCTGAACGTGTGGCGATGACGGTCAGCGCCTCAAAGGTCGTAGGCCCGGAGAGCTCGATGGCTTCGGGCGCGAAAGGCAGATCGAGCAGGCTATGGCCGGCCTCGAAAGTGAGGTTGGCGCGCGACTCGCCCCGGGTGATCGTCAACCGTCCTCCGTCGACCGAAAGCACGCCAAGTCGATCCGCCGGAAACGCGGGATCAATCGTGAGGTTGACGCGCTCATCGGGCGCGAGGGGTCGGGCGAGCAGCGTGTCGTAGTACACGCCATCGAGCCAGACGTCGCCGGTCTTGTCGGCGATCAACCAGCGGGCGTTGACGAGCGCCAGCCAGCGCGGATCGGGCGCCGCGGTCACGTGCTCGCGTAGGCGTCCATCGCTCGAGAGCTCGCCGGTGAAGAGCGACGTGAACTCGGCGTACGCGCGCGTCGGCAAGATGCCGCCGTCGAAGCCATCGACGCTGGGCACGTGCCAGGTCAGCGCGAGATTGGGCGAGAGCACTTCCTTGTGCTTGGTCGCGACGATCAGGGTCTCGAGGCCCGCCGGCGAAAGCTGTGGCCCGTAGAGGGTGCGCAGTTCACCCAGATCGCCGGGGTCGAACTGCAGAGCCGACATCGACACGACCCGGCCGGGCGGCGGTCCATCGGTTGTCGAACGGGCAGGGTCAACCAGCAGTTGAAGCAGAGCGGGGCGCAGGCTCGCGTAGGCTTCGGGCGCCGTCAGATTGGCGAGGATCGGCAACGCGCGAGCGCCGAGGCCGATCTCGAGCACAACCGCGGACAACGCCAGCCAGGATCCGAGCGAGCTGGTGTTTTGCCAGAGCAGGGCAAGCAGCACGGCCAGGGCCACACCCCAGCCGACGAGGTCGAGCCAGGCGGGCGCGCCGATCGGGCCGGTCTCACCGGCCGGGGTCCGGCCGATCGACAGAGCGACTCCGGCGAGGATGACCACCGCGGCCCCAGCGGCCGCCCATCGGGCGCGTCGTGAACTGACCTTCAACGCATCCAGGCCCAGGCCCGCCAGGAGCGCCACACCGGCGGCGAAGAGGAACAGCCAGCGGGCGGGGACGCGAAAGAGATTGAAGGGCGGGAAGAAGGCCAGCCCGGCGTAGACCGGATCGTATGCGCCGAACGCGAAACCGAGACCGACCAGCGTGACGGCCAGGATCGGCCAGCGGCGTCGGTCGGCGGCAGCAGACCCGATCACGGCGAGTCCCAGAGCGATCAATCCGGGCGAGGCCACGAACTCCGTGAACAGGCTACGCGAGTAGCCGGGCAGCAGTGCGAGGCTGAGCAGGCGCGGATCCAACGAGAACGACACGGCGTCGCGCCACTCAAGGCCGCCGCTGCGCAGTGAGAGTTGTTGCAACTCAGCGGTGGGAACCAACTGAGCGGCCGCGAGCAGGGCGGCGAGGAGGGCAGCACCGATCAACGGCAGGAGGGCGCGGCCTGCGGCGACCAGGCGGGTCGTCCAACGCCCGGAGGTGCCGGCCACGCGCTCGGTCACGACCCACAGCGCAGCCCCTAGTCCCGAGATGACCACGCTCTGCGTGTGACCGGCCAGAATCTGCAGCGCCACGACAAGGCCCGTCAGCAAGAGGCGTCGGGTGGTTGACAACGAGCGCGAGGTCAGCGCCCATAACAGCCACGGGAACCAGGCCAGAGCCTGGAACTGGTTGACGTGTTCGGCCTGGGCCAGCAGATACCCGCCGAGGGCGAAGGTCGTGGCAGACAGCACGGCCGCGGGCCGGCTCAGCGACAGGCTGCGACGGGCGAGGCCGGCCATGCCCAGCCACCCGAGCAGAGCGTGCAGGCCCAGGCTGATCTTCACCGCCACGGGAGCGCTGAACGGCGCGACGAGCCAGTTGAGTGGGTAGAGGACGCCGGTCTGAGGGTTCGCCAGGAAGGGCACGCCCATGAACACATCGGGTGTCCACAAAGGCAGGCGGAGCGCGCGCAGTGCCTCGGCCCGGGCGTCCCAGTACGGATAGAAGTACAGGAACATGTCTCCGCGGGCGAGGATCAGGTTGGTGCCCAGGAGCGGGGCCAGGATCGCGACCACAAGCCCGGCGCCCAGCAGAGGTGCCCACAGTCGACGCATGGGCCAACTGTACCTGATTTGCGAAACCGGGAGTGCGAACGACGTGTCAGGTCGATAAGAAACCGGGAGTGCGAACGGCGCGTCAGGTCGATAAGAAACCGGGAGTGCGAATGACGGTTCTCATGGACCGAGACGCGCCGTTCGCACTCCCGGTTTCTGGGGACGAAAGACGCGCTAAACAACCGCTAACGCCGAAAAACGATCGTTGACGATACGATCGTGAGATGAAATCAACCCCTGGTCTGGCACTCGTTGTCGTCGGGGCGCTGGCCGCGTGGGCGGGCCTGCGCTGGGTCGGCACGGGCCCCGAGATCTGGAGCGACTGGCCGCCCGACGGCTGCCTGTTCGCCAACTGCTATTGCGAGCCGATCCACGCGCAGTTCGTGCGCCAGACAGTCGCGACCGAATCGAACCTGGGCTTCCTGGCCGTGGGCCTCGCCACCGCGGTGGGCCTCTTCGATGGCCGTGATCGACGGCGTTGGATTGCCTCAGCCTTTGTGCTTGTGACCGCCTTCGGGTCGACGTTCTACCACGCCTCACTGACCCGCCTCGGCGATTGGGCCGACCTGATGGGCACATTCGGGCTTGTCGTGTTGTTCGGCTCGCTGTCGGCCTGGCGACGCTGGCCGACCGAACGGGTTCCGATCGCGGCAGCGGCTGCCGTCGCCCTGGCCCTCGGAGGCGTTCAGATGGTCGTGGCTCCGTCGCTGCAACAGGTCATGCTTGGCGTCCTGGTCGTCATCGCCGGGTGGCTCGAGGCTCGCGCGCCCGCTCCGCGCGGCAGCCGCATATGGCTTTGGGCCGGCCTGGCCAGTTTCGCGATCGGCGGCGCGGTGTGGCTGGGGAGCTCGGCCGGCCTCCTGCCGTGCTGGCCCGACGCGCCGATGACCTGGCACGGCCTCTGGCACCTGCTCGCGGCGGGTGGCGCCGGCCTGCTCTGTCGCTATCACCTGCCGTTGTCACCCGGGCCGGCCGCCTGACCTGCAGACCACACGAAAGCGGGGCGTGGCGCTCATCATCAGCGTCATGCCCCGCTTGTGCGTTCGATCAGAACATCGAGTCGCAGGCTATTCCAACAACGCCAACAACACCGGCAGCAGTTGTTTCTTGCGACTGACCAACTCGGGAGCGTCAAGTGTTCCATCCGGCAGTCGTCGATAGGGCAGGTCGTTGAGGCGTTCGACCTGGCCGGCCAGCACCAGACGGCTGCCGCCGTCGACGACGTCGGTGACCATCAGGATCATCAGGCCCAGTCCGCGCGCCGCGCAGGACTTCTCGAGGCCGCTCGCGATCTCGGGCAACCGGCTGCTGAGTTCCTCGAGGTTGGCGACTTCAACCTGAGCGACTCCGAACTTCATGTCGCGGCCCTCGTACAACTTGAGGTCCGCGCTCAGGATCGAATCGATGTCGCGGTTGGCGAGGGCGGCGCCGGCTGCCAGCACGGCCTGGCCGAAATCCGAAACGCCCTCGTACTGCAGTTCCGAGACCTTGCCATCAAACGCGGTCGCCGCCAGGCGTTCGGCAGCGCGCCGGTCGCGGTCGGTCGTGGTCGGCGAACGCAATACGAGCGTGTCCGAGCAGACACCGGCGAGCAGGACTGCCGCGATGGTGCGCGGCGGCGTCAGACCGGCGGCCAGGATGCGTTCGGCGACGAGCGTCGAAGTGCTGCCGACGGGCTCGACCGTGAACGGGATCGGCCGAATCGTGTTGGGGTTGCCCAGACGGTGGTGGTCGAGCACTTCGAGCAGGTCGGCCTCATCCAGCGCGCCGAGCGCCTGGCCCGGCTCGTTGTGATCCACGAGCACGATCTGGAGCCGGGGCGGATTGAGCACGTCGGGCGAGCGACAGATGCCGAAGTAGCGGCCGTCATCTTCCGTGACGATGAAGTCGTCGCGTTCCTCACGCAGCACGCGGCTGCGGCCATCGCGCACGCGCATCGACCGGCTGAAGGTCGGCACGGCTGTGTCGATCGCGTCGCGCGCGGCAACCGAGAGCAGGCGCGCCACCGAAACCGAGTCGAGATCCACCCGGGCATCCATCTGACGCGACAGGAACTGAAAAACGCTCGAGCCCGTGACCAGCCCGAGCGGCTTCCCCTCTGCGTCCACGATGGGCGCACTCCGGCTGTCGGCCGCCACCGCCCAGGCCTCGCGCAGCGGCCGCTCGGGCAGGATCGGCGGAAGCGTCCGCGCGATCCGCTCGAACCGGGGTGAGGCGTCTGCCAGGAGCGCCGGCGGCTCGATGCCCACAGTCTTGAGCACCCAGGCTGTCTGCGGATTGAGCGATCCGGCGCGGGCCGCGATCGCATTGGCGCCGTCGCGTTCTCGCAGGAGCCAGGCATAGCCCATGGCAGAGGCGATGGCGTCGGTGTCTGGATTGAGGTGACCGATGACGTAGATAGGTGTCAGCATGGTTCAAGGCGTCAGCAATTTCAATGCCGCGACAAGAAGGCGATGTTCGACGGCGTGCATCCGCGCCGTCAGAGCGTCGAGGGTGTCGTCCAATAGGATCGGCACGTGCTCAACGGCGATGAGAGGCCCCGAATCGACGCCCTCATCCGGCACGAAGTGTACCATCACGCCTGTTTCGCGCAGCCCCTGTGTGACGTGGTCATCGTAGGCGCGCGCGATGGCATCGGTGCCTGGGAAGCAACCGGGCAGAGCCGGGTGCAGGTTGACCACCTGACCCGGAAACCGCGACAGGAATGCATTGCTCAGGACGCGCATCCAACCCGCCAGGACGACGAAGTCTGGCGCGTACGAAGCGACAAGATCGGCCAGGTCGGTGTCGTACTGCTCGCGCGGCTGGCTGAGGGGTCGTGGGCGCGCGATCGCCGGGATCCCGGCCTGACGGGCTCGTTCGAGCCCATAGGCGTCGCGCTTGTTGGAGATGACGGCCACCACTGCGGCATTCAGTTCGTTGGCCGTGCAGGCATCCAGGATAGCCTGGAGGTTGCTGCCATTGCCCGAGATGAGGACGACCAGTCGACGGGCCATGTCAGTCCACCACCGTCACGCCGCGCCCGCCGGCTGCCAGTCGGCCGATCACGAAGGCCTCTTCCGGCAGCGCCTGCTTGAGTGCATCCACATCGTTCGCCGCGCACACAACGACCAGGCCGATGCCGCAGTTGAAGACACGCAGCATCTCAAGCGGATCTACCTCGCCACGCCGCTGCAACAGATCGAAGATCGGCAGCAGCGGCCAGCTGCCGCGCTGAACGATCGCGCCGAGTCCCTCGGGCAGCACGCGTGGCAGGTTTTCGATCAGGCCGCCGCCGGTGAGGTGAGCGAGCGCCTTGATCGGGTGTTCGTCATCGCTCAGGATGGGCCCGACCACCGGCAGATAGGAACGATGCGGCGCCAGAGTCGCGTCGGCCAGGCTCTGCCCACCGAGTTCCGGCAGGGGAACTTCGAGATCGGCGTCCGCCAGGATCCGGCGGATGAGCGAGAAACCGTTGGTGTGTGGCCCCGATGAGGCCAGGCCCAGAAGCACGTCGCCGTCAGCGAGCGTGGGACGGGGCAAGATGGCGTCGCGCTCCAACGCGCCGATGATCGTGCCGGCGACGTCGAACTCACCTGGCGCGTAGACGCCGGGCATCTCAGCCGTCTCACCACCGAGCAACGCGATGCCGGCGGCCGAGCAGGCGGCGGCCAGGCCGCGGACCACGGCCGCGATCATGTCGGGGTCGAGTTTCGCCGTCGCCACGTAGTCCATGAAGAACAACGGCCGAGCGCCCTGTACGAGGATGTCGTTGATGCAGTGGTTGACGAGGTCGTGGCCGATGCCGTCGTAGCGGCCGACCTTGGCCGCGAGCTTGACCTTCGTACCGACGCCGTCGGTCGACGCGACGAGCACGGGCCGTCGCATGGCCTTGAGCGCTCCTGCATCGTACAGGCCGCCGAACGCGCCGATGCCGGCCAACACTTCTGGGCCGTAGGTGGCGCGCACGGCGTCTTTCATCAAGTCGACCGCGCGATTACCGGCGTCGATCGAGACACCGGCTTCGGCGTAGGCTGAGGCTTGATCGCTCTTCGGATCACCGGGGAGGATAGTCATAGAAATTACTGCACTCGATCAGGCGCGCATCGGCCAGAGAATCGGTCACACCCTGACAGGTTCCTCTTCGCGCTTCCTTGGCGCGACTCTGGTCGGCGCTCAGAACGCTGGATGCGAACAGGATCTTAGTCTGTTGCCCCAGCCGTTGTCTTCTACTGGACCTCGATGTCCACGTACTGCTCCGTGTAGTTTCCGTCAAGGTCCTCGGCGATGAAGCCGACGTTGTATGTGCCGGCCGGCGCGGATACTGCCGAATAGGTCCAGACCTCGTTTCCAAAGGTAAGCGTGTCGCCGTTCTCGTAGGTGTACTCCTGAGTGGCGACGTCGTACCACAGGTCCAGGATCGTGAAGGTGTCGCCGACGTCGGGCGTGATCTCGCTCGGTGCGCCACTGAAATCCGCGTTCGTGAAGCCGTAGATCGCGCGCAGATAGCCTTCCGAGTCCCAGATCAGGCGTGCCGCGCGGGTGTCGCCGCCTTGGAAGGTGTAGATGCCATCGGTGGAGTAGGTCGACTCGGAAGCTTTGGCGCCGTACGTTTCGGGATTGAGCAGAGCGAATGTCTGGTTCGTGCCATCCGAGATGAGGTAGATCGTCGGCTCCCAGGCGTAATCGAGCGTCACGGGGCTTGTGCCCCAATCTGGAAACGAGACACCGTTGACCTGGCGTGACGTCGGCGATTCGACGAAATCCTGGTCGGCGAACAGGATCGCGTTGCGGGCCGTGTCGTAGTACCCGACGAAGAGATAGATGTACCCCAGGTTGTCGCCCGTGATCTGGGTCGTAAAGTTGATCGGCCGATCGGCGGTCGTGGTCGTGGACGACGCGCGCAGCGGCGCCATCGCCAGGTTGCCGGCTGCCGGCGCCACCACCTGGGCGGGATCGACGTTCACCACAGGCTGGCTGCGCTGGGGCAAGTCCTTGCCGGTGTAGAACGCATACAGGAAGTCATCCCACAGTGATGTCTCGGCGAAGCGCGACGCGATGGCCGCGTACGAGCGCGGGCCGCCGACGTTCGTGCGGTACAGATCCGAGTTCGGGAAGTAGATCGAGATGCCGTAGGCTCCCGGGCGTTCCGGGCCTGAGCGCTCGCTCAGGATAGCGCTGCCCAGCGAGTCGAGCAGCGCGCGGGCCGCGTCGACGACCGACTGATCGCCGGACTCCTGCGCAGCCAGGGCCGCGAAGTGCGCGAGGTCGATGTAACTCGGCGCGACCTGCTCGCCGAAGATGCTGGTAAATGGCTGAGCGTAGGTGCGCGCCCGCGCGACAGTCCGCGGCGCCTGCTTGTTGAGCACCTGCGCGAACGAGTCGAGCTCGCTGATCACGGCCGGCAACTGGGTCAGATCAACGGCCGTCATCGTGGCCGACTTGCCCGTGGCATCGGCCACGACGTCGGCGCTGGCCAACCGGCCGTTGAGGTAATCCTGACGCAGGCCTTCGTCACGGATGCGCAGGTCGTTGACGATGTAGTTGTCGACGACCGAGCGCGCCAGGTCGGCGCCCGTCGCCGTCTCGTTCTGCTCGAGTTCTGCCAGGATCGCGGCATAGGGCCAGCCGATGCCGGGCTCGACCTCCTGCGAGGCGACCGCGTAACGGGCATATGGCTGCACCGCAGCAAAGACCTCGAGATGCGCCATCAGACAGGCGTCGAAGCCGAGGAAATCCAGTTGCCGGATGCCGACCTCGCTCTGGATCCGGCCCAGCGCTCGATCGAGTTCCATCAAATAGAGCAGGTCGCCAAAGCTGCGCGCGATCTCGACGTCATCGGCACCGATGCCACGGGCGGAGGGGTCCGACCAGCCGCCCGGCCAGCCCATGCCGTGGTCCGACAGGATCAGGGCATAGTGATCGGCGGGGTGGTTCTCGACTGCCCAGGCCACGAAGTCGACAAGCGTATCGCCGTCGGCCATGTTGACTTCGCCAATGTCCGTGTACGGCGAGGTCAACGTCGTGAGGTCGTTGTCAGGCTCGAGAACGAAGCGGCGCGCTGTGGACCAGTTGCCATCGTCGCGGAAGCCGCCGGTGTAACGGTCGAGCTGCGACACGATCGTGACGCGCTCAGACGACCCGACCACCTCTGCCTCGTTGAGATCCAGGAAGATATCTTCCTCGAGAACCTCGTCATCGGCGTCCTGATAGAGCATCACCGTCCACGTCCCGCCGCCGGCCTCCCCAGACGTCTGCGCGGCCGGCACGCGCGTGGGGCGCGGCGTGCGCGTCGCGACAGGCCCGTCGAAGCCGTTGCTCGCGGCGTCCTGAGTGGCCGCGATTGACTCCTCGGTAGCCATCTGGCTCTCAAACTCGCGTAGCGTCGCCTCATCGATGACGCAGGCGCTCAGCGACAGGCTGGCGATCAACAGTCCGGGCAGGGTTTTTCGCAAGAGGTCCATAGCGGTGCATTATCGCAGAGACGTGTTTGGAAGGAAGTGGGAGAGGCGATGCGGGAGAGCTGACCCATCAACCTTCCGCCCTCGTCCCGTTTCCCACCTCCGGATTGAGCGCCCTCCATCCAATATCCTTCCGAAAGTGCATGCCCTCGAACGAGACGCCTGAAACAGCCGTGTACGCGTTGGCAAGGGCCGCGGCGATGTCGTGGCCCCAGCCGCTGACCGCCAGGACGCGGCCACCAGCTGTGACGACGGCGCCGTCGCGTTCGGCAGTGCCGGCGTGGAATACGTAGGCGTCGTCGAACGCGTGGTCGAGCCCCATGATCGGACGTCCCTTCGGGTAGGCGCCCGGATAGCCTTCAGAGGCCAGAACGACACAGGCCGCCGCGCCTGGCCTCCAGACGAGGTCGATCTCGGCGAGGCGACCCTGGGCACAGGCCTCCAGGACGTCGACCAGATCGGTCTCGAGGAGCGGCAGGATGACTTGCGTCTCGGGATCGCCGAAGCGCGCGTTGAACTCCAACACGCGCGGGCCATCCGGTGTCAACATCAGGCCCGCGTAGAGCACACCGACAAACTGGCGGCCCTCCTGGCGCATGCCGTCCACGGCGCGCTGCAGGACGTTGCGCGTCACGTCTTCGAGGAAGGCGCTCGTGGCGATCGGCGCCGGGGCGTAGGCGCCCATGCCGCCGGTGTTGAGGCCGGTGTCACCATCGCTGCCGCGCTTGATCCTGCGCCGGCGGCATGACGCGCACCGTATTGCCGTCGCTGAAGGCCAGCACCGAGACCTCGGGACCCGTCAGCCGTTCTTCGATGATGACCTCGTCGCCGGCCGACCCGAACTCGCGGTCGAGCATGATCTGCCGGAGCGCGGCCTCGGCATCGTCCGAGCAGTCGGGCACGATCACGCCCTTGCCGGCCGCCAGGCCTGAGGCCTTGATCACGACCGGATAGTCGATGCCGAGCAGGTATTTCAACGCATCGTCGTGGCTCTTGAACACGCCGTAACGCGCGGTCGGGATGCCATGGCGGGCCATGAAGTCTTTGCTGAAGGCTTTGCTGCTCTCGATCTCGGCCGCGGCCTGATCCGGCCCGAACACAGCGATTCCCGCGGCGCGCAACGCGTCGCCCAGGCCGGCGGCCAGCGGCGCCTCCGGTCCGATCACGACAAGCTCGACGCGCTGTTCTACCGCGAAGGCGACCAGCGCGTTCACTTCTTCGGAGCCGATCGCCACATTGGTGACATGCGGCCCGAGCCGGGCCGTGCCCGCGTTCCCCGGGGCGACCCAAAGCCGCTCGAGTTTCGCCGAAGCGCTCATCTTCCAGGCGAGCGCGTGCTCGCGGCCCCCGGAACCAACGAGAAGGATGTTCATGGTCATGCGGCCCCATTCAATTGCTGATTGAAGATTGCTGATTGCTGATTGGCGTTCAATCAGCAATCATCAATCAGCAATCAAGCGATCGATCGTTCGAACCCGGTCTTGGTCTGGCTCGGGTCGACGTCGAGCGGATAGACGCCGGTGAAGCAGGCGTTGCAGTAGCCACCCGTCCGACCGAGCGCGTTCATCATGCCGTTGATCGAGAGATAGTGCAGGCTGTCGCAGTCGATGTGATCGCGGATCTCGTCGATCGTGAGCCGATGGGCGATCAGCTCGTTGTAAGTGCCCATGTCGACGCCCATGAAGCACGGGTGCGCGATCGGCGGACAGGTGATGCGCATGTGGACCTCGCGCGCGCCGGCCTCGCGCAGCAACCGCACGAGCGGGCCGGAGGTCGTGCCGCGAACGATGCTGTCGTCGATCACGATCACGCGCTGACCGCGCAGGTTCTCCTCGAGCGCCAGGAACTTCAGCGCGACGCCTTGCTTGCGAAGGGAGTCCGTCGGCTGAATGAAGGTCCGGCCGATGTAGCGGTTCTTGATGAAGCCATCGTTGTAGGAGATGCCGCTGGTCTGAGAGTAGCCGATGGCGGCCGGTGTGGCCGAGTCGGGCACGGGGATGACGACGTCGGCGTCGGCCGGCGCCTCGCGCGCGAGTTCCTCGCCCAGCCGCTGGCGCACCTGGTGCGTGCTGAGCCCATCCCAGAAACTGTCGGGTCGCGAGAAGTAGATGTGCTCGAACGTGCAGCGCGCGAGTTGCTTCTCCGCCGGCAGCGCCTGCCGCACGCGCAACGCGCTGTCGGTCAGCGCCACGATCTCACCCGGCTTGACCTCGCGGATCGCCTGGCAGCCGAGCGTGTGCAGCGCGCCGGTCTCGCTGGCGACGACGTGGCCGCCATTGGGCAGGCGGCCGACGCTCAACGGGTGAAAGCCCCACGGGTCGCGCACGGCAAAGACGCCGTCGTTGGTCAGGATCGCGAGGCAGTAGGCGCCGCGCCATTTTGGCATCGTGTCCTGGATGCGGTCGACCCAGGTGTCTCCCTGGGCGCCGGCCAGCATCATGATCATGACTTCGCTGTCGGATCCGGCCTGCAGCCCGATGCCTCGAGCCAGTAACCCACGGCGCAATTCAGCCGTGTTGAGCAGGTTGCCGTTGTGCGCGAGCCCGACGGGGCCGTGGATGGTCTCGATGACGTAGGGCTGGGCGTTGCGCGCATTCGATGAGCCGGTCGTCGAATAGCGTGTGTGTCCGATGGCGAAGTTTCCGCTCATCGGCGCCAGATTGGTCGGCGTGAAGACCTGTGAGACAAGGCCAACATCTTTGTGCAGTCGGATGGCGTGGCCATCACTGACCGCCAGGCCAGCGGCCTCCTGGCCTCTGTGCTGCAGGGCATACAGACCGAAGAACGCCATCCGGGCAACGTCCTCGTTCGGCGCGTAGATGCCCAGCACGCCGCATTCATGTTGGGGATGATCGGTCATGACTCCTCCGTCGGGGTCGGATGGATCAAGGCCTCGATGCGCGCGATGAGGTCCTGGCGTTCAGCCTCATCGGCCGCACAGACGTTGATGTGCCCCAGCTTGCGGCCGGGGCGCGGAGCTTTGTCGTATAGATGAAGATGTGTTCCGGGCAGCCGGAGCGCATCCGCGTGAGATGGCGCCGAGCCGATCAGGTTGATCATGGCGCAAGCACCGCGGGCGGCCGTGTCGCCCAACGGCCAACCCAGGACGGCGCGCACGTGGTTCTCGAACTGGCTGGTGACAGCCCCATCCTGGGTCCAATGGCCCGAGTTGTGGACGCGCGGCGCCATCTCGTTTGCCATGAGGGTGTCGCCGATCTGAAACAGTTCGATCGCCAGCACACCGACGTACTCCAGCGTATCAAGCAGCTTTCGGGCGAGCGCCTCGGCCTGACGTTGCAGTCCGCTTGTCCAGCCGGGCGCTGGCGCCAGAGACCGGCGCAGGACGCCATCGCGATGATGATTTTCGGCTACTGGGTAGAAGGCCATTGCACCGTCGCGGCCGCGAACCGATACGATCGATAACTCGCGATCGAACGCCACGAAAGCCTCCAGGATTGCCGGCGCAGCGCCGATCGCGGCCCAGGCGCCAGCGACGTCGTCGGACGAGCGCAGGACGACCTGGCCCTTGCCATCGTAACCCAGCCGGCGCGTCTTGAGCACGGCTGGCGATCCGATCTCGATGACCGCGGCGTGCAGATCAGCCTCAGACGAAACGAGCCTCATCGGTGGAATCGGGATCCCGAGTCGACTGAACAGAGCTTTCTCTTCGGCCCGATCCTGAGCCGTGGCAAGTGCGGCCGCACTTGGGTACACCGGCACGTGCGCGCCAAGCCAGGCCACCGAGTCGGCCGGGACGTTTTCGAACTCGAACGTCACGACGTCGACATCCTGAGCCAACTTTTCGAGGCCCGCAAGATCGTCGTAGCCGAGCGGCACGACCTCGGCCGCTACAGCCGCCGATGGTTCATGCCCCGGCTCCAACACGCGGCAGCGCACGCCGAGCGGCGCGGCGGCCAACGCCAGCATCCGACCGAGCTGGCCACCGCCGACGATGCCCAGACGTATCACGCGGCTGCTCCGCGACGCGGATCAGGCTGATCCAGCACGCTCTGCGTCTGGCGTCGACGAAACTCGTTGAGCGCCGCCTTGAACTCGGGATGCGTGTTGGCCACGATGGCGGTCGCCAGCAACGCGGCATTGATCGCGCCGGCGCGCCCGATGGCCAGTGTCCCGACGGGCACACCGGCCGGCATCTGTACGATCGAGAGCAGCGAGTCAAGGCCATTCAGCGTTTTCGACTGCACCGGTACGCCGAGGATGGGCAGGGCCGTCTTGGCCGCGCACATCCCGGGCAGGTGCGCCGCGCCGCCGGCGCCGGCGATGATCACCTCGAGGCCGCGTGCCTCGGCGGATCCGGCGTACTCGAAGAGCAGGTCAGGGGTTCGATGCGCCGAAACGACTTTCACTTCGTGCGGCACGCCCAGCGCTTCGAGCGTCGCCGCCGTATGCTGCATCGTCTCCCAATCCGACTGCGAACCCATGATGATGCCGACGAGGGTCATAGGTGGTTGTGGCGAGGAGGTGAAGGGTGATGAGTTGATTAACCCATCCTCTGGAAGTTAGCTTCACCATTCACGGCAGTCGCGCCATCCTTTCTTCAGCTGGATAGGGTGCAGGCTCAAACGTCAGGCCGGTCAGACGTTCGTAGATATTGATGTACCTTTGGGCTGCCGTGACCCAGAGCGAGTTGTCCATCACGGGCGGTTCGCCTTCGCCGCGATAGCCCTTCGCGGCGTAGGCCAGACGCACGAACTCCTTGTCGTAGTTCTCGGGCTCAAGGCCGGCTTCGAGTCGCTCGGCATAGCTGTCGGCCAACCAGTAGCGCGAGGAGTCTGGCGTATGCACTTCGTCGATGAGCAGCAGGCTCCCATCCGCGGCCCTGCCGAACTCGTACTTGGTGTCGACCAGGATCAGGCCCGCTTGGGCGGCCAGCGCCTGACCGCGTTTGAACACCGCCAGCGCGGCCGTCATGATCGCGTCCCAGGTGGTCGCGTCGATCAGGCCCTGCTCGACCACCTCGGCGCAGGTCAGGCGCTCGTCATGGCCGCTGGCTCCGCCCTTCGTCGTGGGCGTAACGATCGGCTTGGGCAACGCCTGGTTCTTGCGCAGGCCTTCACCGAACCGATGGCCGTAGATCTCGCGCTCGCCGAGCTCATAGCGCCGCCACAGGGCGGTGCCCGTGACGCCCGTGATGTAGCCGCGGACGATCACCTCGACCGGAAAGGGAGACGCGGCCCGTACGAGGGCCGCGTTCGGGTCGGGGAGGGCGATCAGGTGGTTGTCGACCAGATCTCGGGTCTGCTCGAACCACCAGCCCGACAGTTGGTTGAGCACCTGGCCTTTGTAGGGCACGGCCGCCAGGATCCTGTCGAACGCCGACAGCCGGTCGGTCGTGACAATCAACCGCCGACCGTTCGGCAACGTGTACCACTCCCGCACCTTGCCTTCGCCGCGCCCGGGCAAACCCAGATGCGTCTCGCGTAGCGCGAGCGGCAAGGCCTGCGTAATCTCTTCAACAGATAACATAGTCGGTTAGTCGTTTAGTCAAGTAGTCAAGTAGTCAGGTAGTCAGGTAGTCTCGTCGTCCGCCGTCTCAATCACGCTCCACGCTCCACGCTCTACGCTCCACGCTCCACGCTCTACGCTCTACGCTCCCGTCGCTTTCACGCCGTTCTGGAACAGCGCCAGGCCGAGGCGACCCGCAAAGCCACGGGTGTGGTGCGGATGTTGGTGAGAGTAGATGTGGTTCTCCGGGTGAGGCATCAGGCCGAGGACGTTGCCGGCCGGATTGCACACGCCGGCGATGTCGGCGATCGAGCCGTTCGGGTTATCCGGATAGCGCTCGTCGGCCGGCCCGCCATCGGGTCGCGCATAGACCAGCGCGATCTGATCGTCGACGTTGAGATCCGCCAGCAGCGATGGGTTGGCCAGCGTGAAGTTGCCTTCTCCGTGAGCGATCGGGCAATCGATCAACTCGCTCAGGCCACGTGTCCACAGACAGTGGCGCGAGCGCGCTCGCAGCGTGACCCAGCGGCATTCGAAGTGCCCGCTGGCGTTGAAGGTCAACGTCGCATAAGGACGACCATGGTCGGCATCGAGCCCCGGCAGAAAGCCACCTTTGACAAGAGTCTGGAAGCCATTGCAGATCCCGATCACGGGCTTGCCGCTCTCGATGAAGGCCGCCATCTCGTCGGCGAAGTACGTGCGCAGGTCGAGGCCCATCAGCCGGCCTGCGCCGAGCGCGTCGGCATAGGCGAAGCCGCCCGGCAGCACGAGCATCTGGTACTGGGCCCAGGGACGCCCGTCTTGTCGCAGGGTGTTGAGGTGCGCGATCTCGGGCTCAGCGCCGGCGAGGCGCAGCGCCTCCGCGACGTCGCCGTCCCGGTTGGTGCCGTTAGCGTGCAGGATCAAGGCGCGCGGTGTCGTCATAGGATCTTGGCCATCATGATCTCGTCCACATACACGCCGTCGACGCAAAGACTCTGTCGCGACGTGCCCTCGATGTCGAAGCCCATCTTCTTGTACAGCGCGAGCCCGGCGGCGTTGTGCGGCATCACGGTCAGTTCGAGCCGATGCGCGCCCCAACTGCGGGCCCAGACCTCCAACTCGGTGAAGAGTGCCGTGCCGATGCCCTGGCCCTGAAAGCCCTCGCGGATGCCGACGAAGACGTACACCTTGTGCCGGGTCCGGTTGAAATGCCCGCCCATCGCGCCGAGGTAACCCACCGGTTCGCCACCGACCTCGGCCACGAACATGACCTGGTTGCCCGTCGCCTTCATCGCGCGAAAGCGAGAACGCTGCTCTTCGACAGTCGTCACGCGTTCGCCGGGCTCGAACATCATGAAGCGTGTCTCGTCGTCGATGCGCCGCGCGAGCGCAAGCCACATCTCGGCATCGTCCTCGCTGGCGTGTCGGATCGTCAGGCCGGGTTGGTCCATGCTTTCACCATGTCCGACACCTGCACATCGACGATCACCTCGGCGCGGGTTGAGATCGTCAACCGGCCCGAGTCGGTGATCAGACCCAGTTGTTTCACAGGCAGGCTCTCGAATAGAGCGACGAACGCATCCAGATGTGCGGGCGCCACCTCGACCAACAACCGCCCATTCGACTCGCTGAACAGTTGCACGAACGGCTCACCGTCAGGCAGCGTCAACGCCAGCCCCAGCCGTCCGCCGATGCACATCTCACCTGCCGCTACCGCCAGCCCGCCTTCACTCAGGTCATGGCAACTCGCCACCAGGCCCTGCGTGATCGCACTGTGCAATGCCCGATAGAGCGCCAAGGCCCCTTCCACCGGCCCCGGCACGGCGCCCCTCTCTTCTCCCTCTTCCCGCGTCTCTCTCAAAGTCTTCCAAACATGCGCGCCCCCCAGTTCGTCGCGGGTGTCGCCGATCAGGAAGAGGTGATGACCCGCGGCCTTGAGGTCACTGGTGACGGCGGAACGGACGTCGTCGATCAGGCCGATGGCAGAGATGAGCAGCGTCGGCGGGATCGCGTGGCGCTTCCCGTCCGTGCCCAGGTACTCGTTGTTGAGCGAGTCCTTGCCGGAGATGAAGGGCGTGCCATAGAACACGGCGGCGTCGTGGCAACCACGCGCGGCTTCGAGCAGACTGCCGAGGGTCTCCGGCCGGGTCGGATCGCCCCAGCAGAAGTTGTCGAGGATGGCGATGCGGCTCGGATCGGCACCGACGGCGACGGCGTTGCGGATCGCCTCGTCGATGACGCTCCAGGCCATGCGGTACGCATCGAGTTTGCCAAAGTCCGGATTGAGCCCATTGCTCAGGACGATGCCGCGTGTGCCCGCCGTGCCGGTTGGCTTGATGACGGATGCGTCCGCCGGACCGTCGTGCTGCACGCCGGTCAGCGGCTTGACGATGGTGCCGCCCAGGATCTCATGGTCGTAGACCCGGATGACATCAGCCTTTGTGGCGATGTTCGCGTCACGCAGCAGCCGCAGCAGCAACTGGCCGTAGGAGACGCCCGCAGGGGTAACGCCTGTCGTCGCCGCGCGCGGTGACGCGGCGTTGACGGTCGCTCTGAGTTGGCGCTGCGGGATGCCGTCGTGCAGGAAATCGTTCGCGAGGTCGAGCACGGGTTTCGAGCCGTACGCCACGCGCAACCGGCCGCTCTCATTGAAAACGCCGATGTCCGTCAGTTCGACGTCGAACGTCGCGCAGATGGATTGCAGGGCTGGGAGCGAGTCGGGCGGCACGGCCAGCACCATGCGCTCCTGCGCCTCCGATAGCCAGATCTCCCAGGGCGCGAGGCCCGCGTACTTCAGTCGCACCGTCGCCAGGTCGACGTCGGCGCCGCAGCCCGACGCCATCTCGCCCACCGCCGACGAGAGCCCGCCTGCGCCGCAGTCGGTGATGGCGTGGTACAGCCCGAGGTCGCGGGCGCGCACGATGACTTCGATCAGGCCCTTCTCGACGATCGGGTCGCCGATCTGCACCGATGCGCCGGCGACCTCGCCGGTCTGCGCGTCCATGGTCATCGACGAGAACGTCGCGCCGCGCAGGCCGTCGCGCCCCGTCCGACCACCGAGGACGATGACGCGGTCGCCGGATTGTGGCGTGCGTGGATGTTTATCCTTGGGCGCGATCCCGACACAGCCACAAAACACCAGCGGATTCGAGGTGTAGCCGGGGTCGTACCAGATGGCGCCATTGACAGTCGGCAGCCCGATCTTGTTGCCGTAGTCCTTGATGCCGGCCACCACGCCCGAGCGCACGCGGCGCGGGTGCAGCACACCGCCCGGCAAGGTCGCCGGCTCGGTGTCTTGCGGTCCGAAGCAGAGGATGTCAGTCGACGCGATCGGCCGCGCGCTCACGCCGAGCACATCGCGGATGACGCCGCCTAACCCCGTGTTCGCGCCGCCGAACGGCTCGATCGCGGACGGATGGTTGTGGGTCTCGACTTTGAACGACACCTCGAAATCGTCGTCGAAGTCGAGGATGCCCGCGTTGTCGACGAACGCCGACCGCACCCACGGCGCCTTGATCGCCTCGGTCGCCGAGCGGAGGTAGGTCTTGAGGAGACCGTCAACAGACGAAGGACGACTGACGGACGACGAAGGTTGTGCGGCCATCCGACCTTCGTCGTTCGTCGTTCGTCCTTCGTCGCCTGTCACCTCGATCCTCGCCTTGAACGTCTTGTGCACGCAATGCTCGCTCCAGGTCTGAGCGATCATCTCGAACTCGACGTCGGTCGGGTCGCGACCCTCAGTCGCGAAATAGGCCTGGATGGCGCGCATCTCGGCGAGGTCGAGGGCCGCGCGTCTGTCCTGCGAAAGCGCGAGCAGCGCCGCGTCGTCGAGGCCGCGCACCGCGATCGTCTCGGTGGCGTCGGTGCTCTGGGCGACGGCCGGGAAGTGCGGCACGATGTCGCCCAGCGTGTAGTGCTGGATGACGGCGTTCGCGAGCAGGCCGCGCGCGAGTTGATGCAGCAATGCAGGGTCGCCGGTCTTCGAGCGCACGTCGAAGCGCAACCCAGTGGCCGCGCGGGCTACGGCGTTGACGCCGAGCTGGTGCGCGCCGCGCACGATCTGCTCGGCCACAGGATCCGTGACACCCGGCCGATACGCGACTTCAATGATGTGTTGGGCGGATTTTGGCGCGTGGGCGGGGTGATCGAAGCGGCGCCACTCCGCTTTCTCTGCCACAGGATCACTCAACAGGAACGAGACGAGCCTGTCCTGGTCGTGAGCGGTGAGCGGGCCCTCAATGAAATACAGATCCGATGCCGTGATATGGGTCACGGCTTCGAGGCCCAACGAGTGAGCATCGTGCAGCAGCCCGCGCGATCGTGGGTCGTCCGGACGGCGGGGCGAGACAATCAGGCAGTGGATGAGTTCCGTCATGTGTCCTCGATCGAACGCGCCGATGGGTTCCGGCCGCGGCGTGGGTCTGACAAAGACGCGGGCCGCCGCGCCGTGATTCTAGGTGAGGGTGGGTGTCGATTCAAGGCTCAGGTTCTTGGAACACCATCCAACGCGTCAGTCACGAATTTGTGCAGTTTGGCACTCGCCCGCCGTTCGCGACACCGTCTCGAGAGGGATCGGGCCACGTAGTTGGGTCGAGCACAGACGTGCACGCCAGACGGTATCGTTTGCATACGGTGCAATTCGACTGGAGAACCGGCGCAAACCGCCCGAAAGCGTGGCCCGGAGCGACTGTGCAAGTTGCCCAATCGGTTATAATGCCGACCACGGGCAGAGGAGACAGGCTCACGATGGCGATGGCGGTTGCAGTGGGTTCCACAATCTCGCTCGGCGAGCTGGTCCGTCTGATCCTCCCGCGCGGGAATGTTCTTCCGGCCGGGGTCGGGCGCGATCGACCAGTGCGCTGGGTGGTCATGGCCGGCGCGGGGGTCACCCCCCAGGCCGACGATTTCGTCCTGATGAACGGTGTCCCGACCAAAAAGGACCTGGTCGCCTGGTCCGAGGTCGGTGTCGCGGCCGTCGCAACACCTGCGGCCGTCACCTCCGTGAACGGCGGCGTTCCGATCCTCAAGTTGCCGTCGGACGTCTCGCTGCGCGACGTCCAACGGGCCGCGCTAGAACTGATCGTCAATCGTCAGTCCTACCTCGTTACTCGCGGCGCCCAGATCTACCAGACCCTCTCGCATCTCCTGCTCGAAGGCGTCGGCCTCTCGGAACTCGCGCACGCCATGTCCGAGCAGACCGGCAAGTCCATCCTCATTCAAGACAAGCGACTCAAGCCGTTGGCCGAGGCGGCCACACCGGGGCTGAGCCACGTCTGGCCCGATGTGCTGAACTCGCTCAGTCTGCTCAGCAGCCTCCCCGAAAGCCTGCGCGATCGGCGGCAGGCGGCGCTGGGCGGGCCGCGTGAGCAATCGCTCGCCGGTGGCCTCGTGCGCTTGGTGTGCCCGATCGTGTCGAAGGGCATGGCGCGTGGGTTCGTGACGATCATCGGCCTGGCCGGTGAGCTCGATTCGCTCGACAGCCTCGTCGTCGAAAACGGCGCGCAGGCCTGTGCGCTTGAAATGGCCAAGGCCAAGGCCGTCAGCGACGCCGAGAAGCGCGCGCATGGCGACTTCCTCGATGCTGTTCTGACGGGGTCGCTGCCACTCGAAGAGTTGGTCCGTTGGGCGGGTCGCATCGGCTACGACATCGAGCCGCCGCATGCCGCGCTCGTCTGGCGCTGGGAGGGCAAGGATCCACGCCCGAGCCTCCGTCGGCTCGAGACCCTGGTCAACCAATCGGTGGCCAAGCTTGGCCTCGCCGCCCTGGTTCGACCGCGCGGCGACGAGGTCGTGGTCTTCTGCGCCGTCCCCGACGGCGAGCGCCCCGACCGCGCGCTCAGGCTCGGCGAGGAAGTTCGCTCAGCGGCGGCCGCCGAGTACCCGACCCATGTCGCTCACGGTGGCATCGGGCGCAGCGCCGGCGAACTCGAGGATTGGCGCGACTCGCATCGCGAGGCGACCCAGGCCCTGATGATGGCGGTTCGTCTGCACGAACGGCTGCCGCTGTTCTTCGGCGATCTGTCGGTCTATCGTCTGCTCTTCCAGCTGGAGCGCAGCCCCGAACTCGAGGCGTTCTGCCGCGAGGTGCTCGGCCCGCTGATGGATTACGAAGGCGCCGGTGACCTGCTCGAGACGCTCGAAGCCTTTTGCGAAAAGCTCGGTAACCTGAGCCAGACGGCCGAGCGCCTGTTCATCCACCGGAACTCGCTCCTGTATCGGATGGAGCGGATCCACCAGATCGCGGGCATCGATATGAACAACCCCGATACCCGCCTGGCCGTGCATCTGGCGTTGAAGATCCGGCGTATGTTGCGCCCCGCGCCGAAGCCTCGGCGCCCGTTGTAAGTCGTTCGCCGAAAAGGTCGGGTCAGGGCCCAGCCCTGACCCGACCTTTTTTCGTTTTGGCGATACGCTTGTCCACGATGTCCATTGATCAACTCATCAACGCCGTGAAGGCCGGGGACCTGGATGCCGTGCGCCGGTTGGTCGAGGCCGACTCGTCGATCGCCGATACGCAAACTCCAGAGGGCATCCCGCTGGTACGAATGGCCATGTACTACGGTCAGTCCTCGATCGCCGATGAGCTGGCTGAGGCGGGCGCTCAGCTTGACGTGTTCTCGGCTGCAGCGCTCGGGCGGCTCCCCGCCGTGCAACAGGCGCTCAGGGAAAACCCTCAGCTGTTGGATGCTTTATCAAGCGACGGCTTTCCGCCGATCGGCCTGGCGGCGTTCTTCGGCCAGCGCGAGGTCGCGGCCTGGCTGCTGGAGCAGGGCGCGGATCCACGCCAGATAGCCGACAACGCCATGCGTGTGCAGCCGCTCCACTCTGCGGTCGCCGGCGGACATCTCGAGGTTGCGCGGCTGTTGCTCGAGCATGGCGCTGACGTCAATGCCCAGCAACAGGGCGGGTTCACGCCGTTACATGCCGCTGCGCAGAATGGCCAGGCCGACATGATCAGGCTCCTGCTCGGGCACGGCGCAGATCGCGCCCTCGCGACCGACGACGACAAACGCCCCGCGGATCTGGCTCGCGAGGCCGGCCACGAAGAACTTGTGGAGGGGCTGAGCTAGGCGTCAGACCTATCGGCTGGGGCGCGTTGCGTGAACAGACGCCCGACGCCCGACGCCTGACGCCTCCCTTCATTGACAGTTTCCAACTTTGTGCTTACACTCGCCTCCAATGTGTGACGGCTTGCGGACGACCACGACCATGCGCACCATGACTACCCCGGCCGGGTTAGTTGCGGCTTCGCATTGTCGGTGACCGACGCCTCACCAGCGACGAAAACGACCAGCGCGGAGCCCAACGCTCCGCGCTTTGCTTTGTGTGGCGGCCCCGACACGGATAGGGGACCGGGAGGCAGGGGATGAGGACGATCGTGATGAAGTTCGGCGGCACTTCGGTGGGAAGCGCCGAAGCCATTCAGAACCTGGTCGAGATCGTGCGCGCGACGCGTGACACGGGCGATCGTGTGGCCGTGATCGTCTCGGCGATGAGCGGCGTCACCGACACGCTCCTGGCCTCGGCCAATGCCGCCATTGAGGGCGACGCGTCGCTGGCCCGTTCGGCCGCCGAGACATTGCGTGACAAGCACGAGCGCGCCCTGCAGGCCTTCGGCGGCACCGACGCCGTGCGGGCCCTGATCTCGGATAGCCTGGATCAGTTCGTCAGCCTGTGCCAGGCGATCGCGGTGCTTGGTGAAGCTACCCCGCGCGCGCTCGATGCCATCGCGTCGCTCGGCGAGCGTATGAGCGCACCGCTCGTCGCCGCCGGCCTCGAACATGCCGGCATCGCCTCACGCGCCATCGCGACCACCGAGGTGGTGCTGACCGACTCGCACTTCCAGAACGCCACGCCCGACATGGACGCCACCCGCGAACGGGCCGCGATCCGCGTGGTGCCGATCCTCGATCGGGGTGAGGTGCCTGTGCTGACGGGCTTCATCGGCGCGGATCGTCGTGGCGCCGTGACGACGCTCGGGCGCGGCGGCAGCGACTACTCGGCCGCCATCATCGGCGTGGCGATCGACGCCGACGAGGTCTGGATCTGGACCGACGTCAACGGCGTGATGACGACCGATCCGCGCGTCGAGCCGCTGGCCCGCACGATCCCGGTGCTGACGTATCGCGAGATCTCGGAGCTCGCGCATTTCGGCGCCAAGGTGCTGCATCCCAAGACGATCCGGCCGGTGGTCGAGCGCGGCATCGCCCTGTGGGTCAAGAACACATTTGAGCCCACGCAGGCCGGCACGCGCATCGTGCTTGATGACGAGGGCTGGATCGAGGGCGGCATCCGCGCCGTGACCGCGATCAAGGGCCAATGCGTGATCACGCTCGAGGGCCGCGGCATGCTCGGCATCCCGGGCATTGCGGCGCGCCTGTTCGCGGCTGTGGCACGCACGCGGACGAGCGTATCGTTGATCTCGCAGGCCTCGTCCGAGCAGAGCATATGCTTCGTCGTGCCGCATGCGGCGTCGGCCTCGGTGGTCACGGCGCTCGAGAGCGAGTTCAGGCTCGAGTTGGCCGGCGACGACCTCGACGGCGTGACGGCCTCCGACCCGGTGGCGATCATCACCGTCGTCGGCGCGGGCATGGTGCACACGCCAGGCGTGTCAGGCCGCATGTTCAGCGCGTTGGGCGCTTCGAGCGTCAACGTGGTCGCTATCGCGCAGGGCGGCTCAGAGTGCGGCATCAGTTGCGTGGTCTCGGCCCAGCAGGCCGACGACGCGGTGCGGGCCATTCACAAGTTGATCATCTGACGCCAGAACGAACGGAGCTGCTATGTCGAACAAGGTCAAGGTCGCGATCCTCGGGGCCACGGGCGCCGTGGGACAACGTTTCGTGCAACTGCTCGAGGGCCATCCGTGGTTCGAAGTGACCGCACTGACCGGTTCGGACCGGACCGTCGGCGGAAAGTACGGCGACGGTGTGCGTTGGGTTCTGCCGGGCAGTGTGCCCGAGTACGTGCGCGACCTCGAGGTGTTGCCGACAGCGCCGGGCTTCGACGCTCAACTTGCGTTCTCGGCCCTGCCGACCGACGTCGCGAAGGAAGCCGAGCCGGTGCTGGCCGCGGCCGGCGTCGCGATCTGCTCGAACGCGTCGTCGCACCGCATGTGGCCAGACGTGCCGCTCCTGATCCCGGAAGTCAATCCCGATCACACCGCCCTGATCCATGCCCAGCGTCGCCATCGCAGTTGGAAGGGCTTCATCGTCACCAACCCGAACTGCACGTCGACGGGTGTGACGATCGCGCTACGCGCCCTGCACGACGCGTTCGGGGTTGAAAAGGGCGTGCTGGTGTCGATGCAGGCCGTCTCGGGCGCCGGCTACCCGGGCGTGGCCTCGCTCGACATCCTCGACAATGTCGTGCCCTACATCGGCGGCGAGGAAGAGAAGTTTGCGACAGAGCCGTGCAAGATGCTTGGAGCGCTCAACGGCGAGTCGTCTGCCATCGACTTCCTGCCGGCGGTCTTCTCGACACACACCAACCGCGTCCCCGTGATCGACGGCCATCTGGTGTCGGTCACGCTCGGGCTCAAGCAGCCGGCCACGCCCGAACAGGCGGCGGCAGCGCTCACGGCCTTCCAGGCGCCCGAGATCGTGCGCGGCCTGCCGTCGACGCCGGAGCGCGTCATCGAAGTGCGCACCGAGCCTGATCGGCCGCAGCCACGCCGCGACCGCGATGCCGGAAAGGGCATGACGACGGTCGTCGGCCGCATCCGCCCGGATCCGCTCTTCACCTTGCGCATGGCGATCCTGTCGCACAACACCATCCGCGGCGCGGCAGGCGGCGCGATCCTCAATGGCGAGTTGCTCGTGCGGCAGGGCTTCTTCGGTTGATCGATGGCGCGACTCGCGTGGAGCAAAGGCCTTGCTGAGACCCGGCCGATCACGCCAGCCGATCTGCCGCGCCTGCTCGCCTTCATCAACGAGATGGCCGTCTTCGAGCGGATGACCACGGCCGCGACCGAGGAAACGCTCTACGAGGCGTTCTTCACCGATCCGCCGGCCGCGATCGCGGAGCTTGTGCTCGTCGACGATGTGGCCGTCGGCTACGTGATCTACTTCTTCACGTTCGGGTCGATGACCGGGCGACGCGGGCTCTGGCTCGACGACCTCTATGTCGCGCCGTCGCAGCGCGGTCGTGGCCTGGGCCGGGCGTTGATGCGCTATCTCGCGGGCGTGGCGGTCCGTCATCAGTGCGCGCGCTTCGAATGGATGGTGCTCGACTGGAACGAGCGCGCCCTGGCGCTCTATCACAGCCTCGGCGCTCGCGTGCTCGACGACCACCGCGTCTGTCGTCTCGATGAGGCGGGGCTGGCCGCGTTGGCCGCTGGCTCGAGCGTGGCGCATCAGTAACACCCTCAGGCGATACACTATGCACATGTGGGATGAAGCTGCCGTCACGCACTACATCACCAACACGTTTCCTGAGGCCGAGTCCACGCTCGCGTTTGGCTATACCATGTTCTTCTTCGGCAGCGAGCGCATGTTGCCGTTCACCACGCTGATCAGCGCTGACACGGAGTTCGACAGATACTCGCGCCTCGATCGACCTGACGTTTATCGGCTCAACATCGGAGTGGGGCGCAACACGTTCACGGATCTGTTCGGTATGGAGCGCCCCGATCCGGCGAGCTACGATTACTCGGCCCTCGACGTCTTCATGCCGCATCCCGAGTACGCGGCCCAGCACTTCCTCTGCATCCTCAGCCCCAGCGACGAAACCGTCCCGGCCGTCCAGCGCTACCTGGCCGAGGCCTACGACCTCGCCGCCCGACGTAATGCCCGGCGGTCAGACCACGGACGGCGGACCGCCGACCGCGGATCCTCTGACACGGCTTCTTAACGTCAGCCCATCACGGTTTGACTCTGGCGATAATCGCGCGATTTCGTGAGATTTGGCTCTCCAGCACCGCCGTCCGCCGTCTCCCGTACCTTGACCGCCCGGCTCGCCTGGGCTACAATCCCCAGCCGTTGGGCGCCTTGCCCGACCCGCTTTCTGCTCCCGGTAGGCCGGCGCTCGCCGACACAAAGGGGCATATCCCGTAGAAAGGAATAGCTCACGATGCGAGAATACGAAATCGCGCTCGTGGCTCAGCCAGACCTGGATGAGCCGTCTCTGACTGCCTTGATCGAGAAAACGAAGGGGTGGGTCACCCAATCCGGTGGCACCATCACCAAGATCGATCTGTGGGGCCGACGCCGCCTGGCGTATGCCATCCGCAAGCAGACAGAGGGGCAGTACGTCTTCATCCTGGCCCAGCTTGAGCCCAAGGCGACGGCCGAGATCGAACGCGGCCTGCGCTTTACCGAGCAGGTGCTCCGCTTCGCTGTGCTTCGCACAGACGAATAAGCGTCGTCTGGCCGTTTGAGACAGGAGATATTGTTATGAGCCGCGGTCTCAATAAAGTGATGATCATCGGAAACCTGGGTCGCGACCCCGAGATGCGCTACACGACATCCGGGCGGGCCGTGACCTCCTTCACGATGGCGACATCGCGCAGTTGGAGCTCGCCCGATGGCGAGCGCCACGAAGAGACCGAATGGTTCAACGTCATCGCCTGGGGCAAACTGGCCGAGACATGCAAGCAATACCTTGTGAAGGGCCAACAGGCCTATATCGAGGGACGGCTACAGACGCGCCGCTGGGAAGATCAGGAAGGCCGCAAGCACTTCAGCACCGAGATCGTCGCCGATCGCATGCTGATCCTTGGCGACCGTCAGCGTCCCAGCCCGACGGAACCGTTTGGCGACACGGGCCCCTTCGCCGATGAGTCGGAGGAGTTCCCGTTCTGAGCCAGACGGGTTTTCATTGACACATACTCTCTGTTGAGGAACACACTATGGACCAGGATCAAACTCCCGAACGACGCGCCCCGTCCGACGAAGGTGGCGCCAGCCAGGGTGAAGAGGGCGGTGGTGGCGGTGGTGGTGGTGGTGGGTACCGCGGGAACCGCGGCCCGCGTGAGCAACGCCACATCAACATCAGCGACCCGTCGCAGATCTCGTACAAGAATATCGAGTTCCTGCGTCAGTTCGTCACCGATCAGGGCAAGATCCGCCCGCGTCGCCAGACTGGCATCTCGGCCCGCCATCAGCGACTGATCGCCAACGCCGTTAAGCGCGCGCGCCATCTGGCGCTTCTTCCGTTCGATCGTGAGATGGATCGCAGATGACAAACGTCCCGGGCAGGCCGCTGTCGCGCCATGAACGGGATCTGATCGCGCAGCGGTACATCATCATCGGAGCCACCATCTTTGCCGTCGCCCTTGTGGCGGTGTTGGGATGGGCGCTTTACGATTACAACGTCATCCAGCCCGCGCAGCCCGTGGCGCGGGTCGGCACCGAGCAGATCTCGTCGTCTGAGTTCCAGCGCGCGATCCGCTATACCCGCTTCCTGCAACTCGATACGCTACGGCGCTATCGTGACCTGCAGCGCGAGTCACCCGAACTGGCCGTCTACGTCGAACAGCAGGCGCAACAGATCGTCGACAGCATGTCGTCGGCGAATGCGCAGTCGTTCGGCCAACAGGTGCTCAGCAACCTGATCGACGACAAGCTCATCCGCCAGGAGGCCGCGCGTCGTGGCCTGACCGCCTCGCCCGAGGAAGTCCAGGCGCGGCTCGAGAACAACTTCGGGTACTATCCGGGCGGCCGCCCGTCCGAAACACCGACGGCGACCGATCTCCCGGCCGAGTTCCTGACCTACGTGGCGCCGACGCTCAACCCGACCACCGTGGCCGGGTGGACGCCGACGCCGACGATCACGCCGACCCAGACGCTGACGCCGACCGCGACAGCCACCGCCGGGCCGTCGGCCACACCGTTCCCGACCCAGACGCCCTTCCCGACGTCGACGCCTTTGTCGACCGAAGACTACGGCACCCAGGTCGCCGGTTTTACGGGCGATCTGAAACGCGACGCCGGGCTGTCTGAGGCGGATCTGCGCTACTTCATCGAGAGCGATATCCTGCGCACCAAGCTGAATGAGGCCCTGGGCGCCGAAGTGCCGACGACCGAGGAGCAGGTGCACGCTCGCCATATCCTCGTCGCCGATCAGGCCACGGCCCAGCAGTTGTACGACATGCTGCAGGTCGGCATCGACTGGGACATGCTGGCCGATCAGTACGGCACGGATGCGTCGTCCAGCAAGGGCGGCGACCTGGGCTGGTTTGGCAACTACTCCGGTTTCGACACAACGTTCGTGGCCAAGGCCTACGAAACACAGGTCGGCACCGTCAGCCAGCCCTTCCAGACACAGTTCGGCTGGCACCTCGTGCAGGTGCTCGAGCGTGCCCAGCGCCCGCTGACGGCTGCCCAGATCTCGCAGGCGCGCGATGCACAGCTGCAGACCTGGCTCTCTGAACAGCAGGCCAAGATCAGCGACGACGGCACGCCCCTCGTCGAGATGCTGCCGATCTGGTCGGAGCGCGTTGTCTCGGTCCCGACAGTGCCGCTCGATCTGCAGGTGGCGCCGGTCGTCCCGACTGAGACGCCTGGCCCAGCGGTGACGGGCACGGCTCAGCCGTAACGATCGCCAAGACGTAGCCAAACAAAGACAAAGGCCGCCCGGGCAAACGCCCGGGCGGCCTTTTCGTTTGGTACGCCTGATGCTGTCAGTCCTGGGCGTTGGCGGCTTTGCGCCGGACGATTTCGTCCGGGCGGGTGCAGATGCGGTCGACCTGGGCCTGGGTCATGAAAGCCGGGCCGCCCAGCGCGTAAGTGGCCTGAAGCACTCTGGCGCCCTTGACGGCCATGGCCGTGATGTTGCGCACCTCGGTCGTCGTCGTGCCAAGCGCGAAAATGCCGTGGTTGAGCAGGTAGAAGATCCGCGGCGGGCGGCCGTGCCGGTCTAGGTGAACGACGAGTTCGTGCTTGACAGCCCGCGCCAACGGCACACCCGGGTCGGCGTAGGGCACGATCAACGGGTCCGGCCCAAGATACAGCGCCGTCTCCGGCCAGAGGTGACCGCTGAGCGCGGCCCGTGCGTCGCGGCTGCACAGGATGGCGTTGAGAGCCGTGGGGTGCGTGTGACCCACGAACCGGGCTCCGCACAGTGCGATCGCGAGCGCGTGCACGAGCGTTTCGATGGAGGGGTGGCGCCCACCGGCGTCGACCTTGGCGGCCGTCAGCGCTGCCTTGATGGCCGCATCCTCGAGATCCGGCCCGTCGATCAGATCCAGGATCGCCTGCGTTTTGACCCGCGTGAACCCATCAGCCCCGATGCCTTCCAGCGGCAGCCCGCTGGCCTTGATCCAATAGGTGTCGGCATCGATGCGCGCCGAAGTGTTGCCCTCGCCGATGATCACGTATTCGCGTTCGGGCTCGCCCAGGTGGCATGTCAACGCCACCAAATCAGACAGCAATGGATCCATATCAGGCATGGAAATCTCCTCAGCAAGGTCAATGGTCGTGGCCGTGGTTGTCGAAGAGGGACAAATTGCTGATGCAGCCTTCCGCTCGGCGAACTCCGTGTAATCAGCCGCCAGACTCCGACCCGACAACCCACTCCAGTTGGGCTTGAGTGAACAATATCTGCGATACTACCCGGGTCAAGGGAGAGACACAAGGTGAGCACACCCAATATCCTGCAGATCGAAACCGTGGACTACGACGAGCACACCGGCGAGCTCGTGCTGATCGACCAGACTCGATTACCGGGCGAGACCGTGATGCTGCGACTGCGCAACGTTGACGCGATCTGGGAGGCCATCCACGCGCTGCGCGTTCGCGGGGCGCCGGCGATCGGCATCGCTGCCGCCTACGGACTGTGCGCGGTGCTGCACGACTTCCCCGACGCGGATCTCGATGGGTTTCGCGCTGCGTTCGCGGCAACCCGGGCGCACCTGGCCTCCTCGCGCCCGACGGCCGTCAACCTGTTCTGGGCGCTGGATCGGATGCAGCATTGTCTGGACGCGCTGCCGGGCGCCAGCGTGGTTGAGGTCAAGCGTGCCCTGATCGCTGAAGCCCACGAGATCAAGGCCATCGACATGCGCACCAACCGTGCCATCGGCGAGCACGCGCTGAGCCTCCTCAAGCCCGGCGACGGCCTGCTCACGCACTGCAACGCCGGCCAGCTGGCGACGTCGAAGTACGGCACGGCCACGGCGGCCATGTACCTCGGCCATGAGCGTGGCTATGGCTTCAAGGTCTTCGCCGATGAGACCCGGCCGCTCCTCCAGGGCGCGCGCCTGACCGTCTATGAGTTGAGCCAGGCGGGCATCGACGTCACCCTGATCACCGACAGCATGGCCGCCACGGTGATGAAGAACGGCTGGGTGCAGGCCGTCCTGGTCGGCTGCGACCGCGTGGCCGCCAACGGCGACTCGGCCAACAAGATCGGGACGCTGGGTGTCGCGATCCTGGCGAAGCGTTTCAACATCCCGTTCTACATCTGCGCCCCGACCTCGACCGTCGATCTGGCTTGCCCGGATGGCTCTGCGATCCCGATCGAGCTGCGCCAGCCCGATGAGCTGAAGCGCATGTGGTATGAGCGGCCGATGGCGCCCGACAACGTGGCCGCGTACAACCCGGCTTTCGACGTCACCGACCACGACCTGATCACGGCCATCATCACCGAGCACGGCATCGCGCGCCCGCCGTTTTCGGAGACTCTGGCGCCGCTCGTGCGGGGTTGACCCACAACAAAAGAGCCCGACGTGCCTGGCACGTCGGGCTCTTTTGTTGTGGGTCAGGATCAGGCCGCCATGGCTGCGAATTCGGGCCGGCGCTCGCCGGCTTGCGCGATGCGCTCGCCGTCGAGCTTGAGGCTGATCATCTGGCTGGCCGAGTCGACACCCATGGTGATGCCGTAGACCGTGTCGGCCACCTGAACCGTGTTGCGGTTGTGGGTGACGATGATGAACTGCGTCGTCTGGGCCAGTTCGTTGAGCATGTCGCGGTAGCGGCCGACGTTGGCCTCATCGAGCATGGCGTCGACTTCATCGAGGACGCAGAAGGGCGTCGGCGAGACCTTGAGCAGGGCGAACACCAGCGCGCAGGCCGTCAGCGAGCGTTCGCCGCCCGAGAGCATCGAAAGGCCCTGGGGTTTCTTGCCGGGCAGCTTGCACGAGATGTCGACGCCGCTGGTGTTCGGGTTGAGCGGATCTGTCAGCATGAGCCTGGCCGAACCGCCGCCGAAGAGCTGGGCGAAGATGTGGGTGAAGTGCCCACCGACTTCCTCGAGCGTCTTCTTGAACTCGCGCTCCATGATCCCGTCCATCTCGGTGATCACGTCGCGCAACTGAGCCTGGGCCGACTGCAGGTCGCCGACCTGGGTGGTGAGGAAGTCGTGGCGGTCGCGCACTTCCGTGTATTCGCGCTCGGCATCGGGGTTGATCGCGCCCATCCGGCGCATCTGGTTGCGACGACGATTGACCTGTTCCTCGATGCCCTCGGGAAGTTCGTCGAGCGCCTCGAACCGGTCGACAAGGGCCTCGAAGGGCAGGGGCGTCGGGCCAGTGCTGGCGTCGGTGTATTCGAGCTCCACCAGCCCGAAGTCCTCTTCGATGCGCAGGCGCAGGTTGTCGAGCTCGGCCTGTTTGCGGGCGGCTTCGAGTTGGGCGTCGGTGTTGTGTTTCTCGGCGGCGTGGAGTGTGCCGCGCGACTCGGCGTCGCCGGCCTCCAGCCGGGTCTGGTCGCCTTCGAGCGTCGACAGTTCAGCGGCCAGCGGTTCGAGCGCGGCGGCTGCTCGAGCGATGATGTCGTCGAGCTCGGTCACGCGGACGCGGGCCGCGGCGTCGGCTTCGGCGCGCTGGGCGATCTCGGCCTCGGCGCGTTCGAAACGGCCGACTCGTTCGGCCACGACGCGCTCGGCGGCCCCGTGGGCGCGCGCCCGATCTGCAGCGCGTTCGCGGGCGTTGGCCACGCTCTGCTCGGCGATGGCGGCGGCGGCCCGGGCGCGCGCCAGGGCCGCGCCGGCGTCCTCGGCCTTGAAGCCGGCCAGGTCGCGACCGGCGGCCTCGCTGGCGGCCTGAGCCGCATCGCGCACCTGGGTCTGTGTCTCGATCTGGGTCTCGGCCGCGTCGATCGATGCAGTCAGTTGTTGGGCTTCTTGAAGAGCCTGGTCGAGCGCGCGGCGGCGCGTCTGAGCGGCCTGGGCAGCGCGCTCGGCGTCCAACGCGGCCGAGTCGCGCGTGACGGCGGCGCGGCGCTCGGTGTCCTGAGCCTCGCGCAGCGCCTGATGCGCGGCTTTGAGCGCGGCGTTGGCGTTCGCGACCTCGGTCACCGCCTGGGTGGAGCGCGCCTCTGCCGAGGACAACGCCTCGGCAGAGAACGCGATCTCGGCGGTCAGGTCGCGGCGTACGCGGGCGGCTTCGAGCGCGCTCGGCGCGCCGTCACGGCCACCGACGACCGGGCCAGCCGCGTGGAAGAGCTCGCCCGAAAGCGTGACAACCGTTGCGTAGTAAGGCACGGCCTCGAGGACCGAGCGTGCCACGTCGCGGTCGCGGACGACGACGGTGTTGCCAAGGACCGAGGTCAGCAGCGGGCGTAGCGGGCCGGGATCGGCCAGCAGGTCCACGGCCACGCCCAGCACGCCGTCGGCGTTCGGGGCCGTGACCTTGTGGGTGCCGTTGAGTGACCGGATCGGCAGGAGGGCGGCGCGGCCGCGTTCGCTGCCGAGGGCGTTCAGGCCCTCTTCGGCGTGATGATGATCGTCGACGACAAGGCCTTCGGCGTAGCCGCCGAGCGCGGCGCTGATCGCAGCCTCGTATTCGGCGGGCACTTCGACCATGTCGCCGAGTACGCCGTGGGTCGGGAACTCAGCGGCTTTGAGCGCGCGAGCGCCAGCTGCGAAACCGGCCAACTCGGCACGGGCCTGCTGCATCAGTTCCTGGCGGGCCTGCAGGCGATCGAGCTCACCATGCGCGCGCATCACGTCCTGTGCGGCGGCGAGCTGGGCGGCCTCGGCGGAGCGGAGCGCGGCTTGAGCCTCGGCCAGGGCCGTCTCGGCCGCGACGCGCGCCTGTTGGCGGGCGGTGAAGACCTGGGCCAGCTCGGCCACACGGACGCGGGCAGTCGCTTCATCAGCGAGCAGGCGCTCGACCTCGGCGCGGGCAGCCTCATGAGTTTCGCTCAGCGCCTGACGGCGCTCGCGCAGATGTCCGGCGCGGGCACGCAGCGCCACGAGTTCGTGGTCGGCGCTGGCCAGTACGGCGCGGGCCTGTTGCTCACGTTTGATCAGAGTCTCGCGGGCCGACTCGCCGCTGTGGACGACGGCCTCGGCGGTGGCGAGGTCGTTGCGGGCCTGGGCGATCTCGACCTCGACGCGGGTCAGTTCCTCACGCGCGGCGTTGAGGGCCGCGGTCTGTTCAACAAGCTCGGCCTGCAGGGCGGGGAGCTCGGCCTGAGCGGCGTCGCGCTGCGCGGCCAGCGAGCGGGCGCGCTCCTCGGCGACGGCCAACTCGCGAGCGAGCGACTCCCGTTCGGCCCGGGCGGTGTCGAGTTCGCCGCGGGTGTCGGTGAGCGCGCGGCGCAACTCCTGGGCGCGGGCGCGCAGCCCGCCGACCTGGACGTCGAACTCGGCCTGGCGGGCCTGATGCGCGGACAACTCGGCCTCGGCCTGAGCGGCGGCGGCGACGGCGGTGTCGACGGCAGCCAGGGCGCGGCGCCAGTGATAGCCGTACCAGACGCGCAGCACAGAGTCGAGCTCGCGCTTGACGACGTGATAGTCGCGGGCGCGTTTGGCCTGGCGTTCGAGCGAGGCCAGCCGCGGGCGGATCTCCTCGAGGATGTCGAGGACGCGGTCAAGATTGCGCTGCGTGGCGTCGAGCTTGCGCAGCGAGTCTTCACGGCGATCGCGGTACAGTCCGATGCCAGCGGCTTCTTCGAAGAGGGCGCGGCGCTCCTCGGCCTTGAGGGCCAGGGCATTGTCGATCAGGCCCTGGCCGATGATCGTGTAGGTGCGTTCGGCCAGGCCGCAGCGGGCGAGGAGCTCGTGGATGTCCTTGAGCCGGACCTTTTGGCCGTTGAGCAGGTAGTCGTTTGAGCCGTCGCGGTGGGCACGACGTGAGACAGCGACTTCGGAGAACTCGATCGGCAGCCAGCCGTCGGAGTTGTCGAAGGTGAGCGTGACCTGGGCCATGCCGGCGCGGGCGCGCTTATCCGAGCCGGCGAAGATCATGTCCTCGGTCTTCTTGCCGCGCAGGAGCGAGTACGACTGCTCGCCGAGCACCCAGCGGATGCCGTCGACGACGTTCGACTTGCCCGAGCCGTTCGGTCCGACGATGGCCGAGATGCCCTCGCTGAACATGAAGTCGGCCTTCGAGGCGAAGGACTTGTATCCGTTGAGTTCGAGATGTTTGAGGCGCAGCGGCATATCCGGGCTAACCTGCTCTCTCTATCTGGGCAACTTGACATCATTCGCGTCGCACAACGCGCAACACACAGAGCGCGATTATATGCGCATAGCCAACGATTGCAAGTCGGAGAGTCAGGGCGCTGGCGCGTTCCCGCGAAAATCGTGGATCGCAGAGTCCCGATACGACCGATTGACGACCGGGCCCTGTCCAGGTATAGCAAGATCCGAGGCGGGTTGCCAATATATGGGGGTTATTGACCGGGTTTGGGCGCGACGGCCCTTCCGGATAGCAGGCTGAACCCCAACCCCAGACCCAGCGTCAGCGCGCCGCTGAGGAAGGGCAGGCCGATGTTCACGTCGTAGAGATAACCGGCATAGAGCGGCCCAATCACACGCCCGAGGCTGGTGGCCGCGCTGTTCAGGCCCATCACGGCGCCCTGACGCTCGCCGGCCAGGGTCGACACGTGTGCGTTCAGGGCCGGCCCGACCGGGGCCAGTGCGCTGGTGAAGAGCAGCAGCGCCAGGAGGGTCGTGGCCCCATCCACCGCCAGCGCCATCGCGATGAACCCGGCAGCGCCGCCGGCCAATCCGATCCGGATCAGGGCTGCTTCGCCCAGCCGGCGGGTGAGCGGGCCCGTCAGCCCGCCCTGGACGACCACCATGGCCAGGCCCATCACCATCCACATGTTCCCGACCTCGCGTGTGTCGAACCCGAAGCGATCGATGACGTAGAGCCCCGCGATCCCCTGGAAGCTGGTCAGCCCCAGGCTCACGATGAGGATCAGGATCAGTGCAGCCCCGAGCGGGCTGCGCAGCAACCCGCCGACGGTCGCGAGGCTGAGCCGATCGCGAGCGGCGGGCGCGGGCGGACTCCGCCGTGGTAGGCCGGGGAGGGCGACGATAACGAACACGAAGGCCAATACCGCGAGCGCTGATCCGACAAAGAAGGGCAAGGCCAGCGACTCCGTCGACAGATATCCTCCGAGCACAGGGCCAACCACGACGCCAACGCCCATGGCGGCCCCCAGCTGGCCCATCCCGCCGCCGCGTTCCTCTTCCGGAAGGCAGTCGGCGATGTAGGCCATGGCTGTCGGCATCGTCGCCGAGGAGAGCACGCCCGACAGAGTGCGCGCCAGGAACAACATCCAGAACTCCGTCGCCAGTCCGAAGAACAACAGGCTGAGCGCATAGCCCGCGACCCCGATGGCCAGGATCGGCTTACGTCCGTGGCGGTCGGAGAGACGCCCCCAGACTGGCGCGCACACCAGCTGCATCAGGGCATAGGTCGACATCATCCAGCCGAGCTCGGCGCCGCCCGCGCCGAAGTGCTCGATATAGAACGGCATGATCGGCATGACCAGGCCGTAGCCCAGCATCACCACAAGCAACGTGAAGCTGAGGATCAGGGTCGGAGCCCGTTTGTGCATCGCCCCCTCCGTGCCGAAACGTCATTCAGACGCGACGCTCACCGTGCCGGCGGCGCCGTCGACCGTCAGCATCTGGCCGTTGCGGATGTGCTGCGTCGCGCCGCGAGCGGCCATCACCGCCGGGATGCCGTACTCGCGCGCCACGATGCTGCTGTGGCTCAACGGCCCGCCGATGTCGGTGACGACCGCCGATGCCAGAGCGAACAACGGCGTCCAGGCCGGCGTAGTCGTGACGGCGACCAGCACGTCACCGGGCTTCATCGAGTCGAAGTCCTCGGGCCCGAGGAGCACCCGGGCCGGGGCGGTCACGGTGCCCACGCTCGTGCCGATCCCCTTGAGGATCGTTCGACCATCTTTCGTCTCGGCCTCGCCGCCATGGATCAGGCGCTGCCAGCCGCTCTTCTCGGGCAGCATGATCGGCGGCGTGATCTTGCGCCAGCCCTGCCACTCGGCCTTGCGTTCAAGGATCTGGCGGCTGTGGTCCATCGGGCGCTCGCCACTCTCGAGCGCCGCGATCAGGCCACGCAGTTCCTGTTCGTGAAGCCAGTAGATCTCGTCAGGTTCGGCCAGGGCGCCGTGCGCGACGAGCCTCTCGGCCAGTTCGCCCAGGAGCCGTCGGACATGCGGGTGGCCCATGCCCATATCGAAGATGCTGTCCTCGCGCATCGGTGCCGTGGCCTGGGTCCAGCGCAACAGCTTCTCGAACCAGCCCTTGATCGGCCAACCCAGCCGATCCAGGGCCTCGCGCGTCAGCCGTTCGCGCCGCTCCACGGCGGCGGCCCGGCGCGCCTGCGGATCCTGCGCCTGACCGCCGAGATAAGCCTTGAGGGCATCCAACATCGGGGCGGGCGCTTCGGCCGGCGTGGGATACGCGAAGTCGAATTCGTAGGCCGTGCGCCCGAAGGTCGCGACGTGCTTCATGAAGCGCTCGCGCCAGACATCCCAGACGTCAGCCCGGCCCTTGTAGCTGGAGCGCGACGTCTGCAACTCGCGCCACAACCTGTCGGTGGGTGTGCTCAGCACGTAGTCGGCCAGTTCCGGTTCGCTCTTCAGCCAGGCCGCGAGCTCGAACAGGTCTGTCTCGGCGCGCGACGTAGTCGTCTCAAAGCCCAGCAGGAAGGCCGCGATGGCTGGATCCTGCTTGCGCTTCACAAAGGCGTCGTAGAAGCGGGTCAGGATCGTCTCGCTCATCGAGGCCGCCGGCAGGACGGTCTGGATATCGGTGAAGTACCGGCTGGCGGCCGAGAAGACGACCGCCGCTTCTTCGAGGAGCTCGGCAGATGAGAGTTCGGCCACGGGCTTCTTCAGGCTCAGGTCGACGACGTCGGCGAAGCGCTGCCGCGCGGCCTGCCAGCGCGGGACGCTGCCCTTCATCATCGGCCCGGCCTGCGAAGCCGACATCTTCACCATGCGGACGACGTTGCCCTTCATGCGCACACCGCCGAAAACGAATCCGTTGATCGGCGTATAGAAGCCGCCGCCGGCCATCAGCTTCGGGCCATCCTTGCCGATCAGGCGTTCCCACATCCCGGTGGTGGCCTCGTTCGCCAGACGCAGTCCGAACGTGGCGAAGAGCGGCGTCACCGGGCTGGGCGTATGTTCGGCCAGGCTGCCCCGGCTGTAGATCCCGTCGGGGTCCGGGAGGGTCCAGTCGGGCGGCAGCACCGTGATCGGGCGCGCCTGAACGATCGCGAAGCCCGACTCGGCCGGCGCACCCGCGGACGGCGCTGTCCACGTCCACTCGACGTCCATCGGTCGGCCATAGAAGTCTTCGATCCTGGCGCCAAGCCTGGCCAGAGCCGCGACCCCGTCGTCAGTCAGCGCCGGCATTTTGCGGCGCGAAGACGGCACAGGATCTTCGCGTGTGCCGTCGTCCGTGCGCACGGTCATGACCAACTTCTCGGCGACGGTGCGGCGCACCAACTTCAGCGTTCGTTTGTCGACGACGTAGGTGTCCGGCGTGACGACGCCCGAGACGACGGCCTCGCCCAATCCCCAGGCTGCGTTGATGACAAGCTCGTGGCGGACGCCGTTGACCGGGTTGGCCGTGAACAGAATCCCGGCGGCCTCGGCGGCCACCAGTTCCTGCACGACGACGGCCAGCGCCACGCTTTCCTGGTCGATGTGGTTCTTGAGCCGGTAGGCGATGGCGCGCGCCGTCCAGAGCGACGCCCAGCACCGCCGGACGGCGGCGACCACGGAGTCTGCGCCCCGAATGTTGAGGTAGGTCTCCTGCTGCCCCGCAAAGGAGGCATCGGGCAGATCCTCGGCCGTGGCCGATGAGCGCACCGCAACAGCCAGCGGCTGTTTCCCAGAGGGAGGCGCCTGACACAGTCGCTCGTAAGCGTTGACGATGGCGTGGCGCAGATCGGCCGGCAGTTCCGCCTGCTGGAAGAGCGTGCCGATCGCAACCGAGGTCGCGTCAAGGGTGGACGGCTGGGTCGGGTCGGCCGCCGTCAGCGCCTCGCGAATGCGTGCCTGCAGCCCGTTCGCGGTCACGAATTGCCGGTATGCCGCAGTCGTCACATGGAAGCCCGCGGGAACCGGCAACGCTGCGCGCAGCATGCGCGCCAACGACTGGCCCTTGCCGCCGACGGTCTCGAGCGTGGCCTGTGGGTCATTGAGGGGGAGGATGGTAGGTTGATCCATGATGATCTCCGCGATTGTGAGCGAACGCCGGTCGCTAAGGTCGAGAAAAAAAGAGCGTGCTGTGTCGGCGGGCGTCAGGTGCGCAATCCGTTCAGCAGCAATCCGAACGCCTCTTGCATCATCTCGGCTCGCGAACCGGTCCGGCGGGTCGCGTAAACCGCGGGTGTCAGGGCCGAGAGGATGACGCGCGTGGCCAGGAGCGAGTCCACGGGCCGAAAACAGCCCTCCTGGATGCCTTCATCAATCACCTGGCGCATCACGTCCTGCAAGGCGTGGCGTTTGCGCTGGATGCGCTCGACGCTGTCCTGAGCCAGGCGCTGCACCTGCGCGCTGAGCCGCGTAAAGAAATCTTCGTTGGCCGTCAGGTAATCGAGGTATGCATAGACCATGCGCTCAAGCCTCGCCTGGGCCCCGAGCGGCTCGGCCGCGATGTCCTTCACCTTCGCCGTCAGGGTTGAGATCTCCTCTTCGACGTACCACACCAGGACATGGTCCTTGGAAGGGAAGTAGTCATAGAGCGTCGATTTGCCGACGCCGGCCGCTTGCGCGATCTCGCGCATCGAGGTCTCGCTGAAGCCCTTGTTCAGGAACAGGTGAACCGACGCGGCGCAGATCTCCTTGCGGCGGCGTCCCTGTTCGTCATCGGTGAGGGGGATCCCTTTTGGCATAGTGCTCCTCTGAGCGACCATCGGTCGCTTGCAGGATGATATAGCGACCGGCGGTCGCTTGTCAAGCCCTTCGACGTATGTCGGCCCGTTGTCAGGCGACACCGTCCGCGCCATCCGTGGTCAAGAGCCGAGATCGGCGGCTGGCTCGGCAGCTGGCCTGGGCCATTCGCATGTGCGAGCCCGACCTGGCTGGCCTTCATGTGCCGCAGATATCGCAGATAACGAGCCAGGCGATGACGTGCACGAAAGGGAATGCCACACCTCCCGCTGGCCACCTGTTCGACATCCGCGACCTTTGCGTCATTCGCGGCTGACGACTCGCGCGTGCATACTCGCAGGCAACCGCTTCCATCTGGCAGCTCGGCTTTCGACGATAATGGCGGGATGGCCTCCGACATCCTCACATCCGCCCAGCAGAGCACCCTGCGCGCCGTCCTTAATCGCATCATCCCGGCCGACGAGTTCCCGAGCGGTTGGGAAGCCGGGGCCGGCGCCTATGTGCTCGGCCAGCTCGCCGGCGATCTGAGCCCGCGCCTTGGCGAAATCTGCGCCGGTCTCGACGCGTTGGAGGAGGAGGCACGCTCGGCCGGAACTGAGAGCTTTGCGAGCCTGCCGGCCGCTGAGCAAGACGCGCTCCTCTCCCGGCTCGAGCGCTCGCAGGTCGACGCCATCTGGCCGATCGACCCGGCCGCTTTCTTCGAACTACTTCTGACGCTCACGATCGAGGGTTTCTACGCCGACCCGGGCAACGGCGGCAACCGCGATGCCGTCGCCTGGCGCATGATCGGGTTCACGGGCCAACCATGAACACCTACGACATCATCATCGTCGGCGCCGGAGCGGGCGGGGGCGTGGCCGCCGCAGTGCTCGCCGAGGCGGGGCTGTCCGTGCTGGTGCTCGAACGTGGCGGGCATCTTCCGCCGGGGAGCGATGGTCGCGATCATCTGCGCCACCAACGTTACTCGCGCTACGGCCACAACGCCGGCCCCGAGATCGATTCGCATCCGCGCGTGGTCGTTGAACGCGATGGCCGTGAGCGGGTCGTCCGCCCGCACGAGCCTGGTTATCAAAACAATGCAGCGGCTGTCGGCGGCGGCACGACCGTCTACGGCGCCCAGGCCTGGCGCTTCTTGCCCGACGATTTCCGCATGGCCACCGTCTACGGCACACCGGCCGGCAGTTCGCTGGCAGATTGGCCGATCACGTACGCGGACCTGGCGCCGTACTATGAGCGCGTCGAATGGGAGATGGGCGTGGCCGGCGACGGCGACCTGAGCGTGAAGCATTGGCCGCGCTCGCGCGGCTTCCCAATGCCGGCGCTGCCCGTCACCCGACGCGGCACTGCCCTGCGCGGCGGCGCTGCAGCCCTGGGTTGGGATGTGCTGCCCATCCCGGCCCTGATCAATACAGTGCCTTACAACGACCGGCCGGCCTGCACCCAGTGCCAGTTCTGCGTCGGCTTCACCTGCGCGGTCGATGCCAAGTCGGGCACTCAGAACACGTTCCTGCCGCGCGCCATGGCCACGCACCGGTGCACGCTGATCCCGAAGGCGATGGTGACGCGCGTCGAGGTCGACGGTCGCGGACACGTCAACGGCGTCAGTTACGTGAGCGACTCGGGCGAGACGGTCAGGGCGCGCGGGCGAGCCGTCGTGCTGGCCGCTGGCGCGATCGAAACGACCCGTTTGTTGTTGAACTCGGGCACGGCCCGTTATCCGCAGGGGCTCGGCAATCGCCACGATCAGGTCGGCCGGCACCTGCAGGGCCACTACTACCCGGCCGCGGTCGGTCTGATGTCCGAAGTTGTCTACGATGGGCAGGGGCCCGGCATCGCCACGGCCACCGTGAAGTTCAACCATGGCAACGCCGGTTTGGTCGGCGGCGGCATGCTTGCCGACGAGTTCATCGACCTTCCGATCGTCTTCTGGAGTCGCAACCTGCCGCCGGAACTGCCGCGCTGGGGTGAAGCCAACAAGCGCTTCATGCGCGAGAACTACACACGCATCATGCGCCTCACCGGCCCGGTGCAGGAGATCCCGAGCCCGGAGGCACGCGTGACGGTCGACCCCGTCGTTCGCGATCGGTGGGGCCAACCCGTGGCGCGGCTCTCGGGGACGACGCATCCCGAGACCGTTCGAACGGCGGCGTTCATGTTCGAACGTGCCAAAGAGTGGCTGCGCGCGTCAGGCGCTGTGCGAGTCTGGGGCCAGCCGCCCGGTCTGTATCTCAGCGGCGGTCAGCACCAGGCCGGCACCTGTCGCATGGGCGACGATCCGCGCACCTCGGTGACCGATCACTGGGGCCGCGTGCACGGCCACAAAAACCTGTTTGTCATGGATGGATCCGTTCACGTCACAAACGGCGGTTTCAATCCGGTGCTGACGATCCTGGCGCTGGCGTATCGCTCAGCCGAGCACCTGGCGCAGACCGGCGTCTGAGTCACTGCGAAAGCGCAGGCCATGCTGATCACAAGTCAACCCGATCTGTACCGCGCGCTCGATGAGCTGCTAACCTCGCGCGGGGGCGAGTGGTGGGACGAGTTCTATCAGGATCGCGCCAAACCATGTCCATTCTTCGTCGAGTGGCCCGATGAGGGCCTTGTCGAACGAGGCGAGCTCAGTCGGTTGCCACAGGGCAGGGCGCTCGAATACGGCTGCGGCAACGGTCGCAACGCGGTCTTCCTGGCACGGCTTGGCCTCGACGTCGTCGCCGTCGACTTCTCTGAGCAGGCGATCGGCTGGGCGGCCGAACGTGTGAAAGCCGCAAACGTCAAGGTCGAGCTGCGTTGCGAGTCGGCCCTCGAGACGCCGATCACACCGGGATCGTTCGACCTGGTGTACGACTCGGGGTGTTTCCATCACATGGCCCCGCACCGCCGCCTGCAGTACGTCGAGCGTGTGACCTCGGCGCTCAAGCCGGGCGGCTGGTTCGGCCTCGTGTGCTTCCGGCCCGAGGGCGGCAGCGGATTCTCGGACCTCGAGGTGTATGAGCGCCGCAGCCTGGGTGGAGGCCTCGGCTACAACGAAGCTGATCTGCGGACGATCTGGGGGGCCTCCCTGACGATCGACGAAGTCCGGCAGATGCGCGCTGGCGATCCGCACGTCGGAACCTTCGGCGAGGATTTCCTCTGGACCTTGTGGGCGCAGAAACCCGCGTAAGAGGCAGCTGAGCGTCACAAGCGACGAACGACGAAGGACGAATGACGAAGGTCGTCTCACACAACCTTCGTCATTCGTCCTTCTTCGTTCGTCGCTCTTCAGTGCGCCGCCGCCGCTCGCCAGTTCAACATGCGCATCCCATTGGCCGTCACCACAAGGGTCGTACCGACATCGGCCAGGACGGCCAGCCACATTGTGCTGTAGCCAAACAACACGAGCACGAAAACGAGCAGCTTGATCGCGATGCTGAGCGCGACGTTGAAGCGGACCAAATTGAGGGCGGCCCTGGCCAGCGCCAGGGCGTCCGGCAGGCGGCGCAGTTCGCCGTTCATGAGCGTGACACCGGCGACCTCGTTGGCCTGAGCCGCGCCGGCGCCCAGGGCAATGCCAACGTCGGCGGTGGCCAGGGCAACGGCGTCGTTGATGCCGTCGCCGACCATGGCCACCGGGCCGTGCTCGCCTTTGAGCTCGCGGATGACCGCCGCCTTGTCTTCGGGGAGCAGCTCCGCGCGGACGTCGTCGATGCCCAGGTCGGCGCCGATCACGCGCGCCGCGCCCTGGCTGTCGCCGGTGAGCATCACGAGCCGGTCGATTCCGACGCGCTTGAGCGCCGTGAGAGCGGCGCGGCTGTCGTCGCGCACAGCGTCGGCCACGCACAGGTAGCCGGCGTACGCCTGATCGACGCTGACGAGAAGCGACGTCTGACCTCGCGTGGAGGCGTCGGCGATCTCGGCGCAGTGTGTCGGCGCATGCGGAACCCCCTTATCGAAGAACGCGTGGCTGCCGACCAGGATGGATCGCCCCTGGACGGCGCCCGACACGCCGCGGCCGACCAGGGCCGTGACCGTGTCGGCCGCCGGATAGCGATCCTCCACTGACCGATCGGCGGCGCCGTTGACGACCGCGCGGGCGAGGGGATGTTCACTGCGGCGCTCGACGGCCGAGGCCAGGGCCAGCAGATCTTGACAGGAAGAGCAGACCTGGCCGTCGAGCGCATCGGCGCCATCCAGCTGGCAGTTGATCGAGCGCACCTTCGTGAGGCGCGGTTGACCGAGCGTGAGCGTCCCTGTCTTGTCGAACGCGATCGAGCGGACCGCGCTGAGCGTCTCGAGCTGCGCGCCGCCCTTGATCAACAGCCCATGGCGGGCGCCGTTGGCGATCGCGCTGATCAGCGTGACGGGCGTGCTGATGACGAGCGCGCACGGACAGGCGACGACGAGCAACTCCAGGGCTCTATAAAACCAGCCCTGCGTGTCGGGTGTTGGGTTCCAGAAGGGTTGACCGAAGAACAACGGTGGAATCACGGCGACGAGCGCCGCGACGACCACGACCAGTGGCGTGTACGTCTTCGCGAAGCGGTCGACAAACCGTTGCGCGGGCGCGCGCTGGGTCTCGGCCTCTTCCACAAGATGGACGATGCGCGCCAGGGTGCTGTCGTCAGCGGCGCGCGTCACTTCGACCTCCAACGCGCCCTCGCCGTTCAGCGTGCCCGCGAAGACTTCGTCGCCGACGGCCTTGGCCACCGGCACGCTCTCGCCCGTGATCGGTGCCTGGTCCACCGCAGACTCGCCCGCGCGCACGTGGCCGTCCATAGCGATGCGGTCGCCGGGTCGCACCACGATCACGTCGCCGACGGCAAGCTTGGCCACCGGCACGCGCACTTCATGCGTCACGCCCTGGTCATTCGTCTCGAGGCGAGTGGCTTCGGCTGGCGCCGTCGACACCAGATCGCGGATCGCGGCGCGGGCGCGTTCGCCGGTGTAGCCTTCGAGCGCCTCACCGATGGCGAAGAGCGTCATCACAAGGCCGGCTTCGGTGGTCGCTCCGATGACGACAGCGCCGATCGCGGCAATGGTCATCAGGACGTTGATCGTGATCTCACGGGCGTCGACCACGGATGCCCAGGCGCTCCGCGCAATCGGCCAACCGGCCAGGCCAAGAGCGAGCAGGCCGAGCGCCTCGGGCCACCAGCCGGCGACGTCCTGGCCCGTCAGCAGCGGCCAGATCTCACGCGCCCCGGCGGCCGGCAGGATGGCCAGAAAGGCCGCCGCCGCCAACGCTGTCGCGCGGCGGCTCAGCAGGTAGGTCACGAAACCGAGTGGCCCCATCGCCAGGGCAGGGCGCTGCAGCGAGGTGTTGGCACTTGACTTGGGGCGGATGCCGTAGCCGAGGGACCGCACCTGCGCCTCGACGGCTTCGGGCGTGACCGCGCCGGCCACATCCAGGCGCCCGGCCATGTAGTTGACGTTGGCACGGCGCACGCCGTCCAGCCGTGCCAGTGAGGTCTCGATTGCGCGGGCACAGTCCGCGCAGTCCAGGCCTTCGAGGTCGAAGGAGAGGTCAGCGGGTTGGGTGGAAGAAGAGGAAGACATGAGAGTCGGACCCGTTCAGCCGTGTCGTACGTGATCGAGGCCTTGCGTCAGAAGGTCGCGAACGTGATCGTCGGCGAGCGCGTAGTACACGGCCCGGCCGCGTTTGTCGGCACGCACCAGTCGCAGCAGACGCAACCCGCGCAGGTGATGCGAGACGGCGCTCTCACTGATCGCGGCCTGAAGCGCCAGTTCGCCGACGTTGTGCTCGCCCTCCAGCAGCGCGGTCAGGATCCGGATGCGGCTGGCATCGCCGAGCGCGCGGAACAACTCGGCCAGCGAGAGGGCCTCCGTTTCATCGAGTGCGGCGGGGGCTGAAGGCTGAATATCTGAGTACATATTCATATGTTAGATCGACCAGCCGAATGTGTCAAGTTGGAATTCTTCCTGATCGCCTAGTGACGATCACCTGCACAATCCTGTGTGGGCCGGGGAGGTCAACAGTGAGAATCGCTTGACATTTCGGTCTCCCTAAAATACAATCCCCGATGTTTAGGCTGACCTAATCGGAGGTGCGATGCTGAGCTCGAACACGGAAGACTATCTGAAGGCCATTTATGAACTGCTCGAGGATTCGGGCCGTGTGACGACCTCGGCCCTGGCCGAGCGCCTGAACGTCGCACCGGCCTCCGTCACCGAGATGGTGCAGAAGCTCGCGCGGATGCAGCCGGCCCTGGTGGATTATGAACGGCACCGCGGTGTGTCGCTGACTGAGGCGGGACGCAAGATCGCGCTCGAGATCATTCGGCACCATCGTCTCATCGAGATGTATCTGGCCGAGGCACTCGGCTACGGCTGGCATGAAGTCCACGACGAGGCCGAACGCCTCGAACACGTCATCTCCGAGGAGTTCGAGGACAAGATCGCCGCGGCGCTTGGGCACCCCGAGCGCGATCCGCATGGTGATCCCATCCCGACTCGTGAAGGCGTCGTCGCCGAGCCGTCGCGCCGCTCGTTGAGCGCCGTGCCAGCCGGCGAGACGGTGCGCGTGGCGCGTGTGCGAGATCAGGACACGGCCTTCCTGAGCCGGTTGACCGAGCTCGGCCTTGTGTTGAACGCGCCGATCACGGTCATCCGGGCGCCGGCCGAAGGGCCACTGGCCGTTGACATCGGCGGTCGCACGCAGGCGCTCGACCGCACGATCACGGACAACGTCTATGTCGAGTCTTGAGCGTCGATCCGGTATGAGGGTGAGAGGTTGCCATGAATGATGTCGTGTTGTGGGTGGTTCTGCTGTTGAGTGCGGCAGCGGTCTTCGTATTCTGGCCGCGGTATGGCGCTGTGGCGCTCTGGCGCCGCTGGCGCGAGTCGCGAGCGCGCCATCAGGCCGAGGATGCGCTGAAGTTCATCCTCGAGCGAGAGTGGCGCGGCGGTCGGCCCGCGACGCTCGAGGGCGTGGCTGGCAACCTGGGCCTTTCAACACGACGTGCCGTCGCACTGGTGCGTGGCCTGGAGGCGCGCGGTTTGATCCGATCGGGCTCGGGCGGGTTCCGCCTGACGCCCGAGGGCGAACAGATGGCCCTCGGCGTGGTCCGCGCACACCGCCTGTGGGAGCGTTACCTGGTTGATGAAGCCCGTATGCCCCTGGCGGCCGTGCACGCCGAGGCCGAGCGACGCGAGCACGACTCGGACGCTGCCAAACTCAACGCGCTCGAAGTCCTGCTGGGCCACCCGACGATGGACCCACATGGCGATCCGATCCCGTCGGGCAGCGGCCACATGGCAAACGTTGACTCGAAGCCGCTGACCGACTGGCCGACCGGCCAGCCCGCGCTGGTTGTTCATCTGGAGGATGAGCCACCAGCGGTCTTCGCCCAGATCGCGGCCGAAGGGCTGCGGCCCGGCCACATCCTGCGGGTTGTCGAGGCCACGCCCGAACGTCTGATGATCTCGGATGGGCGCAAGACCTTCGCCCTCGCGCCGGTGGTGGCCGCCAATATCTCCGTTGCCGAAGCGCCGGCCGAGGTGATGCAGTCGCAACGGCGGCTCACGGCCCTCAAGCGTGGCGAGATGGCGGTGGTTGGGCAACTCGATCAGGGCCTGCAGGGGTTCACGCGCCGACGGTTGCTCGACCTGGGCCTGACGCCCGGCGCCCGCATCACGGCCGAGTTGCCCAGCATGCTCGGTGACCCGGTGGCCTATCGCGTCCGCGGCACCTTGATCGCACTGCGCCGCGACCAGGCCGAACACGTTTTGATCTCCGAGGCCGAAGCGGCCTCGTAAGGAGCAGCCTCATGACTGAAGATTGCGCCACCTGTCCGGCCAACGCTGCGCTGGCCCAGATGGGCGTCGACGTCAGTGACTTCGACTACCTCGTCGCGCTGGCCGGTAACCCCAACACGGGCAAGAGCACGGTGTTCAACGCGTTGACGGGACTCAAACAGCACACCGGCAACTGGCCCGGCAAGACCGTCACGCGCGCGGAGGGCGGCTACCAGTTCCAGAGCAAGCGCTACAAGATCGTCGACCTGCCGGGCACGTATTCGTTGCTCTCGGCCTCGCAAGACGAGGAGATCGCGCGCAACTTCATCCTGTTCGGCCAGCCCGATTGCACTGTCGTCGTGAACGACGCGACCTGTCTCGAGCGCAACCTCAACCTTGTGTTGCAGGTGCTCGAGATCACGGACCGCGCCGTGGTGGTCGTGAACCTCATGGATGAGGCGCGCCGCAAGAATATCGAGGTCGACGTGCGCGCCCTGTCGCGCGATCTGGGCGTGCCGGTCGTGGCGGCGGCGGCTCGCAGCGGCGAAGGCCTGGGCGACATCCTCGGCGCGGTGCGTGACATCGTCACCGAGCAGGCCGTCGTGCAGCCCAAGCGTGTGAAGGCGCAGGCCGCGCTCGAGAACGCGATCACCGAGCTGCTGCCCTTGATCGAACAGGCTGCGCCCGGCCTGCCCAATCCGCGCTGGGTGGCGTTGCGTCTCCTTGACGGCGACCTGCGCATCCGGCAGGCGCTGCTGAGCGGCGAGTTGACCGACATCGCCGCCCGTCAACGGCAGGCCCAACGGGGTTTCAGCCGCAAGATCGCATTGCAGGGCGCCCAGTAGGGGCGACCCTTGTGGTCGCCCCTACTGGTGACGAACAACGAACAACCCTCAGGGATGTCGAAACGAAGGTGTCATTCATGTCTACGCAAACCACCTCGGCCGAGCGCCTGCTGGCTCAGGCCGACCAACTCCGGCAGACGTTGCCGGGCGACTTCCGCGACACGCTCGTGCAGTCGCTGTATCACGAGGCCGAAACCATGGCCGGCAAGGCCGTCCGCCAGGGTGGCACGTCACGCCGTTGGGACTGGGACAGCACGGTCGACCGGCTCCTAACGTCACCGGTGTTCGGCCTGCCGCTCATGCTCGCGATCCTGTCTCTGGTCTTCTGGCTGACGATCTCCGGCGCGAATGTGCCCTCGGCCATGATCGCGCAGGCCTTGTTCTGGGTTGAGGCGCAGGGCGCTGCGCTGTTCACGGCCATCGGCATCCCGTGGTGGATTACGGGCTTCGTCTGGGACGGGGTCTGGCGCAGCCTAGCCTGGGTCGTCGCCGTGATGTTGCCGCCAATGGCCATCTTCTTCCCGTGCTTCACATTCCTGGAGGACCTGGGCTATCTGCCCCGTGTGGCCTTCAACATGGACTGGCTGTTCAAGAAGGCCGGCGCTCATGGCAAGCAATCGCTGACAATGGCCATGGGCTTCGGCTGCAACGCCGCCGGCATCATTGCCACGCGCGTCATCGACAGCCCGCGCGAACGCCTGATCGCGATCCTGACCAACAACTTCGTGCCCTGCAACGGCCGCTTCCCGACGCTGATCATGCTGGCCACGGTCTTCGTCGCAGCCAGTTTCCCGCCGGCGCTGACGTCGGTGGTCGCGGCCGGCTCAGTCGTCACCGTCGTGGTGATCGGCATCATCTTCACGCTCGTGATCTCGGGCCTGCTGTCGCGGACGGTGCTGCGCGGCGAGGCCTCGGCCTTCTCGCTTGAGCTGCCGCCCTTCCGCCGCCCGAACCTGCGCCAGATCCTCTACACATCGCTGATCGATCGCACCGTCTTCGTGCTCTGGCGCGCGATCCAGACCGCCGCGCCCGCCGGCGCCCTGATCTGGATCCTGGCAAACGTGACCGTCGGCGGCACGTCGCTGGCCTGGCACGTCGCCAACGCCCTGCAACCGCTTGGCCACGCGATCGGCCTCGACGGCGTCATAATGCTGGCCTACATCATCGCCATCCCGGCCAACGAGATCGTGGTGCCGACGATGATGATGATGTACCTGGGCACCGGCATGATGACGGATCTGCCCGCTTACCCCGACATGCGCACGATGCTTGTCGGCCAGTACTCGTGGACGATCCTGACGGCTGTCAACTTGATGTTGTTCTCGTTGCTGCACAACCCGTGCGCCACGACGATCATGACGATGTGGAAGGAGACGCGCTCGTGGAAGTGGACGGCCCTTGGCGCGCTGGGGCCGCTGGCGATCGCATTCGTGGTCTGCTTCATCGTCGCGACAGTCGCGCGGGCATTGGGCCTGGCTTGACGCGGGATGCCAACGAAAGACGATCATGTGGAACGATGTTCTTATTCAGGCCCTGATCGCGGGCGGGCTGATCAGCCTGTGGATGACGATCGTGATCGTGCTCAGCCTGTGGTGGAATCCCGAGATCTGGGTCCACGATTACCCGCCTGAGATCCGCGCCGCCTTGCCGCCTAAGAGCGACAAGGCCACGCGCCAGACCCTGTGGGTATCGATCCCGGCCTTCAGTGTGTTGTTGGGTTTGCTGGCCTGGCTGGTCGTCCAGCTCTACGCGATCGCGGGTGGGTTCCCGGGCTACTGGGAAGTTGCTCTGGCGGTGTGGATCGCCATGCAGACGTTCAATGTCTTCGACCTCCTGGCGCTCGACTGGTTGATGATCGAGACCTGGCGGCCCAGGTTCGTGTTCATGCCGGGCACCGAGCCTTTCGCCGATCGCCGTTTCTATGGCTTCCACTTTCGCGGCTTCCTCAAAGGTTCTGTCGGCATCACTCTGGTGAGCCTTGTCATGGCGGCCGTTCTGTGGGGCGTGGATTGGGTGCTCTAGCGATGATCCGATCGGTCAGCGTTTCTCGGGCGCGAGCGGCTGCCGGACGAAGAACCGGGGTTTGCCCCAGCGGTAGAAGGTGACGCTGAACGAAAGCCACACACTCCCCAGCAAGTATGCGCCTGTGACATCGCTCGGCCAGTGGGCGCCGATGTAAACGCGCGAGGCGCCGACAAGGCCGATCAGGATGCCCAGCACCGCCAGGATCCCAGACCGCCACAGGGATGGCTTGAGCAAGGTGTAGACGAGAAAAAACAGGAAGCCGAAGAAGGCCGTGTACATCAACACGTGGCCGCTGGGGAAACTCGCGTCGGGGAGTTCCCTCACGACGCGCACCAGGTCGGCCCCTGGGCGCGGACGCTGGGCCGCCACCTTGAACAGGGCCCCCATCGTGGCCGCGCCGGGGCCCGCCAGCGCAGCCACCACAGCTTCCCAACGTAAGCCGAGCGCGGCCAGGCCCGCGATCACGCCGCCCATCATCACGAACTCCTGCGGCGCATAGCCAAGGTAGCTGATGCCCCACATCAGCTTCTCAAGCCACGTGACCTGTACGCGTTGGACCCAGCGCGAGATGATCAGATCTACAGCGAAGTAGTTGATGCGACTGGCCAGTATGAACAACGCGCCAAATGCCGTCGTTGCGACCAGGACGTAGATCTGGGCCACCCGCGCACGCCATTGGCGTGCCCGTTTCGGCGCGATCGCTTGCGCCACAACAGCCGCGGGTTTGTTGGTGGGGGTAGCGTCTTCCATCGCGACACCAGGGATCGGCGCCGCAACAGAGGTCCGGGCGGCCGAACGCATGGTTCAATCATGCGCCAGGTCGTGGTGGCTCGATATCGGCACGAACGTTGTCGGCTGTAGGTGTCGGCCGACAGGCGATCGCCGTCGATTGCGGCGACGTCCGACGACGCAGGCCGTGACGCTTACGGCTCGATGACCATGATCCCGGCGCCTGGAAAGTGGTTCATTTCAGCCAGAGCTGCAGGCGCGCCGGCGAGGCCAATGCGACCGCCGATCAGGCGACCTACCGGCAGACGCCCGCTCAGAATCATGGCCAGCATGTCAGGGTAGGCATGAGCGGCCATCCCATGGCTGCCCAGAATCTCGAGCTCGCGTCCGATCACGACGCCCATCGGTACTGCCGGATTTGCCTGATCGCCAGCCAACAGCCCGATCTGAATGTGTCGGCCGCGCCGTCTCAGACTATGGATCGCGTCGCGGCAGGTGCGCGCACTGCCAAGCGCGTCGACTGACACATGTGCGCCACCAACGGTGAGTTCCCTCACCGCCGCCGGGACATCGTCGATCTCGGCGGCATTCAACCCGCGTGACGCGCCCAGCGCCATGGCCAACGCCAACCGCTCGGGGTTCAGGTCCACGGCGATCACCTGGGCGCCGAAGGCAACCGCAATCATCACCGCCGACAGCCCGACACCGCCGCAGCCATACACGACGACCCACTCGCCGCCGCGGACGCGCCCCTGCGCTGCCAGCCCGCGGAAGCTCGTCGCAAACCGGCAGCCGAGCACTGCCGCCTCAGCCTCATCGAGGCCGTCGGGGAGACGCACCAGGTTTCCGTCAGCGTGCGGCAGCGCGACGTAGTCGGCGAACGAGCCCCAGCCGTGGAAGCCCGGCTGCCACTGCTTTTCGCAGACCTGCTGATCTCCGGCGCGACATGATGGGCAATCGCCGCAGGCCAGCACGAACGGCGTCGTGACGCGATCGCCGACGCGCCAGCCGCGCACACCGCGACCCACCGCCGCGATCTCTCCGGCCAGCTCATGCCCGGGCACATGGGGCAGCATCTGGATATCCGAATCGTGCCCCTGCCAGCCGTGCCAATCGCTGCGACACAACCCCGTCGCCTTCACCCGCACGACCACGCCTCCGTCCGCCGGTGTCGGATCGGACACGGTTTCGAGTCGAAGTGGTTCGCGAAAGGCGGAGTAGAGAACGGCGTTCATGGTTATTGGCTATTGGTTATTGAGTCGTGAAGACCCTGTGCGGCTCATGCAACATCCCCGATGATCCCACGACAGCATTCCGCATACAATAGCGCCAGACCAACAAGCGTTCTCCAATAACCAATAGCCAATAGCCAATAGCCAATAACCCATGCCTCTGGTGTTGCACCTGGACCTTGACGCCTTTTTCTGCTCGGTTGAGGAGATCCTCGACCCGACGCTGAAGGGCATCGCGTTTGCGGTGGGCGGCCAGGCCGACTCGCGCGGCGTGATCTCGACCTGCTCGTACGAGGCGCGCAAGTTCGGCGTGCGTTCGGCGATGCCGACGGCTCAGGCGTTCCGGTTGTGCCCGCACCTCAAGCTCCTGCCGGGCCGGCACGGCGTGTACGGCGATTACTCCCGCAGGGTCATGGCCATCCTGGCCGACTACTCGCCGATCATGCAGCAGATGTCAGTCGATGAGGCTTACCTCGATCTGACCGGCGATCCACGGCCCGGACGAGTCCTTGCCGAAACGATCAAGGCCCGCATCCGCGCTGATCTCAACCTGCCGTGTTCGCTGGGCCTGGCCAGCAACAAGCTCGTCGCCAAGATCGCGACCAACAGCGGCAAGCCCGACGGCCTCGTGATCGTGCCGCCCGGTGAGGAGGGCGCCTTCCTGCGGCCGATGCCGCTCGACATGCTCTGGGGCGTCGGCCCGAAGACGCGCGAGCAGCTGACCCGGCTGGGTATGAAGACCATCGGCGATCTGGCTGACTGGGCGCCCGACGATCTGGTGCGACGCTTCGGCGAGCACGGTCGCCAGATGAGCGCTGCCGCCCATGGCCGGGACGACCGGCCCGTTCAGGGCGAACATGAGGCCAAATCGATCTCGGCCGAGACGACCTTCGCCCGCGATGTGTCGGACGAAGCGCGCCTGCATCGCGCCTTGCTCGAACTGACCGAGCAGGTTGGGCAGGGCCTGCGCCGCGACGGCCTGGCCGCGCGCACGGTCAAGATCAAGGTGCGTTGGCCACCGTTCGAAACGATCACGCGCCAGACCACATTGCCCGGCACTGTCGAGCTCGACAACGAGATCTTCGCCGCCGGCTGGGCGCTTTTCCAACAGGTCTGGCAGACCGGCAAGCGCGTGCGCCTGATCGGGATCGGCGTGAGTGGGTTGACGGATCCGGCCCGCCAGCTCAGCCTCTTCGACAACCAGCGCAGCGGCTTCACACGCCAGCGCAAAGCCGCTGATGTCATCGATCAATTGCGCGAGAAGTATGGGGACTCCGCGATTCAGCGCGCCTCCCTGTCCGGCCGCCGCCGCCGCTGGGTGCCGCCAGCGAAGGACGAGGAGCGTGGAGCGTAGAGCGTGGAGCGTGGAGCGTAGAGCGTGGAGCGTGGAGCG
>CAYZRP010000007.1:102389-110627 GCA_964480865.1 uncultured Anaerolineales bacterium | reverse complement strand
GCGCGTTGAGGTGGGCGCTCTCCCCGGGCCGCGGCTGATCGCGCCACGCCCCCCGCTCCACGCTCCACGCTCCACGCTCCACGCTCCACGCTCCCCGCTCCACGCTCCACGCTCCCCGCTCCCCGCTCCACGCTCCACGCTCTCCGCTCTACGCTCCACGCTCCACGCTCCTCCGATTGTCCCGGTTGGCAAAAGTAGGCGTCTGGCACGGACCTTGCAGGATGTGCTCCTTGACCGAGGAGAGCGCCCATGCGACGTGCCGAATTGCTGCAACTGACCGAAGCCGCCCTGGCCCATAGCCAGACCGACTATGCCTTGAAGATCATCCGGGCCTACCTGATGGAATGGCCCGGGGATCTGGCCGCCCAGGCCCTGCTGGCCCGTGCCTATCTGTCTGACGGCAACGTCAGGCGGGCCGTGCGGCTCCTGCAGACCATCGTGGCCATCGACCCCGAAGACGCGCCGGCCCAGCGCCTGCTGGCCGAAGCACTGACGGATGGCGACCGCGAAGGCGCCGAGAACGCGGCCGCCAGCGCGCACGTCGTCGACGGCCGCGGCGGCATCGCCAAACAGACGCTGCCGATGTGGTCGATCTCGGCTCGCGCGGCGTACACCGTCAACGCGGCCAGCCGCGCCAGCGGCGTGTCGCCACGGACAGCCCCGCACAACATCGACGGCGATCAGCCGCTGCCGGCCCTGCAACATCTCGTCGGCCTGTGGCGCAGCAAGAGCTGGGACCTGGCACAGCCGCTGGCCGAGCAGTACGCGGCCCGCTGGCCGCAGGTCGTGGCCTTCAAGCTCTGTCTGGCCGAGTGCCGCATGGCCGCCAGCCAGCATGCCCCGGCGATCGATCTGCTCCACGAAGCCGCTGCCCACGACATGGGCGGCCAGGTCGCCGAGCGGCATCTGGGCACCGAGCATTCCTACAAGGCGCTCTGGCCGACGACGATGAGCGCCGACGTCCCCGGACCGCTGCCGGCCGCGCTCGTGACGGGCATGGGGCTCAACCGCCTCAAGACCGGCGCTCCCAAGCGCGCGCTGCCCAAGACCAGCCTCCTCGGCGCGGACCTGCTCGACATCCAGAGCCAGCTCGACGTCATCGCCGACAAGCTCGGCCTCAAGGCGCGCAAGTCGACGAGCGAGGATCTGTATCTCCTCGTCACAAGCCGCCAGCAACTCATCCTGCAGTTTGGGCAGTCGGGCATGCAGGCCATCGATGAATCCATGCGCACGCTGGCCAACGCGCAACAGCAACTGCGCCCGGGCATCCTGTACGTCGACGATGCTGAGAGCGCGAAGGCTTTCGGGATCTCGCCAGTCGATCCGCGCAACGCCTGGGCGATCAAGCACCAGATCTCGGAGATCGCGGCCGGGTTGAAGGCCAGGGGCCGCAAGCTCGGCGCGCTGTTGATCGTCGGCGGCCCCGAGATCGTGCCCTTCCACCACCTGCCCAATCCCACCGACGACGCCGACTCAGACGTGCCGTCGGACAACCCGTACGCTTCGAGCGACGACAACTACTTCGCGCCAGAGTGGCCGGTGGGTCGAATGCCGAGCGGCGGCGGCCACGACGTCGGGCCGCTGGTGCGCTGCCTCAAACGCGCGATCTCGGTGCATGCCCGCAAAACCGCCAAACGCCAGCCGACCTGGTGGGAGCAGTTGCTGCAGGCCGTGCGCCGCATCTGGCAGCAGGCCAGCACCGCGCGACCGGCGGCCAGCTTCGGGTATTCGGCCAACGTCTGGCGTCGGGCTTCGGCGGCCGTGTTCGATCTGATCGGCGACCCGTCCCATCTGCAGACCAGCCCGCCGGCCTCGTCGGCGCAACTGCCGGCTGAAGGTCTGGCGCCTTCGCGGCTGTCGTACTTCAACCTGCATGGCATCGAGGACGGGCCCGAGTGGTTCGGCCAGCGCGCGCCCGATGACCCGACGGCGCTGCCCGAGTACCCGGTGGCCCTGCGCCCGGCGGATGTGACCAACCACGGCCGCGCGCCGCAGATCGTGTTCAGCGAAGCCTGCTACGGCGCCAACATCTTCAACAAGTCCACCGTCGACGAAGCGATCTGCCTGCGCTTCCTCGACAGCGGCACGCGCGCGATGGTCGGCTCGACCAAGATTGCATACGGCTCGGTCAGCACGCCGCTCATCGGCGCCGACCTGCTCGGCCGTTACTTCTGGCAGCATCTGACCGCCGGCCTGCCGATCGGCGAGGCGCTGCGCCTGGCCAAGCTCGCGACCGCGCACGACATGCTCCAGCGCCAGGGCGCGCTCGATGGCGAGGACCAGAAGACCCTGATCTCGTTCGTGCTCTACGGCGACCCGCTCGTGACCACCGCCGGCAAAGTCAACGACACAGCGGCCAAGGAAGCCAAGCGCCGCGCCCTGCAATTCACTGCAGCGACGCCCGAGATCACGCTGGCCGAGACCACGGCGCACGAAACGCTCGCGCCGCAGACGCTGGCCGAGGTCAAGAGCGTGGTCGCCCAGTATCTGCCAGGCATGGAAGACGCCGAGGTTCGCGCCGCTCGCGCGCGTGTTCTCCCCGTCGGCGCCAAATCGTTTGGCTCAGGTCGCTCGACCGTGGTGACGCTCTCGAAGGTCATCCATGGCAAGCGCTACGCGCACCCGCACTTCGCCCGCGCCACGCTCGATGGCCAGGGCAAGGTGATCAAGCTGGCAATCTCACGATGATTGGTTATTGGCTGTTTGTTATTGGCTATTGCGCAATCAATAGCCAATAACAAACAGCCAATAGGAAATGAACTATGGCCACGATCGGATTTCACTACTACCCCGATGACTTGCACTACCGGACCCACGACCTTCAGGCGTGGCTGCCGGAGCTGCGGGCGATGGGCGCGCGCTGGCTGACGGTGGTCGGCTCACTGACACGGGCCGTGCCCGAGCCGTTCTTGCGCGGGCTGCGCGAGAACCAGATCGAGCCGATCGTGCTCATCCCGGCCGGGCCAGTGCGCGCGCTCGATGCCGCCGCGCTGACGCCGCTGTTCAACAGCTACGCGCGCTGGGGCGTCAAGTACGTCAGCGTCTTCGCCGAGCCGAACGCACGCTCGTCGTGGTCGCCCAGCGACTGGTCGAAGACCGGGATCGTCGATCGCTTCATCGAGATCATGGCCCCGATCTGGCGCGCCCAGCACACCGCCGGGCTCTCGCCCGTCTTCCCGGCGCTCAAGGCTGGCGGCGAATACTGGGACACGGCCTTCCTCGAGGCCGCACTCGTCGGGCTGCAACGCCGCAACCAGCACGAGTTGCTCAACGCCATGTCGTTCGCGCTAAACGTGTGGACGTTCAACCGGCCTGTGTCGTACGGCGATGGCGGCCCGGCCAGGTGGCCCGGCGCGCGCCCGTACCTGACGACGCCCGGCGTTGAGGATCAGCGCGGCTTCCACGTCTTCGATTGGTACAACGCGATCTTCGATGAACACCTGGGCGAGCGCCGCCCGCTGATCAGCCTCGCCGGCGGTCCGCGCCTCGGCGACCAGGCCGACGCAAGCCTACCTTCCGTGAACGAGGCGCGGCACGCGTCTTGCACTAAAGAGATCATGGAGCTGGTGAACGCGAACCAGCTGCCTGCGAACCTTATCAACCTCAACTTCTGGCTGCTGACGGCCGATGCCGCCAGCCCCTTCGCCCGCGAGGCCTGGTTCAAGCCTGACGGCGGCACACTGGCCGCCACGACGGTGCTGCGCAGCGAAGCCGGCGCGGCTCAGGTCCAGACGGCGTCCGCCAGCGACGGCGCGTTGACGGGCGTCAGCGCACTGACGCCGGGAAGCGCCGCGCATGAGCTGCTGATGCGGCTCCGCCAGGCCCCGGCCGGCGCGAAGGCGCTGAACGCAAGCGGCCCGGGCGTCGACAGGGTCACCTCGGCGACCACCGCCGAAGCGCGGCCCTTGCGCCACTACTTGCTCCTGCCCACGTTCGAATGGGGCGTGAGCGAGTGGCACTGGACGGCGGCGCTCGACGTGGTACGCACGTACAGGCCCACTGTCGGGTTCTCGGTCGATGAGGCCGGGCTGGCCGCGAAGGTGACGATCCTGGGCAACGAACAGGGCGTCAGCGCCGAAGTCGAAGAACAGCTGCGGGGACGCGGCTGCGAGGTTGAGCGGGTATCGGTTGGACGTTGAGCGATACAGACGTAGTGTGAGCGAGGAAGAGACCATGAACACTCCCAGCACCGTGATCAAGATCTTTGGGCTCGGCGGCGGCGGCAGCAATGCTGTCAATCGCATGATCGACATCGGGCTCGAGGGCGTCGAGTACATCGCCGCCAACACTGACGCCCAGGCGCTCAAGCTCAGCCAGGCCGCGACCAAGCTCCAGATCGGTCCGAAGCTCACCAAGGGTCTCGGGGCCGGCGGACGCTGGGAGATCGGGCGCGAAGCCGCGCTCGAGAGCCGCAACGAGATCCGCAAGGCCCTCGACGGCGCCGACGTGGTCTTCCTGACCTGCGGCATGGGCGGCGGCACCGGCACCGGCGCGATCTCGGTCGCGGCCGAGATCGCCAAGGCCATGGGCATCCTGACCGTTGCGATCGTCACCACGCCGTTCTCGTTCGAGGCCAGCCGCCGGCGCGCGAACTCCGAAGCCGGGCTCGAGGCGCTGCGCCCGAACGTCGACACCCTGATCCAGGTCAGCAACGACAAGCTGCTCGGCCTGGTCGGCCGAAACGTTCCGTTCGAAACCGCTCTGCGCGTCGCCGACGAAGTGCTGCGCCAGGGCGTCCAGGGCCTGACCGAGATGATCACGCGGCCCGGCCTGATCAACGTCGACTTCAACAACGTCCGCACGATCATGCAGGGCGCGGGCAACGCGATGATGGCGATCGGCCAGGGCAAGGGCGAGAACAAGGCCGCCGACGCGATCCATCAGGCGCTGCACATGCCGCTGCTCGATCTGCCGACTCTGCAGGACGCGCGCGGCGTGCTTCTGCACTTCACGGGCGGCGACGACCTCAGCCTGTTCGAGGTCAGCCAGGCCGGCGAGCAGATCCGCAAGGCTGCGCCAGATGCCGACATCGTCTTCGGCGCGTCGATGGATGCCTCAATGCAGGGCAAGGCCCAGGTCATCCTGATCGCCACCGGCTTCACCCAGCGCGCGCCCGAGGCGCGACCGCTGCCCGTCATCGCGGCCATGCCGGCCGAGCAGCCCATGCACCCCGAGCCGACGCTGGTCGAACAGCCGGTCGCCGAGGCCAAGCCTCAGCCGCGCGTCAACCTGGCGCAGGCGCTCTTCAGCCAGGCCATGTCGGCCGAGCCCAAGACGGAGAGCTTCGTGGCCCAGGAGGTCACGGTCAACCCGAACAACCTCGACATCCCGGCCTTCCTGCGCCGCCGCCGTTCGATCGGCGACCTCAAGGGCTGAGTTGCCGGACACCAAGACGAGGCGCGCCATGTCATTGTCCAACAGTCAGATCGACTCGATCGCGAAGCAGGTCTATCGCCAGTTCCCGGAAGTCAAGGGCGCAGCGCCGGCCATCGCGTCGATGTCGGCCAAGACGCCCGGCGCTGCCGAGCGCTTCGTGCTGACGTTCAAGGGCAAGGGCATGAGCCCCGGCGGTCGCACGATCCCGCGGATCGTGCGCGTCGTGGCCGACCCGCGCGGCGCCGTGTTGAAGATGAGCACATCACGATGAATTCCTGATTGTCGATTGCTGATTGGCTTTCAATCATCAATCAGCAATCAGTAATGGAAAGACATGATGGTCAACAACTGGTACTCAAGGGTGCAGCGGGCGATCCCGTTGGAAGTCAAAGAGGCGCTGGATCAGGCTCAGCTGGTGGTCCTGCGTCAGATCGTCAGGTTCAATCAGGCGACCGCGAAGGCATGCCGATGGGCGCGCCCGATGGCCGCTTACTGGTGGATGCCCGTGGCCGGACTGGCCGTCGGGGTCGTCGCCGGAGTCGCCAGCCGACTCGCGAGCTGAGCGCCGACGCGCTCTCATCGTCACAAACCGAAGAGGAAGCCATGCTCGACAACGCCTATGTGGTCACCCGCACGCCGACTGAATTGATGGAGCGCCAGGTCAAGGTGCTCGAGCAGTCGGTCCTGGCCCATCAGACCCAGCAAGCCCGCATCGAGGAGACGCTCGAGTACCTCAAGCTCTCGAACCTCGATCTGGCTCGCGGTCTCGAGAAGCATGCCGTCGCGCTGCGTGAAGGCCTCAAGAGCCGCGGCAGCAGCGCCGTCCGTGTGACGGACCTCGAGATCTCATTTGTGTCGATGTACGTGCTCTTCTTCAAGTGGTGGATCGCCGCAGCCGTGGCCACGCTCACCGTCGCCGCGATACCGGCCATCATCGCCGGCATCTTGATGCTGCTGGGGATCGTGCACTGGTGAGTCGACGGGCTCTGCTGGTCGACTAACGACAGGACCATACGACGAACGACGAGGGACGAATGACGAAGGTTGAACGGCCGTTCAACCTTCGTCATTCGTCCCTCGTCTTGCTGATGGGCGAAGGCCGCGAGATTGCACTCGATGATTCGGCTCTTCATTTGCGGGAATGCTGTTCGATCCGTGCAATCCAGGGCGCCTGCGCGCTCATCAGGTGCAATCCAGAGCGTCAGCCTGCCGCGTGCCGCTCCAGACGACTTGTTCGCGTGCGCCGCATGATTGAGTGCCCGTGTAGCGTGTCATCCAGGGCGTCCAGCCTCGCACATGGCGTGTCATCCAGAGCGCCACCCCCGCGCGTGGCGTGTCATCCAGAGCGCCCCTGATCTTTGCCCCATGAAACGCCGAATGAGCGCGAAGGATCTCCCGTCGGACTCGCTGGTCCTGGGAGGAGCGCCTCCGATCGCAGAGGCGTCCTCGGAGGAGATCCTTCGCGCTCATTACATGTGCCTGCGGGCAAAGATCAGGGGCGCTCTGGATGACACGCCACGCGCCAGGACACGCTATGCGCGAGGACACGCTATGCGCGAGGACACGCCACGCCCGAAGGCATCGATCGTCGTTAGTTTCGCGGCTCGTCATGCGTCATTCGCATTCGTCGGTCGGCGTTCGCGGCTCGTCGTTCGTCGTTCGCGGCTCGTCATGCGTCATTCGCATTCGTCGGTCGGCGTTCGCGGCTCGTCGTTCGTCGTTCGCGGCTCGTCGTTCGTCCTTCGTCATTCGTCCTTCGTCTTTCGTCATTCACCGCGCGCCCCACGTCCTTCGTCCTCGCCGGCGCTGCTACGTCTGCGGTCCGCGGTCTGCCGTCCGCCGTCTGATTGCGCTTTCCCTCCGCCTCGGGCACAATGTCAAGGCCTCGTCGCTGGATTTCAGCGGGATTTCATGACCCCGTGGTGCAACGCGTAAAGTAGACCTGAAAAGTTCGCCAAGGGGCCGTGATTTCACGCCAAACCGACTTCATTTCATTGTTTCAGCCCTGTAGGATGCAGGGCGTGTCTCCAGTTATTGTGTCATCACGCGTGATGTTCAGCCGGCTCTTCCTGCCGGTCGGCCTGACGGTTTTGTGCGTCTGGCTCGGCTGGGCGGCTGCGCGCGTGTTGGTGCCCGATCGGGCGACACCGACCCCCTTCCCGCTGACCTCGACACCGACCGGCCTGCCCGTGGGCCAGACGCAGATCATGCTCCTGGTCGTCGACGACCTGACGGCCGCCCGCCCTGCCCTCGAAGGTGTGTGGATTGTGACGGTCACGCCGGGTTCGCGCGAGACGACCTGGGTGGGCTTCGCGACCGACCTTGCGGTCGATCAGGACACGCTGGCCTCGTACTTCGACACCGGTTACGGCATCGGGCGCAGTTTGCAGGATGCGGCGGTGCTCGTTGAAGCCGGTCTGCGTCGCCTGACCTCAGGGGCAGTCGCCCCGACGTATCGCGCAGTCGTCGATCACGCCCAACTGACCGGTGCGGTCGATCGGCTTGGCGGTATCACCGTGGTCGACCAGGCCATGGGCGGCGCGCAGGTGCTGGCTGCCTACGACGCCATCGGCGCTGCAGGGCCAGCCGCGAAGTTGTCGTTCCAAAGTGCGCTGCTCGAGGCTTTCGAAGCACGGTTGCAGAGCATCCCCAGCACAGACCTGAGCGCCTACCTGGCGGACCAGGCCGCCACCTACAGCCTGGACGCCCCTCAGATCACGAGCTGGCTGACCGGCGGCGTCTTCCCCGACCACCCCGACATTGCGACAACGCAGGCGGCTCGCTGAAGAGTCTGATTCGGAATAAGAAACCGGGAGTGCGAACGGCGCGTCAGCCAACAAGAGACACGTAGGTAGGCCAGCC
>CAYZRP010000007.1:43791-102379 GCA_964480865.1 uncultured Anaerolineales bacterium | reverse complement strand
TTTCCTTAAAACCCACCGGGGTTCCCACCCCCCGCGCCTATAACACCTCCCCGTGTCCCCCCCACTCCCGGTTTCGTTTGTCAGCCCGACAACGCAGTACAATGCGCGCATCTCATGCGGGCCGAGGTCAGCGCGATCGACACCCTGCCCTGTAAGGCCAAAAGAACATGAAACACGCGTACCGCTACGATCACCTCACCTGGAAAGAGATCCGCGAAGCCGTTGCCCGTGATCCGCAGCCCGTTGTTGCTATACCGATCGGCGCTGTCGAGGATCACGGCCCGCACATGTCGATCTCGACCGACAACGACATCCTCGAAGGCATCCTGGCGGAATGCGGCCGCCGAGCCGAGGGCGATCTGCTCATCCTGCCAACGATCCCGTTCGGTCTCGACGAGCATCACATGGACTTCCCGGGGACGATCGCGGTCGACATCCAGACCACCCTCGCCTACCTGACGCAGGTGGCGGTCTCTGTGGCGCGCCACGGCTTCACTCACATCCTGATCGTCAACGGACACGGAAGCAACCACAGCATCTGCGACCTCGCCGCGCGCGATTGCGTGATCAAGACCGGCATGATCTGCGCCTCGACGACCGTCAACGCGGCGGTCGACCCGAGCCTCGTCCGTGACGTGCTCGACGCCGAGCGCAAAGGCGGGCCGGGCTCGGTCGGACACGCCTGCGAGTACGAGACGGCCATGATGTTGCATCTGCATCCTGAGCGCGTCGATATGAGCGTGGCACCCCGCGACATCGCGCAACTCAAGCTCAAGTACTTCAACTGGGACCATCCCGAGCCGTCGGCGTACGCGTGGCAGGATTGGTGGAGCCGCTTCTCGGCGGAGGGCGTGGTCGGCGATGCCTCGGCCGCGACAAACGCCTTTGGCAAGCGCATGTTCGATGTCACGACAGAACGGTTCGTCGAACTCGTCCGCGAGTTCCGCACCATCCCGGTGCGCCCGCGACGCGATCATCATTGAGACGGCTAATCAGGGAGTGTCGACTGCCAGGTCGTACAGCACGTACTTGTCGAATCGCGCGATAGGCTCGCGGCCCACGATCCAGTGATCGTAAATCCCGGTCCACCCGCCAAAAGGACCGACGAGGACATAGCGTTCGGTGGGCGCCGCCGGCAGGTAATCGCCGACTGGCGGCGGCGCGCTGTTGGTGCGCAGGTAATCGGTGATCCGATTCAGTTCTTCCTGCTGCGGGAACTCAAGGCGCGGAGCGCTTTCCAGGGCGAGTTGCCACTCCCAGGTCATCACCACAGCGTCGTCAGGCATCTGCTGGTCGAGATAACGACGCATCGCTTCAAAGCCGTCGTCGCGGGCTGTCAAGACGCCATTGATGAATGTCGGCAACGACGCGCTTCCGAGCGTGGCCACGACGATCAACACCACGACCCGACGAAAGACGATGGCCGAACGACCATCGCGAACCGTGACCTGCCAGAGATCGGATAGCGGCCCGGCCAGATACAGCGCCGTGAGAGTCATGGGATAGAAGGCATACCGGCCCCAGGCGATCGAAAACGACGTAAACCAGACCAGCGCCGTGACCGGAAGCACAAGCGCCGCGACTGCCGCGAACCCCGCCTGCCCTCCCCGTCGGGCCCGGTAGAGGAGCCAGAGCAACGTCGGCACGCCCCAGAACAGGTAGCCCGTCCTCAGGAGCACACCGATGGCGCTCACCCAGTTGCGGGGTTCGAATGTCAAGACGTGCATCAACGTCGTCTTGCGGAGCAGTTCGGCGTTCGCTGCAAACTGTTCAGGTCCGAGCGACACGATCTGCGCAGCGCCCCATACGCCCGTGACGCCCAGATACATGGCGATCGGGATCACGTAAGCCATCGGGCGAGTCCGGCGAAAGAAGAGGCTGTCGAGGAACCAGAGCAAGCACAGACTGGGCCCGAGCACCAACGCCATCTGGCTCTTCGTCAGACCAGCGAACCCATACAGTAAACCGGCGAGTCCGAATACGAGCACCTGTCGGCGCGAGGCAGACAGCTCGACGCCCTTCAACCAGATGGCCAGACCCGCCATGTACCACGTCAGGGCCGGCACCTCGCCCAGGAACTGGCGTGCCATCGGCAGGAAACTCGCAGCGGGTTCGGTTGTTCCAATGAGGAGGAGACAGACCGCAAGGAGAGCTTTGTAAGGTGAGCCCAGCAGACGGTGAGCAAGTGCGAATCCGGCGATGATACCCAGCAGGGCGTACACAGCGGTGACCAAACGCGCGCTCGACACTCCGGGTCCGAAGATCTCAAAAGCCAGGACGGCCGGAAGGATAACGGTCGGGCCGGTCTGAGTGCCTGTGGCAAACGCTCGGAAGCCGTCGGCCGACTCGAGCCCGTAACGTCCCGTATGAATGAGCGAACGCACCGCCCCCCAGTTCAGACCCTCATCCAGCCAGGGAGACGGATAGTAGGGCTGACCAACGCGTACCATCAGGAGCACGATCACCAGAATCGCCAGGACGGTCGCAAGGCTGATCGCCAGGCGATTTGCCGGACGCGAAGCGATCGGTGTCGTCAGGGTGCGTTCAGAGGCAGCAGGGGTCATGTCAGCGAGACGAATGCGTCGGGCGAACGAGATCGACGTTGACCCACCAGGGCCCGGGCTGTGAGCCCAGCGTGTCGATCTCCGTCGCCCTGCCACCGGTCGCTAAATCCTGCCCGGCGGAAAGCACATCGGATTTTGTCCACCGCAGCAATTTGTGTGCCTGCCCGGGCGTCGCTGCCCCGACCGATTGCAGATACAGATCAAGGATGTGACGCCGGGCCTCGCGGCGCGTGATCGCCTCGGCCCGCCCGGCCAGGTCGGGCCAAAGCTTGACGACGCTTTCGTAGACAAAGGCATATCGCCAGGCGCCCGCCTGGGCAACTGCTGCCGGCGCAATCAACCAGTGGGTCTGGAGTTCGGTCAGGGCGCGCTCGAATCGAGTGTTCGAGTCCCGGCTGGTCATGCCCGTTTCGCGCCGGAGTGCAATCGTGTGCTGTCGCCCCTTATCAAGGATCACTTCGAAGACCCGTATGGCTTCGCGCGTCAACGCTCCCGCCCGGTACAGCGTTTCGGCATCTTCGCGCGGGTCGCCGAAGTTCTCGGTCAACGCGTAGAAGTACGGCGCGGCCTCCGGGGAGATAAGGGTCGCCTTGCCCCGCAAGAGTTTCGCGTAGTGCCAGACTCCCGTGCCGAGTAGCGAATCTTTCCAGCCCCAGGTCACATGTCCAGGATCATCATGCGCACTGGCAACGGCACGATCGCCTGCAACGGCGTTCCACAGGCTCGGCAGTTCGACGCCCTGGATCGGCCAGAAATAGGTGAAGCCACGCTCGCGGACGAAGGCGACAGCCTGCTCACGCGTCTTGAGCCGGCGTGAGGGCGAGAGGCGGTACGTTCGCGCGCGGTGTGCCTGGAGGTCAGCGAGGGAGATCCGAGGCGATGCCATTGGCAGGTGAGCATAGCCGCGCATCCTGTAAAATTCAACCCCGTGAATACTGTTGCGAGGCTCCACCTTTTGTCCGTCGCAGTCCTCTGTGCGATCCTGGCCACGGGACTCCTGCCTGGGCCAGCGCCAACGCTCGGCCAGGCGGATCCCGTGATAGATGAGGCGCCAGCGCCGACCTACCGTTTTGGCGAAGAGTTAGGATTCTCGCTGCAGGCCCACGCGTCGGCCGACATCACGCGCGTCACGCTGTTCATGCGCGCTCAAGACGACGACCGCACATTCTCCGGCCTTGCTCAGTTTGCGCTTGGCCAGCGGGTCGAGGCAACCTATCGGTTCGATCCTGCCCAACGCGCCTTGAGCGCATTTACGCCGCTCGAATACTGGTGGGAAGTGGTCGACGCCACAGGGGCGAGCACGCGGTCCGATCCGGCGATATTCGTCTACCTGGATAATCGCTTCGACTGGCAAACGCTTGACAGCGCGGATGGTCGACTCTCGGTCCATTGGTATGACGGCGAGACCGAGGTCGGTCAGGCCGCCCTCGACGCCGCCGTCAGCGGTTACGCCAGCGCTCGCAATCTGCTCCCTGGCACACAGCTGGATCGTGCCGACGTGTACGTATACGGTTCGGAATCCGATGCACGCGCCGTGCTCGATTCCGCCAGCCCGCGCTGGGTCAGCGGCTTCGCCAACCCGGCCGGCAACACGGCCATCGTCGTCGCCGACTCCGACACCCCTGACGCACGCTCGCGTATCGCCCGCGACATCCCTCACGAGTTGATGCACCTCGTCGCCGCCCATGCGTCGGGCCAGACTCTGAACATGCCCACCTGGTTCAACGAGGGACTGGCGCAGCTCAATGAGCCCACCCCGGATCCCGATGATGAGGCCATCCTCACTGCCGCGCGCGCTGACGGCACGTTGCGGGCCCTTGCCGACTACTGCGGGCCCTTCCCAACGGACGGCGCGGCCTCGCGGCTCGCCTACGCGCACAGTGCCGCGGTCGTCCGGTATATTCGCAATCAATACGGCGTGGCGCGGCTCTCCGAGCTCATCAGCGCCTACGCAGGCGGGCTTTCGTGCGAGGCTGGCGTGCAGCAGACCCTGGGGTTGACCCTCACCGGCCTCGATCAGGCCTGGCAGACCGGACCGGCCGTCTCGGTCGGCCATGGCTTCGGTGAAGCCGTCGGTGGTTGGCTCGTCCTGATCGCCCTGCTCGGCGTGGTCAGCCCGCTCCTGTTTCTGGTCGCTCTGAGCATGACCTGGAAACCGCGCCCAGTGAAGCCGTGACCGCCCGGGCCGAGGCGTCACATGTCCGTCACGGCCTATCGGCCCTGTTCGGTTTCTCCGGGTCGCTGAGCTAAAATCGACCCATGTCGTCGGTCAATCATGAGCGGCTCTATGCCGTCGTGTCGGGCACCGTTCAGGGCGTCGGTTTTCGCTACTCAACACAGGACGTGGCCCAGCAGTTGGGGCTTCTGGGTTGGGTGCGCAATCGCGCCGATCGCACGGTGGAAGTGGTAGCTGAAGGCCAACGCCCTACCCTCGAGCGCCTCCTGGATTTCCTTCATCGAGGCCCATCCGGAGCGCGGGTGACCCACGTGAATGCGTCGTGGATTGCCGCAACCGGGGAATTCAAGTCGTTTGGCGTGCGCGGCTAGCAGAGTGTTCCGATCAGGTGGGCTGTGTTCAATCTTCGAACCAATCCGAATGGTGTCGCCTGGACGATCGTCATCGTCTCCTTCGCGGTCTTTCTGGGTCTGGCCAGCGGCGTCGTCTACGGCGCGTACTGGTGGCTGACCGAATCGACGGTCGACCAGGAGATCGCGCTGACGGGCCAGAGCGTTCAGGTCCAGCGCCCCAACCGAACCCAGTTCGAGGTCAATGTCACAAGCGTACCGGTGATGTCACGTGTGGCGACCGATAACGCGCTCACCAATCAGGGCCAGTTGGCGTTTTTGTCTCGCGGCGCGAGTGGCTCCGCGGGCAGCCAGCCGCCACTGGCGGTTGTCACACTTTTCGAGAACACCAGCGTCGAGATCGTGGCCGCTGTCGTGCCGCGTTTCCCGTCACTCAACCTCAACCCGAACCTGATCATTCTGCGGGTCACCAACGGCCGCCTCCGGGTGACGACCAGTCTCAGCCCCGACCGCGCCACCATCGTGAGGATCGTGTCGGCTTCCGGCTCGGCCGGCACTGTTGAAATTGCTGAACCGGGTTCGAGTGTGTCGGTGGAGATCGGCGCGGCCAGGATCCGCACGACCGTGCGCGAAGGCAGTGCAATGATGCTGGGCGCCAACGGCCAGTTGCCTCTGACCTCGGATGAGAGCGGCGAGATCCTGGCCGACGGGCGCGTCGACGGCCCGACCAAGAACGAACAGAACCTCGTCGTGAATGGCGACTTCTCCTTGCCACTTGTCAACACCTGGAGCATCAATGCCCCAACGCCGGGCTCCGGCGATCGACCGGCCGAGGTTCGCCTGACCACGAGCAGCTCTGGCCTGCCCGCCGTCCGTTTCCTGGGGCGATCATTCGACTACAACGAAGCCAGGATCGTTCAGGATCTCAACATCAATGTTCGCGACTTCACGTCGCTGCATCTGCAGGTCGACGTGCTGATCCACAGCCAGGATCTTTACAACTGCGGCGACAAAGGCACCGAGTGCCCGATCATGTTGCGCTTGATCTATCTGGATGCGGATGGCAACCAGCAGCAGTGGATCCAGGGGTTCTATGCGCTTTACAGCCCCAGCGTCGGCAAGACCTACTGCGCCGACTGCGCCCTGCCCCGACCTGAGCATGAACTTCTGCGGCCCGGCGAATGGTCGAACTGGCAATCGCCGGAGCTTCTGGAGTACCTGCAAAGCGTCAACCGGCCGATGTCAGTGCTCTTGAGGCTGGAAGTGACTGCCTCTGGCCATAACTTTGATAGCGAGATCAGCCAGATTCAATTATTGGCGACCGAATAGGTCGCCCGCTCGCCGAGCCGTAGGGCCAGGGTGGAGACGCGCCCACCCGGCGCCCACCACGAGCCCGCCGCACCGTCGGTGAACGCTGCCGCCACGCCGGGTAACGCCTGTAACTGATCGACGAAGCGCGCACACTGCCGGGCCCGATCGGGTTCAGGCTCGGATGCATCGACCGGCCCGAAGCCCGTCACGATCAAGAGTCGGCCCGGCCAGGCCTGTCGAAACCGCCACGGGTTCAGCCCGCCGCCCTCGGCCAGGATCTCGCGCTCGTCGCGCCAATGTGCGCGCACGCCGACCCAATCGATCTGGGTCGTGGTCGACGCGGCGCCGAGGAAAGGCTCGTCACCGATGCCGGCGAGGGCGCGAGCCATCCATGTCGGCGCGACGCCCGGCCAGCCGATGCGGATTTCGGGGAACAAACGCCGGAGCACATCCGCAGCCTGTGACCACCACTCGCCGAACTCCGCCACAGTACTCCAGCAGGTGCCGTAGCCGCCGCGCGGGAGGTTCGGTTCAGGGCAAAGCTCGAGAGCGCGTACGCCAGTGCGGTACCACGCGCTGATGCCCGTGGCGATCGTCGTCACGAACTCGAGCGGTCGGATCGCTCGGCCCGCCACCGGGCCAGCGAAGAGCACCACCGTTGTGGCCGGCGCCTGTTCGGCCAGCACGCGCGGCAGCAATGCGCTGAGGCCGACCGGCACACGTACCGCCGTTGCGCGTCCGGATGTCAGAGCGGCCAACTGCACGACGCCGGCCTCCGCTGAGAGCGTCGCGCCCACCTTGAGGTCTCGGGCTGTCCACCATTTCGGCCAGGGGTCGGCGCCCTGCCATCGCTGCCAGGCGGATGGAAGGGCTGGGGGATCCTCCGACTCGAGCCACTCGACACGTAGTCTCGGGTAGCGGCCGGCAAACCAACCCAACCAGGCTGCGGACGCGGTCGGACCAACGACGACGATCTGTTGGCGCGGGAAGTTGCGGCGCGCGGCGGCTTCAGGATCCGACGTCAACCAGGCGTCGGGCGCCACAGTGCTCAGAGCGGTTCTCCACTCTGCGAAATTGTCCTCGGGTACGAAAAACACGAGTGGCGTGTCCATAGGTATTGCGCCTGAATGCCCCCGCGCCAATGATACAATGGCCCGCGAAAAGGCCGCCAAACCAACCGTGGGCCCTGGCGTGATCAAATCTGCGCTGACTGACCCACGAGCATCCTCGAGGAGCAACCAAGAATGAGAAAGAAAGTCACTGTTGTCGGCGCCGGGAACGTGGGCGCTTCGTGCGCGCTGTGGCTCGCCCAGCGCGGCATCTGCGACATCGTGCTGGTCGATGCCGAGATCGCCAAAACTGCGCCGGTCGGCAAGTCGCTCGACCTGCTGCAGGCGGCGCCGATCGTGGGTTACAACGCGCGCGTGACGGGCACAGCCAATGGCTCGTACGAGGGCACCGAGAACTCGGACGTGATCGTCATCACGGCCGGCCTGCCGCGCAAGCCGGGCATGAGCCGCGAGGATCTCGTCGGCGCCAACCAGGGCATCATCACCGATGTGCTGGCCAAGGCTCTGCCCAAGTCGCCGAACGCCTACATCATCGTGATCACGAACCCGCTCGATTCGATGACGTATCTGGCTTACAAGCTCTCCGGGTTGCCCAAGCATCGCGTCGTGGGCCAGGCCGGCATCCTCGACAGCGCGCGCATGGCTGCCTTTATCGCGCAGGAACTGAACGTCTCGATCGAGAACGTCCAGACCGTGGTCCTCGGCGGCCACGGCGACGAGATGGTTCCGCTCACACGCTACTCAACTGTGTTCGGCCGCCCGATCACCGAGTGGCTGTCGCCTGAGAAGGTCAACGCCATCGTCGAGCGCACCCGCAAAGGCGGCGGCGAGATCGTCAACCTGTTGGGCACATCGGCCTACTACGCGCCGGGTGCTGCGGCCGCGCGCATGGCCGAGGCCATCCTGCTCGACAGCAAGCTGATCGTCCCGGCCTCCGCGTATCTCGAAGGCGAGTTCGGCTACAACGACATCTACTTCGGCGTGCCGGTCAAGCTCGGCGCTGGTGGCGTGGAAGAGATCATCCAATTCCCGTTGACCGATGACGAGAAGGCCATGGCCGACAAGTCGATCAAGTTGATCCGCGAGACGATGGGCGTGCTCAAGTTCTGAGCCGTCGCCGTCTGTGACTCACACAATGGTGCGGCCGGCCGAGCTTTCGGCGGCCGCACCATCGTTTTCAGGGTTCATCTCATGGCCTTCCAGGTCCCCGGAGTTATTCAGCCTCACTTTGGTCGTTACGTGCTTGTCTACGGGCGTGAAGCTCAAGCGCTGGGTTTGCCTTTGCTTGAAGGCCCGGTCTGGATCCGCCCCGGCTATCGACTCTGGGAAGCACCCGAGTATTTTCTGCCGCGTCTGGTGATCGACGACATCGGTCAGGAGTATGACGCTCCTGAGTCTCTGACCTGGATCGAGGAGCACGGCGATCTCTTCCCGCGCTCGGAAGCTTTCGGACAGCGCGCGGACGGAACCGAGGCGGGCTATGTGCTCAAGGCACTGGACCTCACTGACATGCGCGTCTTCGCCAGTTCCTCGTCGCATAGTGGCCCGTTTTTTCATCTGTCGTTAGCGATCGAAGCCGAGGCTGTGCCCGACAATTACGCTGTCGTGCCAGCGCCATGTCCGGTGCCACAACTCTCGCGCGGCCTGCCCACTTACCGCCTGGCGCCTGGCGTGTTCGGGGCCGTGGGAGCGATCATCCTCAGCCGCCTGCTTGAGCTTCGCCGCCGCGACTTCCGGCTCACGTTCGACGAACTCGACGACATGCTCGCCGACTGAACGTCAGGAGCTCGACTTCTGGCTCGATCGAGATCGTGTCGACTTCTTGCGTGGCGCAGTGCGCTCACCCTTGCGGCGACTCGCTGGCGAACTGTTGGGCTTGCGTTTTTTGACCGGCTTGCTCGCCGACCGCCTGCGCGTCGATGTCGGCTTCTTTCTGTTGGTCTTCCTGGTTGAGCTCGCCTTCTTCTTGCTGCCGGAGCCGCCCTTCTTCCCCCCGCCGGACTCCTTGTTCACAGTTGACCAGGCGATACGTTCAGCGCGCTCCTCGGAGGCGCCACGTTCCTTGTACGACTCCTCTATGTGTTCGGCCTGACGTTTCTGCTTGTTGGTGTACTTCGATTTGTCACCGCGTGGCATGCGAACGCTTCCTTTCTCGAAATGGGCTCAATTGGCCGTCGCGAGGGGAGTGGGCGCAACCAGCCGGACCCAGGCTCCTGTCGACGTCGCCGCCATCAGGTCAGCTACCACCCGGAGGCAGTGCCCGGCCACGCACAGCATGACACCAGAGCTCACGTGCGAAGATTCACGCACGCTCCGTCCATCCGCTTCATAGTAGACCCAGGTCGTGACGCCATCCGGATGTGGCACTGCGGCGTACCAGACACGACATTCCGGGCAATAGACAAGTGTGAAAACCATTGATAGTCCTCGATTCCGATGTCACCTTAGGTCGAGGGCCATGACCCGGCCATCAGCATCGGACGGAGGGAAAGCCAGCCACATCACCAGGCAACTGTCGGGGCAGGCTGACAAACAGCCTGTACAAGCATTGTTCAAGCGGTCGCGAGGGACGATCCACGTGTCGCGGACGGTTAACAACCCGTCTCTCTGACGTCGATGTAGGAAATAACTGATAGGCCGCGTATGGTGCGCCCCCTACACTCGTCACGGACGAATCTGTTATTGGGGGCAAGGCACTACCATATGAAGTGTGAGAGGTGCGAATGAAGAAAGTACTTTTGGCCGATGACCACGCTGTGGTCCGACACGGGGTCAAACAGATCCTCCAGGGCGTTCCAGATATTGCAGTCGAGGCCGAGGCTCAAACCGGTGACGAAGCCCTTGAGAAACTTCGTAGTGATAGCTGGGACCTGGCGATCCTCGACATCTCCATGCCCGGACGGACGACGCTGGATATCCTCAGGCTGGTCCGTCATGAGCGCCCGCAGCTGCCTGTCCTCATCCTGAGCATGCATTCCGAAGATCAGTTCGCCGTCCGCATGTTGCGTGCTGGAGCAGCCGGCTACATCACAAAGGACAGCGCGCCCGAGGAACTCATCACGGCCGTCCGACGGATCTTGATGGGGGGGCGTTATCTCAGCCCGATGTTGGCAGAGCAACTCGCCCTGCAGGTTCAGCCCGAACGTGGGCACCTACCACACGACGCGCTGTCGGATCGGGAGTTTCAGGTCATGCACCTCATGGCCACCGGCCAGACGATCACGGGCATTGCCAACACCCTTTCGCTCAGCGTCAAAACCGTCAGCACTTATCGAGCTCGCATCCTCGACAAGCTCAAGCTCGGCACCAACGCCGAGTTGATCCACTATGCCTATCGCAACGGCTTGATCGAGTAACGCTCTATCAGGAGCCCTCTTAGCTCGTGTTCATCTCTTCTGACAGCCTGCTGCGTCCTTTACCGACAGATGCCCGCGCCGTGACTGATAGAACTCACCTTACAGATCGCGTATGGTGATGACGTCGTGACCCAGGAAGGCTTGTGCGTGACCTTCGCGGGTTGCGGGCGACAACCACATCTGGCCAAGGAGCAAAATGATGAATGAGGACACGTTTTCCGGTAAGTGGAAGCAGTTCCGTGGGCGCGTTCAAGAGTGGTGGGGCGACCTGACGAACGACGATCTGGATCGGGTCCAGGGTCAGCGCGAGCAGTTCCTGGGACTGTTGCAGGAACGGTATGGCTACACTCGCGATCAGGCCCAGACCGAACTCGATCGCCGTTTCAATGAGTTCGACCAGCCTTCCGGCATGCCCCGCAGCTAACGGGTGCTTTGACCCGGATCTCATTCAGGAGGTAGGCAAATGATCAACTTCATTATCTGGATCATCGTTGGCGGCCTTATCGGCTGGATCGCCAGCATGATGATGGGCACCAATGCTCGCCAGGGCATGCTGATCGACATCATCGTCGGCATCGTGGGCGCGTTCCTGGCAGGTCTGTTGCTCACGCCCTTGTTCGGCATTCCGACCATTAACCAGGGTGACTTTAGTCTTCCGGCGCTGCTCGTCTCGCTGCTCGGAGCTGTCATCCTGCTAGCCATCGTCAAGTTGTTCACGCGTCGTACAGTACCATAACGGCGCCAGACTTGGGCAGGGCCGGGGCTTCTGGCAGGAAAGTCCCGGCCCTTGCTGTTTAATGTAGAGGATCCTGCTACGTTGACCAACACTCCAGATCCACCCCTTTTTTCGCTGAGCTCAGGGAGCCCCTTTCAACAACCCGATCTATGCGCATTGCGCACTTCATTCCTCCACCTCGGGTGCATCTGTGTCTTGCTGACCCTTCTCAATCGCCAGCCTGGCCTGCTCGGCCAGATCCGCGTAGCGTTGACGCACCTGGTCGAGTTCGGAGGCCTCCATATCCTCGAGGTTGAGCAATGTGTTGTGCGCGCCCTGCGTGGCACGGATCAGTTCGTCCAGCTTGACCTGGACGGCCTCGGCATCCCGATTCTGTGTGTTCTGAATGAGAAACACCATCAAGAACGTCACGATGGTGGTTCCCGTGTTGATCACAAGTTGCCAGGTGTCACTGAATCCGAAGATCGGGCCGGTTACAGCCCAGATCACCACGATCGCTACCGCCAACAAGAAAGCGCTGGGACGGCCCGTGGCTCGGGCAATCGTTCGAGCAAATCGTGAGAAGAGCGAACTGGAGTGAAGGGCAGAGGTTGGTCGTCCGGCTTCTTGAGTGGTCAACTCAGCTTCCCTCACCCCACGCGCCCGGCGTTCGTCGTCGACCCGCGCAGCACGGGTCGTCTTGCGCTTCTCGCTATTCGCGCCTGCCGTGCTGGCGGTCCGCCGCTTCTTCGAGCCCGACTGTCGATCAGCCATTGATGATTTCGCCTCCGTTCGGATGGATCACCTGGCCGGTGATATACGAGGAGTCATCGGATGCTAGGAACACATAACTGGGGGCGACTTCACGCGGCTCCCCGGCCCGCCCCATCGGAACGTCCGATCCGAACTGCGATACCTTTTTTTTGTCGAAGGTCGCGGGGATTAGTGGGGTCCAGATGGGCCCGGGCGCGACAGCATTCACCCGGATCCCTTTATCCACAAGTGCCTGAGCCAGGGATCGGGTGAAGGCCACGATCGCGCCCTTTGTCGAGGCATAGTCCAACAGATGAGCACTGCCGCGGTAAGCGGTCACGGATGTCGTGTTGACGATCGCGGAGCCCGGCTTGAGGTGCGGCAATGCCGCTTTGACAAAGTAGAAGAAGGAGAAGATGTTCGTTCGAAACGTCTGCTCGAGTTGCCGGGTCGTGATGCTGGCGATGTCGTCCTGCGGGAATTGAACGGCCGCGTTATTGATGAGGACATCAAGCCGACCCAGAACACGGGCGGCAGTTGCGACGGCTCGACGGCAAAACGCCTCGCGAGTGATGTCACCGGCAAGGAGTTCGCACCGTCGCCCTGCAGCTCTCACCTGTTGCTGGGTTTCACGCGCGTCACGATGCTCATTCCGGTACACGATCAGGAGGTCAGCGCCTTCCTTCGCGAATGCGATCGCGACGGCTCTGCCGATTCCGCTATCGCCGCCCGTGATCAGGGCCACCTTGCCAAGCAGTTTGCCGCTGCCGACGTAGTCCGGTGACGAAGCTTCGGGGACCGGGGTCATTTCCGCTTCAAGGCCAGGCTGGCGCTCTTGTTTCTGGGCGGGGCGTTGCTGACGTTTGGGCTTGAGTCGCTGTGGCATGTTTCTATCCTCCCCGAGGTACGGGCCAAAGGGAATAACCGAAGAAGGCGCGGCCTCGATCTTGAGGCCGCGCCTTCTGGATGGAAGCCAGACAGATCAGTTCTCGTCTTCGTCCATCGCCGGCATCCCGTTGCCGGAAGTCTGTCCCGCTCCCTGGCCGGACCGTTGTCGCAAGCCTTGAGCCTGGCCTTCTTCGCCATTGGCCTCGGCATTCACCTGATCTTCGGCGATCTGAGTCAGCAACTGATCGGCTTCCTCTTCTTCGCTCAGGGTCGCGCGCAGCAGAGAGATGGCCTCTTCGTAACCGAGCTGTTCGGCATGCGCGGCGGCAGTGCCATACGAAGCGATCTCATAGTGCTCGACCTTCTGAGCTGCGCCGATCAGGGCCGCATCCATGACGGGCTCTTCAGCCTCCGACATGATCTCCTTGCCCTCCTCGAGCAGTCCTTCCATGCCCGCGCACTTCTTGCCCTTGACCTTGATGCTGAATTGCTCGCCGATCTGTTCAAGGCGCTGCGCATGACCACGGGTCTGCTCCAGGTGGTCCTCGAATGCCTTGCGCAGTTCTTCGGTGGTAGCCGCTTTGGCCATTCTGGGAAGCGCCTTGATGATCTGATTCTCGGCGCTGTACAGATCCTTGATCTCATCTTCAAACAAAGCTTCCAGTGTGTCGACTTTCATCGTGACCTCCGTGAGATTGACGTAGATGTGCTGTGGCTCAACTTAGCAATGACCGTGGTCTGTGTATATAGGGCGGAAAGCCGAGTCTGCTGCGCTTTTTGCCCATTCGGGTAGGAAACCGCTCACATCATCGGCTGAACGATCCTTACACGCAGCTAAGGAGCGGCCGATGTCGATTGCGCTTGATGACGCTATGCTTTCTCAGGAGGCACGCGTGCCTCTCTTTCTTGCCCCGACGCGAAATTGATCCTTCCACCGAAATCGTTGCTCTGTGGATTTCGGGGCGTCTTGCCACCGGCGCGTCAGCGTATGGTGGCGCAGTAGAGGTAAACATATGGAAACAAGTCAAATTGCCATCGTCGGCAACCACTTGCCGAGGAAATGCGGCATTGCGACTTTTACGACGGACCTGTGCGACAGTCTTGTCGCCCTGCGTGGAGATGATGCCTGTTTCACTGTCGCTCTCAGCGACAGCGACCAGACTTACGCGTATCCTGATCGGGTTCGTTTTGAGATCCGCGAAGGCGATCCAAGTTCCTATCGTCGCGCCGCTGACTTTCTCAACTTAAGCAACGTCGAGACGATCTGTCTGCAACACGAGTTCGGCATCTTCGGTGGCACATCCGGGAGTTTCATCCTCCGCCTGCTCCGCGAAGTGCGCGCGCCAGTTGTCACAACGCTGCATACGGTGCTGCGCGAACCGACGACGCCTCAGCGTCAGGTGCTCGAGGAAGTGGCGCGCCTTTCGGATCGTCTGGTCGTGATGAGCGGCCGCGCCGTCGATTACTTGCGCGAGATCTATCAGATTCCGGCCGACAAGATCGACCTGATCCCGCATGGCATCCCGGACACGCCGTTCGTCGACCCGAACTTCTATAAAGATCAATACGGACTCGAGGGCAAGACGGTCATCCTGACGTTCGGATTGTTGTCGCCCAACAAGGGCATCGAGCATGCGATCCGCGCGCTGCCGATGATCGTTGAGCACCATCCCGATGTGGTGTATATGGTCCTCGGGGCAACGCATCCGAACGTCAAACGCGAGCAGGGCGAGGCGTATCGCGAATCGCTCGTCCAATTAGCGCAGGACCTGGGGGTCACCAGACACGTCATGTTCATCGACGAGTTTGTGAGCCTTGAGCGCCTGGTCGAATACATCGGCGCGGCGGATATCTATGTGACGCCGTACCTCAACGAGCAGCAGATTGTGTCGGGCACGCTGGCTTACGCCACGGGCGCCGGCAAGGCAGTCGTGTCGACGCCCTACTGGTACGCCGAGGAGTTGCTGGCCGAGGGCCGTGGTCTGCTCACTCCCTTTGGCGATGCCGACAAGCTGGCCGCTCAGGTCAGTCAATTGCTCGAGCACGACGTCGAACGCCACGCCATCCGGAAGCGCGCCTACATGAATGCGCGCGAAATGATCTGGCCCGAAGTCGGACGACGCTACCTCGAGAGCTTCGAGAAGGCGCGCGATTGCCGACATCTGCGCCCCACCCTGTTCTCGGGCTCGCAGGTGTCCTCCATCAGCAAGACGTTGCCGGCGCTAAATCTACAGCACCTGCTGCAGATGACCGACAACACGGGCATGCTGCAGCACGCCACGTACTCGGTGCCGAACTACTCGGAAGGCTATTCGACCGACGACAACGCCCGGGCACTGGCCTTCGCCGTGATGCTCGACGAAGCTGGCGAAGACCGGCTGGCCGATGTACCCGCTCTGACAACGCGCTACATGGCGTTCCTGTGGCACAGCTACAACCCCGAGACCGGCCGGTTCCGCAACTTCATGGGTTTCGACAGACGTTGGCTCGAGGATGCCGGCTCGCCGGACTGCAATGGCCGCGTGCTGCATGCGCTGGGTGTTGTCCTCGGCCGGTCGCGCCAGGAGGATCTGCGTGGGGTCGCGCTGCGGCTCTTCGAGGCCGCCCTCCCGACCGCACTCGAGTTCACCGACCTGCGTCCGATCGCGTCGTCCATCCTCGGCATCAGCGAGTATCTGCGCCGCTTCTCGGGCGATCGCGCCGCGCACCAGGTTCTGGCCACGTTGACCGACCGGCTTTGGGAGCGGTATCGCGGCCATGCCTCGCCGACCTGGCCGTGGTTCGAGCCTCAACTGACGTACTGCAATGCTGTTCTACCGCATGCGCTGCTCGTCGGAAGCGCGACCCTTGGCGACACGGCCGGGGTCACGGCAAGCCTGCGCATGCTCAAGTGGTTGATCAGTCAACAGCGCAGCGACGCCGGCGACTTCATGCCGATCGGCTGCAACGGTTTCTATCCGGCTGATGGACCGAAAGCCCGGTTCGACCAGCAACCCGTGGAGGCGCAGGGTCTGATCGAAGCCTGCCTGGCGGCCTGGCGCATCACGCGCAACGGCCGATGGCGCGAGGACGCGCACTGGGTGTTCAGCTGGTTCATGGGCCAGAACGATCTCGGCCTTTCGCTCTACGATCCACGCACGGGCGCCTGCCACGATGGCCTGCAGCCGGATCGCATCAACAACAATCAGGGCGCAGAGTCAACCCTGGCCTTCCTGACCGGCCTGTTACAGATGCGTCAGGCGCAGCAGCTCCTGCTCTCTGAAGTCGTCGTACCTGCCCTCGACGTCCGCACCGTGAACGCCAACAGCGATGCATCCATGACGCCCCACAGCGGCGATTGACCCCTCGCCCTGACGGAATCAAAACGGCCGGCTCATCCGCCTGGATGAGCCGGCCGTTTGTGTTGCGCGCGACCGGCCTCAGCCGTCATCGCCGTCGTCGAGGGACCGATCCGCCTCGCCGTCATAGCCGGCGAACAGCGTCCGCCCGAGCAGCCGGTCGAAGGTCGTCCACGGCTGGTTGGGATCGCGGCGGTTCTCGATCAACTGCTTGAAGCGATTCATCTGCACGCTGGTGCTCTCGAGATGATGCAGCGCCAGGGCCTCGAGGGTTTGCGGCACCCGGGGAGCTCCCCACTCCGCGCGGCCGCGGTGGCTGATGAGCATATGCCGCAGCCGCAGACACATCTCAGCCGGGAGCTCGGGCACGGCCAGCATCGCGCGCGTGATCTCCTCGTCGCCCAGAGCGACATCGCCAATCAGGCGCCCGGCATCTGTGTAGTCGATGTCGGTTGTGACCCCATACCCGCGCAACAACCCGACGGCCCTGAGCAAAATGCCCGCGCGAAGGACGTCGGCGTTGATCGCTGGATAGAGCGCGAGCAACGGCTCGGCCAGTGTCAGCATCTCGTACACGTGCTCGAGCGCACCGGCCAGGTAGGCATGATGCATGCGACGCGAGGCCGGCCCGCGGCGTAGCCGGTCGACGAAGCCCTGGTCCTCGTAGAACGTCTTCACCAGAGTCGCAATGCCTGCGTCGGAGATGTCCTTGACGTTTTCCTGCAGAAGGCCCAGCATGGCTTCCACATCGCGATCCGTCGACGGCAGGAACTCCATCAGGTCGGCTTCGCCCTCTTCTGCAGGTCTCAAGCGATGGACGATCAGTTGCAGGCGACCGTTGTACTCTTCGACATCCGCCGCAACTTTGACGACAGCCCCGGCCTCGAAGGTGCCAGCCATGGCCGGAGCGTTCTCCCACACCCGCGCCGGGATTTGGCCACTTTTGTCACTCAAAACGAGGGCGAGGTACTCCCCTCGCTCACGATCGCGAAAGGGTTCGAGTTGCTTCTGTCGAACGAAGTAGAAGCCCACGATCCGCTCACCGGAGCGTAGCTCAGATACGAGCGGACCTTTGGTGTTGGATGCCGCGTTGGATGTGACCATGCCTGCCTCCTGATAGCGAAAATGTATCAAAGAGTAGCGGGACACACCGCACACACATCAGCGCTTATGAAGCGCCCATGGCCTCCACCTGGGTCAGGATCTCGCGCTCGTAGAAGTCGAAGAAGCCATCCTGATCGGGACCGACCTGGTGGACGTAGACATGATCGTAGCCGGCATCGACGAACTCCCGAATGGCTTTCCAGTGTTTTTCGGGGTCCGGGCCGCACACCATCGCTTCGCCGATCGCCTCCTCGGTGACGAGTGCGCCGGCCTGCTCGAAGTGCACGGGCAACGGCAACTCGGAGTGCAAGGCTCCTTTCAGCCCCACGATGGGCCACCACTCACGCGCCGTGCGGCGCGCCTCGTCCTCGGTCCTTGCCCAGCAGACGGTCAACTGACCGTAGCGTGGGCCGTGGCCTCCGGCCGCCGCGTAGGCCCTCACCGGTTCCCCGCCGGACGACGAGTTGATCAGGCCATCGGCGATCCGCGCCGCCAGCTGCGCCGTGGCCTCACCGCTCGCGGCGATGTATATCGGCGGAAGCGCCTCAGGCAACGTGTAGATCTGGGCGTTCTCCACAGTGAAGTGCGCGCCGCGCCAACTCTGCACTCCACCCTGCCAGAGACGGCGGATGATCCCCACAGCCTCTTCGAGCATGTCCTGCCGGACCGCGGTGGGCGGCCAGTGTTGGCCCAGGATGTGCTCGTTCAGGTTCTCGCCGGTGCCCAAGCCAAGGAAGAATCGGCCTGGCATCATGGTGGCGGCCGTCGCGGCGGCCTGCGCGACGAGCGCCGGGTGCAGGCGCATGATCGGACAGGTGACGCCGGTGCCAAGCCGCAGCTGTTTCGTCGCCTGCGCGATGCCACCGATCACACACCACACAAACGGGCTCTCGCCCTGCCGCCCCACCCACGGGTGGAAGTGATCCGAGATGAGCGCGAAGGTGAAGCCGATCTCCTCGGCTCGCCGGGCATGGCGGATGAGCTTGTTGGGCGTGTGTTCTTCGCTGGACAGGGCATAGCCGAGTTCCATGATCGTTCTCCTGAAAGAGTTGAGGCCGGTCCCTTAACGGGAGTAGCGTGGCTCGCGGCGCCCGAAGAAGAGGCTGAGGATCGCCGAAAACAACGCGGCGCCAATGACGGCCCAGACGATTGGAAATGACTCGCCGTCGATGTTGACGACCAACAAGGGCGGCAGGTTGAACTGGCCCGCCAGCCACCATCCCAACCAGGCGCCGATGAAACCCATCCCGATCGACGCCAGGCAACCGCCCCGCGAGAAGCCGACAATGGCCTGGCCCAGGCTACCCGCGATAGCCGCAACCACCAGGAGCATCAGAAAGCCGACGAGCGACACGTCTGCACCTCCCCTTGTGAGAATCGCCGAGATGTCAGGGCCGGTCGACCTGACGATGGCCGACCAGCCCTGACGAACTTCAATCAACGATCGATGCGGTCATCGCGAAAGGCGCTGTGGCCGTTCGACACACGCAGCTGATTGTGAACGTCGCGAACGCCCGAGACCGAGAATGCCGTGTCCTCTGCCAGGCGCTTCGCCTGGCGGGTATCGACGGTGCCGTTCAGAGTCACCTCGCCCTCCTGAACCTGCACGTCGATATCCGAGGCATCCACCTGGCCGTGCTGGGTCAGGCGGTCGCAGACGTCTTCACGGATACGATCGTTCGAGCGCTGATAGCCTTTGGGGCCGCGCCCCGAGTGCTCGCCCTGCAGCGTCCAGGGTTCATTGACCGACATGCCACGCTCCTCGTGGGAGCGCTGTCCACGCGAGTAGTCGGGCCGGGCGCGACGCTCGTCGTCCCAGCGGTTCTCGCGCATCCCTTCGGCGTAGTCGGGCTCACGCTCCAGATAGCGATCACCCTCCTCTCGTTGACCGCGCGCGAAGTCGGGATCGTAACGGAGTTCCTCAGAACCTTCACGCTGACCGCGCGCGAAATCGCCGCGGCGTGCTGATCCCGGGTTTCGTTGTGGGTTATTGTTGCTGCGCATCTGGCTGCCTCCTTTGGTGAAGATGCAGCGGGCCGATCGACGTCGGTCCGCCTGTTTATGTGGACCGGGACTCAGGGTCCCAATCGGGTAGGCGTCCAATCAAACGGGCCGAGACAGAGATCCGAAGTTCGTCAGGCGGAGCCGAAAGGATCCAGTGCAGAGGGATCAGAATGTGATCCTTGACCAACAGGCCACGCGAAATGACAAAGTGCGTTACATGGCCTGTGTCGGCAGCAGCGATCACGTCTTCCACCTCGCCGACGTATTGACTGTCCCCCGACATGGCTCTGGCCCCGACGTCCGGGTACGGTGGCCGATCGAGATCCTTGTGCGCGACAGGCATCGGAAGGCCCTGTCCGTATACGTCGGGGTACAGAAAGGCCGCGACCTTTCGCTCCGCGTGAACCGGGGGATAGTAGTAGTACGGCAAAGCGTACAACCCGCGATCTTTGCTGCGGATCCCTTCCGCCTGCTCGCCTGCGACGTAGCTGGTCTCTTCAAACGTCGGCAGGCTTTCGAGTTCATGGGGATCAATGCGCAGGAGGAGTTCGCTCACCTGCGCCTCGCTGACCCATTCGATGGGCAGCACACGATCCGTCGCGAACAGGCCGCCACGACACACGACCAGATGTGAAGGCATCCGAGTACGTGGGTCGATCACCACACGATCGATCCGGCCGACATCCTGGCCATCGTTCGTGATCACCCGCGCGTCGTGCTTGACCTGCATGGCCGCCCCGTCGTTGTTGTGCCACATCGCCCTTCACTCCGGCGGCGGGTTTCGTTCTCGGCGAGCTCTAAAGCGATCGCCCTGAAGACGACGAGCCGGGCCGTTCAGCTGTTCGAGCACTTCACGGGCGTCGGCATGGTCGGCGACCAGTTGGCCGGTTTTGTCGACGTGGGCCATCGGTTTGGCGATCAACCAGGCCTGCGTCTCCCATTTGCCATCCGGCTTCTTGCCCGACACGCGCTGCAGACCACCTTTTTTCCCGACGTCCTGCGTTCGAAAGGCCGAGAACTGCGACCGGGCTTTCACCTCCACATGGTAGTAGTCGCCCTGGCCTGTCGCACCCGGTTTGCGTCGCTGACCGCCAGCTGCGGTTGCCGTTTTGGCCGTCGCCGATTTTCCTGGGGTGGAAGCCCACTCAGCACGGGTATTCGTTGCCATGTTCATCCCTCGCATAGGCCCGAAAGGGCAGGTCCATTACGAAGCGGGCGCCTCGTAGTCGCGCAGCCGGCTCACGACATCCGAGTCGACGAGAAGGTGGACCTTCTCATCCTCGACGTCCTTGACCCAGCTGTTCGGCACCACTTTGCGTTCTTTGAAGAGCAGGCCCTTACTGATCACGATGTACGTAGCCACGTCGGATTTACCCTGCGACACGATCCGTTCCACATCGCCGACGTGTTCGCCATCAGCCGCGATGACGTTGGCGCCTTCCTTCAGCGCCACTGTTCGATTAGGGATATTGCGCCCATGCTCGACCTTGACGCCAGGTTCGTCGAAGGGATACGGCGTGTTGATCATCCCCAGACCATAGGGGTAGTAGAAGTAAGGTCGGGCGAAGGCGCCGTCGTGTGGTTCGCCAGACCTGTTACTGTCCTCAATCGAGACGTAACGATCCTCTTCGAAGTCCGGCAGGCCTTGCAGATCGTCATCAAGCGCCCGCAGGCGCATGGTGTCCTCCACGGTGTCTGACACCCACTGAATGGGCAGCACCTTGTCAGTGGTGAACAGCCAACCCTGGCGCACCACCACGTGGGTGATCTCACGCGTGGAAGGATCGATGACGACCCGATCCACCCGGCCAACATCCTTGTTGTCAGACGTGATGACCTTGGCACCTTGCTTGATTTGCATGACTGGCTCCTTATCTGCTGAGGCGAGCCTCGAGCTCGGCCAGCACTTCATTCGTTCTCACACAAGGCCCGACCCATCACGGGCCTGTCATCAGACTAGCAATCTCGCCGCAGCGCCGCTATCGGCCTAGACCGGGCCCGCTGTAGGACCTCGTTACCCTGTGCCGGACGGTGAACCGATATGCTCAGCGCTCGTAACCGTCCACCGGTTTTACGCACAGGCTCTTAGGTTTTTTTGATCCTTCGTCAGGCAACTCCGACGACATCACTCAATGACAACTGACGAGGGAATCAGGCAATGCGTATTGGCCGGCTCCTGCGTTCCATCTATGGTGAGCCTGCATGCGATCGACTCTGTGCGCGCAGATTGGTGCGCCAGCCACGTCGCATGCAACGCCCACGATCGTCGTGAGTGGATAGTCATTGGGGAGAAGAACAAAGGAGACACATATGCGTATGAAGCACTCTCTCGTCGGCGGTTGTCTGGCCCTTGGCCTGGCAATTGCCGCCTGCCAGCCAGCCGGCGACGGAACGAATATGCCCGGCACCGACATGGTTGGCACCGACACGTTCGGCACAGCTACCGTGTCGGGTTCGGGATCCGGCGACATGCTGACCGAAACGCCCGCCGGAACGGCAACGACCGATGTCATGACGGGCACGGTGACGGCCGATGCAACTGAGACCGAGCCGATGATGACGGCCACCGCCGCCATGACGAGCACGGCCGAGATGACCACGACCGCCGTGATGACCGGGACTCAAACGCCGGTTTCCGGTGAAGCCATGTACATCCGTGGCTCGGACCTCCTGGGCATGGAAGTCGCCGACACCTCGGGCACGTCCCTTGGCACTGTTGACGAAATCCTGGCCGATGAAGACGGCAACGTGGTCTACGTCCTGCTGAACTACAACGCCATGGCCCTGACCGAGCGCCGGTTGATCCCGCTGGCGTGGACCGACTTCTCGCTGGGCCAGGCGGACGAGATGCTCGCCTACTCGGGCACCGCGACCGATCTCGACACGGCCGAGCCTGTCACCCAGGACGACTATGACGCGCCAGGCTTCGTGTGGAACAACCCGATCACGGGCACGACGAGCACGACGTCGACTACGTCGATGGACGACGGATACATCCGGCTTGGCCGTTTCACGGACTTCGACCTGCGCAACAACGAGGACGAGGATCTGGGCGAAGTCGATGACCTGGTGTTCGACATTCAGAACGGCACGGTGACCCATGCGCTCGTGAACTTCGGTGGCTTCCTGGGCATCGGCGAGAAAACCATTGTGGTCCCGTGGTCGCAGTTCACGGTCGAGCAGACCGCTGACGATCAGGACGTGCTGCGTCTGAACGTCACGAAGGAAGACCTGGAGGCGGCGCCTGGCGTCGACAACATCGACGAGGTGCTCCCGACCTGGCCTGAGCAGATCACCAACAACTGGTGGGACGGTCTGACGGACTTCTGGGACTCGATCACCCGGTAACCGCCCATTCCCTTGCGCCGCACGGTAGGCGCACAAAAGGCCGGCCAGGCGCAATGCCTGGCCGGCCTTTTCGTCGTATTGCGCGTGTTATACTCTTTGTTCGCCTTGCGACGGCCTTTTTCGGGTCGCCGGCTCGCCGCCCGCGAGACGGCTTGCGAGGGAGCCAGGGAAAATGGAAAAAGTTCTGCTCAAATACCGCAACCAGCAGTGGGAACTGCAGGCCGGCATGACCGCGCGTGACGCGATCAAAAAGGCCGGCCTCACGCCCGAGTCTGTGCTCATCGTCATCGACGGCGAGCTCCAAACCGACGACGTCATTCTCAAGCCGGGTCAGCAGGTCAAGCTGGTGGCCGTGGTCTCGGGCGGCGCGCACTGACGCCCCACGGGAGACGCCCATGAAATGCCGAAAATGCGGCGAGAAAGCCGTCATCAACATGCGCCAGCACAAACTGGCCCTCTGCCGCGATCACTACCTCGAGTGGTTGCCCGAGCAGGTCGATCGCTTTATCGAAAAGTACAGGATGTTCACCCGCTCGGAGAAAGTCCTGATGGCGGTCTCGGGCGGGAAGGACTCGCTCGGGCTATGGCACATCTTGCACAAGCTTGGCTACCAGACTGAGGGCCTCTACATCGGCCTCGGGATTGATGGCGGGGCAGCCTATTCAGATGAGTCGCGGGCGTTGAGCGAGTCGTTTGCTCAGGCCCACGGACTGACACTGCACGTCGTCGACATCGAACAGAAGTATGGCGCCACGATCCCGGAGCTTGCTGTCATCAGCAATCGCGGCCAGGGGAAGCCATGCTCGGTCTGTGGGCTTAACAAACGCTACCTGTTCAATCGCGTGGCGCTCGAGGGCGGCTTCGACGTCATCGTCACCGGCCACAACCTCGACGACGAAGTGGCCGTCCTCATGCAGAACACATTCAACTGGGCGGGCGGGTATCTCGCCCGACAGGCGCCGGTATTGCCGGGCGGCGAGGGCCTGGCCCGCAAAGCCAAGCCGCTGTGCCGGATCTACGAGCGCGAAATGACGGCGTACTGCCTGCTGCAGGGCATTGAGTACATCTACGCCGAGTGCCCGCACGCTGAGGGCTCGACCACGATCTACTACAAAGACGTGTTGAACCGGATGGAGACCGACCGGCCCGGCACCAAGCTGCAGTACTACGTCAGCTTCCTTGAAGCCAAGAAGGCCGGCCTGTTCGCCAGTGTCGAGGACAAAGCCTCTTTGCATCCGTGCGACCGCTGTGGCCAGCCTACCTCGGCGCCCGGCGAGTGCGCGTGGTGCCGCATGTGGGATCGGGTCCGCCTGGTCAAGACCACCGTCCCGGCTTCACCCGAGTCGGTGCCGTTGCTGTAGGTGTCTTTCGACCGTCGCGTGAAACTTCGACAACAGGGTCCAGGGCGCCGCGACGATATTCGGCGTCCTGGACCCTGTTGTCGCGCAATGACTGCCTGAGCGCGTACAATGGGGCCTGGTTGGCCCCGGACGCTTTGGGCCATGAGTGAACGAACTGTGTCATCTTTTCGCTATCTCGATCGAATAACCGGCCTGTTTGTGGCCGTCCTGATCATCTCGAACATCGCCTCGGTCAAGATCGTGACAGTCGGGCCGTTCACGTTTGACGGCGGCACATTGCTGTTCCCCGTCGCTTACATCTTCGGCGACGTGCTCACCGAGGTCTATGGCTATCGCGCCAGCCGACGCGTGATCTGGACGGGCTTCGCGGCGCTCGCGTTGATGATTGTCACGCTGGCAGTCGTCGATGTACTACCGCCGAGTAATGCCACCTTCAGCGCGGTGTTGGGCCAGGCTCCGCGCATCGCCCTGGGTAGTCTGCTGGCCTACTGGGCCGGCGAGTTCACCAACTCCGTCGTGCTGGCGCGGTTGAAGGTCGCCACCCGCGGACGCTGGCTGTGGATGCGAACGATCGGTTCGACCCTGGTCGGTGAGGGCATCGACACGCTGGTCTTCGTGCTCGTCGCGTTTGCCGGCACCCTGCCGAACGACGTGCTGGCCGCCATCCTGGTCTCCAACTACGTCTTCAAGTGCGCGGTCGAGGTGGTGTTCACGCCGGCGACTTATGCTGTGGTCACGCGACTCAAACGCGCCGAGGGCGTCGACGCCTTCGACAACGACACCGATTTCAACCCCCTATTGCTGAACTGAACGGAATTGCATGAACGACATCCACTCACAACCCCTCAAGGCCGGCTTCGTCGCGGTCGCCGGAAGACCGAACGTCGGCAAGTCTTCGCTCATCAACGCGATCCTCGGCCAGAAGATCGCGATCGTCTCGCCAAAGCCGCAGACAACCCGTCGGAATCAACTCGGCATTCTGACCGAGCCCGGGCTGCAGATCGTGTTCGTCGACACACCGGGCCTGCACGAGGCGCGCAACCCGCTCGGCGACTTCATGATGGATGCGGCAGGCCGGGCGCTCGCCGAGGCCGACGCCGTGCTCTGGATCGTCGACGCCAGCGTAGCCCCGACGCCCGGCGATCGACACGCGATCGCGCGCATCCTCGCGGCAGCCCCGAATGCGCCGAAGGTGCTGGCGCTCAACAAGAGCGACAAACTGAAGCCCGCGCATGTCATCACCAACAGCAATGCCTATCGAGCTTTGGTGCCCGACGCGGCCTGGATGCTCGTCTCGGCGACGCGCGGCGACAACCTTGACGAGCTTCGCCAGATGCTTGTCGATGCGCTGCCCGAGAGCGAGGCCTATCTGTATCCCGAAGACGAGGTCACGCAGACCCACCTGCGCGATCTGGCCGGCGAACTGATCCGTGAAGCGGCCCTCAACGCGCTCGAGCAGGAAGTGCCGCACGGCATCGCCGTCGACGTCCTTGACTACGACGAGAGCCAGGCCGGCGAGGTGCGCATCAGCGCCGAAGTGATCGTCGAGCGCGACACGCACAAGGCCATCGTCATCGGCAAGGGCGGCACGATGCTGCAGCGCATCGGCACCGAAGCCCGCCGCGAGATCGAGAACCTCGTCGGTACACACGTCTATCTCGACCTGCACGTCAAGGTCGAACCCGGCTGGCGCGACAACGCGCGAACGGTGAGACGGCTGGGGTACAGGCCAGAAGATTGACCGCAGACCGCCGACGGCGGACGGCAGATCGTGAAGACGCAGCTTCGTGAAGTCTGCGACGGCGGTCTGCGGTCCGCCGTCAGCCGTTTTTCGGAGAAACCATGACCGAACTCGACTTTCCCTTCAGCAAGCGCTACGGCTCCGACGAGATGCGGGCCGTGTGGTCCGACGACCATAAGCGTCAGTTGTGGCGGCGCATCTGGGTCGCCCTGGCGCGGGCGCAGGCAAGCGCCGGCCTGGTTCGCCCCGAGCAGGTTCGCGATCTGGAGGAACACGCCGCGACGCTCAACACGGCTCGGGCGCTCGAGATCGAGGCCGAGATCGGCCACGACGTGATGGGCGAAGTGCGCGCTTTCGCCGAGCAGTGCGCGGTCGGCGGCGGCATCATCCATTGGGGCGCCACGAGCGCCGACGTCACCGACAACGCTGATGTGCTGAGGCTGCGCGAAGCGGTCGGGCTTGTGCGGGCACGGCTGAAGGTCGTGCTCGAGGACTTTGCGGCGCAGATCCGGGCGCACGCCGAGCTCGCCTGTATGGCGTACACGCATCTACAGCCCGCCGAACCGACGACGATCGGCTATCGACTGGCCGTCTATGCCCAGGACTTGCTCGGCCACGATCGGGCGCTGGCCGATCTGGAAGTCGCGCTACGCGGCAAGGGGTTCAAGGGCGCCGTCGGCACGCAGGCCAGCTACGGCGAGATGCTCACCGGAAGCGACACGACCCCGCGCGATCTCGAGGCTCACGTGCTGCAGGCCCTGGGTCTGGGCGCCTTCACCATCGCCACGCAAACCTATCCGCGGGTACAGGACTTCACGGTGCTCTCGGCCCTGGCCGGTCTGGCTGCATCGCTACACAAATTCGCTTTCGATCTGCGCGTGCTGCAGTCGGCAGGGTTCGGCGAAATGGCCGAGCCGTTCGGCGCCAAGCAGGTCGGATCGAGCGCCATGCCGTTCAAGCGCAACCCGATCAACGCCGAGAAGATCTGTTCGCTGGCGCGGCTTGTCGCCAGCACGCCACAGATCGCCTGGGAGAACGCCGCCGACTCACTCCTCGAGCGCACGCTAGACGACTCGGCCAATCGTCGCTCCTCGATCCCGGAGGCCTTCCTGGCCACCGACGAGATGCTGCGCACTGCTCACAAGATCCTGTCGGGCCTGCGCGTCAACGCCGATGCCTGTGCGGCCAACCTGGCCAAGTTCGGGCCGTTCGCGGCCACCGAGCGGGTGCTGATGGTGCTCGTCCGATCAGGGGCTGATCGACAGGCCATGCACGAACGCCTGCGCGAGCACAGCCTCAAGGCCTGGAGTGTGATTCAGAGCGGCCAACCCAATCCGCTGGCTGGCGCTCTCGGCGCTGATACGCAGATCCTGCGCTACCTTCAGCCGGCGCGGTTGCGCGAGTTGATGCAGGCCGAGGCGTACACAGGCACGGCGACCGAACGCGCGCTCGAGATCGCTGCCGCTATCGACGCGCGCTGAGTTCAGGGGATTGTCGGGGCGGACGTTGACGAAGCCGGCGACCCGGAGTCTGACTCGGCCAGAATCTCGCGGGCCACGTCGGTCACCTTCCGCGTGCGCGCGCGTTCTTCGGCCGCCTGCCGGGCATCGGGCGAGATCGAGATGTTGCGCCAGACAGCCGGGATGAGGCGGCGCAGTGAATCATCCATCGCCGGGTGAGCGCCTGCCAGCGCCACAAGAAAAGCGGCCCGTTCGAGGTCATCGTCGAGCACCGCGATGCGTGCCAGCCCGATCAGCACGTCGAGCATCACCGGTTCGTGTCCCATAGAGTCATGCAGCGTCAGGGCCTCGCGCAAACGGCGATTGGCGGCGTCTCGATCATCCTGTAGGGCGCTCACCAACCCCATCGCGGTGAGAGCCTGCGCGCGCAAGTACGGGTTCTCCATCTGATCCGCCAGTTGCAGCGCTTCGATGGACGGGGCCGCGGCTCCCGCGGCGTCACCGAGCAGCACGCGCGCGCGACCGATGTTGGTCAGGAACACGCACTGCGCAAATCGGTTGCCCGTGCGGCGCACGAGCGGCAACGCCTCTTCGAAGCGGCGCAACGCTGCGGCATCGTCGCACTCCCCAGACTCGACATTGGCCAGACTGTTCAGGCCGGCAGCGATGGCTTCGGGATCGTCAACGGCACGCGCCAACGCCAGGCTCTCCTCAAGAGCAGCCCGAGCCGACGTCATTTGCCCGGTATTGGCCTGCACGTTGCCCAGCAATCGCAACACAAGGATCAAGACTGATCTGTCGCCGATCGCGCGCGCACGTGGCAGGATGTCGCGCAAGCGTTCCTCCGCCTGGCCATAGGCACCCTGCCAGGCATCCACCCGGGCGAGCAGTGCTTCGGCCTGCAACGAAGCGACTTCGTCGCCGGCGGCGGCAGCCAGGGCTGATGCATGCCCGAGCTGATCGCGAGCCTTGTCGGGCCGACCGGTGTCTGCCGCGATCCGTCCAAGAAGCAACGGGATCTGAATCTGCAGGCCGCCGGGCGCTGTGTCGTCGCGCTCGAGCAACTCGCCGGCGCGCTGCAATTGCGTCTCAGATTCCTTATACGCGTTGACCGTGAAAGCGGCCTGGGCTGCGCGGAAAGCCTGACGAGCGGCTCGGCCATAGTCTCCGGCGAACTCGAAGTGACCGCCGATGACATCGGCGTACTCGCTGGCGCGCTGGCCCGAGGTCCGCACCAGCCAGTCGCCGACCTCGCGGTGATACGCGCGCAACTGGCGGCCGAGCAGGCCGTTATAGACGACGTCGCGCAACAGGTTGTTCTTGAAGCTGAACTCCCGCCAGGAAGCGAACGTCGAGGCAGGCCGCAAGAAGATCAACTCCCGGCGGCGCAGGTCATCCAGCAAGCGATCGAGATTCGGCAGTGGGATCCCGTCGGCGGCTTCCAGGGCCTGCAAGGCTCCGTCCCAGAAAACGCGGCCAATGACGCTGGCCCGGGCCAGGATCACGCGGGCGCCGGCCGGCAGGCCTTCGAGACGCACTTGAAGCGCCTCGGCCAGCGTCGCCGGCACGCGCAATCGCGCCAGACGCGACTCGCGCACTTGCCAGGTGGTCTCCTTGGGCACGATGACGCCGTCTTCAAGGAGCACCGTGATCAACTCTTCGAGAAAAAACGGATTCCCTTCGCAGCGTTCCACGAGCAAATCGAGCAGCGAGCTCGGCAGTTGCGTGGCGCGCGACAGCAACTCACCGGCCAGACGTCGGCTGTCGGCGCGCGAGAGCAGGCCCAGCGAGATCCGCCGATGGATCGGAAACTCATGGCCCCAATCAGCGTGATCGTCAAAGAACTCGGGCCTCGCGCTGGCGAGCACCATGACGGCCGCGCGCGGCAGCATGCGCACCCAGCGTCCCAGCAAGGTCAGCGAGGTCTCGTCGGCCCACTGAATGTCCTCGAGCACGATCAAGACGGCGCCATCCCGCACTGAGCCTCTGAAGACCGCCTCGAACGCGGCATCGGCACGATCGCGCACGACGTTAGGCGTGCTGCCGACGTTGACCGACGCCGGCGCGCTGCTGATGCCCATCACATCGGCGATAGCTGCCGTCGACTCCTCGAGGTCATCGGGCGGGATGAACTGCGCCAGACTGGCGCGCAACTTCTCGCGCGCGACGTCGGCCGAGTCGCTTTGCAGGAGCCGGCTCCTCTCCGCGATGAGTCGACCGATCAGGCCGTACGGGCGTTGCGCCATCTGCGGCGTCGCCCGGCCCTGGAAGTAGAAGAAATCTGGTACATCGAGGACATCGGCCCACGTGTCGAACTCGTGCAGCAGGCGACTCTTCCCGAGACCGAGGTCACCGACGAGCGAAACCCAACGCGCGCCACGGCCGGCCAACGTTTCGAGAAATTCGCTCTGGAGTAACTTCAATTCATACTCGCGGCCGACCATTCGGGCAGACGCGCCCGGGACGCCCCTGTCCTCGAGCCAGAAAGCCTGGTCGCGACGGCCGAGGACCTCGAAGGCAGCGACGGGCTCGCGCAACCCACTCCCTTCGAGCCCGGTCGTCGCCCGGAAGTCAAAGCGCCCGCGAGCGCGTCGATGCGTCTCGGCGTCGATGATGACGCGGCCAGGCGGCGTAATGGATTGCAGCCGCACCGCCACACCCAGCGCCTGCCCGGAGAGCAACATGCGACCGTCAACGTCGATGTGAGCGGCGCCGCGGCTGCTGGCCACAGAAAGCGTCGGCAGTCGGCCCACATCGATGTCCTCTTCAACATCCTCTTTGACCCAGACGGCGAAGTCACGCGCAACGTCGATGGCGGTCTGGACGGCCTGCTCGGCATCGTCCTCCATGAGGCTGAGCGCGCCCCACACCGCGAGCAACCCGCGCGCCGAGCGCTCATAGATCAGGCCGCCCCGGTCGACACAGGCCTCCTCGGCGCGACGCAACCATTGCCGCAGCAGCCGGGCGGCTTCGGCGCTGCCCTGGTTCTCGACGAGGGTCAGTTCGAGATCGTTAGCGGCAAGGGCCAGCACCGTCAGCGGGCGCTGGTACTCCAGGACGCTGGTCTGCGTCGTCGTCTGACTGCGGCTCGACACATCGTCGCTGCGCTCGGGGGTTTCAAGCGCGCTGCCGGCCAGCGCGATCTCGACGGCTTCGACGAGTTCGGCGGCCGAGTCATAGCGACTCTCAGGTGTCTTCGATAGCGCGCGCTCGAAGACGGCGTCGATGGCCGGCGGCAGCGCCGGGTTGATCACCGTCGCCGGCTGCGGCGCGTCATAGACATGCCGGATCAGGATGCCCAGGGTCTGATCAGCCGTAAACGGCACCTGACCGGTCAGGATCTGATAGATGACGACGCCGAGAGAGTAAAGGTCGGCCCGATGATCGAGGTCGCGGCCCATGGCCTGCTCGGGCGAGACGTAGTCGGCGGTGCCCAACAACGCGCCGCCTGTCGCATCGATGCCCGTCGTCCAGCGTGCGATGCCAAAGTCGGAGATGAAGGGATTGCCATCTGCGTCGAGCAGGATGTTCGAGGGCTTGACGTCGCGATGGATGACGCCCTGACGGTGGGCATAGTCGAGGCCCGCGGCCGCCTTGCGCAGCAGATCGAGCAGGTTGGCGCGCTCCATCGGGCCGCGGCGGAGCCGATCCTTCAGCGTGCCGCCCGCGAGGTAGCGCATAACGATGAACGGCGGATCGTGCGAGCCATCAAAGTCGTAGATCGGCAGGATGTGGGGGTGCTCGAGCCGCGCCACCATCTGCGCTTCCTGCTGGAAGCGCTGCAGTTCCTGGGGATTGTGGATCAGCGAGCGTTCGATGATCTTGACCGCGACGACGCGCCCGAGATTGAGTTGTCGCGCGCGGTAGACCGTCGCCATGCCGCCTCGGCCGATCTCTTCATCAAGTTCGTAGACTCCGAGGCGCTTGCCCGACATAACGCGTAGTGTATCATCTCTCGAAAATGGCATTCAAGAACAACGTCACCCGACTTCTCGACAGCCGCAAGATCGACTACTCGCTTTATGAGCTAGACGGCGACAAACACAGCGCCGAAGAAACGGCCGCGCGTCTTGGCGTGCCCGAAGATCACGTCTACAAGACTCTGGTCGTCCTGCGCGAAGCGCCTCGGAGCAAGCCAATGCTGATGTTGATACCGGCTGGCCAGGAGCTCGACCTCAAGACCCTGGCCGCGGCCGTCGGCGAGAAGAAACTCAAGATGGCAACGCAGGCCGAAGCCGAACGCCTGACCGGCCTTCAGGTCGGCGGCATCTCAGCGCTCGCTCTGCTCAACAAAGGCTTCGACGTCTACCTGTCAGACTCTGCCCGAGCCCTGACCGCCTTCCACGTCAGCGCCGGCGACCGCCGCGCCAACATCCGGCTGGCCGTGCCCGATTTCATTGCGGTGACAGGCGCGCGGTGGGTGGCGGTCCGATAATCGTAAGGCGGGCCGTGAAAAGCAGATAGGGGTTGGCGAATGGCATGCCTCGAACCGCGGCTCGCAACGCCGTGATCGCACTGACTGAGTGGACGCTCCAAGATCCTTTTGATGCGAGCCGCCTGGCCCCTCGCGCCACGTGTCACCCCGGCGCCCGGGCCCCGCGTTGTGCGTTACGCAGACTACCCGCCCCAACGCACCGCGCGTCATTCAGGCAACACGCCTCCGCGTTGCTCGTCGTTCAAAGCGCCTGACCTCGCGCGTGGCGTGTCATCCAGAGCGCCCATGATCTACGCCTTCGGACGCGCCGAATGAGCGCGAAGGACCTGCTCCAAAGACTCCCGAGGTCCGGCGACGGCCAGCGAATCCGATAGGGGATCCTTCGCGCTCATTGACGGTGGCTACGGGCGAGGGTGGCCGGGCGCTCTGGATGACACGCCACGCGCGGGAGGCCAGCGTCGGATAGCTTCTGCGCGAGGGCGGGCGCTCTCGACGGCGCGCCACGCGTGGGAAGCCAGCGCCAAGCAGCCTCGGCGCGCGAAGGCGGGCGCTCTGGATGAACGCGCAGGCGCCGAGGCTCACATGATTGAGGCCACGAACGAAGTTGACTGCGAACGACACGACGAAACAGCCGCTCAATCCTCGTCGTTCGTCAGACTCCCAGACGCCTGCTGCCCTCCGCGGTCTGCGGTCCGCCGTCTGCGGTCACCTGTACGACTCCGCCTGCAGCGTAAACAACCGCGCATAAGTGCCGCCGCGAGAGAGGAGCTCGTGGTGCGTCCCGCTCTCGGTGAGCGTGCCATTCTCGATGACGAAGATGCGATCGGCCATGCGCACCGTCGAGAAGCGGTGGCTGATGAGCACGGCCATGCGATCCTCGGTCAGGGCGCGAAACTGCTCGAAGACGCGCAACTCGTTCTCGGCGTCGAGCGCGGCGGTGGGCTCGTCGAGGACGATCAGTTCGCAGTCACGCATGAACGCGCGGCCAAGCGCGATCTTCTGCCACTGCCCGCCTGAAAGGTCGCGACCGCCCGAGAACCAGCGCCCGAGCACCGTCGCGTACCCATCGGGCAATGGCTTGATCACTTCGTCAGCGCCCGACTTGTGCGCGGCGGCCTCGATCCGCACGAGATCATCGAGCGCTTCCACCTGACCGAAGCCGACGTTCTCGGAGGCCGGCAGGTGGTAGCGGACGAAGTCCTGGAAGATCACGCCGATGCGCTGACGCAATTGGAGCAGGTCATAGTCGCGCAGGTCGATGCCATCAAGCAGGATCTGGCCGCCGGTCGGGTCGTACAGTCGCGTGAGGAGCTTGATGAGCGTCGTCTTGCCGGCCCCGTTCGGGCCGACCAGCGCGACCTTCTCACCCGGCTTGAGGACGAAACTGATGCGATGCAGCACATCCGTGTCGTGGCCCTCGTACCGGAAGCTGACGTCGCGAAACTCGATGCCCTTCGTGAAACGCTCCGGCACCGCCAGCCCCCCGCCCGATCCGCCGCGCATGGACGGATTCAGTTCAAGGAAGGCGAAAAGGTTGCTCAGGAACAGGCCATTCTCGTACAGGCTCGAGAGCCCGTACAGGATCGCCTGGAACTGGCTCTGGCTGCTGCGCGTGATCGACAGAAACAGGGTCATGTCGCCGAGCGTGATCGCCGCGCCGACGGCCCGCCAGACGATCCAGGCGTAAGCGCCGTAGTACGTCAACGTGGCGAGCAGGCCCCAACCCAGCGACGCGAAACTGCGCCGCTGCGCGATGGCCTGATCCTCGCGCAGGAACTTCCAGAACAGGTCGGCGTAGCGGCCCAGCAGCGGCTCGCCCAGGTTGAAGAGCTTGACCTCTTTGACGGCGTCATAGTCGGTCAACAGATGCTCGAGATAGTTCAGGCGGCGCGCTTCAGGCGCCCGCCAGCTCAACACCCTGAAGCTCAATTCAGCAAAGCGGTTCTGGGCGATGAAGGCCGGCACCGTCGCGACGAAGATCAGAACGGCCAACCATGGACTGAAGCCGACCAACAGCACCACGAATGAAGCCAGCGTGATGACGTTCTGAATCAGATAGAAGCCCTGGTCGACGATCTGCAGACTGCGCCAGTCTGCCTCGCGACGAGCGTTCTGGAGCTTGTCGTAGTATTCGGCGTTCTCGAAGTAGGCCAGGTCCAGCTCCAGCGCCTTGCGGATGATGCGCGTGTTGATGTTGACGTTGATGCGCGCATGCAAAACGTGTTCGGCCAGGCTGCGCGCCTGTCCGTTGGCAGTGTCGAGGATCACGAGGCCGAGCTCGAGCAACAACCACGGCAGCACCGACTGCAGCCCGGCCATCGCATCGACGTGTGCCTGCGACCCAGCCACGACGCCGTCGACGATCAGCTTGGCGACGTAGGCCTGCCCGGCCGGGATGCCGGCGCCGATCAGGGTGCAGATCACCATCGCGATCAACGAAGCCGGGTGCCCCTGCCAGACCAACTCGAAGGCACGCGCCACATTGACGCCGGCGGACCGGATCTTGCCCGGGTATTCCTGGCGCCACGCGCGCCAACGCTCATTCCATGGGACCGTCGAAGGAGTCATAACGATTCAGTGTAGCACTCCGTTGAGGCCCCATCGACTAGCCGAAAAGAGAGGCCTGGTGAGGAGCGTGGAGCGAAGGGCGTGGAGCGAAGAACACGACATGGCGCAGTAGCCTGATCGCCCCTCGCCCCTCGCTCCTCGCACCTTGCACCTCGACCCTCACCCTTCGCAGACGCGCCCCTTGCGGCGCCGGTTGGCGAGCACGGCTGAGAACGCGTCGACGACGGTGTCGACGTCTTCGGACGTCACCCAGGCGTGCGTGACGAGCCGGAACCCGTACGGGCCCGGGTCGAGGACGATGCCGTCGCTGCGAACGGCCTCAGCCAGCGCGGGCCCGGTGATCCCGCGCGCGGGATCGAGGCGCAGATAGACCATGTTGGTCTGCGGATCAGGGTTCTCGAGCGTCAGCCCGGGCAGGTCGGCCAGACCGGCGGCGAGCCGTCTGGCGTTGACGTGATCGTCCTCGAGCCGCTCGATCATCGTGTCGAGCGCCACAACGCCGGCGGCAGCGATCACACCCGCCTGACGCATCCCGCCGCCGACCATCTTTCGATAACGACGCGCTTCGGCGATCAGATCGGTGTCGCCGCACAGCATCGAGCCAACCGGCGCGCCGAGCCCCTTCGAGAGGCAGAACATCACAGAGTCGACGTGCCCGGTGATGTCGGTAGCCGGTCGGCCGAGGGCGACGGCGGCGTTGAACAGGCGCGCGCCGTCGAGGTGCACGGCGAGGCCTCTGGCACGGGCCAATTCGCGGGTGGCGCGCATCGCCTCCAGCGGCACGACCACGCCGCCGCAGATGTTCTGTGTGTTCTCGAGGCAGATCAGGCGCGTCCGCGGATGATGGATGTCGGCGTCCCGAATCGTGTCGCTGACCTGCGCCAGATCGAGCGACCCGTCGGCCTGGTTGGGCACCACGGCCGCCTGGGCGCCGACCAGCCCGGCGAGCCCGCCGACCTCGTTAAGGTAGATGTGGGATTTGTCGCCGACGATCACCTCGACGCCCCGATGGCCGGCGCAGTGCACCATCAGGGCCAGCAGGTTGCCCATCGTGCCCGACGGCACAAAGAGCGCCGCGGCCTTGCCGGTCAGCGCCGCAGCGCGTTCCTCGAGCCGGTTGACGGTCGGGTCGTCGCCATAGACGTCGTCGCCGACGTCGGCCGACGCCATCGCCTGGCGCATCTCGGGCGTGGGCACCGTCACAGTGTCGCTGCGCAAATCGATCAAGCCATTGTCGAAGGGCATGCCTACCTCGAAGGATTGGGCCTAAGGACTCACAAGGGCCGAGGCTGAGCCTCGGCCCTGATGTGCAATGATACGCGCGTTCGGATCGCTTATGGGGTCGGCGTCAACTGCAGAAGTTGCTGCGCATATTGCCAGAGCGATACCCCGCCACCAATCAGCAACGTGCCCCAGAACACCGCCATCACGATCTGCCAGGCGCAACCGAAGGCGCTGACGCCGAGGGCCAGGCCGGCCCACCGTCGAACGCCGGGTGAGCGCCGTTCCCAGCGCAGGTAGAGCGCAATAGCGACGGCAATCAGCGCCAGCAGAAGAAAGGGCAGACCGATGATCGTGGTCGCCGGGATCGGCAGCACCGAGAACACCGCCCAAATGCAGGCGAGCACCAGGCCGGCGATGGCCCAGCGTCGGGCCGTGTTCGAAGGCCGAGACTCAGACGTGGCCACGGGTCCCCCCTGCTCCTCGGCGACAGCCAATGTGTCGTCCAACCAACCTCAGTACTTGCGCACCAGCGGCTTGTAGAGATCCGGTTCGCGGTTCTGGAGCGTCTGGAACTCCTCGCGGCGCTGGCGCACTTCGGCCAGGTCGATGCGCGCGACGGCGTAGCCCTCGGCCGGCTCGTTGGTCTTGGGATCCACCTCACCCGACATGGTCGCGTAGACCTGGCCGCGCGGACCGACGATCATCGAGTCGCCGAAGAACGAATAGGTCACGTCGTCGCCGACGCGGTTGGCGGCCGCCACGAACATGGCGTTCTCGTAGGCGCGCGCCAGGCAGTAGGTGCGCCACTCATCCTGGTGCGGTTTTTCGTAGCTGCCGCAGACGACGAGAAGCTCGGCGCCCTCGAGGGCCAGCGCGCGCGCCGCCTCAGGGAAGGCCAGGTCGTAGCCCATCAGCATGCCGACGTTGCCGAACGTGGTTTCGAACACCGGGTACTTATAGCCGGCGCGGAAGGTCATGCGCTCTTCACCCTTGAGGTGTGTCTTGCGATAGTCGCCGACCAGTTCGCCGTCCGGCCCGATCATCACGGCCGAGTCGAAGATGATCGACTCGACCTTCTCCTTCGACGGCAGGCCGAAGGCGATGTGCACGCCGAACTCCTGGGCGCGCTGCGACATCACGCCGGTCGAGACGCCTGGCACGCGCTGCGCCATATCGACGAAACGCACGCCGCACTCGTAGCCGGTGGTGATGAGCTCGGGAAAGATGATCAGGTCAACCTTCTGCTGGCTGGCGATCTGGGCAACCAGGTCCGACATCCGGGCCAGGTTTTCCTCCATCTCTCCCAGCTTCGGCTTCATTTGCACGGTGGCGACGGTCACTTCTCGCATGTTGATCCCTTAAGTCTCAAAATCGGGCTTCCGGCTCGACTTGAGCCGGTCATAGCCCCATATCTGGCGGATTGGCTGCCATTGTATCATCCGCGAAGAGATTCGAACAGGTGTTCGATATCAGTCGGAAGGGGTGCTTCGAAGGTCACGGGGGTGCGTTTGCCGGGCAAAGCCAGGGTGAGCCGGGCGGCATGCAGGCACTGGCGGCCGACCGGCAACGAGGGCTTGGCATGCCCATACACGGTGTCGCCGACGATCGGACACTTCAGGTAGGCGAAGTGGACGCGGATCTGGTGGGTGCGCCCGGTGAGCAGGTTCACCTCGACCCAGCTGTGGCGACCGCGACCGCGGTTCTCGAACTTCTCGAGGACCTTGTACTCCGTGATCGCCATGCGGCCCTTGGCGGCGGGCACGATGGCCATGCGCTGACGGTCGCGCGGGTCGCGGCCGATGGCGGCCTCGATCCGGCCCGTGTCGGTCTGCGGCCAGTTGTCCACCAGGGCCTGATAGACCTTGGTGATGCGGCGATCCGCGAACTTGGCCTGCAGGTCGCGGTGGGCCCTGTCGTTCTTAGCGATCAGGATCAGGCCGGAGGTGTCTTTGTCGAGCCGGTGCACGATCCCGGGGCGGGCCTCATCGCCGACGCCTTCGAGATCGGGGTCGTGGCCCAGCACGGCGTTGACCAGCGTGCCGGTGGCATGCCCGACGGCTGGATGCACGACCATGCCGGCGGCCTTGTTGACCACGATGACGTCGTCATCTTCATAGATGATATCGAGCGGGATGTCCTCGGCGACCGCCGTGGACGGCGCCGGGGCGGGCACATCAACGATCACGCGTGCGCCGGCAGCCACGGTGTAGGCCGGCTTCGACACGATGGCGCCATCGACGCTGACGCGACCCGTCTCCACCAGGCGCTGGGCCTGGCTGCGGGAGAGATCGGGGACCTGGGCGGCGATCAGGCGATCGAGGCGATCAGGACTCGGTGCCAGAAACTCGTGGTTCATCGCGTTCAGCCGGGTTGATCAGCATCGCCAGGATCATCAACACCACGCCGATCGTAATACTGGCATCGGCGACGTTGAAAATCGGGGCGTTCCAGATCGCAAAGAAACTGATGAAGTCGGTGACGGTGCCGATCGTGAGTCGGTCGACCAGGTTGCCGAGCGCGCCGCCGAGCTGCAAGCCCAGGATCAGGCGCAGGGCCCAGACGTCTCCCTGAATACGGAACGAGTAGTACACGATGGCGATCGAGACCACGATGGCCACGATCGTGAAGATCAGGCCGGCGGCCTGGAACATGCCGAAGGCGGCGCCGGTGTTCTGGATGTGCAGCAGTTGCACCCAACCGGACTGGCCGGGGATGATCTCGTATGACTCGCCGATGGGCAGGTTCGCACGAACCCAGGCCTTCGTGAGCTGGTCGATGACGATGACGAGCGCGGCGGTCAGGTAAATGAGTAGGTTTCGGAACGTCGGTTTCATGATCTCCACATCGGGTCCAACATCCCTTGCCGGCTGGTTGGACGCAGCAGTCCATTCTAGCGTATTTGAGTCGCAAGAGATCGGGAGTCCCCCGATGTCCCCCGATGTGCGGGGCCAAAAGGCCCCGCACATCGGGGGACTCCCGGTTTCTGATCAACCTCGATTCGTGTTGACACCGCTGCGACGCGAGGAGTAGAATTCGCTAGTTTCAGGATCAGGACAGAAATGGACGCTGGACCTAGTTCGCACAAAAGAGCTCTTCTCCCCCTCCCCTGATTGGCTTTCCGGAGCCCGCCTCGCTGCCGCGCCCTAGCCGCCCGACAACGTGACGCCCCGACCGCCTTTCAGGCGGTGGGCATTGACGTACATCCGTCGGTTGCGGAGGTGGCGCATGAACCAATTGATCATCGATGACGCGGTCGAGCGCGTTCGTCTAGCCCTGGAGACAGGCCAGATCGAAGACGCGATCTCGTATCTGAACAGCCTGCACCCGGCTGACCGCGCCGAGACATTCGCCGATCTCGAAACCGAGGACCAGCACGAGCTCCTGCCGCGCATGGACGCGGAATCGACAGCCGAGATCCTCGAAGAACTCGAGGACGACGACGCTCTGGCGGCCACCACGCACCTGACCTCGGCGCAGCTGGCCGACGTCCTCGACGAGATGGAGCCCGACGCTGCGGCCGACATCCTCGGTGACCTTCCGCCCGATCGCGCGGCCTCGGCCCTGGCCGAGATGGAAGAGGCCGACGACGTTCGCCCTCTGCTCGCCTACGAGGACGACACCGCCGGCGGTCTGATGACGCCCGAGTTCTTCGCCCTGCGCGAAGGCATGACCTCTCAACAGGCCATCGCGTTTTTGCGCGCCAGGGATCCCGACGCCGAGATGCCGTACTACCTCTACGTCGTGGACGCACAGGACCGGCTGGTCGGTGTGCTCGGGCTGCGCGCCTTGATCACGTCGTTGCCGAACTCGATCGTCGGCGACATCATGGAGCGCGACATCCGCACCGTCCAGGCCGGGACCGACCAGGAAGAGGTCGCCAACCTGATGACCAAGTACAGCCTGCTGGCCCTGCCGGTCGTCGACGCCGACAGCAAGCTGGTCGGTGTCGTTCGGTCGAGCGACATCGCTCACGTCATCGAAGAGGAAGCGACCGAGGACATCCACCGTCTGTCGAACATCTCGTCGGAAGGCGACCTGGGGCCCTGGAGCCCCGTGCGGACATCGGTGCAGCGCCGCCTGCCATGGCTGTACATCAACCTGTTCACGGCGTTCCTGGCGGCCTGGGTGGTCAGCCAGTTCGAGGCGACGATCGCGCAACTGGCTGTGCTGGCTGTCTTTCAGTCGATCGTGGCTGGCCAGGGCGGCAACGCCGGCACTCAAACCCTGGCGATCATGGTGCGCGGCCTGGCGCTCGGCGAGATCGAGATCAAAGATGTGGGCGCGGCCTTGCTGCGCGAGATCGGCATCGGCATCATGCATGGCGTCGCCGTGGGCATCGCCGTGGGCATCGGCGCCTACCTGTGGAAGGGCATCCCGTTCCTGGGTGTCGTCATCGGCCTGGCCATGATCGGCAACATGATCGCGGCGGGGATGGCCGGCACCCTGGTGCCGCTCACACTCAAGTCGCTCAAGCTCGATCCGGCCCTGGCCTCGGCAGTGCTGGTGACCACCGTCACCGATTGTGTGGGGTTCGGATTGTTCCTTGGCCTGGCGACGGCCTTCCTGCCGCTGCTCAAGCCGGTCTAGAGGACGGCTCCGTCCTCGTCTCGGCGCGCGATCCCGGCCAGCGCTGCTTCGACCTCGTCCGTCGTCTGCGCGCCGGGCACCGGGCGGCCAGTCTGCGTGTGGAGCGTCGTCAGGATCCTGCGGCCGAGCGCAGCACGATTGGGCAGCTTCGCGCAGCGGTCGAGGAACTCCGCCGCCAGCACCTGATCGGCCGGCGACCAACTTGCCCCGGATACCGCGGCGGCCGGCGCCGGCGACTCGCCGACCGCCTCCACGAGGGCGTCGACGCTCAACGCCGATCGTTCCCAGACGACCATCGTCCCGGCGGCCAGATCACCGAGGCGCCGCGAACGCGCATCGATGAACATACACATGATCCCGGCTCCATAGGCCACCGGCAGGAAATCCACAAGGCGCACCAGGTTGCGGATCAACACTTCGACGATCGTGATCGGCTGACCGTTCGACCGCAGAACTCGCAGGCCAACCCAACGCTTTCCGGGCGTCTGCCCGTTCCACACCCATTCGAACAGGATGTAATACCCCCAGAGCAGCACGAAGCTCACAAGCGTCAGCACCAGGGACGTCCAGCTGAGGACCTCGGTCGACTGGCTGAGGTCGCGATAGGCGAGCACCACAGTCAGCACGATGACCACCATCTGAAAAAGCCCGATCAACAGGCTATCGACCAGGGCCGCCATGAAACGCGAACCGAGGCCCGCCAGGGCGTAGCCAAAGGTGACGTTCTCAGGCGTGTCGACGACAAGATCGTGATCGGTCAGTGGGGTGTTCATCGAACCGTCCTTTCAGTCATCAAAGCCATGCCCGCGCCGCGTGACAAGGCGTTGTCGTGGCGCGCGTCTTCTCGGCTGGCGCCACCCGGGCCTGTGGTACGCTAGCCGCCGATGCTGCCATCGTCCACCTTCGTCCATCAGCGCCAGACCGACTGGCGTCGCCTCGAAGAGTTGCTTGGCCAGGCCGGGGGAACGACTGTGGCCCTGTCTCCCGACGAGATCCACGAACTGGGTCTGCTCTATCGCGCTGCGGCGTCGGATCTGGCGCTGGCTCAGCGCGACTATCCGCATCAGCCGTTGACCCAATACCTGAACCGGCTCGTGGCGCGCGGGCACGCCTCGTTGTATCGCAGCGAGCCGATGGCCCTGCATCGCATCGCTCGTTATCTGACCCACGGCCTGCCTCAAACCTACCGGCGGTTGTGGCCCTTCGTGGCGCTTTCGGCAGCCTTGATGTTCGGACCGGCTATCGTATCCGGCCCGCTGGTGGCCGCGCAGCCGGAACTCGCGCGGGTCGTGCTGCCGGTCGGCGCGCAAGATGTCATCCCGCTGGTCGAAGAGGGCGAGCTGTGGCTGGACATCCCGATGGCTGAGCGCCCGTACACGTCTGCGTTCATCATGCGCAACAACATCCAGGTGACGTTCCTGGCCTTCAGTGGCGGCGTCCTGTTCGGGCTCCTGTCGCTGTACGTTCTGGTCACGAACGGCCTGATGCTCGGCGGCCTGCTCGGCCTGACTCATCATTATGGCCTGGCCGACGGGCTGTGGGATTTCATCGTCGCGCATGGCGTCGTCGAACTGAGCGTCATCTGCATCGCCGGCGCTGCCGGGCTGCGCATGGGCTGGGCGATCCTGCAACCCGGATTGCAGCGGCGACGCGACGCGCTGGCTGCCGCGGCCCGCGATGCCCTCAAGCTGGTCCTGCCGTGCGTGCCGCTGCTGGTGGTCGCCGGGCTGATCGAGGGATTCATCTCCCCAAACGCCGAGATCGCCTTCGTTGTCAAACTCGCCGTCGGACTGGGCACCGGCGCGATGCTGCACGGCTACCTGCTTCTGGCTGGACGAGAGCGACAGGATCGCAGACGACGGACGGCCGACCGCGGGCCCGTGGCCGCCAGGGCACGTTGACGCTCCAAATAAGGTCATAGCCGCATCCTCGCCTTGATCTCAAGGTAGCGGTTGACGACCGCGAACGAAAGTTGATCGGCTGGCACGTCGAGCGTGAGCACGCCCTGGCGACGCAACGTCTCGAGCAGCACCGTGCGCTCGTCGAGCATCTGAGCAGCCGCGACCTGACGGTATACGCCAGCCACGTCAGCGGGCGCCGTCACCGCCGCCGATGCCACCTCTGGATCCGAGATCGTCACCACGAGCACCAGGCTCCGTCGCGCGAGCCGACCGACATGCGACGCCAGGCTCGACAACGTCGGGCCGCTGGCCAGATCCGTGAACACGACGACGAGCGCGCGCTTGCGGTGCCGTCGGCGCAAGTACGCGAGCGCCCGGCCGTAGTTGGGCTCGATCGGCGCCGCCTTCACGGCGTACAACATCTCGAGCATGCGATAGAACTGGCCACGGCCGGCGCGAGGTTCGAGATACGTGCGGACCTGATCGGCGAACGTCATCACACCGGTCTTGTCGCCCTTCGCGGCGCCGACGTAGGCCAGGAGCAAGACGGCGTTGAGGACGTAGTCGAGCTTGGTGATCGCGGCGACCGGGCTCTGCATCATGCGCCCGACGTCGACGACGGCGATCACGCTCTGGCTACGCTCGACCTGGAACTGGGTCGCGATCGGCCGGCCGTGGCGCGCCGTGGCCTTCCAGTTGATGTGCCGGTACTCGTCGTCGGGCTGGTAGTCGCGCAGGCGCTCGAACTCGTTGCCACCGCCCAACATGCGGCTTGGGCGCACGCCCGTGTCGCGCAGACGATTGCGCCGTAAGTTGAGGTCGTAACGGCGCACCTCGTAGAGGTTCGGGTACACCTTGATCGGACGCGCCGCCGGATAGCGAGCCTCACGCACGAGGAAGCCCAACGGGCTGCGCCAGCGCAGTACGAGATCGGCGAATGCATAGTCGCCGCGTTGCCGGGGACGAATCGCGTAGTCCTGGATCCACTCGCCACCCGGCGGACAGGAACCCGCGAACACGCGCTGCTCGGCGACGAACTCGTCGGGCGACTCGTCGCGCAACCAGAACTGTGCCGGCCGTTGACCGCGCTCGAGCACACGCAGATGGATCGCGTTGTCGATGGCGAGGCTCAGGCGGCTGTCATGCGAGCGGCTGACGGCAAAGCGCTCTGGCCCGCCCGCCGCTCGCCGATCGAGCGCGAGCAGCACGCACGCGCCGGCAAAGTAGGCGAGCGCGACCCAGCCGAACGCCGGCACCCAGGTCGCCAGCGCGAGCACCGGGGCCGTCAGGCCGAGCAGCAGACCGCCACGCAATGTCAGGGCCATGTGCGCTCACCGCCTCAGCGTGGGACGTCGACCTGAGCCAGCACGCGCGCCAGGACGGCGTCGGCGTCGAGCCCCTCGATCTCGGCTTCGGGTCGCAGGATGAGGCGATGACGCCAGGCCGGGACCGCCAGGAACTTCACGTCATCGGGCGTGACGAAGTCGCGGCCGCGCAAGGCCGCGAACGTCTTGGCCGCGAGCAGGAGCCAGGTGGCGGCGCGCGTGCTCACACCCAACAGGATGTCGGTCGAACCGCGCGTGGCGGCGCCCAGCCGCGCGATATACGTGAGGATGCCGTCCTCGACGGTCACGGTCTGGATCGCCTGTCGCGCGGTCGCCAGCCGCTCAGATGTGAAGACGGGCTGCAGACCGGCCGTTGCCAACGCGTGCGCGTCGAAGCCGTGATGGTAACGACGCAAGACCTCCACCTCACTCTCGAGCGCGGCGTAGCTGACCACGATCTTGAAAAGAAACCGGTCGAGCTGGGCCTCGGGAAGCGGGTACGTGCCTTCGTACTCAATGGGGTTCTGGGTGGCCACGACCATGAACGGGCGTGGCAGTTCGTGGCGCACGCCATCGAGATTGATCTGCCGCTCCTCCATCGCTTCGAGCAGGGCCGATTGGGTCTTGGCCGGCGCGCGGTTGATCTCGTCGGCGAGAAGCACCTGCGTGAAGAGCGGACCGCGCTTGAGGTTGAAGCGCCCGGTGGCCATATCGAACACGCTCGTCCCAAGCAGATCAGAGGGCATCAGGTCCGGCGTGAACTGCACGCGCGTGAACTGCGCCTGCACCAGGTGCGCGAGGGTCTTGGCCATCAGGGTCTTGGCTGTTCCGGGGACGCCTTCGAGCAGGACGTGGCCGCCGGTGAGAAGCGCGGTCAACATCAGGTCAAAGTGCGGCTCGAGGCCGACGAGCACCTTGCCGGACTCGGCCTGTGCAGTGTCCGCCCAGGTGCGCAGATCTTCAAGGCTCATGGATGTCGGACCTCCTCAGTCAGGCGACGGGCGACGCTGTTGGCCAGACGAACCAACTCCGCCTCATCGTGTGTTTCACTCAGGCGTTTCAACAAACGCTCCAGCTCATCGTTCGCCGCGCCAGGCGCCACAACTCTCAGGCGTGCCAGGAAGCCGTCGTCGGGCAAATCCGGATCGATCCGATACCGTTGGCCGATCGAGCGCTTGAGGCGCTGTCGGTAGTCATCGGCGGCGGCGCGCCGATGACCCGCCCGTCGGGCGAGCCGAGCGAGTGCGTCAACGTACTCGAGTGGCGTGCGTCGCGCCAGTTCGGCCGCCGGCGGCATGGGTCGTCCGAACGGCCTGCCCCGCAGCCAGAGTGCGATCAGGAGCAGGACGAGGCAGAAGAGCACGGCCTGGCCGGTCGGCGTGCGCAACAACCAGGCCTCCGGACCGAGCACAACCGTGTCGGGTTCAGCGATGGCGGCTCGACGGCCCAGATGCCATTCGTCGAATCGAACTCGAGCGGGCCGCGTGGCCGTCACCAGGTTCAAGACCAGCCGCGCCTGATCGGGATCGCGCAGGCCCTTATTCGAGAACGCCGCGATCGTGGTGGACAGGGTCACGCTCCCCTTGCCCAGCGCGAACTCAACGGCCGCGGGCTCGCCGCCCGCCACGAGCAACGGCGCGGCGCCGGGCCGCTGACCGATAAGCGTGGCAACCTCAACCTCGGCACCCTCGAAGACCGGTGCCGCGAACACTGGCAACGCGGCCTCGACCGGCTGCTTCGTCGTTCCGAGGCTGTAGCCGAAGTGCCCCATCACGAGATCGGCGGTTAAGCCATCGCCGACGATGAGCACGCGCCCGCCAATCGCCTTCAACGATTGCTCGAGGGTGAGCCACTCCTGGTCCGTGAAGACCTGGATCGGTTCGAGCACGACCAGAACTTCGTCAGCTTTCGGCGGCTCGAAGCGGGATGCGGGATCGGTGGCCACGTCGTAGCCGAGAGCCACGAGCCACTCGGCGAGGGCGCCAGCGCCCCGCGGCTGCGTGGAGACCGCTGAATACGCCGGGAGCGGCCCCGTTCCCCGCATCCAGACGGCGATCAACGCCACTGTCACGAGCACAAGCGCCAGCAATGCCGCAAGCGCGATGTCTCGGCGGCGGGTCATGACGGCCTCCGGAGCGCGTCGACGGCCTCGACATAGGTCGCGAACGTCTCGGCGGTGAGCGAGTGCTCGCCGTACCAGACGCTGTCGAAGACGTCGATCACGCTGGCCAACACCCTGGCAAGCTCAGGCCGGTTGCGTAGCCGGAGCAGGACTTCCTGGTTGGTCAGCGCGCGATCGAAGCGCAACGCGCCCTGTTCATCGAGGGCCAGCAGCGTCGCCAGATACAGCTGGCGCACGGCCTGACGCAGATCCCCGGCGGCCGCCAGAGCGTCGGCGCGACCGAGGGCTTCGTCGGCGGTCGTGGCTTCAGTCGGCATCGGCGTCGCCAGACCGGCTCGTTCACGCACGACAGAGCGCCGGAGCAGCAGCCCGATGCCGACCAGCAGTGCGACGAGCACAATCGAGAGGCCGATCACCCAGTAGAGGCTCAGATCCGGGACGTCGACGGAGCCTGAAACGTCGCGAAACCACTCGAGGAAGCGACGGATGAGTTCGGCAAGCCACGTGTTGTCCGGTGGCTGAGTCTCGGCTCCGTACTTGCTCTGAGCCAGGATGCGCGCGAGGGCCGTGAGGTCGTTCTCCGAATGGCCGGCTCCGGTCCACGTCTCGCGCACCGATCGCAGCGCTGTGACGAATGCCCGCAGATCCTCAGGCGTGGCGTCCGGGGCGGTCAAACGCTCGCCGATCGCATCCGTCGAGAGTGGCAGCACACGCCCATCGGGAAGCTCCACCGCACGCACCGCCAGCCACACCCTCGCCTGCTCGGCAAGGGCCGCCCGCCCGGCGGCATCGACGGGAGCACTGAGGCTCGAGACCACGGCCTCGGTCTCTGCCAGGCGCGCATCGAAGTCGGCCAGCGAGTACGACGTCGACTGGCCGGCACTCGGGAGCGTCAGGCACGCGAGGACGATGGCCAGCGCCGCCAGGCGGACCAGGCGCTTAGCGGGCCCGCATCGAAACCAGCGCAAAGGTACCCCCGAATGCAAGACCCCAGATGATCGCCACAATGCCGACGAAAGCCAGCGTCATCAGGAAGAACCTGCCGACGTCTTCACCGCGCACAAAGGGTTCGTTCAACTCGGCCGGCGCATCACCCAACGCTGTCGCCAGCGTGCCGCCGCCGCGTTGATGCGCGCGGACCGTGAGGTCAAGCCCTTCGAAGCGCGTTCGCAGATCGAAGTACCAAAGGATCGAGAAGAGAACCGTGACAGGGTACAGCACGACCGAAGTCAGCCCGGCCGCGAGCACGCCTCCAACGGTGCCTGTGGCCAGAGTCGGCAGGAGACTGGCCAGATCCTGATAGCCCATCCCCTGAAGCGGGATTAGGACGATCAAAGCCACGACAGCCAGTGGCCCAGAGGTTACCATCCGGTCGAACAGCGTGATCAGAAATACCACTCCCAGGGCGGTCCACACGCGTTGGCGCACAAGGAGCCAGCTGCGCTTGATGGCGGCGAAGCCCTGGCGGCCCTCGACGAGCAGCACCGTGATCGTCATGGGACCGATCCAACCGAACAAGATGATGATCGGCAGGCCGGTGCCCCAGCCGAAGCACGGGATGATGAACCAGATGGTTAACGCGATGTACAGGCCAAACTGCAAGGCGAGCAAGACGACGAGATTCCAGAACTGCGTCCGCAATCGCTGAAAAGCCTGTTTGAGCGTGAGGGTCTCGCCGTGCAGTTCGGCGAGGAAGACGACGTTGACCAACGGGACCACGAGGCCAAAAGACAGAGCTGATTCCAGGACTGCGGCGAGATTCTGCACAAGGCTGCTGGTGGCGTTCAGCATGTTGAACATCGTCAGCGAGCTCGCATTGACCGACTCCGGTTCCTGCAGGCCCGGCAGAAACGCCATGGTGGCGTAGCTCTGTAAGCCAAGTGCCGCCAGGCTCAGCAGCATCCCGGGCAACAGCCCGATCGCGGCGACGATGAAGAACTGTGTGAAGTGGCGGCGGTACAAACGTATGGTCAGATCAAAAAGCTCTGCGACAGTACGAATTCGAAAAACCATCAGCACCCCCGGTCTTCACGATTATAGCCAGACACGTCGCGTCTATATGATCAACATCGCGTCGCCAAAAGAAAAAAAGCGATATCCCTTGGACTTGGCTGTTTCATAGGCGTCCAGGATGCGTTCGCGGCCCGCGAGCGCCGAGACCAGCATGAGCAGCGTCGACTTCGGCAGGTGGAAGTTCGTGATCAACCCGTCGATGACGCGCCACTCGAACCCCGGCGAGATGAACAGGTCGACGACGCCCTCGAAAGCGCCGAGCGTTCCGCCCGCCGAGGCCGCCGCAGCCTCGAGCGTGCGCGTGGTGGTGGTTCCTACGGCGATGACGCGGCCTCCGCGTGATTTGGCCGCCGCGACGGCCACGGCGGTCTCCGCCGACACCGTGCACCACTCGCCGTGCATGTGGTGATGAGTCAAATCGTCGACCTGCACGGGTTGAAAGGTATCCGAACCGACATGCAAGGTCACTTCGGCGCGCGCCACGCCCATGGCATCAATGCGAGCCAGCAGATCGGGCGTGAAGTGCAGACCGGCGGTCGGCGCCGCTGCCGATCCGGGCTCGCGGGCGTAGACCGTTTGATAGCGCTCAGGATCAGTCAGGCGTTCATGGATATAGGGCGGCAACGGCATCTCGCCCGCGCCGGCCAACACCGTGTTGACATCGGTCGAGAACGACACGACGCGACGCGGCCCATCGAGCACCTCAACGACCTCGGCCGAGATCGACGGCTCGTGGTCGAGCGTGTAGCGCGTGCCTGGCCGGGCACCCTTCCCGCCCACGAAGGCCTCCCAGGTCAGCCGATCGATCTGACGCAGGAGCAGGATCTCGCCACGGCCGCCGGTGATCTTGTGCACGGCCAGGCGCGCCGGGATCACGCGCGTGTTGTTGAAGACGAGCAGGTCGCCGGCGCGGAGCAAGACCGGCAGTTCACGAAAGACATGGTGGCGAATGGGTCCGCCTGAGCGCGGCAGCACGAGCAGCCGTGACGAGTCGCGCGGCTCGAGCGGCGTCTGCGCGATGAAGGACTCAGGCAGTTCGTAGTCGAAATCAGACAGGCGCATGTCGGAAGGTCGCGAGGAGGTCATCGCCGCCAGAAGCGGATGATGACGTTGAGGATCACGGTCAGCGCGATGCTCAGGACGATCGACGTCGCTAGCGGGATCGACACGCGAAACGATCCGTCCCCAAACGTCAGGTCGCCAGGCAAACGGCCGAGCGGCAGGTTCAGGCGTGCCAGCCCCCAGACGGCGGCACCGACGATGGCGATGACGACGCCCGCGATCACCAACCACTTGCCGATCTGCGCGGCGTCCATGGCCTCGCTCACATCAACCGTGGCTGCTCGCCGGCGGCCGGCGGCTCGATGCCCAGGTGCACGTAAGCCGCGCGTGTGACCGTCCGGCCGCGCGGTGTTCGGTCGAGGAAGCCCTTCTGCAGCAGGTAAGGCTCGACGACGTCCATGATCGTGTCTGACTCTTCGCTGATCGCGGCGGCGATGGTCTCGAGGCCGACGGGCCCGCCGTTGTACTTTTCGATGATGGCGCGCATCACGCGGCGGTCGATCTCGTCGAGGCCGAGCGGATCGACTTCAAGGAGGTTGAGCGCCTCGGCGGCCACGGGCTGGGTGATGATCCCACCGGCCCGCACCTGAGCATAGTCACGCACCCGCTTGAGCAATCGCAACGCGACGCGCGGGGTGCCGCGTGCGCGACGGGCCACTTCGGAGACGCCGCCGGGCTCGGTCGGCGCATCGAGCAGGCGAGCGGCACGCGCGACGATCGACTCCATCGCCGGCTGATCGTAGAAATCCAGCCGGAAGGTCGCGCCGAAGCGGGCGCGCAACGGCGCCGTCATCAGGGCCAAACGCGTGGTGGCCCCGATGACCGTGAAGCGCGGCAGGGCCAATCGAATGCTGCGGGCGCTCGGCCCTTTGCCGATGACGATGTCGAGGGCGAAATCCTCCATCGCCGGGTACAGCACTTCTTCGATCGCGCGGCCGAGCCGATGGATCTCGTCGATGAAGAGGATGTCGCCGGCGCGCAGGTTGGTCAGGATCGAGGCGAGGTCACCCGGGCGCTCGATGGCGGGGCCGGCCGTCACCTTGACGTTGACGCCCATCTCATTGGCGATGACGTGCGACAGCGTGGTCTTGCCCAGGCCAGGTGGGCCATAAAACAAGACGTGATCAAGAGGTTCTTTTCGCCGACGCGCCGCATCGATCAGAATCCCCAGGTTCTCGCGCACCTTGTCCTGGCCGACGATGTCGCCGAGTTTCTTGGGCCTCAGCGCATGATCGACATCCTCGGGTTTCTGATCGGGCCCCAGAAGGCGCTCATTTGTTTCAGACATTGGGTGGATTATACGCGGATAGTCATCAGCGGTCAGCTTACAGCGGTCAGCTCACGCTATCGCGATATTGCGGCAGCGTGAGCTGACAGCTGACAGCTGACAGCTGACAGCTGACGGCTGATAGCTTACTGCTGACCGCTTCTTGTACAATGAGCCATCTCACTTCGGAGCACCCCATGAGCGACAACGTTTTCCCTTCCCGGCACCCGCTGGTGGCTCACAAGCTGGCGCTGTTGCGCAGCGTTGACACCAAGCCCAAGAAGTTCCGCGAGCTGGTGCGCGAGATCGCGATCCTGCTGGCTTATGAGGCCACGGCCGATCTGGACCTCAAGCCGGTGTCCGTCACCACGCCAATGGGCGACACGACGGGCGCCGAACTGACCTACGACATCGGCCTCGTCCCGATTCTGCGGGCCGGCCTTGGCATGGTCGAAGGCGTGTGGGAGATGATCCCGCAGGCCGAGGTCTGGCACATCGGCCTCAAACGCAACGAACGCACACTCGAGCCGATGCAGTATTACGCCGTCAAACCGGTCGAGCCGCATGTGCAGGTCTGTCTGATGCTCGACCCGATGCTCGCGACCGGCGGATCCGCATCGGCGGCCGTCACCTTGCTCAAGTCGTGGGGCGTCAAGCGCGTCAAGTACGTGGGCCTGATCGCGGCTCCCGAGGGTATCGCGCGTCTCCAGGCCGACCACCCCGACGTGCCGATCCACATCGGCGCTGTCGACAGCCATCTCAACGAGATCGGCTACATTGTGCCCGGCCTCGGCGACGCCGGCGACCGACAGTTCGGCACTGCCTGACATCGAGGTGCGAGGTGCGAAGGGCGAAGCGCGCCCCGCCCCTCGCACCTCGCACCTCGACCCATGCTGCCCTACTTCACCTTTGCCATCGCCCTCGTGCTGAGCGTCCTTGGGACGCTGGCGGGCATGTGGGCCGGCAAACGCTTCAGCATCATGCAGGTGCCGGGTGGGCGACGGAAGCATGCGCGGCCGGTCTCGCGCCTGGGCGGGCTGGCACTGCTCGTGGGATTCTGCGGCACGGGCCTCGGCCTCTACCTCTACACCCCGCTTCCGGCGGATGCCAATCTGCACCTGCCGCTGGTCGGCGCGTTGGTCGGCACGGCCTTCGCCGTCGTCTGGGGCCTGATCGATGATTGGATCGAACTCGAGCCCGGGCCGCAGTTCCTGCTTCAGGCCGTCACGGCCGTCATCGCCATCGCCGCTGACCTCGTCATCGGCGAGGTGACTCTCCCGGCCGCCTTCGGCTTCGGGCTCGAGCCGACTCGCTTTCTATGGATCGTGAGCCTCCCGCTGACCGTGTTCTGGGTGATGGGGATGATGAACACCGTCAACTGGCTCGATGGCCTCGATGGCCTCGCGGTCGGCGTGGCCGCCATCACGGCGGCCTGTTTCGCCGCGCATTCCTATAAGCTCGGACAAAGTGAAGTGGCCCTGTACTCGCTGGCGTTGGCCGGCGCCTGCGTGGGCTTTCTGGTTTTCAACTTCCATCCAGCCCGGATCTTCCTGGGCTCGGCCGGCGCGATGGGCCTGGGCTTCGCGCTGTCAGCGCTTTCGATCATCGCGCCCGCGCGCGTGATGACGGCCCTGCTGATCCTGGCCATCCCGATCGCGGACGTGGCCTTCCAGATCGTCGACCGTTGGCGAAATGGCAAGTCGCCGTTGCGCGGCGACCGCGGCCACATCCACTTCCGGCTTTCGGACCTCGGTCTGCCGCAGCGTCCGATCGTGCTCGGGTACTACGGCGTCTGTATCGTTTACGGTTTGGCAGCGCTGTGGATTGAGTCGCGTTGGGTCAAGGTCGGCATCTTCGCCGCGCTCGTCGCGATCGTGTTTTTGCTGCTCACCTGGCTACGCAGTCGGCAGGCCGTGCCGGTGAAATAAGATGGGGAGGCCTGGGTCGGCCTCCCCATTGCTTGCGTACCCTCGGATCGCTCCGATGATCACTTCTGAAGCGATGTCAGCGACAACCCGAAGATCGGATCCGAACAGGCGAAGCCCGTGCACAGTCGGTAGGTCGAACTCGATAGCGCAGACGTGGTCGAACCGAACGTGATGCCCTCGAGCGAGTAGCTCGTCGAAGTGCTCGACACGCCGGAACCGGAATCGCCGCCCTCAAATGTGTTGTTCGCCAGGCGATAGGAGGTCGAGGTTATCGCGGCAAAGGCCGTAGCCCCAAGCGCGATGATCGCGACGCTCGCCAGGCCAAACGGAATCAGGCGTTTGCGGAGCATTGCCCCTCCTTAGCGGATGATCAGGGCCACGTCGATCACGCCCGTGCCGCTGGTCAACTCGCCCATGGCCTTGCCCAGGATCGCGCCGGGAACGTAATCGGTCGCCAGCATGGCATGACCCCGGACCGACGAGGTCGTGAGCAAGTCACCGCGATGGATCGGGCCGTTCGCGGCCGTGACCTTCACCGGGACGATGCCGACGAAGGCGACCGGGACGGTGCCGGTCGGGTCGTTGAACTGAGCCGCCGTGCCGCCCAGGAAGCCCGGCTGGGTCGAGTAGACGCCGAGCACGGCTGTCGAGTAGGGCTTCGTGGCCAATTCGACCGCGCGATCCTTCGAGTCGCTGATGACGAGCACGTCGCCGGGCTGCAGCCGGGCCGCCACGCCATCGACCTGGATCTGCTCGGCGAAGTCGGCGCCGCCGCCCGTGAAAGAGCCGTCCGCCGTGACATTGCCGGCGCCCGTCACGCGGAAGCGCAGGTTCGAGCAGCTGCGCTCGCCGACGGTGCCCTGGCAGCCGCGGATCAGGTCGCCGCTCGAACTGCCGTTGGCCAGAACGAGCAAGGTGCCGTCGCTGCCGTTCGTGAGGGTCAGGGCGCCGTAGTCAGCGGTCTGATTCGCGACCGTGTGGCTGCTGCCGACAACGGCGCCGCCGATCAACGACATGGAGTAAGGCGAGCCCGTCAACGGTTGCCGCGGCGAAAGCGTTTCGCCATTGACTGTGATCTCCGCCCACAGCGGTTGTGCATACACTGCGGGATCGGGACCGCCGAGCGTGGGCAACGAGCCTTCACCGATCGGGAAGTTGAAGAGGCCATCCGTCACCGCGACGGTGGCCGTGTCGGTGTACGCGCGGCTGCAGCCAATGCCGCTGGTGCCGGAGGAACACGTCCAATACACGACCTGCATGTTGACGTTGCCGTTGACGGGCACGCCTGCGGAGGTCAACAAGCGTCCTTGAAAGCCGACCTGGTTGTAGGGCGACGTGCAGGCCGTGACGATCAACATCGCCACGAGGCCGAGCACCGTATTCAGGCGGAGCGACTTGCGAAGGCGGTTCATGACCGATCTGTCTCCTATGTGTGCTGTGGATGAACGGTGGTTGACGCAATGCCGAGGGTCGAGCGGCCGGGCTCGAATGGCAAGTGATCGATATTCCCCCTCCGTGAGCGTGGCGACGTTATAACCGAAACTTAACAAACCTACAAGGGCCAATCCATGGACTCAACGCAGGTTGCCCCTCGTTTTGGGGAGTCAGTATTCAACTTTGAGGCCCGTCAGCCTGATCAGGAGGCGTTCGAGGAGCCAGATCAGGGGAACGGCCGCCAGATTAATCGCCAATGCCACAGACAGGGCACTGGCAAGCGCCGCGACCGCACCGAGTGCCGGATCCGTCAACCAATCCGCGAGCAGGCCGCCAAAACCCGCCCAGGCGATCACGGCGATCAGGACGACCACGATCGCAACAGCCGGGAGCCAGGCGCGTTGGTCGGAGCGCGACGGCAGCATGGCATTGCCGATCGCAAACAGCAGATACAGCCACAACCACGAGTCGGGTGCGCTGAAGACCGCGCCGATCCCGACCAGGGCATTGGCCAGATCACCCTGCATCAACGCCACGCCGACGGGCCCCAGGCCCAGCAGGCCCTGCCCCACCCATCCGAGCGTGGCCGCGCCGACCAGCAAGGGCGCCGCCCCGATCAGGGCCTCGCGGATGACATCCGTGCGTTCGGTCTCTACGAATCCCAGCCGCAGATGGCCATCCGCCGTGCGCTCGGGAAAGACCGAGAAACGTCCGGTTCGGACGCCGATCAAGGTTGCCACGACCCAGTGGCTGCCTTCATGAAGGATCACGCCCGGCAACACCGTCAGCGAGTACGTGATCATGGCGATGTCGGGGTCACGGAAGATGAGCAGCCAGATGCCCTGCAGGTGCCGGTTGATCCAGCGCTCGCTGATCACGAGCACAATCAGCACGATGCACAGGGCCAGGATCGGGAACAAAGAAGGCATGAGCGCGACGTCTGGAAGCGAACAACGCTAGGGCACGACCCGGATGCGGGACAGGTCCAGGTACTCATTTTCCTCGGGGCGGCCCGCCGGCGCCAGCCGCAACCGCGCCCCTGTTGCGCCATCATACAATCCGATCTCGATCTGATAGAGACCTGCCGGTGTGTCGGCGGCCAGCATCAAAGGATGAGGATCGACGACCAGGTTGCCGACCGACCAGGCGACGGTCGGCGCGCCCCCGGCCTGCGGCCAGCCGTCGTGTCCGGCCCAGAGCGTGTTCCCGTCGCCGCGGACATGGGTGAACACGGTGTAGTTCGTGGGCACCGGCGCCCAGGCGCTCCAGTAGAGCGTCAGGTGGACCGTGTCTCCCGGGCTGACCAGACGTCGATCAAGCTCGTAACCAACCAGCCGTATGCCGTTCTCGAAGTCGATGTTCATCAGATTCGGGACGTCGCCGCCGGGGCGGACGAGTTCGATAGACCCGAACGTCATGTGATCGTCGCCCGCGATGACCGGCAGACGCTCGCCGTTCGCGGCGTCGTACAGGCCCACCTCGAGAGCCAACGACGTCGGCGCATAAGTCGTCTCCGGGATCTCGATCAGATACTCGTCAGCCAGCGTCTGGCCAACGGTGAGATCCGTCGTGCGCACGGCGCCCATGCCCGGATACTGATCGCGTTGAGCGACCAGCAGACCGGCGTCGTCAACCACATGCACGTAGACCGACCAGACTCGATCCATAGGTTGATCGACGCGCCAATACAGCGTCAGCCTCACGTCGTCGCCCGGCTCGAGAGCTGCGGGTTCCAGCCGGTACCCCAGGAGAGTCATGACGCCGGCGTAACTGGCATCCACTCGCTGCGGGATCGCCTGGATCTGGGCCTCGGTCAACGCTCCCGGGACGGCATACGCCGGACGGATCACCCACCACGGCGTCGCCGCGGCCAGCAGCCCCAGGGCCGTCAGCGCAACAACGGCAGCCGGTCGTCGCAGGGTCGAGGGCAACAGGGCCCCCAATCCGCGTGTCGCCAGAATCGCGAGGGCGGGCATGGCCGGCAGGAAGAGTCGGGCCTGAATACTGCGCAGGAGGGCCCAGGCAATGAGCTCGGTCAAGAATACGGCGGTCCACAGCACCAGCAGGCCATAGGCCGCATGTCGACGTTCGCGCCACCAGCGAAGCGCGAGGCCGATCAGCGCGGCCGCACTGATCGCTGTGAAGAGCGTGTAGAGCGCGTCCGGGTACACCACGTTGAACCATCCAAACACGCCCCACCACGACTTGAATACCCCGATCAACAGGCTGGCAAGGGTGCCCACTGACGGCGGCGTCGTGCGGGCCGCCATCACATCGAAGTGCGCGCGGCTGGCGATGGGGTCACCGTACAGCATCAGGTTGCGGATGTACCACCACCCTCCAACGGCCGCCGCAAGCCCGCCGACCCAAATCCCGGCGTGAAGAACGTCGACGATCCAGGCCCTCACGCGGCCCCAACCCGCCCGAGAACCGAGAGCCGCCACAAGCGTCACGGCCGTCATCGGCACCACTCCCAACGCGTTCAGTTTCGAGATCGCTGCAGCGCCGACGGCGAGCCCGAGGCCCAACACCAGCCAGCGTCCCCAGCCGTTCCGTGCTCCGTGCACGAGCAACGCCAGACATAGAGACGAGAGGGCCGCCGCCAGCATGTCGTTGTTAGCGGCTGCGGCGATGAACAGAAAACCCGGCGTCATGGCAGCCAGCGCTGCGGCCGCAAGGCCATAGCCGTGTTCGCCCGGAAACAAATTGAGAGCGATCGAGTACGTGCAGGCCACCACGACCGCTCCAAACACCACACTCAAGGCTCGGGCTATCCAGACAGCCAACACAGTGCCCGTCGGGAGGGGCGACGCGGGAGCCACATGCATAAACGCGTTGCGATTGCCAGGGATGTCGGCCCGGCCAATCGTCGCATAGGCGTATGGCTGAGCGACGCTGTCGAAGTCCGAGTAGTCGATCCAACCGGTGGCCAGCGCGGCCAGTGCGTAATAGAGCGGCGGTTGTGAGGCTTCCTGCCGCATCGAGAGAACCACGCCTTCGTAATGCGGCAGCGTCCGGTTCTCGACAAGATACTGGATGTACCGGACGTGCAGGTCTTCGTCTGGCGACTCGAATACCGGTGTCGCCACGACATACGTCAGGCCGATCATGCCATAGACGACCAACAGACCGATGAGCGCCAGGGGGCGCTTCGGAACACGATCGGTTAGAGCTTGTCCCATGGGTTTCTGACAGGGAGTCTACGACAAATCCGATTGTCCGTCAGGCAGGCGCCGCCCACGTAAGATCGACAGGATCAGCAGCAGCGACGGGATCCCAAAAAGCATCGATGCCGCCAGCGTCAGGATGTTGATGGCCAGGCCGCTGAGGATCGCGGCCCGAAAGTCATTGCCGACCAGCATGAAACCCATCGCCCAGCCGGCCTCGTGTGTGCCGAAGCCGCCGATCGACAAACCAATTATCGACACCGCGGGCAAACCGGACCCTCAATGGGAGCTGGCCTCGCACAACGATATCGTGGTGCCCAGCCCGTGACCCATACCGCCTCGGTCAGGGAGCGATGCCCGCCACGATCAACTGCTGCTGCGAGTCAGATTGGAACGGCTTCTCGCCGTAGTTACCGTACTTCGCCATGATGCGCAGCCCGGCCCGGGTCACCTGGCCGTCAAGCTCCTGCGGGAAGTACTGGCGCATGCGCAGGGCCAACTCGACCGGCGCATGCCCTTCCCACTCGAAGCGCCAGGTGATGGCATTGATCTGCGAGGCTTTGTCGTAGCGATTGCGTTCGCTCAAGCGGATGACGCGGCCATCCTCGTTTGGGTATTCGCCCAGATCGTGCCAGCGTTGGGGATCGCGGGTCAGGATCTCGAGCGAGGGGTTGAATACGTCGATCACGAAGACGCCGGTCGGCGCCAGATGACGGCGCACCGATAACAGGCACGCCTCGAGGTCGGCGTTGGCTTCGAGATGGCAGATCGAATTGATCGGCAGGAAGATCAGGTCAAACGCCGTGCCGAGCGCGAAGTCGCGCATGTCTGCGCAGACCCACTTGCCCGCCACGCCGGCGGCGGCCGCCTGACGACGCGCCCTGGCGAGCATGCTGACGCTCCGATCCAGCCCGGTCACATCGAGGCCGGCCTGCAACAACGGGATCGTCAATCGGCCAGTGCCGCTCGCCAGCTCGAGCACGCGCCGCCCCGCTCGCTCGGCCCGCCTCATGTAGAAGGCCAGTTCGCCTTTGTTGGGGCCGGCGTGCACGGCGTCGTACAGATCGGGATCGGCGTACAGCGATTTGATCATGGATCAACCCATGCCCGGTCAGACCGACGAACGACGAAGGACGAATGACGAAAGTTGAACGGCCATTCAACCTTCGTCATTCGTCCTTCGTCGTTCGTCAAATTGCGTTCTGCCGTCCGCCGTCGTTAAGCCGCGGCCTTGACGATCACGCCAAAGTCCGCGACCTTCAAGCTGGCGCCGCCGACGAGCGCACCATCGATGTCGGGCTGCGCGAGCAACTCGGCAGCGTTGGCGGCCGTGACGGAACCGCCGTACTGGATGCGCAGGCTGGCAGCCGCGTCGGCCCCGTACAACTCGCCGATGACGGCGCGGATGTGCTGGGCGATGACGCTGTTGGCGCCCTCGGGGGTCGCTGCCCGGCCGGTGCCGATCGCCCAGACAGGCTCATAGGCGATCACGGTCTTGAGCGCATCCTCGAGGGAGATGCCCGCGTACGCGCCGCGCACCTGGCCAGACACCACAGCGCCGGTCTCGCCGGCCTCGTACTGCGTCAGGGTCTCGCCGACGCACACGATCGGGGTCAGGCCGTGCGCGAGCGCGGCCTTCGTCTTCTTGTTGACGCTCTCGTCCGTCTCGCCGAAGTACTGGCGGCGCTCCGAGTGGCCGATGACCACGTACTGGCACAGGCCCTTGAGCATGGGGGCTGACACCTCGCCGGTATAGGCGCCGCTGTCGGCCCAGTGCAGGTTCTGGGCGCCCAGGCCGATGCCGCTGCCGGCCAGCACCGGCGCGACGCCCGCGAGCGCGACAAACGGTGGAACGATCACGCGCTCGACGCCGCTGACCGACCCGATCTCGGCGATCAGGGCCTGGGCCAGCGCGACGGCCTCGGCCGGCGTCTTGTTCATCTTCCAGTTGCCGGCGATGATCTTGGTGCGCATGGAGCCTCCGAATGAGCGTAGAGCGTTGGGCGTGGTGAGATA
>CAYZRP010000007.1:39349-43781 GCA_964480865.1 uncultured Anaerolineales bacterium | reverse complement strand
GTGTGTGTGTGGGGGGGTTACCCACCCCCCCCCCCCCCCCCCCCGGTCCCCCCCCCCCGCCCCACGCTCTACGCCCCACGCTCCACGATTTACTTGTCGTTCAGTGCCGCTAACCCGGGCAGCACCTTGCCCTCGAGCATTTCGAGGCTGGCGCCGCCGCCGGTGGAGATGTGCGTGATCTGGTTCGCCAGGCCGGCCTGTTCGATGGCCGCGACCGAGTCGCCGCCGCCGACCACAGTGGTCGCGCCCGACGACGCCACCGCCTGGGCCACCTGGTTGGTGCCAGCCGCAAAGCGCGGGAACTCAAACACGCCCATCGGGCCGTTCCAGACGACCAGGGCACTGCCCTTGAGCGCCTCGGCATACGCCGCGACGGTCTTCGGGCCGATGTCGAGGATGCGCCAGCCGGCGGGCACGCCGTCGCCGACGTCGATCGTCTTCATCTCGGCGTTCGCGTCGAAGGCATTCGCGATCACGGCGTCGACCGGGAGCAGCAGCTTGCCGCCCGCCTTGGCCAACGTGTACTTCGCGGTGTCGAGGCTGCTTTCTTCAACCAACGAGTCGCCCATTTCGAGGCCCTGGGCCTTGAGGAAGGTGTTCGCCATGCCGCCGCCGATCAAGACCTTGTCGGCCTTGGCCAGCAGATTGTCGATGACGCCGATCTTGTCTGAGATCTTGGCGCCGCCCAGGATGGCGATGTACGGGTGCTTGGGGTTGTCGACCGCGCCGCCCAGGTACTCGATCTCTTTTTCCATCAGGAAGCCAGCGACTGCAGGCAGGTGATGGGCGATGCCTTCGGTCGAAGCATGCGCGCGGTGGGCCGAACCGAATGCGTCGTTGACGTAGACGTCGGCCAGCACCGACAGGCGCTTGGCGAAAGTGGCGTCGTTCTTCTCTTCCTCAGGGTGAAAGCGCACGTTCTCGAGGACGTAGACTTCGCCGGGCGTGATGACGGCAGCGGCCTCTTCGGCCACCGTGCCGACGCAGTCCGACACGAGCTTGACCGGCTTGCCCAGCAGTTGGCTCAGCCGCTCAGCGGCGGGCTTGAGCGAGTACTTGGGATCCGGCCCGCCCTTGGGGCGGCCGAGGTGCGAGGCCAGCAACAGCGAGGCGCCGTGTTCGAGCAGATACTGGATCGTGGGGAGGGCGGCGCGGATGCGCGTGTCGTCAGTGACGACGCCGTCCTTCAACGGAACGTTGAAGTCCACGCGCACGAACACCTTCTTCTTCTTGAAGTCGATGTCGCGGATGGTTTTTTTGTTCATGGTACAGCTATCAGGTATCAGCGTTCAGCAATCAGCTTGCGCTACCGCGCGGTAGCGCAAGCTGATTGCTGAACGCTGATCGCTTACCGCCAGATTACAGCTTCTCCGCCACGAAGGCCGTGATGTCGGCCAGGCGAGACGCGTAGCCCCACTCGTTGTCGTACCAGGCCACAACCTTGACCAGGTTGCCGAGGACGAGCGTGTCCATCGCGCTGAAGACCGACGAGAACTCGGTGCCGCGCAGGTCGGTCGAGACCAGCGGCAGATCGGTCACGTCAAGGATGCCCTTCATCGGGCCGGCCGCGTACTCGAGCATCGCGGCGCGGATGTCTTCCTTGCTGGCTTCCTTGTTGAGGATGGCCGTGAAGTCGACGACCGAGACCGTGGGGGTCGGGACGCGGAAGGCCATGCCGCCGAACTTGCCCTTGAGCTCGGGGATGACCAGGCCGACGGCCTTGGCCGCACCGGTCTCGGAGGGCACGATGTTCTGAGCGGCGGCGCGGGCGTCGCGGAGGTCCTTGGCGCCCAGGTCCTGCAGCTTCTGCGAGTTGGTGTACGCGTGAACCGTGGTCAGCAGGCCGCGGTCGATGCCGAACTTGTCGTTGAGCACCTTGGCCACCGGCGCGAGGCCGTTGGTCGTGCACGACGCGTTCGAGATCACGTGGTGGGCGGCCGGGTCATACTTGTCGGCGTTGACGCCGAGGACGACCGTGATGTCTTCGTTCTTGGCCGGGGCCGAGATGATGACCTTCTTGGCGCCGCCCGAGGTGATGTGGCCGCGCGACTTGGTCGCGTCGGAGAACAGGCCGGTCGACTCGATGACGATGTCGACGCCCATGTCGCCCCACTTGATGGCGTTCAGATCGCGCTCGGCCGTGACCTTGACGGTCTTGCCATCGACGACGATGTTGCCGTCCTTGGCCTCGACAACGTGGTTGAACTGGCCGTAGGTCGAGTCGTACTTGAGGAGATGGGCATTGATCGACGAGTCAAACAGGTCGTTGACCGCCACCACCTCGATCTCATTGTCGTGTCGCGCCTTGATCGTGCGATACACGAGCCGCCCGATGCGGCCAAATCCGTTGATGCCAACCTTAATCATGGAAGTCACTCCTTCTGGGAATGGTGAGTTGCGTCCTAAAAAGACGACTGACGTCTTTGTTCCAACAATTCTAGCAGAGCCGCCGCCAGCTTCTCCGAGTCGTGCCGCCACGGATGCCCTTCATCGACCAGATCGGCCAGCACGAGTTCGACCGGCGATGCGGCCCCGTTGGTGACTGGCCCCAGGGTCGGCGCCACCCAGTGAAGGTGCGACAGGAGCTCGCCGGTCTGGCTGGCATTGCCCATCACGACCCCGAACAGCCCCGGCCGCGTGTGCCGCTCGATCGCGCGCATGTGCGCGCCCACGTCGTACCCGTCGGTTTCGCCCGGTTGCGTGGCCGTGTTGCACACGTAGACGCGCAGAGCCTGGCTGGCCTGGATCGCCGCCGCGATGTCGGGCACCAGCAGATTTGGGATCAGGCTGGTGTACAGACTCCCTGGCCCTAACACGATCAGATCCGCATTCAGCAGCGCCTTGATCACCGGCGGGTACGCCGCCGGATCCTCAGGCCGCAAAGCCACGCGCTGGATGGCGCCCGCCGAGTGTCCGATGCGCGATTCGCCTTCGACCACTGCGGTGCCGGCCTCGCCGGCCACCTCGCCGACCAGCGTCACGTTGCGCAAGGTCGACGGCAGCACCTGGCCGCGGATGTTGAGCACCTTGCTCGACTCGGCCAGGGCCGACTCGAACGAGCCGGTCACCTCTGCCATGGCCGTGATGAACAGGTTGCCCAGCGGGTGCCCACCGACGTCCTGGCTTCCGGCAAACCGGTACTGGAACAACTGCGTCACCAACGACTCGTCGTCGGCCAGCGCAGCGATGCAGTTTCGAAAATCGCCCGGCGGCAGCACCCCGAGCGTTGCGCGCAATCGCCCTGACGACCCACCGTCGTCGGCCACCGTCACCACCGCCGTGATGTTCGACGTGTAGTGTTTCAGGCCGCGCAACAGGGCCGACAGACCCGTCCCGCCTCCGATCGCCACGATCCGCGGCCCGCGGCCGCGCCGCCGATGCTCGCTTACGGCCTGGACGACGTTCTGGCCGGGCCGTATGAAGGGCGCAAGCAACGCACTGTTCAGGCGCGCCAACGACCAGACCAGCAAGATGAGCCCGCTGACGCCCAGAAGTGCAGCGCGGAGCGGCGCCGGCATGAATTGCAGCGTCAGCACCGCGAAAATCGGCGGGAGCGGGACCTCGCGATAGGCGTCCACCAACAGGTACGCGAGGCCCAAACCCAACAGCGTGATCGCCAACAGCAAGACGACCAGCCACCGCTTGATGCCCAGCCCAACCTGCAACCAGTTGCGCCAGGCGGACGCCTTGCCCATGGCTACCTTTCACCTCGTGGACGGCAGCCGATCTGACACAGGGTCGGCGCTTTCCGAATCGGTTCCAGGCCAAGGGTCATTGTGACCGCCGTCGATGGAGTCGAATAGTGACGAACATCAATTGTCCGCATCAATGGCCCGGTTCCATGACCGAAACGGGTGACGGCTCAAGGCGGCGTTCGTGTAGCGCGGATCGGCCGTGACCTCTTCGCCGACCCAATCAGGCAGCGGCACGTCCTGGGCGGCATCCTGCAACTCGACCTCGGCCACGATCAGGCCGGCGTTCTCGCCCCGAAACTCATCGACCTCCCAGACCAGGCCGGCATGCGGCCGCCGATGGCGCAGCTTCTCGACCAGGCCACCGACGGTCAGGGTGTTCAGCATTTCGTCGGCATCCGCGACCGGGATCTCGTACTCGTACTCAGCGCGCGCGATGCCGCTGGCCGGTCCCTTGATCGTGAGGTAGCCGTGATCGCCGGCACGACGGACGCGCACCGTCCGCGCCCCATCGGAGACAAGATAACCCTGCCGGTACAACGTCCCGGCGGGGCCGGCCCGCCAGCTGTCGTTCTTCACCAGGTACTTGCGTTCGATCTCGGTGCCCATGCCGGATATTGTAGTCAAATAAGAGAACGGGAGTGCCCCGCTGTTCCCCGAAGTAGGGCGGCGACGGCGCCCCAACAAGGGGCACAAAGGGGCCCGCCCCGTAGGGTATTTAAACCCCCCGGAAACCACCC
>CAYZRP010000007.1:0-39339 GCA_964480865.1 uncultured Anaerolineales bacterium | reverse complement strand
TGTTTTTTGTAGCCAAACCCTGGCCGGGTTGGGCCCCTTTGTGCCCCTTGGGGGGGGGCGGCGGCCGGGGCCCCCCGGGGCAACCCGCGGGGCACTCCCGGTCTCTGATTAACCCGACCTGAAACCCAGCCCGACCCGCGGCCGTATAATCCCTCACAACGCCATGCCTCCCAAACGAATCCTGATCCTCGACATCGATGGTCTGCGTCGCGATGTGTTCGACGAGGCCCTGGCCGACCCCGAACAGCCGGCGCTTTTGGCACTGATGGGCGCGCCTGAAAGACGGGTCGTCTTCGACCCGCTGAGCACGGCGCCCTCGATCACGTTCTGCGCGCAGTCGAGCATGTTCACGGGCCGCCACCCCGCCGACCACGGCGTCATCGGCAACCAGTTTTTCGACCGTTTCGGCCGCTATGAGGGCCGTGGTCCGAAGTTCTACGCCTTCGACGTCGGCGACCTGCTGGCCGTCGAAGACGCGCTGCGCATCTACATGGATGACGATGGACTGCTCGGCCGCGTGTACCCGACCGGCGTGACCACCCTCCACGAGCACGTCCGCGCCCGAGGCAAGCGCTCGGTGACTGTCCACCACATGGTCGGCCGCGGCGCCGATCTCTGGATCAAGCCGGACCTGATGCGCATCGCCCGCGCTGTCAAAGGCGGCGGCTTCTTCAGCCTGCAACCGGCCGCGTTCGACTCGGAGATGGCCGACAAGGCCATCGCCCTGCTCCGCCGCGGCGACCGCCCGGACGTCCTGACGCTGTACTTCATCGGCCTCGACCAGTACAGCCATCACTATGGCCCGGCGCAGCAACTGGCCTACATGCGCGAACAGATCCATCCCGCGCTGGCCCGGCTGCATACGGCCCTCGCTGAACTCGGTTTGCTCGACGGCTTGTTGACTGTCGTGGCATCCGATCATGGCCAGATCGCGACACCGAGCGACACGCGCCACTCGCTCAGGCTCAGCTTCCCGTTCGACCGCGAGCTGGCGCACGTCTTCGACTCGCTCGGCCTCGACGTGCACGACTATCCCGGCGAGACGCCCGACTGCGACGCCGTCGTCGCCAGCAACGGCGGATTGGCCTACGTCTATCTGCGCCATCCGCATCGCTCATGGTCGGAAGCGCCACGCTTCGCCGACGATGTCCTGCGGGTGGGCAAGGCCTTCTGGGACGCGCACCGCGAGGGCGCGCACAGCCGCGAACTTCAAGGCACGCTGGCCGCTGTCCTGGTGCGCAATGTGGAGAACGAGGGCTGGTCCTCGGCCTTTCAGTCGCTCGATCCGGTGAGCCAGCTGGCGCCGATCGAAGCCGCCTTTGCCGCCGAAGAGGGTCGGCACTTCGCCCAGGCCGCCAAACGCCTCCGCGCCAGTCAGACCGACCTCAGCCCGGACCTGATCCTGGTCTCGAACTACCCGGAGGGCTTCTACTTCAGCCCGCCGCTGCTGGGCATGCACGGCGGTTTGCATCCCGAGGATTCGTGCGCCACGCTGGCGTACGGGTTCGCGCGTGAGGATGGCGAAGCGGCTGGCGTCCTGAACGCCATCCGGCACGCTGTCGAGGCTCGCAGCCAGGCGGAAGACCGCGCGGTCAGTGTCGTGGATCTGTCTGTGGGGGTGTTGGCTGCGCTCGACGCCTGAGCATCAGGCAGCCGGTCGAACGGCCAGCGGCACGACAACCTCAAAGACGCTGCCAACGCCGACCTCGGTCGACGACAACCGCAGCTCGCCACCCATCAGCAACATGAGGCGCCTGGCGATAGCGAGGCCCAGGCCCGTGCCTCCATAGCGGCGCGTTGTCGAACCGTCACCCTGGACGAATGGTTCGAAGATGGCGGCTGCCTGCGCGGGGTCGATGCCGATGCCCGTGTCGGCCACCGTGACGACGACGGCGTTGAAGCGCTCGGCTACCGTCACGGTTACTCTGCCCACTTCCGTGAACTTGACGGCATTCGAAATCACGCCAAGCAACACCTGGCGCAGCTTGTAAGCATCGGCCTCAACCATCGGCAGCGTATCGGGCACGTTCATGTCGATCTCGAGGCTCTTGCGCTCGGCATCGTTGCGCGCCACGAGATACACGTCCGCCAGGATCGGCCCGATCGAGACGGCCCGCGCGTCGACCTCGAGACGGCCGGCCTCCACCTTGGCGAAGTCAAGCAAATCCGAGATCAAGTACAGCAGCCGTTCGGCCGAAAGGTGCGCCGTGTTGAGCAGGCGTCGTTCCTCTTTCGGATCGGTCGCCAGCCCCTCGATGACGATCTCGAGCGCGCCCATGATGGTCGACAGCGGCGTGCGCAGCTCATGCGAGGTGTTGGCCAGGAACTCGCTCTTGAGGCGGCTGGCTTCTTCAGCAGCGGCGCGCGCGTCGACCAGATGCGAGACGAGTTGGGCGTTCGCGAGAGCCAATCCGGCCTGCTCAGCAAAGACCGAGATCATGCGTTGCGCGCGCTGACTGAAGGCTTCGACGCGCGGGCTCTGCAGATCGAGCACGCCGATCACGCCGCGGACCATATCGTGGTTCGCGTTGCCCTTGGCCGCCGTCCCGCGCAGCGGCGTCGCGAACTCCGAATGCGTCCGCGGGTCACCCGGCAGGTAGCGCGGATCGGCATCGACGTTGCTTGAGTAGACGGTTTCGCCGGTGTCGTAGGCCAGCGCGATCAGGCCCGGCCCACCGGACGCGACGTTGCCGTATACGGCGTCGAAGTCGCCGGCGCGCGCCTTACACGTAAGCATTCCGTCGCCATCCGGCAGATACAGCGCGCAGCACACCGGCGCAAGCTCGGTCGCCAGCGCCTGGGCGATGCCCTGCACAAGCTTTTCGGTATCGCCGGCCGCCGAGAGCAAGCCGGCCGTGGCCCGATACAGCGCACTGACCTCAGCCGCCGTAGCGCTCAAGGCCAGCTCGGCCTGATAGCGCTCGGTGACGTCGCGAGCCACGAGACAGACCGTTTTCACAAAGGAGTTGGCTGACGACACAGGGGCCACGCGGGCCTGGAACCAGTGCTCGCTGCCGTTCAGGTGCAGTGGATACTCGAGGTTCTCGGGCTGGCCGGTGTTGAGCACCCGGCGGATCGCCGACATAAACTGCTGGGTCTGCGGTTCGGAGAAGAGATCACTCAGCATGCGCCCGATCAACTCGGCGCGCGGCCGCATCAACAGCGCCGTGTCTTTCGCCCAGACGTTGATGATCGCCCCGCCGCCGTCGATTTCATAGACGATTTCGTCGACGGCCGACACAAGCGCCTGCAACCGCAGTTCGTTGCTGCGCAGGTTCTCGGCCAGGCGCCGCTGGGCCGTGATGTCACGGACGAATGCCAGACGCGTGCCGTCGGCGAGACGCGTCGTGCTGACCTCGCACCAGAGCACCGCCCCGTCCTTGCGTTGGACGCGCCGTTCGCGTCGACAGGGCTTGCCCGTATCGACGGCGTCGATGTCGAACAGCGTAAAGACCCTGTCCTCCGCGGGCGCAAGTTGCCGGGGATCCAGGCCAGCCAGCTCGTCCCGCGTCCGGCCGACGAGCACACAGGCAAGGTTGTTGGCGTCGCGCACAAGCCCACGCGCGTCGAGCAGGAAGACGGGCTCGGGAGCGTTCTCCCACATCGTCTGGTTGGCGCGCACCTGGCTCTCGAGGTCGGTCAACAGACGCAGCGCCGCCTCGCGGGTCTCCGGCGAGTCGGAACGCGCCAGCAGGTCGGCCAGGCGCTCGAACGGGGCTTGAGTCAAAGACCTCATCGGCAGATGATGACCGGGCGGTCAGCCTCGCGGAGGATCCTGTCGACTGTGCTTCCTCTGACGACCTCAATGGCCGGCGGCGCTCCGTAACCGCCCAGGATGTACATGTCGACGTTTTGCTCCCGCCCTAAGTGTAGGACGGCTTCGTCCGGCGCGCCATCGCGCCATTGGTACTGTGCGGTCAGCTCGTGGAAGTCAAGGTATTCGCGGGCAAACGTCATCGCCCGTTCGCCGACGCTGCCCTGCCGCACCACGAGCACGGTCAACTCCAACGACCAGGCGCCCGCCAGATAGGCCGCCACGAACAGGGCCTCGCGCGACTTCGGGCTGCCATCAAAGGCCACCAGAGCGCGGGCGAAGTTGGCCGGCACGGCGGGCACGGCCAACACCGGCCGCGGGCTGCGCCGGATCAGGGCACTGAAGCCCGAGGTCAGTCGGTCGGCGATGCCGGCCCCCGGCGGATAGGCCAGGTTGAGGACGACCAGATCGCACAGCGACGCGCGTTCGCAGATCTTGTCCGTCAAATCGCCGACCTCGACAGCCAGATGCCCGGTGACACCGACCGCCGCGCAACGTCGGTCGAACTCGGCCTGAACCGCCAACGCCTCGGCCGCGCCGCGGGCCGCCTCACTCGAAACAATATGAAGGCCGAACAACGTCGCCTGTTCGCGGCCGGCAACATCGAGGGCGACGTCGAGCGCGCGCCAACTCGACTCCCAGCCGCTGAGCGGCACCAGGATGTCAGGGAAGAGCCGGTCGAGATAGCGACGCTCAAGACGCCGCTGCCGCCAGATCCCGGTCGGTGGCCCGGCCTGCAACGGCGTCGGCACCACGGCGCGCAGGATGCGATTGCCCAGGCTGGCCGCCTCGGGCGTGAGCTTGAATCCCTCCGCCAGCGCGCCCGCCAACGCCGACGCGCTGACGTTCCACCCGAGCTCGCGGCGCAAGTCCTCGGCATGGTCGACGATCCAGACGTACAGGTCGGTCTCGGTGCGCTCCGGGTAGTCGCGCAGCAGCCCGCTCTCGCGGATGATCGTCACGATCGGCAGGTAGGCCTCATCCACCCAGGCCGCCGCAGCGTTGGGCAGATCGACCGGCTGTCCGCTGCGTTCGCCCATGACGTATTGCTGCACGCCAATGTGCGCGAGCAGTCGTTCATACTGCCCGGGGACGCTGACGCTGAGGTCAAGGCCCGGTCGTGTGACAGCCAGTCGGGTTCGCTCGAGGAAGTCGGCGTACTCGGCCTTGTGGAGCAACTCATCTGGCTGCGTGTCCGATGCGAACGGCACATCGGTGAGGACTTCTGTGACGTACGCCTGGATGTGCGTCTGGCCGAGCGTGCGCGCCACAGAAACGCGATGGTGACCGTCACGGACGAAGTAGGCGTCGCCGATCTTGTAAACGTCGATCGGCGGCATCCCGCCGACCTTGGGGTCGTCTGTAGCCGAACGGACGCGCGCCCAGCGCTCTTCATCACTTGGCTGCAGCGGGAGAAAATCACGGGTGAAGTCAACCGTGCGATTGACCGTCCCGACCACGGCTTCAATCGGGATGTCCTGGACACCGCGCGAAGTCACGTCGGAGGCGCGCAGTTTCTGTCTGACATCATCGAACGACAGGAGGTCCACCGAACGGCCGTTGATCCGTGCCAGGACGGTGGCCAGCGTCGCCTGCTGTCGCGCCCGATGGAAATCCTCTCGGGCGTCCCGAAATCGCTCGTTCATCACATAGGGCTCGTTAGTCCGGATCGTCTGCCCTGGCGGGGGCCCGAAAGCCTCCTCCAGCGCAGGACCGTCGCAAAAGGCCAGTTTCCCCCATGTTTTCGGCTTCTGCGCAGGTCGCCGCGAAGTGTATCATACGAGGTGATGCCGTCCTCCCCTGCAGCCTCTTCCGGATCTGAGCCCGACTTCGATGTAGAACGGTTCCGGTCACTCCTGACGCGCGATGCCGGCATCGTGCTCATCGAGCTCGATGCGCGGGGCGTGATCGTCTCCTGCTCTGGTCAGGCGGGCGCCACGCGCGATCGACACCTCCTGGCAGATCTCCCGGACCGCGAACGCGCGACAGCCGCCGAACGCCTCGCACGAGTGCTCGAGCACAACGAAGAGGCGGCGTTCGAGTTTGTGCTCCCCGACGGCGGACGTTTTGCAGCAGTCGCCAGACCGTCGCCCGACGGGGGTGCCCTTGTGGTCGGGCGTGACATCACGGAACAGGCGGGCGCACTCGAGCGTGCGCGTCGAGCGGCGCGCGAGTTTCACAGCATCGTGGCCGGGCAGCCCGGCGCCAGCGCGCTTGTGGATATGCGTGACGGCGTCGTGTTCCTCAGCGACTCGGTGGTCGATCTGTTGGGCTACAGCCCGGCCGATCTCATGGGCTGGAAGGCGCGCTCGTTGTTGTCTTCAGACTCGGCCGGGAGCCTGCGCGCGATCCTGAACGACGCCTCAGACAGCAATCGACACGTCCACACCACGATCGAGGTCGACCATCGCGATGGCAGCCCCCGTTGGCTCGAGTTCACGATCGACCGCCTCGTCGGCGAAGACGGCCGACCGCAGCTCCTGGCGACGGCCCGCGACGTCACTGGCCAGCTGCAGGTCGAGGCCGACCTGCGGCGTCAGCGAGATCTGGCCCTGGCACTGAGCGACCTCGGTGCGCTCGTCAACAGCTCGCTCGAGCTCGGCGACGTGCTCGGCCGCATCCTGGAAGCCGCCGCCGCCGTCGTGCCGAACGATCTGAGCAGCATCATGCTGATCCACGATGACCGCGCCGTGATCGTGGCCCATCGCGGTCTGGAGTCCTATGGCATCCGGCTTGAAAGCGACCAACGTTGGATGTCCTTGCAGGGCAACACGCACGTTGCGCGAGCGGTGCGCCAGCGCAAACCCGAGATCGTCACAGACGCCGCCGCCGATCCAGAGTGGACGCTTTTCTACGGCCCGTCGCCGATCCGCTCCAGTTTGATCACGCCGATCATCGTGAAGGGTAAAGTGATCGGGCTGCTCAACGTCGACAGCGTCCATCGGCGGGCCTTCGCGGCTGAAGACGCAGACCGGCTGCAGGCGTTCTCGGATCACGCCGGCGTGGCCCTGGCCAATGCCCAGTTGTTTGAACAGATCTCGGCAGAGAAGGATCGCATCGCCCTGCTCTATCGGCTCCAGCACGACCTGGATGTGACCGTCGGCATTCAGGCCATCATCCAACGCGTGCTCGCCTTCGCCGATATTGATCTGCACGCCACGTCGTCGGAGCTATGGTGGGCCGACGAACTCCCGGGCCGCTTCACACGCCACCAACGCGAATCGATTTCCGGCGACACCCCGACGCTGTCGGCATCGTGGTTGCTCGAACAGACCACGCCGCTCGTGCTGGTGTCGGATCCGACCCAAGCGATCGGAGACGGCGGCCCGACTGACCCGCGCTGGCGCATGCTGGCCGGGGAAGGTTCGCCGCCCGTGGCAGCCTGCCTGCCCCTGCGCGTCGGCGAACGCATCCTCGGCGCGCTCGTGCTGCAGGCCAAGTCGTTCGACTTCCCATACAACGATCGCGGGCTGCTCCGGGCCCTCGCCCGCGCGCTCGCACTCTCACTCGAATCCGCGCACCTCCTCGAAGCCGAGCACCAGCGCGCCGAGGATCTGGCCGCGCTCGACCAGCTATCGGTTGCCCTGATCGATCCGCCGAGCGTCGATGAGTTGAGCCAGCGGATCTGTGCGGCTGTCCAACGGCAGTTCGCGACTCTGACCTGCGAGATCGACCTTGCGGGCCCGCCCACGACCGAACCGTCGTCCCGATCGCTGCATCCGCCCGAGGATCTGGCGGCCGTCGCAGCCCGACTGGGTACGCCGATCTTCGTCGATGACATCCGCAGCGAATCGTCGTCCGGCGAGTCGCTCTGGGCGCCGCGACCGCGCCACCTAGACGCGCGGACGCAAGGCGCCGTCCCGCTGTGGGTCGGCGGCCGGACGATGGGCGTGATCCTGCTCGAGCGGTCGCAGCCCGGATCGTTCACAGAGCGCGACCAGCGCCTGCTGACGGCCTTCGCCGAGCGCGCCGCTTCGGCCCTGCACAGCACGCAACTCGTCGCCGCCCTGGCGGACGACGCGCGCTATCTTTCGACGCTCAACGAGATCTCGCGCAGCGGTCTGCGCGGCGCCGATCTGACAAGCCTGCTCGAGCGCATGGCCGACCTCGTCGTCGAGTTGATCCAGGCCGATAGCGCCGCGATCACGCTCTGGGACGATGTGACGAAGCGCCGTCAGCCAGGCGCTGGCAGTGCCTCGATCCGCGACCTCTATCGCGCGCACCTGGCGCACTCGACCGAACGCCAGATCGCTGATCTCGTTATCGAGACCGGTCTGCCGCTGGTTGTGCCCGACGTGCTGCATCCGACGCCGCTGCTGCCCGAGCCCAGTCGACGCCTCCCGGCCAAGACCCTGCTGGCGGCGCCGCTGCTGATCGGCGAACGTGTGCTCGGCGCCCTGATAGTCGGCTATCATCAACATCACCCCGTCTCTTCCGTCGACGTCGAGCGCGTGCGGCACGCGGCCGGTGTGGTCGCGCTCTCGATCGCCAACCAACAGCTCTTCGACGAACTCGCCACAGCGCGTCAAACGGCTGAGACCGCCAACCAGCTCAAGGGCGAATTCCTGGCCAACACGTCGCACGAATTGCGCACACCGCTGTCCGGCATCCTCGGCGCTTTGCGGCTCGTGCTCGACGACGTCTGTCAGGATCGCGACGAAGAGCGCGCCTTCGTCAACACCGCCCACGACGCCGCGCTACGGCTGCTGACGCATATCAATGAACTGCTCGACCTTTCGAAGATCGAGGCCGGGCAGATGACCGTCGAGCTGCAGGCCGTCGACGTCGGCCTGGCGATGAGCCAGGTCTACGACCTGCTCGCCCCCAACGCGGCCCAGCAAGGCGTGACGTTGTCGATCGAGAACCGCCTGGCGCCCGACGTGCGCGCCTACGCCGACCCCGAACACGTGCGACACGTCTTGCTCAACCTCGTGGGCAACGCGCTCAAATTCACGCCTCGCGGAGACGTCCGCCTGCGTGCCACGAACGGGGCCGATGCCGTCTTTGTGGCCGTCGAAGACACCGGCATCGGCATCCCGGCCGAAGCCCAACACGGATTGTTCCAGCCGTTCGTTCAGGTGGATGGGAGCAGCACGCGCCCGTTCGGGGGCACCGGGCTCGGCCTGGCAATCTCGCGCAAACTCGCCGAGGGAATGGGCGGCACGCTCGACCTCTTCAGCGCCGGGCTTCATCAAGGCAGCACCTTCACGCTCCGGCTGCCTTTGTGGTCCGGGGACGTGTATTAACCGCACGTTTGTTTATGCCGCGGATTGCGCGGAAGTTTCTTCCATCAAGTGCAAAACACATGCGTGCCCAATGCTGATCCCCGCGATCCGCGGCCGGTCTCTCCGAACTACATCAAACCACGTTCACGCAACGAGACGTATCCGTCTCGGCCGATGACGATGTGGTCGAGCAAGGCGATGTCGAGCAGCGCGCCAGCATCCTTGATCGCGCGCGTGACTGAGACGTCGTCAGCGCTCGGTGAGGGATCGCCGCTGGGGTGATTGTGCGCGACGATGATCCCGGCCGCGTTGTCTTTGATGGCCTGTCGGAAGATCTCGCCAACACGTATCAGCGATGTGTTGAGCGAGCCGTGATAGACCTCGAGCGGAGGTCGGATCAAACGGTTACGTGTGTCGAGGACCAGCACGAGCAGATATTCCTGCTCACGGGCCATGAGTTCGTAGCCGATCAGGGCGTGGACGTCGGCGGCGCTGCGGATCGTCGGGCGTTCGCCGTGCCCGGCCCTGGCGATGCGCCGGCCAAGCTCGACTGCTGCCATGAGTTGAGCAGCCTTCGCCGCACCAACGCCGCGCAAGGCGCTGAGGTCCGCATGGCCAGCGCGATGTAAACCCGTCAGCCCGCCGACCTGGGCCAGCAGGCGTTCGGCCAATCGCACGGCGCTTTCGCCGCGCACGCCCACGCGCAGCAAGATCGCCAGCAACTCCGGTGTCGAGAGCGCGCCCGGCCCTTCGGCGATCAGTCGCTCGCGCGGCCGATCGGTCGGAGCCAGATCACGAATGCGTGTGGTCTTCCCTGTCACATGCCCCCTTGTCAGATTCGATTCATCAGCTTTTTTTGCCGCGAATTGCGCGAATAGATTGGTCTTGCAGGCAATGGGGGATGACTCTCACTACCCGTTCGCGCAATTCGCGGCCAAAACTACCGGTTCGCGATCCAATGTCTTTGACCCGGGCCTCACCTGTATTGCCTCGGGTCGGTCGCGGCGATGCGGTCTCCATATTATAATCGGCGCCCATGTCGATCGACATCAGTGCGCTCTCCGAGGCCGTGTTGTGGGCCGTCACTTTCGTCGGCGCGTTTCTGGCTGCGCTGTGGCTCAGCCTCGTGATCTGGACCTTCCGGGATATGCGCGCGCGCAGCCGTGATCTGCTCGCGCAGGTGATGGCCGCGCTGGTCGTCGCCGTGCTGCTGCTGCCTGGATTGCTGATCTACCTCATCCTGCGGCCGCCGAAAACCCTGGCCGAGCAGTACGAGCAAAGCCTCGAGGAAGAAGCACTGCTGCAGGAGATCGAGGAACGCCGCGTCTGCCCGGGCTGCAGTCGCCAGGTCGACGAAGCCTGGCAACTCTGCCCCAACTGTCTGACGCGCCTGAAAAAACCGTGCGTGTCGTGCGGGCAACTGATCGACCTCGCCTGGTCCACCTGCCCGTACTGTGCCACGCGTCAGCCTGAGCCCGAGCGCGTCTACGAGACGCCCGAGTTCGTGCAGACGGCCGCACAATCCGGCGAGACGCTGCCGCCGGCCGATGCCGACGCAGACACGCGCGCGTCAGCGGCTGTCGAGCCGCCGCCCGACGAGCCTTCCACCGCCTGAGATGTCGTCAATCGAGAGGAAGCTGCGCCAGGGCGCCGGCGTGCATGCGCGCGCGGATGTCGGCCTGGGCGGCCGATGAGCGCCACCAGGCCTCGCCGCCGAGCGCGCGCAACGCCCGTACCCACACGGCGACGCGGAGTTCGGCCAGGACATATCCGGCCGGGTACACACTCGTCGATTGCAGGAAGGGATCGAGCCGCCCATAGCCGGCGGGCGCCGTGATGCCAAGATCTCCGCGCAGGTACAGACGGTGCCGCGCTTCTGTCTGAGTCCAGTCCAGGCCTTCTTCCCAACAATCCATTGCAGCCAACGCTGTGGCCGACTGCTTCGTCATCGTCAGCGCACGTTTGAAGGTCGCGAAACCCACCAAAGCATCGACCGACTCGGACGAGAGCCCAAGCTCCTCAGACAGGAAGAGCGGCTCACCCAGCAACGATTCGAAAAGCGTCGAGAACGTCTCGTGCACGCCGGACTCGATCCAGTAGCGGTCGACGAACGAGAGATCGGGGTTGATCGCCGAGAAATGAGCGGCGTGGCCGAGCTCGTGGTAGAGCATGTCGGCCAGGTGGTGGCGCGACGTCATGCGGACTGAGATGCGCACGTCGTGCGGGATCGCCAGCGGGAAGCAGAACGCGCCGGGCGACTTGCGCGGCCGGTCGGTCAGATCCAACGGGATGCTGCTCAGCGGGAAGCCGACGCTGTCCATCTGCGCCAACGCACGCTCGACCTCGGTCGCCACGTCGTCGAAGATCGAGTCGGTCGGCGTGTACATGAGGTTGAGGTACAGGGCGTGAAGTTCAGCGGCACCCGGTGCGCGGCCGAAGACGGCGTGACTGAGCGAGTGGAAGCTGTGGTGGAAGGCCTCGCGCGCCGCCACGGCTTCGTGCTGCAGCCGCGTGCGCAACTCGGCGACGGTCAGGCCCTCGCGCCACGCGAATACCTCGATCGGGTCCAGGCCATGGGCCGCGTAATCGGCGCGGGTCTGGTCCAGCCGGTTTTGGAGTGCGGGCACGAGTGGCGCCGTCGCCGAGATCAGGGCCTCGAGACCGGCTTCGAGTTGCTCGGCCGAGGCTTCGCGCTCGAAGGTCCGCCAGTTGCGCCAGGTCAGCGGACCGGCGCTGCTGACAAGCTCGCGCACCCGCGCATGCTCGTCGAGCAGATCCGAGATGCGCTCGTCCCGTGTGCGGATGCGCGACTCGGCCCACAGTTGCACGCCATAACGGCGCCAGACCGGGTCGGCGTCGGCCAGCAGGGTCTCGGTCAGGTGGGCGATGGCCTGCGTCGCGCGGAAGACCGCGCTCTGGTTGACGCTCTGGCCTGTGCTCTCGGCCCACAACTCGCGGTTGAGCGCGATGACGTGCATTTCGAGTTCGTGCGCAAACGTCTCGGCGGGCATGCCGAGATGATACCCGACACCGCGATCCTGGCCGACCGACGTGTCACAGCGTGGGCATAAACCGCCGAGCGTTGCAGCCTTTGGCGTTGTAAAGCCATTTTCAGACAACCAGATCTGTGCGCGGATCACGCGGATTTTAGCGGATGGCGCGGAGCGATGCAGGAAGGGGTTCCGCGTCATCGGTCCCCATCCGCGCCATCCGCGTACAGCCTCCAACTGGTTTCGCTCGACACCTTCCTCTGACACTCAGGGGCTGTCAGCGACGGCCGACGATGCTCGCGTGACGTCTGATGTCCGCGCCCGGGGCCTTGCGATACAATCTCGGCATATGGCCCCCATTTACATGGATTATGCAGCGACCACGCCGGTCGACCCACGCGTCGTGGAGGCCATGCTGCCTTATTTCACCGAACACTTCGGTAACCCGTCGTCGGTACACGGCTTTGGCCAGCGCGCCGAGCACGCGCTCGAGCGCGCCCGCGAAACAGTGGCTCAGGTGCTGGCCTGTTCGCCGAACGCGATTCTCTTCACAAGTGGCGGCTCCGAGGCCGACAACCTCGCGTTGCGCGGCATCGCCCTGGCCGAGCGCGAACGACGTGGCGCCCGACATCTGATCACCACGCCGGTCGAGCACGAGGCCGTCCTCGCCACCTGCCATCAATTGCGCGATCACTTTGGCTTTGACCTGACCGTGGTGCCTGTCGATCGCTTCGGTCAGGTTCGACCCGAGGCCGTGGCGGCGTCGCTGCGCGACGACACCGCCGTGGTCGCCGTGATCTACGGCAACAACGAGATCGGCACGATCAACCCTATCGCCGAGATCGCGGCCATCACCCGAGCGGCCGGCGTTGCCCTGCATGTCGATGCCGTTCAGGCCGCCGGGCAACTGCCGCTCGACGTGTCGAAGCTGGGCGTCACGACGATGGCGCTCGGCGCGCACAAGGCCTACGGGCCCAAGGGAGTCGGCGCGCTCTACGTCGAGCCGGGCACGTCGCTCATGCCGACCCAGACCGGCGGAGCCCATGAGCGCGGCCTGCGTGCGGGCACGCCCAACGTGCCCTTGATCGTCGGTCTGGCGTCGGCGCTACAGATCACGGCCGCCGAGCGCGAGATCCACAACGCGCGCTTCACGACGCTGCGCGATCGCCTGATCGCGGGTGTGTTGACGAACATCCCAAACAGCCTGCTCACCGGTCATCTGAGCCAGCGCCTGCTGAACCATGCCTCGTTCGCGCTGGAGGGCGTCGACGGCAACGCGCTGTTGATGCACCTCGATCTGGCCGGCATCGCGGCATCGTCGGGCTCGGCCTGCAAAACCGGTGACCCGCGCCCGTCGAGCGTGTTGCTCGCCTGCGGCCTGACGCCCGAGTGGGCGGCCGGCTCGCTGCGCCTGACCGTCGGGCGCGACACCACGACCGGCGACGTCGACAACGTCCTCGAGATCCTGCCCGGCCTTGTCGCCAAACTGCGCGCCCGCGCCGGACAGACCCTGCGCCCCGCTCCCCCCGAGCCGGCCGCTGCGGTGATGTGATGGCCCGAGTCGTCATCGCCATGTCCGGCGGGGTCGACAGCAGCGTGGCCGCCGCGCTGCTCGTGAAGCAGGGCCATGAGGTCATCGGCATGATGATGCGGCTGTGGGGTGAGCCGACGTCGGACGTCGCGTTCAACCGTTGCTGCACGCCGGATGCCCTCGCCCAGGCGCGGCGCGTGGCCGGGCAGCTCGGCATCCCGTTCTACGCGATCGACGCGCAGTCGACGTTCAAGCAGCGCATCGTCGACTTCTTCATCGACAGCTACGCCGCCGGGCTGACGCCGAACCCGTGTCTCGAATGCAACCGGCATATCCGCTGGAGCTTCCTGCTCGATCAGGCGCTCGACCTGGGCGCCGACTACCTGGCCACCGGGCACTACGCCCGGGTCGGCGGCGATGCGACGAGCGGCTTCCAATTGCTCAAGGCCGTCGACGACAAGAAAGATCAGTCGTACGTGCTCAGCGTGATGGGCCAGGCCCAGCTGGGGCACGCGATGTTTCCGCTGGGTGAACTGACCAAACCTGAGGTGCGCGGCATCGCCCGTGAGATCGGGCTGCCGGTGGCCGAGCGACCCGAGAGCCAGGACCTGTGCTTCCTGGCCGACGGCGACTATCGACGATTCCTGCGCGACCATGCGCCAGAGATCCTGCAGCCCGGCCCGATCGTGCGTCGTGACGGCGCCGTGGTCGGCGAGCACCAGGGCCTGCCGCTGTACACCATCGGCCAGCGCAAGGGTCTGGGTGTGGCCAGCCTCGATCCGCTCTACGTGATCGCGCTCGAGCCGGCCACCCACACGCTCGTCGTCGGCACCGCCGACGAGCTGGGTCATCGAGAGCTGACGGTGCCAGCCGTGCACTGGATCAGCGGCGTCGCGCCAGAGGGGCCGATCACGGCCGAGGTCAAGATCCGCTACAAAGCGGCGCCGCAGCCGGCGACGATCGAACCGCTCGCGAGCGGTGGCGTGCGCGTGTTGTTCGAGCAGAACCTGCGTGATATAACCGCTGGCCAGGCCGCTGTGTTCTATCAGCACGACGTCTGTCTGGGCGGCGGCCTGATCGCTCGAAACGCGAGCGACGTTCGACAGGCCGACGTCGTGTCGAGGACCGTATGACCCTGCCCACTTTCCTGCTGGCGATCGGCCTGGCGACGCTGTTTGGAGCCGCCTTTCACGTCTGGCAAGGCGGCGACGCCCGCCGGCTCGTGTTCTTTCTTGTGGCGAGCTGGCTCGGGTTCGCGCTCGGCCACGTCACCGGCGACCTGGTCGGCGTGCACGCCCTGCAGGTCGGCGCGCTCAATCTCTTGATGGCCACGCTGGGCAGCGCTCTGGCGCTCGCCCTGACCCGGGTCTTGATACACGACGACGTGCGCGGAGAGAGCCGCCGCGCACGCACGAGGGAACCATGACAACAACCCTTCGGAGCCAACCGCCAGGATGCCTCGCTCCCCGAGCGACGTGGCCGAACGAGCTGGAAGCGCGAAAACCAGCCGATTCGGTGCGTTATAATCTCGACCTATGACCACCGCACCCACCTACCCCAGCGACGGAGCGGCGCCCGAAGGGGTGGTGCCTCCGCCGTACGAACCGGTGCGGCCCACGCAACCGCCCATCGAGCCTGAGCCCGAGGGGATGACGCCCCAGCAGAAGACCGGGATCATCGTGGCCGCGATCGTGGCCCTCCTGATCCTGATCGGCCTGATTATTGGAGCCGTCTTCCTGGTTCAGAACCCGACCCAGGCCGCCGCGGTCCGCGACGTCTTCATCATCCTGATGGCGCTGATGATGGTCTTCATCGGCATCGCTCTGACGGTGGTGGCCGTGCAGATCGCGCTGCTCACCAACCTGCTGCGCAACGAACTGAAGCCCATCCTCGAGGCGACTCAGGAAACGGTGCGCACCGTTCGGGGCACTGCCGTGTTCTTAAGTGAGAACGTCGCCGAGCCCGTGATCAAGTTGAACGCCTACGTCGCGGGGCTCAGCCGGATCGTGGACACTTTCAACCAACTCGGCGGCATCTTCCGCCGCTGAACGCAACGGCCAACGCAACACCAAGGAGAAGGACCATGTCCGAGTCATCCGACAGCGAAATTGGCAGCTTCCTCACCGGGTTCATCATCGGCGGCCTCGTCGGCGCGGCCGTCGCGCTGATCATGGCGCCGCAATCGGGCGAGGAAACCCGCGCCCAGATCCGCCAACGCAGCATCGAGATCCGCGACCAGGCCGCCACCTACGGCGAAGACGCCCGGCGCCGCGCAGAAGAGGCTGCCTCTTCCGCACGCAATCGGGCCGAGAAACTCGCCGCCGAAGCCCGCGCCAAGGGCGAAGAACTCGCCGAGCGCGGCAAGGGTGCCGTCAGCGAGGGCCGCAAGCAGATCGACGACTTGCTCGGCCGCAAGAGCGCCGAGACAAGCGCCGACATCTGATCGCACCACAACCGAGAGAAGAACAACGAGCGGGCCACTTGGGCCCGCTCGTTTGATTCCCAAGTGCTACGCCGCCCGATCGATCGCCGGGCCGACGTAGCGAGCCCGTGGTCGGATGAGTTCCCCGCGCTCGTACGCCTCGAGCGCGTGCCCGACCCAGCCCACCGTCCGACCCAGCGCGAAGAGCGTCAGGCCCGATCCCGCCGGCAGCGCCAGCCCGCGAGCGATGACGGCCAGGGCGAAGTCGAGTGTCGGGCGTTCGCCGAGAGTTGTTTCGGCGTGCCGCGCAATGGATCGCGCCAGCCGCACGACCGGGCGCCTGGGCAGCGCCGCCTCGAGCGAACCGATCAGGGCCCGCGCCCGCGGATCGCCCTCCGGGTAGAGCACATGTCCGAAGCCCGGCAACCGCTGGCCCTGGCTCATGACATCGCGCACCGTCGGGCCGACGCCACGCTCGTCGCAGGCCGTCAGCAGCGCGTCGACGCGCTCGACGATGCCGCCATGCCGCCAGCCCTGCAGCGCCGAGAGCCCGGCATTGACGGCCGCGTAAAGCGACGCGCCGCTCGACGCCACGCAACGCACCGTGAACGCCGACACGTTCAACTCGTGATCGGCGCAGAGCACAAGCGCCTGCTCGATCAGACGTCGCCCCGCCGCCGTACAGCGCCAGCCACGCGCGAGTTGTTCGGCGACCGGCTCCATCTCCGGCGCATGACCGAGAGCGAGGCCCGTCAGCAGCCTGAGGATGCGCAGCCCGGTTCGGCGCACGCCAGCGGGCGCGAGATCGAACGCCGCCGGATCCTGCTGAGCGGCAAGCGGCAACATCGTCTGAAACCGGGCCAGCGGCGCAAGATCCATGGGCAGCCGGATCGCGGCGCTGGCGAGCCGATCCGAAGACTCGAGTGGACCGCCCCACAGCAACGCCGCCGCCTCCTCGAGTGTGGCCGTCTTCGAGAACGGCACGGCTTCAACGCCGCGGTAGTACAGGCGGCCGTCGTCGATCAGCGTCAACGCCGACTCGAGGACGGGCTCGCCCCACTTCAGCGCCTCGGTCGCAACGGTGCCCGGATCCTTGCGCGCCGCCTGACGTTGAGCCAGGCGCGTTACGTCGGCGGCGACGTAGCGTCGCGCGTGAGCATCGCCGGTCTTCTCAGACCGGATCAGGCCGCGGCTGACGTACGCGTACAACGTGGCGCGGCTGACGCCCAGCAGTTGCGCGGCTTCTGCCGCCGAGTAGTAGCCGGCCATGCGAATCCTCCACCAATATTGATTAGTGAATCAAGATTGACGACATTGATGGTCGCATTCTACCATGCAGGCCATGAACATCGTCGACATCCCCCAACCCGATTACTTTGAAGCCGCGTTCCCTCGGCGTGACTTCCCGCGCTATGTGTGGACCGAACGACCCGCGACCCTGCCGGCCGCTGTCTGGACGACCGAGACCACCCATCGCGACGGCCAACAGGGCGGCCTACCGCTGACGGTCGAGCAAGGCGTGAAGATCTACGACCTTATGAACGCCTTCACGGGCACGAGCGGCGCGATCCGCCAGGCCGAGTTCTTCGCCTACCGCGCGTCGGACCGGGCCATGCTCGAGGCCGCGCTCGAGTTACACAGGGCCGGCGCGCCCGTCGAGCCAACGACCTGGATCCGCGCCAGCGTCAAAGACGTCGGCCTGATCGCCGACCTCGGGATCCGCGAGACCGGGATGCTCGCCTCGGCCTCCGACTACCACACCTTCCACAAGTTCACGCCCGGCGGGCGGGCGGCTGCGGCCAGCGCCTATCTCGATGCGGTCACGCGCGTGCTCGACGCCGGCATTCGGCCGCGGCTTCACCTGGAGGATGCGACGCGGGCGCCGCGCGAGTTCATGCTGCCGTTCGTGACCGCCGTGATCGAGCGCGCGAGCACGTATGGGCCGGAGCAACGGCCGCGCTTTCGAGTGTGCGACACGCTCGGCCTGGGCCTTCCTTACGAAGGCGTCGACTGGCCGCGCTCGGTGCCGCGCATGATCCGCGAACTGCGCGAGCTTGGGCTGGCGGCCGAGGATCTGGAGTTCCACCCGCACAACGACACGCACCTGGTTGTGGCCAACTGCCTGGCTGCGGTGCAGGCCGGCTGCGCGGCAATCAACGGAACCCTGCTCGGCAAGGGCGAGCGTTCGGGCAATGCACCGCTCGAGGGCGTCCTGCTGCATCTCATCGGCATGGGCTATTTCGACCGGTGCGCGCCCGACTTCAAGGCGCTCAACGACCTGGCCGAGCTCTACCAGGGCATGGGCCACGGCGTGCCGGCGCCCTACCCGCTTTTCGGCAAAGACGCGCATCGCACGCGCGCCGGCATCCACGCCGACGGGCTCAACAAGTTCTGGTGGATGTACGCGCCGTTCGACGTGCCGGCCCTGCTCGGCCGGCCGTTGGAGGTCAGCCTGACACGCGAGTCTGGGCTGGCCGGCCTGATCTTCGTCATCAGGCAGCACACCGGCCGCGAGCTGGCGAAGGACGATCCGGAGCTTCTGGCGTTGCATGCGTGGCTGACGGCCGAGTTCGAACTGGGCCGCCAGACGGCTGTTGAGTGGGAGGAACTGGAGGCGCGGCTCGAAACGGAATAAGAAACCGGGAGTGCGAACGGTGTCGAGGCGACAAGAAACCCGAAGTGCGAACGACGTTGAAACGACCAGAAACTCGAAGTGCGAATGACGAGTCTCGGTCCAGAAGACTCGTCGTTCGAACTTCGGGTTTCTTATTCCGGATCAAACACGCCTGACACTTCGGCCTCAACGTCTTATAATTCGAGCGTATGCATCCTGATTCCATCCCCCAGGCGCTCGAACGTATCCTGCCCGGCGTCAGCAAGCCCGGCCGGTACACCGGCGGCGAGTTGAACTCGATCGCCAAAGACTGGGCCGGCGCCCGTCTCAAGGTCTGTCTGGCGTTCCCGGACGTCTACGAGATCGGCACGCCCAACCTTGGCCTCGCCATCCTGTACGATCTGATCAACCGCCGCGACGACATGCTGGCCGAGCGCGCCTTCGTGCCCTGGTCCGACATGGAGACCGCGATGCGCGCGACCGGGATGCCGCTCTTCGCGCTCGAGAGCAAGCGGCCAGTCAGCGAGTTCGACCTGGTCGGGCTGTCGATCCCGTACGAGCAGCTCTATTCGAACGCCGTCAATTTCATCGACCTGGCCGGGGTGCCCCTGCTGGCCGCTGAGCGCGATCCGCGGACGATGCCGCTGTTCATCGCGGGCGGGCACAGCACCTACAATCCTGAGCCGATGGCCGATTTCATCGACGCGTTCGTTGTCGGCGAGGGCGAGGAAGTCATCTTCGACATCCTCAAGGCCCTGGGCGAGTGGAAAGCCAGCGACGCGCCGAAGATCGAGCTGCTGCGCAAACTGGCCGGCATCTGGGGCGTCTACGTCCCGGCGCTGTATCGGCCCGAGTACAACGAAGACGGCACGATCGCGGCCGTGCTGGCCGCCGACCCGGCCGCCCCCGCCAAGGTGCTCAAGCGCATCGTGGCGATGCTGCCGCCACCACCCACCCGCCCGATCGTGCCGTACATCTCGACCATCCACAACCGCTTCGCCGTCGAGATCATGCGGGGCTGCACGCGCGGCTGTCGCTTCTGCCACGCCGGCATGGTGACCCGCCCGGTGCGCGAGCGCCGGATCGCGGCCATCGTCGACGCCATCGAGGAAGGGCTCAAGAACACGGGCTTCGAAGAGATCGCGCTCCTGTCGCTGTCCTCGTCCGACTACGGCGATGTCGTCGATCTTGTGCGCAAGGTCGGCGAGCGCTTCGCCGGCAAGCACCTGAGCGTGTCGCTGCCGTCGCTGCGGATCGAGAGCGCGTCGGTCGAACTGATGGAGGCGCTCAAGGACAACAAGCGCGGCGGCTTCACCTTCGCGCCCGAGGCCGCCACCGAGCGCATGCGCGAGATCATCAATAAGCCGGTGTCGACCGAACAACTGCTCGAGACCACGCGGGCCGTGTTCGAGCGCGGTTGGACGCACGTCAAGCTGTACTTCATGATCGGCCACCCGGCCGAGACACTCGAGGACGTGCAGGCTATCGCCGACGTCTGCAAACGCGTCCGCGATGAAGGCCGCAAGATCGTGGGCAACAAGGTCAGCGTGACGGCCGGCGTCAGCACCTTCGTGCCCAAGCCGCACACGCCGTTCCAGTGGGTGGCCTGCGACTCGATCGAACAGATCCGGGCCAAGCAGGCCCTGCTCAAACGCGAGTTGCGCGGCCCCGGGCTCAAGCTCAACTGGAACAACCCCGAAGAGACCCAGCTCGAAGCCTGGTTCTCGCGCGGCGATCGACGCCTTGGCGCCGTGCTGCGCGCCGCGCACCGCAAGGGCATCCGCTTCGACGCCTGGCAGGAGCACTTCAACTACACGGCCTGGCTCGAGTGCTTCGAGGAGGTCGGTCTCGACCCGCGTTTCTACACGCATCGCGAGCGTTTGATCGACGAGACCTTCCCGTGGGAGCACATCGACATCGCTGTCAAGAAGCAGTTCCTGGCCGAGGACTATCGCTGGAGCCTGCGCGGCCAGACGCGCATCGACTGTCGCGAACGCTGCTTCGCCTGCGGCATCCTGCCCAAGTTCACGTCGCTGCGCATGCAGACGCCTGGCAACGCCTGGGAATGCCCGGAGGTCAAGCCCAAGCATCTCCGTCGAAGTTCGCCGACCGAGGCCGAGGTGATCCCGATCGCCGGCGATTGAGCGGCGGAGGTCGTCAGGCGGCCCTGCGGACGGATCCTGATCCTGGCGGCGTGCATCCTCGCTGCACTGGTGCTGAGCGCTGTCATCCGGTCTGGCATGAGTGGCGCGGCGCTTGATCCGACTGTGCCTTACCACGCGACCCTGGGCACACCGCAGCCGTACCCCGGCGGAACGACGGTTGCCTATCGCATCACCCTTGAGGATGAGAAACTGCAGCCCTTCCTGGCGGCCCTGGCGCAGGTCGACCGCACTGGCCTGGGATTCCGCTCGCTATCAAGAGACGTCACTTATGATCTGTCGCTCAACTTCCCGGACGATCGCGCGGTCGAGGCCTCCCTGGTTGGCAACGCCGACGCAGGCTCGGTTGCCATCAGCTTCATCCTGAAGGACGCCGCTCGGCAGTGGTCGGGGAAGAACTCCTGTTGATCGGTCCCGGCCATTACTGGATGGGGTGCGACGAGGATTACTGGCGCGAGGGCGCCTCCTTTTCATGCTTTGGTTCGTGCGCCGCGGCGCCTGACATCGACCGGATCACGGTCGCCTACTCTGGCACGAGCGACGGTCCTATCTTCCCCTGGGACTACCTGGTGCCACCGCCGGCCATCGGGCGAGACAGCCTGAGTTGGCGCGAAGCGAAGGACCGCATGGATAGTTGGTGGCCTCATAACACCGCGCCATAGAGGCCGGGGCGTCCCGGTTCGATCCACGTCCTCATGGTCGGAACGTCTCTTTCTGTCTGCGCGTTCACCTTGCGTTCCAGATAATCATGCTAGGCTTTTCGGGCGCACGATTGCACAGTGCATCGTGTTTGATGCGACTCTTGCATCAGTCAAAGTGCATGGCAGGGGGTGGACCGGGTCATCTATTCATTCGGTAAAACTGCTGAGCGCGGTTGGATACTCCCGAGGATGGCCCGCGCGCCGACAGCGCGTACGATAGGGTCTCTAACATTTAAGGAAAAGGGTTTCCTGGAATGGATGGAACCGAATGGGTAAACCTTGGCGTGCTCTAGCTTCAATCCTGGTCAGTTGCGTGACCCTGTTGAGCCTGGTCCCCGGGCAACAGGTCACCGTGGCTGCCCAGTCAGGTGGACAGGTCCTCTATCTGCCGCAAGTCAGTCGGACGTATCCTTCGACCAACCCGCCTGCTTCGCCCTCACCGCCGGTCACACCACCGACCGGCACAGAGTGGACCCAGCATGCGCATGACCCCCAACGCACAGGCTACACAGATCAAGTCGTATCGGCCCCATGGCGCTGGAAGTGGGCCTGGAATGGCCCGACCAGCACTGGCGCCATCATGTCCGGGAAGATGAAGCTGCCGCGAAACAGCCAGCCGATTACGGGTGGCGGGCGGGTCTACATTGCGGCTGGAAGCAACGGCGTCTATGCCTTGAGCCAGGCGAGCGGGTCGGTGGTTTGGAACGGCCGCCCCGGTGGAAACATCAACTCGACCCCGGCCTACGATGCCGAGACCGGCGCCGTGTTCGTCGTCTCGGCCAACGGCACGCTTTACAAGTTGAACGCCAGCGCTGGCCAGACCACAAGCCAGTTCGCCACCGGGGGAACCAGCACACTGCCCTTGCCACCGGCCGTCGTTGGCGACCGGGTCATCTTCGCGATGGGCAATCAGGTCTATGCGGTCAGCAAGACCAGCCTGAGCCAGCTGTGGAGCTACGACGCGGGATCAGCCGTTCACACACCGCCGGCGTATTCGCCGTCGCGAAACAGCGTCATTGTGGTGAGCAGCGACCTGTATGTCCATGCGATCAGCAACACGAATGGCAGTCGGCTTTGGAGAGCAAAACCGGGCACACGCACCGGTGGCAACCCGGGAAGCTCGTCAAGCACATTGGCCGAAGCGTCGTACGGTTGGCCCGTGATCGCCGAAAGCCATGGCTATGTCTTGATCAAGCAGCGCCTGGATTGGGCATCGTTGTACACCTGGAGCCCGTGGCCGAACGCCAATGCCGCGATGCGCTCCAATCTGCAGTCGCGGCCCGAATACCAGGCGCTCTTTGTGATGGATCTGGACAACGGGGCCGTCCCGTTTGCCACCAATGTTGGCCACGGCGGTTTCGGCGACGGCGATTACATGCCGATGGGCCCGCAGCCCGTGATCAAGGCCCTGGGCAATGGACAGGAAGTCGCCTATGTGGTCATGCGAGGATCGCCGTGTTTGAAAACCCCGTGTGAAGGACGGTGGGATTCGCGCTTCGGCGAGTTGCTGCTCGACGGCTCCACAGTGTCGGGTTATCAGGCGGGTGATGTGCGTTTCATCAACAACACCTTCTTCCCGACCGACGAGCAGGCCAATCTCTCCATGGCCGGCAACCAACTCTTTGGTGGCCACTGGATGTTCGGCATCGCTCACCTGATCCAGGATCGCTCGAGCTCACGGGGCAGCAGTTCGAACCCGATCACTACTTCGGACCTGCCACACCTGATCACCTCTGCCAGCAACTGTGGTTTCAGCTCGGGGCACTACTGCGCCAACGGTTTGCTCCAGGATGGCGACTCGCGCTCGCTGCCTGCGGGTTTCTATATCTACTACAACCAGGGAAAGGTCTACGACCAGTACTGGAGTGGCTACGCCTCGTGGGTCATCAGCAACGGCCTGATGCTGTACGTCAGCACGGACGGAACTGTGCTGGCCCTGGAAGCCGGGAACCCGACCGCGCAATCAGCCGGGGCGTCGGTGGAAGACAGCGTCCGTGAGACGATCGCGGCGAAGGCGGTTGCCGTGCCTGCGGCCGATGCAACGGTAGTGCCTTACATCGACGCGGGAGACTACGCCGGACAGACCCGAACCGTCGAGGGCGTGCTCGCGGACGTGTTCAACAATGGCAAGGCCGTGTACCTGGGCTTCCAGGCGCCACACCGCGGCGCATTCGTGGTGCGCATCCTGAACCACGAGTGGGGCCACTTCGCTGCCCCACCCGAGACTCTGTATGCGGTCGGGCAAAAGGTACGCGTGACGGGCCTGATCGAGTGGTATCAAGGCGATCCTGTGATCTACGTGACAGACCCGTCCCAGATCGAGACGCTGGAGCCATGAGCCTGTGACGCTTCTGATCGAGCAGCGCTCACGCCAGGGTCTTGCCGACCTTCAGCGTGAGCGTTGCTCGATACGACTGGCTGGCGATGCGCGAGAAGGTGCGCCATCGAAACGCCCATGACCCGTCACGGAACCGAGCCGAGCCATCTCTCACGTTTGGCCCTGCTATCCATCTGCGGCCTCCTGGCCATTTTGAGCCTGTGCGGCCTGTCGGGCATCGCCTGGCGCTGGGCCTCCGCGCGCGATATGCCTGAGAAAGCCGCAGTATCGGTGGGCGGCGCCCGTTTTGTGGTGGATCGGCTTGGGCTCAGCACGTGCATCACGATGGAATACCGCACGTCGCCCGGCCAGGCAGGACCGCAACTCAATCACCGCTCCTGGGTCTTGCGCCTGCCCGACTTCCTGGGCGGCGAACGCCTGGGTCAGATCGACCTCGCCACTTTGATCGGCCACCAAACCCTGCGACAACACGTCTTCTGCTGGTCATAGCCCGACCTGCCCTGCTTCGCCAGAGTGTCACCACCCACCCGGTCGGGGAGCGGCGCGAGAAGGCGCTTCCGAAGTCTCAGCCGTTTCTTGCCTGAGACAGGCTACGATCACCCCATAGAGGCCGAGGCGTGACGAACGAAATCGTGCCCAGCTCGTGAGGTGCGCGGGAATGGCAAACGGGACAGTCGGACGGCGAACTCTGGGGCGAGGGTGGCCCTGGGCCGCGCTCGTCGGCGTGGTGATCCTCGGCGCGGCGTTGCGCTTCGGCAATCTCGCGGCGATTGGCGACTCGAACACGTACTACACGGCTGCCGTTAAAGGCATGCTGCAATCGTGGAACAACTTCTACTTCGCGGCCGCCGAGCCGGGTGGATCGGTGACGGTCGATAAACCGCCGGTCGGTCTCTGGCTCGAGACGGCTTCCGCCGCCGTGTTCGGCGTCACGGGCTTCGCCGTCGTTCTGCCCAACCTCCTCGCCGGCCTGGGCTCGATCGTCGTCCTCTTCCACCTGATCCGCCGGTCGTTCGGCAACTGGCCGGCCGTGCTGGCCGCGCTCGTGCTCGCCCTCACACCGGTATCGATCGCGGTGGAGCGCAACAACACCCCCGACGGCATCCTCGTCTTCACGCTGCTGCTGGCGGCCTGGGCCTTCACCAAAGCCACTGAGACTGACAGGCTCCGCTGGCTGCTGGTCGGCGCACTCCTGGTCGGCATTGGTTTCAACATCAAGATGCTCCAGGCATATCTGCCGTTGCCAGCGTTCTACGCCCTGTACTTCTTTGGGAGTGCGGCAGGCTGGAGGAGCAAGGCCCTCAAGCTCGCCGCCACGACCGTTGTGCTGCTCGGGGTCTCGCTCTCGTGGGCGGTCAGCGTGGATCTCACACCGGCAGATCGGAGGCCGTATGTTGGCGGCAGCACGACCAACTCCGAGATCGAACTTATCCTGGGCTACAACGGTATCGAGCGCCTGATCGGCGGACCGGGTCGCGCCGGCGGCGGAGCAGCCGTGCCCCCACAGGGTGCAACACCGCCAGATGCCACCAACCCGGCGCCCGGCGTGGGCTCGTTTCCTTTCGCGGGCGGCGGGCGCCAGGACGGCGGATTTCCGGGCGGCGGCCCGGGCGGGGCTGGCGGCGCCTTCGGCACCGGCTCGGCCGGCCCGCTGCGGTTGTTTCAGTCGGGGCTGGCAGCGCAGGTCAGCTGGCTGCTGCCGTTCGCCCTGATCGCCCTCGGCACGCTGGCCTGGAGGGTGTGGCGCGACAGGAGCGGTGTGCCGGACCCGCGGCGCGATCACCTGCGTCGGGCGGCTTTGCTCTGGGGTGGCTGGCTGATGACCGGCGCCGTCTTCTTCAGCGTGGCTCAGTTCTTCCACCAGTACTACCTGACAATGCTCGGCGCACCGTTGGCTGCGATTGTGGCGGTTGGCTTCAGCCTGCTCTGGAGCTGGCGAACCGCGGACGCCGGTCGCTTCATCGCGGTGTTGGGCGCCGCAGCCCTCACCACGCTGATCTTCCAGACCTATGCGGCATCGGTATACGGGCAATTCGGCATGTGGTTAGGCGTGCCGTTCGCGCTGGTGTTGGCCGGCATGGTCGCGGCGATGGCCGGCGTACGATCGATGAGCAGCCGATGGGCGGAGTTGGGTGTCGCCGGCGTGGCCGTTGGGCTCGTGATCGTGCCCTTTGTCTGGTCGACCCTGACGATGCTGTATGTCACCGAAAACGGCGGCCTGCCTCAAGCGTATGGCGCCGTCGTGGAATCGGCCTTTGGTGCGCGCGCACCACGGGCCGACAATGTGACGGGCGCGCCTGAACGAACGCTGAAACCGAACGCACGCTCGGCGGACCCGGCGCTTGTAGACTATCTGCAGGCCCACTCCAGCGACGTCAAGTACCTGCTGGTCGTACCGAGTTCGCAACAGGGGGCCGAGTACGTGCTGGCCACGGGTCGTCCGGTGTTGTATGCCGGCGGCTTCGGCGGCAATGATCCGATCCTCGACTCGGCTGGCCTGGCCGGGCGCGTGGCCGCGGGAGAGGTGCGCTTCGTCTTGTGGGGTGGCGGGCTGGGCCGGGCCGGCGGTCCGAATGCGAACGACATCAGCCGCTACCTCGAGGCCCAGTGTCAGGTTGTAGAGCCTGCGAACTGGAATGCCACGGCCACAGATTCTGGTCGCCCGGAGGAGATCGGCGCGCTCTATCGCTGTGACGTCACCGGACCCTGACCACTCTGAACCACGCAGGCATCCGCGCCATCCACGGCGACGATCACGAACAGCGCGCTCATACGCGCAGGTGCCAGCGCGCCGGGACATCGCCTCTAAATCGGCCCAGTGGGAGAACGCGCCACGAATACCACGCAGGCTGACGAATGACCACGAACGGACGGGCTCGTGCCGATCGGTTCCATTCGTGAGACTCGTGGCAACAACGGATCGTCGAAAGCACGACGCGACGGCCCTGTGTCACAGGGCAATCGGGTTAGAGATGCCTGATCTGATTCTTCCGAGAACACGAGGGGGTGGCATGGGCCGGGGCAAAGCCCCGGCCCATGCCACCCCCTCGTGTTCTCGGCACTTTTCAACTGGGGCGATGAAGCCACGTCCTCATGCGATTGCCCGGCCCTGTGTCAGCACACTCCGCGTTCGCCCGTCGACTACGCTAGAATGCTCGAATGCGATTGCGTCTGACCTTCACCAAGGGCGAAGCCATGCGCTTCACCGGCCACCTCGATCTCCATCGGGCCTGGGAGCGCACGTTTCGTCGAGCGCGTTTGCCGTTGGCCTACACATTGGGCTTTCATCCCCAGCCGAGGATTCAGTTGGCCGGCGCCCTGCCGCTCGGCTTCACTTCCGAGTGCGAGCTCGCCGACGTCTGGCTCGAGGAAGACATCGCGGCTGACGTGGCGCTCGCGGCGTTGCGCGTCGCGTCACCGCCTGGCATCGTCATCACGGCCGCAGAGATCGTCGGCGATCGGCTTCCGCCCCTGCAGGTGTTGCTGCGATCCGCCGACTACGTCGTACGCCTCGAGCACCCTTGCGCGAATCTGGCCGACCGAATCGCCGACGTACTCGCCGCGGCCAGCCTGCCGCGTGTGCGCCGTGACAAAGCCTATGACCTGCGCCCCCTGATCGAATCGCTGACGTGGGCCGCGGGAGACACTCCCGTTCTGCAGATGCGCCTGGCGGCGCGCGACGCGGCGACGGGCCGGCCTGAGGAAGTTGTCGATGTTCTCGGCTGCAACCCGGACGGCGCTCACTATCACCGCGCCGCTTTGATCCTGGCCGAATCTCCGGCGCCGGTCGAGGCTCCCGGGCCGAGCACGCCGAACGAGCCGGACGCCATCGACGGACCACCACCGGCCCCTGATCTGGAGCCATGATCGGCGCCGCGCTCTTGCGAATCGCTCGCACGAACTGGGCCTCAGGCTTGATTGGTCGGCTCTTCGCGCGACACAGCCGCTGGCTCCCAATACGGCGCGTGCTGGAGACCGATCGGGCCATCGCCTTCTGGCACCCGCGTCCGTCGTACCCCGTGCACGTCTTGATCGTCCCCAAACACGCTGTCGCCTCGCTGGCCGATCTCAGCGGCGACGAGCACGATGTGGCTGCCGGCCTTGTGACGTTGGCCGCCCGCGTCGCGACCGATCTCGGCCTTGAGCGCTCGGGCTTTCGCCTGATCGTCAACGGCGGCGCGTTTCAAGACGTGAAGCAACTCCACCTGCACCTCATCGCCGATCACGCGCCGCGCTGACCCTCACTCGACCCCGTTTCGCGCCGGCTCGGCGTACGGCAGCGTGACGCTGAAAGCGACACCGCGGCTCGACGTCACGTCAAGGGTGCCCTGCAATTGCTCCGACAGGATCGAGACAAGGTGCAGGCCGAACGTCGCCGACTGGCGCCAGTTGAACCCGATCGGGAAACCACGGCCATCGTCGCGCACCGTCAGTTCGAGCCGGTCGGCCGACGATCGGCGCAGCGAAACCTTGACCGTTCCGGGCTGCCCCTGCGCGAAGGCGTGCTTGAGGCAGTTCGAGATCAACTCGTTGACCACAAGCCCGAGCGGGACCGCCGTGTCGACGCTCAATTCGGTTCGCTCAACAGCGATATCCACAGTGACTTGAGAGGGCTTGACGGCATACGTCTGCATGAGGATGCCGACAAGGCTTTCGACGTACTCCGAGAACTCGATCCGGGCCAGGCTGCTTGCCTGATACAGCTTCTCGTGGATCAGGGCCATCGAGCGGACGCGGCTCTGCGCCTCACTGAAGACGGCGAGGGCCTCGGTGTTCGTGACGTAGTCGGCCTGCAGGCGCAGCAGACTCGAGATCAGCTGCATGTTGTTCTTGACGCGATGGTGGATCTCCTTGAGGAGCGTCTCCTTCTCGCGCAACGACTCCTGCATGGCAGCCGCGGTCCGACGTCGCTCGGTGTTATCGACGATCATGGCCAACACATAGTCATCGTCCTGCAACCGGAGCGCGCTGAGGCCGATCTCGAGCGGGATCTCATGGCCGTCCTTGTGCAGGCCGGTCACCAGGCGATCCTGGCCCATGACGCGCGGGTGTGGGTGAGAATGGAAGGCCGACCGCAGCCGCTGATGCGCATTGACCGAAGCGACCGGCACAAGCGACTCGACAGAGCGGCCGACCAGTTCCTCGCGGGTGTAGCCGAACAGTGTCTCAGCGCCCTGATTCACCAGCATGATCCGGCCCGCTGCGTTGACCATCATCATCGCCTGCGGGCCGCTCTCCACGAGGCCGCGGAAGCGCTCCTCGCTCTGACGCAACGACGTCTCGGCGTGCTTCTGCTGGGTGATGTCAACGAAGACGCATAGCGTGAACGAGCCGCTGACGGTGTCATCGGCGATCACGGTGCCGTGCACCTGTCCCCAGACGATGCGGCCGTCTTTGCGGACGTACCGCTTCTGCACTTCGCCATCCAGGCCCAGTCGGCCCGTGGCAAGACGGCGATCTTCCGGGAGGGCCAGGTCTGCCTCGCTCAGATCCAGCAGTTCTTCGGCCGTGTAGCCCAGGAACGCGCACAGACGTTGATTCACTTTCAGGAAACGGCCGTCGGGCGCGAGGTGTGCCAGCCCGACCGTCGCCACGTCGAAGGTCGAGCGATAGAGCTGCTCGCTGCGGCGCAGGGCATGCTCGTTGCGCTTGCGGTCAGTGATATCCCGCGCGAACGCGAAGCCGTAGATGTGGCCTTCGAAAGCCACACGGCTCATGTCGAGCTCCACCGGGAACACGATGCCGTCCTTGCGCTGCAGGGTGGCCTCAACTGAGGCCGATTCGCGGGTTGTGTTCTGCAGCCATTCCTCGTCCCACGCGCCGGCCGGCAGATCCGGGCCGAGTTCGCGCAACGACCGGCCGATCAACTCGGTTTCGCCGTAGCCGAGCAATGAGCACCCGGCACGGTTCACGCGGATGACGCGGCCCTGCGAGTCGAACCAGAGCGTCGCGACCGATGCCTGATGGACGGAGTACTCGCTGAGCTGCAATTGCCGCTCGGCATTGAGCAACTGCGTGATGTCGACAAACGTGATCACGACACCAGCCGCCTTGTTGTTCTCGTCCCAGTACGGCGCGACGCGGCGCAGATACGTGCGCCCGTTCGGGCCGACGACGTTGCGCTCATGGGTGCCGCGGCCGGCGCTGACCGAGTCGATGGTCGCCACGATGTCGTCATCGCGCACCCGGTACGTGATGTGCCGGATGTCGCGCCCGACGTCCTGCGGCAGCAGGTTGAAGATGCGCGCCGCCACCGGCGTGTAAAGGTGAATGCGATGATTGGTGTCCAGGAAGACGGTGCCGATCTCGGTCGAGCGGATCAGGTTGTTCAGGTCGTTTGTGGCTTCGACAAGCTCGCGGATCTTCTGTTCATGCTCGGCGTTGACGCTGTAGAGCTCCTCGTTGACCGAGTGCAACTCCTCGTTCGTGCTCTGGAGTTCCTCGTTGGCGGCCAGCAGTTCTTCGTTCGACGATTGCAGCTCTTCGTTGCTCGTCTCGAGCTCTTCGACCGTCGACTGGAGCGATTCGCGGGTGTGTTGGAGTTCACCCTCCAGCAACTGAATGCGCGCGTAGGTCTCGGCATCCGCCTCGAACTGCTGGCTGGCTTCAGGCTCGATCGGCTTGAGACGGCGCTCCTCCTCGAACATGACGTAGAAATACGTGGAGTTTGTGCCCTTATCGTGCAAGGGATCGACGGTCAGGTTGAGGAGGATGTCGCCTTCACCTTCCCGGCCGGGTTGACGCACCCCGCGGTAGATGATCTTTTCGCTTCGCTTGGCAGCGCTTTGGATCGCCGACGAGAGCGCGATGCGCAGGTCGCCGCGCACCATGCCGAGGACGTCCTGGGTCATCCGGCCTGACGGGGCGCGCAAGTACAGGTCGGCCTCGCCGAAGACGTGCAGCACCTCGCGCTGATCGTTGAGGAGAACGCCGGTCGGCACATAGCGGTTGAGCAGAGACTCGTATGCCCGTGAGAGCCGCAGGTCGCCGGGCAGCAGCATCCGGCTCGACGCGCGACTCAGACTCGGCGCCAGACTGAGCCGGACGTCGAGCGGCAGGCGCGCATCGCGAATCTTGCGATACAGCTTCCACGGACGGTCGATGACCGTGAACTCATCGGCCAGTTCGCCGGGCCCCTCGCTCGGCCCGAGGAACAGCACGCCCTGGAGCTTCAGGGCAAAGTGGAAGGCCGACAGAGCTTTGAGCTGGGCCGGCGGTTGGAAGTAGATCAGGAGGTTGCGGCAGCTCACGAGATCCATCTTCGTGAACGGCGGATCCTTGATCAGATTGTGCGGCGAGAAGATCAGCATCTTCCGCAGATCGCTATGAATGCGGTAGTCGCGCCCTTCGCGCGTGAAATAACGCGCGCGACGATCCGGGGAGAGCTCTTCAAGGCTCGACTCAGGATAGATGCCTTCCGAGGCAGTCTGCAACGACTCGCGATGCACATCCGAGGCAAAGATCCGCACGGTCTGCTGGCGTTTGAGCACCGACAGATGCTCATGAAAGAGCATCGCCAGCGAGTAAGGCTCCTCGCCTGTCGCGCAGCCTGGCACCCAGATGCGGATCTCCTCGTCAGGCCCGGCCTCGGCCACGATCTCGGGGATGATCTCGGTCTGCAGGATGCCAAAGGCTTCGGGGTCGCGGAAGAAGCGCGTTACGCCGATCAACAGGTCTTTGTAGAGATGTTCCAGCTCGGCCGGGTCGCTCGAGATGCGCTCGCTGTAGCGTTGGAAGTTGTCGTCGTTCGACATCGCGATCCGGCGATCGATCCGACGCGAGATCGTTGCCGGCTTGTAGTAGTTGAAGTCGATGCCGTATGTATCGCGCAGGCGCTCGATGATCAGCGGCATGCCGGCCAGCGGTTCGGCGCCCGACTCCGAGCGGCTCTCTAGAAGCGGAGCGGCCGGGTTGCGCGAATAGGCCATCAGGGTTGCCGGCATCTCCTCGGGCGCGAGGATGGCGTCGGCCAACCCCGTGTCGATCGCGCTGCGCGGCATGCCCGTGAACTTGGCCGTCTCCTCACTCTGCACGAGCACCAGCCCGCCCAGATCGTGGACGTCGATCAACCCGGCGGTGCCATCCGTGCCGGTGCCCGAGAGCACCACGGCGATAGCGCGGTCGGCCACCTCGCGCGCCAGCGAGCGGAAGAACAGGTTGATCGGCAGACTCAGCGCCTGGTCATGCGGACGATCCTGAACGTGCAGCGTTCGCCCGATGATCGTCATCTCCTTGCGCGGCGGCAGGAGGTAGACCGTGTCACGAACGATCTCGGTCGGCGCCTCGACCCGGCGAATTTCCATCGTCGTGTGGCGCGCCAGAAGCTCGTCCATCAGGCTCTTGAAATCGGGCGACAGGTGCTGAATGACGACGAAAGCCATACCGCTGTCGGGCGGCATGGCTTTGAGGAATCGCTCGAGGGCCTCGAGCCCTCCGGCCGAAGCTCCGACGCCGACAATGTAACTCGGTGCGTTGGGATAGGTCCAGGGGGCAGCGCTCGTGGCGGAAGGCTCGTCGGCCTGGGCTCGACTGGAAGTCGCTTTCGGTATCGACATGATCCCCCTGACAGGTGTCGACTTGGTTGTACTGGATTGGGCGGATTTTACTCTGAAATGCGACGCCTGAAGGGCTTGTCAGGATGCATTGCACAGATGCCGGCCTTCAGGGTGGCTGCGTGACGATGGAGGTTGTACACTGAACGCCAAATCCGTGAAATCCATTGAAAATGCACTGACAAACGTCAGTGTCTGGTTAGTGCATGATTTCATACGATGTCAGGAGTTATTCTCCTGATAGGGGCGTATGGCCAATCAAAGAATTGTAGTCGTCGAAGACGATGCCATCGTCGCCCACGACCTTCAGCGAACGCTGACCCGATGGGGATATTATGTGCCCGCCATCGCGACGTCGGCAACCGAGGCGCTCGAACGCATCAACGGCGCCGAGCCGGACCTCGTCCTGATGGACATCCATCTGCGCGGAGACCTGGATGGTATAGAGGCCGCCGAGCGAGTCCAGAGCCGGCATGCCGTCCCGGTCGTCTTCCTCACCGCCCACTCGGATGACGCGACCCTGCGTCGCGCCAAAATCACGTCGCCGTACGGCTATGTGCTCAAGCCTTTCGAAGAGCGCGAGCTGCACATCGCGATCGAGATCGCGCTTCACAAACATGCATCAGACGCCAAACTGCGGCGACTCGAGCGCTGGCTGAGCGCCACATTGAAGAGCATCAATGACGCCGTGGTCGCCACAGATGCGGTCGGTGATGTGTTATTCATGAACCCTGTAGCCGAAGCGCTGACCGGCTGGAACCAGTCGGAGGCGCTCGGAAAACCTGTCGGCGACATCGTCCGTGCCCAACCCGATGACGTTTTTGGCCAGGGCCAGCCGGACCCGCTAGGGCTGGCGCTTGGCGGCTTGCTCGTGCAAGACGTCATCGCGGTCGGACATCTTGTGACGCGTTCGGGCACCCAGATCCCGGTGGAGTACGGTGCGGGGCCCATCCACGACGAGGAAGGCGGGCCGATGTTGGGTACCGTCCTGACCTTCCGCGACATCTCGGCACGGGTCGAGACGGAGCGGCAGTTGCGGTATTTCGCACTGCACGACGTGCTGACCGGCCTTTCGAACCGGGTCGGGTTCATGGACAGGCTGGCCGCGTCCTGCGAGCGCGCGAAGCGCCATCCCGACGAGCGCTTTGCCGTGCTGATGCTCGACCTCGACCGTTTCAAGATCGTCAACGACAGCCTGGGCCACCTCATCGGCGACCAGCTGCTTGTGGAGATCGCGCAACGGCTGCGCTCATGCCTGCGCGGGCAGGACTCGATCGCGCGCCTCGGCGGCGACGAATTCGCCATCCTTTTGACCGATATCGCCGACGCCAGTGACGTGATGCGAGCCGTCAATCGCATCAACGATCAGTTCAACAACGCGATCGTGATCGGCGGCCGCGATGTGTTCACGTCGGCCAGCATCGGGATCGTCGTCAGCGGGCCGGGCTACCACGTGGCTGAAGATGTGCTGCGCGACGCCGACGTGGCCCTTTACCGCGCCAAGGACCTGGGCCAGGGCCGCTACGTGCTCTTCGACTCCGACATGCACCGACGTGTGGTCGCCTCGATGCAACTGGAGACCGAGTTGTGGCGGGCCCTCGAACGACAGGAGTTCCGGGTCGTCTACGAGCCCATCCGCTCGCTACAGCCGACCCGGCGGCTGCGCGGCTTCGAGGCGCTGCTACGCTGGCAACACCCCACCCGCGGGTTGTTGCAGCCGGCGGCCTTCCTTGATCTCGCCGAAGAGACGGGTCTGCTTGTCCCGGTCGGCTGGTGGGGGCTGCGGCAGGCCGCGCTGGCGTTGCGTCGCTGGAACGCCGAGGTGGCCGGCGCCGCCCCGCTGACCGTCAGCGTCAACCTCTCGAACCGTCAGTTCCTGCAGCCCGACCTCGTCGACCAGGTCGCCACGATCCTGCGCGAGGTGGCACTGCCGCCCGAGCAGCTGTGTCTGGAGATCACGGAGAACGTGATCGCCGAGGGCGACGCCGCGCTGCAGAAGATCCTGGGTTTACATGCGCTCGGGGTCAACCTGCACATCGACGACTTCGGCACGGGCTACTCGTCGCTCAACATGCTCCACAGCCTGCCGATCGACGCGCTCAAGATCGATCGCTCGTTCGTCGATCAACTCAAGGCACCGGGCCAGGGCAAGGGCGCCATCGTGCGGACGATCGTGTTGCTGGCGCGCGAGTTCGATCTCGACGTGATCGCCGAGGGGATCGAGGACGAGAGCCAGGCGACGCTCCTGTGCGCCCTGGGTTGCGACGCCGGCCAGGGCTTCTGGTTCGACCATGGCCTCGACGAGGTCGGTGCCCTGGCCCTCATCCAGCGGCTGACCGGCGACGCCGATCCGGGCGCCGGTCATTAGCCTTCCGGGCGTTATATGGGCCGCGAGTTTCCGAATGGTTCTGTGCCCTATGGTCAGAGGTTGATCCCATTCGCGAAATTCGCCAGATTCGCGGCCAAAGTCTGCTCTTCTGCGTCAGAAGTGATGCGGATTTGACAGGAATCGCCCGAGTTGGATATACTTAACCTGTTGCCTCGGTGACATTATCCCGAGGCGTCTTTGTCGTTTGCGTCGTCGAAAGGCGGCGCCCACCTTCCCCGCTGGCCGGGCCGGAATGACCTTGCCGGGCGCAGTGGCGAAGCGAAGATGGGAGCACATCTATGAAGTACGCGATCGTCCAGAGCGGCGGTAACCAATACCGCTGCGAGGAAGGCGCGACGGTTGAGGTTCAGCGCCTGGCCGTCGAGCCCGGCAGCAGCTACGCCTTCGAGCAGGTGCTGCTGATCTCCGACGGCGATGCCGTCAAAGTCGGCGCCCCCAACGTGGCCGGCGCGACCGTGAACGCCACAGTGATCGGCGAGACCAAGGGCGAGAAGACCTTCTCCTATCGGTACAAGCCGAAGGAGCGCCAGCGCAGCAAGCGCGGCCATCGCCAGATCTACACCGTGTTGAAGATCAACGAGATTGCGGGATAAGAGCCGTCAGCAATCAGCCATCAGCTATCAGCAATACGCTGACCGCTGATAGCTGAGCGCTCACCGCTTACGGAGAACACCATGGCTCACAAAAAAGGCGGCGGTTCCAGCCGCAACGGTCGCGATAGCAATTCGCAGCGCCTCGGCGTGAAGAAATTCGGCGGCGAGGTCGTGCGCTCGGGCAACATCATCGTTCGGCAGCGCGGCACCAAGATCAAGCCGGGCCTGAACGTCATGATCGGCAAGGACGACACCCTCTTCGCGGTCGCCGACGGCGTGGTCAAGTTCGACACCCTGCCGAACGGCCAGAAGAAGGTCTCGGTGGTCGCTGAGGCGGCCGAAGCCGTGGCGGCGTAAGCTGCTGCGCAAGGCGAGCGATCGCGCCGTGTGTCGATCGCGCCGCCGCCGACGAGCGTCGTGAATGGGCCCCGCCCACGACGTTGAAGGCGAGCGGACCGCTTGAGAGGGGCACGAGGTCAACATGAGAGAAAAGATCCACCCCAAGTACTTCGAGAACGCCACTGTGACGTGCTCGTGTGGCAACACCTGGACCACCGGGTCGACCCGCCAGCACATCACCACGGACGTGTGCTTCAAGTGCCACCCGTTCTTCACGGGCGAGCAGCGCATCGTCGACACCGAGGGTCAGGTCGATCGCTTCTATAAGAAGCTCGAGGCCCGCACCCAGTACCAGGCCAAGGTCGCCGAGCGCGAGGCCACCAAGGCTTCACCCGATCAGCCGATTGCGATGCTCGGCCTGGGCGGCCGCATCGAGAACCCGCTTCAGGAAGCCGGCCTCGACACGATCTCCAAGGTCGTGGCCAGGCTCGAAGAAGGCGGCGACGAAGCGCTCCTCACGATCGACGGCATCGGCCGCAAGTCGGTCATCGATCTGAAGAAGCGTCTGCGCTCGCGCGGCTTCCTGCCCGAAGAGCCCGCCGCGGCCCCGGCCGAGGGCGAGGCTGCCTGATCGCAAGGCACCTGCTCAAGGTCACGAGGAGCGAGGGGCGAGGAGCGAAACGATTCGCTCTTCGCCCCTCGCTTTTGTTGTATCCTAGCCCCCTATGAAACACACCACCGGCTCCATCGAAGTCGTCACCGGATCCATGTTCAGCGGCAAGACCGAGGAGTTGATCCGCCGTCTGCGTCGCGCCCGCATCGCGCGCCAGCAGGTGCAGGTCTTCAAGCCTGTCATCGATAACCGCTACGGGCTCGAAAAGATCACGTCGCATGCCGGGACCGAGTTCGAGGCAACGCCTGTCGCGCGCAGCACCGACATCCCGACTCTGATCAAGCCCGAAACGACCGTCGTCGCCATCGATGAGGCGCAGTTCTTCGACTTCGGCGTGGTCGCTCTGGCGAACCAACTCGCAGATCGCGGGCTGCGCGTGATCGTGGCTGGCCTCGACACCGACTTCCGCGGCGAGCCCTTTGGGCCGATGCCACAGCTGATGGCCGTGGCCGAACACATCGACAAGCTGCACGCGATCTGCGCGGTGTCGGGCGAGGAAGCCTCGCGCACCCAGCGCCTGATCAACGGCCAGCCCGCTTACTACGACGACCCGATCGTGGCCGTGGGCGCGGCCGAGCTGTATGAAGCCCGCGCGCGCAACCACCACGCCGTGCCGCGACGCGCCGTCGCCACGCCCGACGTGCAGCCGGTGCCGCCGGGCCAGCCGGAATTCCTCGGCGGCATCCTGGTGACGGCCGAGCAGATCAAAGCGCGCGTCGAAGAACTCGGCGCCCTGATCAGCCGGGACTATGTCGGCAAGGACCTCGTCCTGCTTTGCATCTTGCGCGGCGGTGTGATGTTCCTGACCGACCTGATGCGCCAGATCCCGATCCCGCACACGGTTGAATTCATGGCGATCTCGTCGTATGAGCCCGGCGTGCGCAAGTCGACCGGCCAGGTGCGTATCCACCTCGACGTCAAGCAGGACATCGCTGGCAAGCACGTGCTGGTCGTCGAAGACATCGTCGACACCGGGCACACGCTCGCGCGCGTCCTCGACCTGCTCAACACGCGCGAACCTTCCTCGCTACGCATCTGCACGTTGCTCGACAAGGCCGAACGCCGCGAGACCCAGGTGCCAGTCGACTACGTTGGCTTCACCATCCCGAACCACTTCGTGGTCGGCTACGGCCTCGACGTCGACGAGTATCACCGCAACCTTCCCTACATCGGCATCGTCAAGCCCGGCTTCAACATTGGGTGATATGGTAATGAGGTGATCGAGATCCCACTCGATCACCTCATCAGATCACATCCAATCGTCGACATGCTTCTCGAGCTTCCCGTTTCCATCGATCGCATCCGTCAGGCGTGGCCGCAAGGCCAGCGCGGCTGGCTCGTCGGCGGTGTTGTGCGCGACCTGGTGCTCAACCGACGCCTCCACGACGTCGACCTGGCCACCGACGGCGACGCGATCGGCGCAGCGCGACGGCTGGCCAACTCGCTGGGCGGCGCCTTCTTCGTCCTCGACGCGGAGCGCGGCGTCGGCCGGGCACTTGTCGAACTCGAGGGCGACCGGCTGACGATCGACGTCGCCCGGCTGCGCGGCGACGACCTCACGGCCGATCTGCGCGCCCGCGACTTCACGCTCAACGCCATGGCACTCGACCTGGCCGCGCCCGAAGACCTGATCGACCCGCTCGAAGGCTACGGCCATCTGCGCAGCAAGCAGATCGTGGCCTGCGCGCCCACGGCCATCCAGGAAGACCCGGTCCGCGCGGTGCGGGCGGTGCGATTCGCGGCGCAGCTGGGCTTCAGGCTCACGACCGAGACGCGGGCGCAGGTCCGCGCGGCGGATCTATCGACCGTGTCGGCTGAGCGGATCCGCGACGAGTTGCTGAAGTGCGTCGGCGGGCCGAAGCCGGTCGCCGCGATCCGCGGCCTCGAGCACACCGGCCTGCTCGCCCAGATCATGCCCGAGCTGCTCGAGATGCGCGGCGTGACCCAATCGCCGCCGCATCAGTTCGATGTCTGGGAACACACCCTCGCGGTGGTCAGGCATCAGGATGAGATCTTCAACCTGCTCGGCCCCGTGCACGACGTCGACGCCGCGTCGGACCTGACGATCGGCTGGGTCTCTGTGCGCCTCGGCCGCTATCGCCACGAGATCTCGGCGAGGCTGGCGGCCGAGCCGACACCCGATCGGCCGCGGCGCTGGATCGCGATGCTGGCGGCGCTGATGCACGACATCGGCAAGCCGGCGACGCGCACTGTCGACGACACGGGCCGGATTCGCTTCCTCGGCCATGAAGGCAAAGGCGCTGAGATGGCCGTGGCCATTCTCGAGCGGCTGCGCTTGAGCCGCGACGAGATCAACTACGTGCGCGACTTCATCGCCCACCACATGCGACCGCGCTCGTTGACGCGCGCGCACGGCGATGCCATCGGCGGGCGCGCGATTTATCGCTTCTTCAGGGACTCGCGCGACGCGGCGCCCGAGATCGTGCTGCTCTCGCTGGCCGACTTCCTCGGCAAGCAGGTCGGGCCGCCGGCCGATCAAAACGATTGGTCGACACACGTGAGCGCGTGCGCCAAGCTGCTGGCTGCGGCATACGACCCGGAGACGAAGACCGCCCATCCCCCCGCCCTCGTCACGGGCGACGACCTGCAGCGCGAGCTGATGCTCAAGCCCGGCCCCATCATCGGGCGCCTGCTCGAGGCGATCCGCGAGGCGCAGGCGGCCGGCGACGTCGTCGATCGCGAAGGCGCGCTGGCGTTTGCACGCACGATGGCGCCGAGGTCGTAGGTCGCGGGAGCGCGAGAGCCCGACGCGAGCTATGGACTGCGTCTTGGTGATCTCATTGCCCATGTCATCCAGAAGGCCAATCGCTCGTGGCCGAAGGCGCGCTGGCTCCTGAAGACAGACGGTTGAAAGCGGAGCCTCACCGGTCCCGTGTCATCCAGAGGGCCAACCGTTCGTGGCCGAACGCGCGCTGAATGAGCCCGAAGGATCTCCTGTCGGACTCATCTGTCCTGGGAGGGTATGTCTTCGAAGG
>CAYZRP010000006.1:82408-111583 GCA_964480865.1 uncultured Anaerolineales bacterium | reverse complement strand
CCAAAGACAACCCACAAAAAGGGAACTGACGCTTCCTCCGTTGGCGACGACGTCCGACCCAACTATTCCTCTTTGGACGCTGCCTGCCCCGTTGCCGGCCGGGTCCGATACCTGGCGAGCATCGGACCCGTGTCGGACCATATGGCGAGTTTCAACAGCCATCACCCAGGTGGATGGATCAGGACCCGTCGGTATCCCTCACGGGCAGTTGGCGGGTCGCCACGAGGGTCACGATCACGGCCACCAGCGGAATCCACCCGGCGAGCCCCAGCGGCGAGGCGCCCAGTGCGGTATCAACGCCGGGCAACAGGAACATCAAGGGCAAACCCGCAATCGCATTGAAGGCCCCATGGCAGAGCGCCGCGATCCACGGGCTGCGTGCCTTCAGATAGAGCCACGACAGGATCGTACCCAACAGGATGAAGCCCACCAATCCCACCAGGACCCCCAGGTAAGGGTGTTGCGGGAAGTTGTAGCCATGCAAGATCGTCGTCGGCGCATGCCAGATCCCCCAAATGGCGCCACTGAGGAGGATGGCCGGCCACTGGCCGAGCGGCATCAACTTCGGCAGCAGGTAACCGCGCCATCCCAACTCCTCTCCCAGCGCGAAGATCATGTTGATGATCGGCGCGATGGTCAGGGCCGCCGCCAGCTGACCGACAACGATCAGCGCGGGGTCCGGCAGCGCGGTGCCTGCGGGCGCGTTCGCCGCCAACGACTCTCGAAGCGCCGCGAACGTAAGGTCGAAGTGACCCGTCCCCATCACAACCGTCATGCCGAGTGTGGCCAGCGTGACGAGCGCCGGCAGGAACCAGGCCAACACGTAGTAGCGCTTGGGCCCAAGCCGGTTGAGCCGCAGGGACTTGATAATCGGCTGGCCGTCGACGAAGCGAGTGGCCACGATCGCCCCGAGGCCCGGAGCCCACATCGCCAGGGCGAACAGGATCAACATGGCCAGTTGATAGGCCATCGGATCGGGAGTGCCTTTTGCCAACAGCGGCAGGGCGAACAGGATCCAGGCAGGGCCAAACGCAATGGCCAAGAATGTGGCGAGCGACTTTCGATTCATAATGTCTCCGTGTTTTGCCGAACTCGCTCAACGAGCGTCGTGAAGGACCGCGGAGGGGTCGTCAAGGCGAACACCCATCTCGGTTAAGTCCGTGGCCGAAACGCCAGGTCCCAGCACTGCCGCGATACCGGCCAGGGTCATTATCAACAGAACGGTGAGCACGATGGTGAACATGACGACCTCCTCTGATCCCGCTCACCATACGACCGAAGCTCTCTCCCTGCACCAGCCTGGAGGGCAGTTGTGACCTGGCCGATCAGTCAGGAGCAAGGCCTGGGGGCGCGCGACCACTCTCAATCGGTGCGCACCGCCCGGCTCGATCGCCAGGGTGTGAGACTTCGCGCTGAGGAAGAGCGAAGCGATGCACAACACGACTCAGGATTCGATCTCCTTCAGACCAGGGGGGACGATGCGATGTGTTCCCGAGACTTTCGGGCCGACGTGGACTCGAACAGACCAGACCGCGATCGCAACCGCCAGGATGAGCAAGGTCCGAATCACCTCGACACGATCTGACACCGGGGCCAACAACTGAGATGTGAAGTTCGCGGCGAAGTGGATGAACAGGGCCGCTGGGAGGCTACCGGCCGTTGCCCGATGCACGCGCGTCATCAACAGCGAGAGCCCCACGTTGAGAAGCATGAAGGCCCAGAAGCCCTCGAGACGGAAGCCCATCTGCCCATGCCAGGTCGCGGGCATGGCGTAGAGCGGCAGATGCCAGAAGCCCCAGATCAGGCCCAGCAGGATCGATCCGCGCCGCTCACCGAAACGCGCGAGCAGCGGATCGAGCAGGTAGCCGCGCCATCCGAACTCCTCAGACCAGGGCCCGGAAAGAAAGCTGATGAAAGCCACAAGCGGCAAGAGGGCTGGAGTGGTCATCAACGCCCGCCCCTGATCCAGCCCCGGCTTCGCGCCACCGAGCGCGAGGTCCAGGGCGACGGCCGCCACGTAGATCAGTGGGAAGATCGAGGCGATGAAGGCCCACCACCCTGCCGAGATGGATCTCAGGCCGATGGCCCGGCGCCAGAAGTCCCGCCGATCGGCCCGATCACCCAGGAGGATCAACACGACACCGACAAGGGACGGGGCCATGCCGCCGGCGATCAGCAGCAGCATCCAGGGCATCTCATACGGGCTGTGCCCGCTCCAGATGAGGGCGCCATAGAAGGCCCAGGTCAAGACAAACGTGGCCAGAAGAAAGCGGCCGGGGCGTCGTCGCGCGAAAGTCATGAGCGCTCCTGAAGATCGGTCTAGCGCACCAGCGCGAGAGCCAGAAACGTGAAGATCGCCACATCGCTGAGGAAATGAATCCACCAGGTCCAGAAAAGGCCGCGGGTTTCGAGCATCCCCTTGCCCAGAATCCAGCCCATGAAGATGGACGCGATCCCGCCCAGCAAACCACCAGGTGTTCCGAAGTAGTGGGCGATGCCGAAGAAGTAGGCCGTCATCCACAACGCCTGATGGCGGCCGCCAACGAGCCTGAGCGAGGCCAGAAAGGGAGCGCGATACGTCATCTCCTCATTGAAAGCGTTCAACGCCGCGTAGAAGAGGATCGATGGAACGGCCGGCAGCATTCGGCCAAACTGAGCGGCATCCGGTGGCGCGCCGAGGGCCATCAGCACCGCCAGCGTCGCCGCGATGTAGAAGCCCCATTGCAGCCCGAAGACCGGCCACGCCACAGGCTTCATGAAACCCAGCCACGGCACCGGCTCAATGGGAGCGGTCAGCCGACCCGGTGTGAGGAAGAAGGCGTGGCGGCGATAGCCGAGGAGCACCAACAGCCCGATCATGCCGGCCGAGACAGCCAGCTTGCCGGTCTGCTCAGCCTGCATCCGCGCGTCGAACGCCGTGCTCCCAAAAAGCGCCTGCAGCGGCAGCAGCGCGAAGTCGATGCGGACCCGCGCTTCGTTAAGGGTGAACAGGGCCAGGAAGAGGGCCGCCGGATCGCGCAGAAAGCGCGCCGGCCGCCAGACGCTCGAGAGGGCCACCAGGACCGCCAACGCTGCGAGTCGGGCCAGCGCCAGCCAGTCTGGCACGGAGCCGGTCAACTCCACGAACAGGATGTCGACGAAGGCGCTGACCGCCACGACAAGCACCCAGGCTGCCATGAGGTGACGCCGATCACCTATCGCGGGCGTTGGACTAGTCGCTGACGCGATCGGGTCAGGCTGAATGGTCATCGCGTATCTCCCTCACGCACGAGTCGATTCGGTCGAGGCTGATCGGATCGATGAATGTCGAACGACGAGTTCAGGATCCGTCGCCGCCCACGTCAGGCTCGTGCTCCTGGAGCGCAGATCCGCCAATACGCGCAGGACACTGGGTCCATACAGTGCGCAGGCTGCATCTGCGGAATCACCGGTCGACCAAGGGGCATCCGGTTCGAGCATGTCCAGGATGGAAAGCGTTTGAAGAGCCATGCGAACTCACTCTTCGTCAGCCGCCGAACACGGCCAGGATGATCTCGGGAGGATCGGTCTTGTTGACAAAGGCGTCGGCGCGATCGGCCAACGCTTGCGTGGCTGCCTCAGGACGAGCGCTGGCCACGACCAGCCGCGCATTCGGCGCGGCGGAGCGCAGCGCCTCAATCCGTCGAAAGCGTGGCTCACCGGGCAACTCCCAGTCCAACAGGATGAGATCCGGCTGTTCGACATGAGCCGCGTCGAGCGTGGTCTCCATCGACGTGGCTTCCGCGATCACGGTCATGCCCAGACGGGTTTGCAGCAAGAGCGCGAGCGCTGATCTGAGGGCGTCGTCATCGTCTGCCAACAGGACTCGTTTCATGCGTTCAGTCTAGGCAAAGTCCACCGATGGTGACCCGCCATCAGACGGGTTTCTTCCTGGCCGGGCGGCCAGGTGGTCGTCGTCGCCGGGGACGGGCACATGCATCTGGGTGTTAGCGACCTATCGATTGTTGCGAAGGGGAGAGAGGGCGGGATCAGGCCGCGAAGGGCGGCCGCGAAAAGCCGGAACGAGATGTGCGTGCGAAACGAAGCGCCGGCCGTCGAGCTCTTTAGCGCGTGCGCGCCCTGACACGCCCCGACGTCAAACATTCGGAGTCAATCCACGAACCGCACACCCGCCATCGGCATACCACAACGGATGCGGTTGCGCTGCCCGGTGGCCGGGCCCTGCCGTCTGCGAAGACAGGGCCGTCGAATCGGCGCCGGCTTAAACGAGCTTGCGTTGCATAGCCAACGAGACGGCGGCGACGCGGTTCTCGACGCCCAGCTTGGCCAGGATGTTGCTGATGTGGAACTTGACGGTCGACACGCTGACGACCAGGCGCTCGGCGATCTCTTGATTGGGTAGGCCCTCGACCATGAGCGCCAACACGTCGCGCTCACGGTCCGTCAGGTTGTCGGCCGGCGCCAGGCTCGCCTGGGCCAGGGCCTGCGCCGCTTCAGGCGAGAGAGTCAGCCGCCCCACGTGCGCGGCCCGAATGGCGGCCGCCAGCTCCACGGCGCTGACGTTCTTCATCAGGTAGCCAACTGCCCCGGCCCTCAGCGCGTTCTGCACCAGGCCATTCTCGGGGAAGCTCGTGAGCGCGATCACCTGCGGCGCCGGCGAGAGCGCCCGAATCTGCTGGGTGGCGGCCACGCCGTCCAACACCGGCATCATCAGATCCATCAGCACGACGTCGGGCCGCAGGGTCTTGCAACGCTGCACGGCCTCGGCGCCGTCGCCGGCTTCGCCCACCAGCTCAAAGTCCGGCATCACGCCCAAGAAAGCCGCAAGGCCCGAGCGAACCACGGCGTGGTCATCAACAATCAACACACGAATCGGAGTCGTGGTCATGCGGGTTCCTCCCAAACAACGGTGATCTGCGTCCCGGCGCCCGGTTCGCTGTATAGCGTCACGCGCGCCCCGACGGCCTCCGCGCGCTCACGCATGATCCTCAGACCGAGATGGTCGGCGGTTACGGCGCTCGGGTCGAAGCCGACGCCGGTGTCGGCGATCGTCAACCGCACGCTCGGGCCAAGGCGCAATTGCACCACCGCCTGCGACGCGCGCGCGTGCTTGACGATGTTGTTGAGCGCTTCCTGGGTGATGCGGTACAGCGTCAATTGCACGTCAGGCGGCAGCGGACGGTCGCCGTCGACCTGTACCTGGACCGACAGACGCGCGCGTCCGCCGGCCGCTTCACCGAGCTGCCGCAGCAGCCCCGGTAGCGGGACCTCGGTCAGGGCATTCGGCCGAAGCTCCACGAGCAGGGACCGCATTTCGGCCAGCGCGCCACGGGTCAGTTGGCGCAGCTCTTCAAGCCGATGCACACCGGCGGCGCGATCAGTCTCCCACACCTGGGGCAGCACCTCGGCGATCAGGGTGGTGGCGAAAAGTGTCTGGGTCACGGCGTCGTGCAGATCACGCGCCAGACGCGTCCGTTCCGCGACGACGGCTTCCTCGGCGGCTTTCTGCTGCAACAACCGGTTGCTCCGCTCGAGTTCGTCGGTGCGCTGTTGAACGAGTTGTTCCAGCTGGCGATTGCGATTGCGCGTCGAGCGCAGGCGCAGCTGGACGCCGGCCAGCACGGCAAGGACGAGCGCGACGATCAGCAACCCCCGGAACCACCAGGTCTCCCAGTAGGGCGGCGTGATCGTCACCGGCAGAACCAGACCCGGATCACTCCACACACCCTCGCTGTTGGCCGCGCGCACCCGCAAGGTATAGGACCCGCCGGGGAGGTTCGTATAACTGGCATAGCGGCGCGTCCCGGCTTCGATCCAATCCGGGTCATATCCCTCGAGTCGATAGGCGAAGCGGTTGCGCGCGGGGGCGCTGAAGTCTAGCGCCGCAAACTCGAACGCGATGAAGCTCTGGTCGTACGTCAACGTAATCGGCTCAACGCCCGTGTGCGGCACCGAGACGTTGAGGACCTGAAAGTCGGTGAGCACGACGGGCGGCGGGGCCTGGCGCGGTGTCAGCGCGGCCGGGTCGAACACGTTGAAACCATGACTCGTCCCGACATAGATCAGGCCGGCACGCGTGCGCAGCCAGGCGCCTGAGTTGAACTCGTTGCTGGCCAGCCCGTCCGACGTGTCGTAGACCTGGAACTGCTCCGTCTGGATGTCGAAGCGCGCCAGGCCGTTGTTCGTGGTGAGCCACAGATCTTGTGCGGCCCCAGGCACGGCGCTCAGGACGGTGGTGTTGCGCAAACCCTCGCGCTCCCCGTATACGCGCACGTCGCCGGTGGCTGGATCCAATCGGTTGAGCCCGCCCTGCGTGGCCAGCCAGACGACGCCGGCCTCGCCGGGTTGGATGGCCCAGACGTTGTCGTCACTCAAGGCGCCCGTTTCAGCGCCCCGCGCATACGTCGTGAACTGCGCGAGCGCGGGGTCGAGGTTGGCCGGGTCAGCCAGATCCAGGCGATTGGCTCCCCCGCCCCAGGTGCCGACCCACAGGACGTCGCCATCGACCGCCAGCGACACCACCTGACCGAGGCTCAACGCGCCGAGACGGGCCGGGTCGGCGCGATAGCGCACAAACGCATCGCGGTCGGGATCGTAGCGGTGCAGGCCGCCGAGCGTGCCGAGCCACATGCGGCCAGCCGCGTCGACGACGATGCTCGAGACACTGCCGTCCGCCAGCGCCGCGGGGTCATCGGCGTTGGGAGCATAATGCGTGAACGCGCCGGTGGCGGGGTCGAGCCGATCCAGCCCGGCGCCGAGCGTGCCGACCCACACGATCCCGTCGGCGTCGACATGCAACGACATGACCATGTCGGAACGGACACCCCCCTCGGCACGGGCGGCGTCATAGCGATAGTGACGGAACCGCCCGGTCTGCGGATCGAAGTGATCGAGGCCCGATCCCCAGGTGGCCATCCAGATCCCACCAGCCGGATCCTCGGCAAAGGCGCCGATCTGGTTGCTGGCCAGGCCATCCGCGTCTTCCGGGTGGCTTTCGAAGAGCCGGAAATCGCGGCTGTGCGGCGTCAGCTTGTTGACGCCGCCGCGGGTTGTGCCCGCCCAAATGACCCCGGAGCGATCCTGAAGGAGGGACCAGATCTCATTGCCGCTCAGACTATGCGGCTGCGCGAGGTCGAAAGCGTAGCGCGTGAAGCGCCCGGGCTCCGCCGGGTTCATCTCGTTCAACCCGCCGCCCCACGTGCCGGCCCACACGTGGCCGTCGTCGGACACGAGCAGGCTGAACACGTTGTCGGAGCTCAGGCTCGAGGCATCGGCCTCGTCATGGACGTGATGAGTCGCGCGCCCGGTGGCCGGGTCGAGCAGATCCAGGCCTGCGCCCGGCAGGCTGAACCCGCCCAGGCCCACCCATAACCGGCCGTCGGACGCCGACCGAATCGCCGAGACGTTGTCACCCGCAAGGCTGTTGGGATTTGTCGGATCGTGTTGAAAATGAACAAAGCCGCCGCGGGTCGGGTCGAACAGATTGAGGCCAGCGCCAGGCGTTCCAAAGGCTCCCGTGCCGACCCATAGCCGCTGGGACGCGTCCTCATACAGGGTCGACACCGCGTCGGCACTGAGGCTTGTCGCATCCGCTGGATCGTGGCGAAAATGCGTGAAGCCACCGGTCACCGGATCAAACCGGTCGAGGCCGCCAAGCGTTCCCACCCAGATCGTGCCGTCCGACGTCTGCAGCAACCCGGTCACCACGCCATGACTGAGCGCACCGGGGTTCGCGGCGTCCGGTTCGAAGCGTGTGAAACGGCCGGTCTGCGGGTCGTAGCGGTTGAGGCCCCCGCCCCAGGTGCCGACCCAGATTTGGCCGGCCGAATCCTGCATCAAAGCGATGACGCTGTTGTGGCCCAGCGAGGTCGGATCTTCTGGATCATGCCTGAAGACGGTGAAGCCGTAGCCGTCGTAGCGATCGAGCCCATCTTGAGTGCCGATCCAAAGGTACCCGGACCGATCCTGAAGCAATGCCAACCCGGCGTTCTGCGACAGGCCCTCTTCGATGGTGAGATGGTCGAAGCGAACGGTACCTCCGACGGGCAGCGATCCAGCCGTTGGAGCGTTCGCGAAGGTCGGCGCGACGGGCCGGCCGACGAAACCGAACACACAGGCCAAGGCGATCCACAACCGCCACTTCGCCGGGCGTTTCCGGGTGAGCGTCACCATGATCCCGGTGACTGTAGTAGAGGGATACGAAGCCATACAGTATCGATGCTCATGATTCGTCAGGAGACTGATCCTGGTCTGAGCCTGGCGGACTCAGGCGCGCGTCGACGATTGGGGCCGGGCCCGCCTGTCATCGGCCATCCGTTCGGCCAGGCGCTCGCGAGCGATGTGATAGCGGCGTTGGGTGACTTCGACTGCCTCCGGCAGGACCGCGGCGATCTGCTCGAACGGGAGATGTTCCCAACAGCGCAGCAGGACAATCAGCCGATCTTGCGGAGCCAGTCGATCCAGGTGGTCCAGAAGCAGCCGGGCGCGATGGGCGACGCCTGCCTCAACACCCTGGTCGGCCGGTCGGGAAATCGCGCCGGCTGCACCACGCGGAGCCAAGGTGAGCCCGTCAGCCAACAGATCCAGACAGAGCCGACCGGCATGGCCAAGCACCCAGAGGCGGAAATCCTCCCGGACACCTGCGTCCGCTCGATGGTGGAGGGCAGCCGCGAACGTCGCTGCCGTCACTCGATCGGCCTCGGCGTGATCGCGAAGCATGTGCAGACACAGGTGTTCGACGGAGCTACGGCAATCGGTCACACACCGATCAAAGGTAGCTGGGTCGTCCAGGTCGAGGGCCTGAGACCGGTTGAACGGGTTGATCGCGTGCTGACGGAGGAATGCAAGCATGACGGACCGCGGGGCGATCGGCTGAACACAAGCCGATCCATCCTCAACACACTACAGATCCGGCGGACCTTCCGCACCCGACCCCAGAGGAGTTCGCACCTGGTCAACCGGCCAGGGGACCGTGCCTCCGGTGGCGATCACGGGGCTGCCGCAGGGCTCCAGGTCACGCCGTAGCCATCATCGAATTGGATCAGTGTGTGGGGTCGATCGAGACGGTACCAGGCCGTCTCACGGCCCAATCGAACGCGGTATGCGCGCACCGATTCCGTGGGCGTCTGGATCGTTTCCAGGCTGACGACCTGCACGACGGACGGTTCATCCTGCCCGGTCATCAGGCCGGGGCGCACGTCCAACAGCGTCAGGCGAGCGCCCCAGAAGAGCGCCCGGTCGAACGGCAAAGCCATCATGCGCCACGGCCACTCGGCCGCGACGACGCTGTCGGCCGGGACGGATACAGGCGACTGCGCGTCCAGCTTGAGTTGGAGTGCCTCGTCGACCAACGTGAGAGTCGCCGTCCACTCGAGCGACTCGCCCTGGAAGTGGTAGTCGGCGTCGAGCAAGCGCATCGTGTCGGCCTGCCAGTGCCCGGCTCCGGTCAGGCTATAGGCGCCGCCGGCGTAGTAGGACTGACCGATCTGCAGCTCGAAGCGGCGCTGCTCAACCCGGCAGTCAAACGCCACACGATCCGCCTCGGGGGTGAAAAGGCAGGTCGAACGTCCGACGACGGTGCCCGCGACGTTCTTGAGGTCATACGTCGCCGTGGTTGGTTCGGACCAGGTTGACGGCTCGAGTTGCAGCCAGGGATCGGCGAGGACCTCCGGGTAACGACCCTGAGCCAACTCAAGGCCGGCGCCTGCCAGATACAGGGCGGACGCAATCGCCAGTGGCCAGAAAACCCGGCCCCCGATCGGCGTGGTCGTGGCCAACGGCTCCGTCTTGCGCCGCTTGAGAGACCAGGCAGCCGCGATCCCAACCAGAAGGGCGATGACCCCAAAGACGCCGAGGCCTGTCAAAGCGATCTCGCCGGAGAGGGCCGCGGGATCGATCGCGTTGATCAGCATCAGCGCGACGCTGACTCCGTTGTGCACGGCATGCGCCACAATCGACGGCCAGAGTGACCGCGTGCGTTGAGCCAGGACACCGGTTGCAAGCGCCAGCGGGAATAAGGCCAGGGCGCCCTGCAATCGGAAGTGGAACATGACAAACAGGCCGCTCACGAGCGCCAGGCTGATGCGACGGCCAAGGGGGCTGTACGCGTGCAGCAACACGCCGCGAAAGAGGATCTCTTCGCAGACCGGGGCGAAAAAGGCGAGCGCCAGCGCCAGAGTCGTCAGACCCATCGGATCGGCCGGTGCCAGACCGAGCATCGACGGCGGACGGTAACCCAGCAGGGTGACGCCCAGAGCGTCAAACACATTGGACAACGCCCAGGCGCCCAGGCCGAGAGCCGCGCCGATGACAAGATCGCTCCCCCCGAAACGATTCAATGGCACGGCGGCCGAAACCGACAGGCCCGACAGACGGATCCAGAGCAGTGCCGGCACGAGGATTAACCCAAGTTCGGTGGCGATCAGGCCCCACCCTAACGCGCCCCATTGCGCCAGGCTACCCAGAGTCAGGACCAGAAGCATGGAGACGAGGTAGAGGCCGTTGGCCAGGAGGACTCGGCGTTGCAGGCTTGCGTTGGAGGAGAGTTCTGAGAGAGCCATGGTGATCGGTTTGGCAATGCCCGGAGGATCCCGAACGGAGATCGGATCCCGGATGCCCACGGGCGTTACCCCTCAGGGCAGGTGTGACTCGCTTTGCGCCAGGACGGTGTCCACCATCACGTCGACGAACCGCGACGACTCGGAGACCCAGGGCGTATGGCCGGAGTGCTCGAACCACACGATCTCTTTGTGAGGCGCCTCGAGCGTCTCGGCGAACTCCTCGAGCAGAGCCGGTGGCGCATTGACGTCGTGGCGCCCGATCAAGAAGTACACGGGAACCTCAAGTTCGGGCACCTGCTGGCGGAAGTCTATGGTCCAGAGTTGAGGGTAAACGACTCCCAGAGTCTCGATCACGCCGCGGAACCAGCTGACCTTGTCGTACAGGCCATATTCCGGCGCAGCCAGATCGCGAAACGTGTTGGCGCCGTTGTCCGCGATCTCGGGGTTGTCGTTCATGTAGGCAAACGTATCCATCAGGAAGGCCGCCTCCTTCAAGGCCACATCGTCGCCGTAATACGGTGGCGGCCCCTGACGCGTGAGTGTTTCGATCTTGGCCGTGTCGCCGCGTTCGTCGGCCAGGCCAAGCGCGAACTCGTAGCACAGGCGATCATTCTCCAGGAACGCGACCATCTGGCCCGTGCCGATGAACGCCTGCACATCCTCCGGGTACCGTTGTGCGTAGAGGACGCCGAGGGCGCTGCCCCACGACTCTCCGAGCAGATAGACTCGGTCGATTTGGAAACGCTCGCGGAGGAGCCCGATCAGGGCATGAGCGTCATCAAGATATCGTTCCGGCGTGAGCGTCGCTCGATCGACCGCATCGAAGGACTTACCCGAGCCGGGCTGCTCCCAGTTGACCACGACGAAATGGTCCTCAAGCTCGTGGAGCGCGAAACGGGCCGTTGCCAGCTGGCTGCCGCCCGGCCCGCCGGCCAGGAACAGCAGAACCGGCTTGGTGGCGTCTCGCCCGCGAATCGAGATCCATTGCCGGCTGCCATTCAGGTCCACGGTCTCGAGCACGGCGACGCTGCCCACCACCGCGCGACCCTCAGCATCCGTGATAGGTGGCGTCATCGCAAACACCTGCGATACCACGACGGCCAGCGTGCTCATCAGCGCGAGCCCGGCCACGGCGAGGCTCGGACCCTTCAGGGCTCGATCGTACCGAAGCGCAACAACTCCGAGGCCCAGGGCGGTGAGCATCAGCGGCAGCCAAACCCAGACGGGCACCGCCGTCGCCTGAGGCAGGAGCACGAGGGGCACACATAGCAGCAGCCCCAGCAACACCAGGATCGCCTGCGCCACTGTACGGGCAACCGGTCTGACCCATCCGAAGTATGTCGCGTTCAACATCGACCTCTCCCCTTCGAGCCCCGCCCACTGAGCCGACGCAGGCTCCAGCGGGTTGAGATATCGCCTCTGGCGTGAAGGGCACCCGCGATGGCGGTGCCCGGGAGTCGTTACCAACCCCGACCACCCATCCTGAAAGGTGACCGTCCGCCGACATTCGCACACAACGTTCAAGACAAGAGCCGCGGCCCGTGCAACACGTTGATCAGGCCAGGTGCTCTTGATCGAGTTTTCCGGTCCCGATGGCCGTCGGCCTGATCCAAGGATAAGGGCAGACGCGCCCGCCCCTACAGCCGCCAGACGGGTATGGGGCCTGGTCAGTCGGCCAGGATTCCGATGGCCAGAGTCTTTCATGCCCAGGGTGGCCGCATGGTGCCGTTCGGTGGGTTGAATTTAACAGGGTGTTGGTGACTGACGGCTGGCGCACTCAAGTAACCGACATGAGCGCTCGTATGTGTGTCTGGCAGACATGACGCACCATCGAACGCAGAGGCAACACACTGTTGGCCCTGGTCTGACGAAAAGGATCAATCCAGCGTTTTCCGCCCCCACGCAGGTTCCGGGTTCGTAGCGTGCGACATCGCCAAAGCGCCAGCCGAAGAAAGTGCGCCAGTCTCTAAGTCAGACAACGAAACGAGTTTCGTCTGACTCTCCCTGGCCATGATGCGCGCCGATTCGGCGAAGCCAGCCCGGCTGAAGAGCACGGTGTCGAGCCGATAATCGCTCCAGTCATCGGTCAGCGCTCGCGCCCGCGCAACGAGCCCGGACACGGCGCTCCACCCCACTGGCAGGCGGGTCCAACACGTGTCTGCCACAAGGATCCGACGCTCAACGTCGTCCACTGCTGTCATGGGTCGGCGGGTCTCTTTCGGATCCCGGGCCGACCAGAAGCTCAGCGGCCGGTCCGGCGTCTCCCCTATAGTGGTCGTTGCATAGGTTGTCTGAAGCCATTCGCGGCTGACTTCCTCAAATACCGTTGTCTGTGTGAACTGGCGGATCGAATGAAGGATGGCCCGGGTGGTCACCCCTGCCAGACCACGCTGGATCGCCGTGCGTTCAGGCATGATCCACCGGTAAAACAGACGCAAGGTGGGCACACGGAGAGCAAAGACAGTGGAGGCTGTTTTTCGGGCGGGCAATCCAGGTGTGCAGCTCTCCACCCACTCGACCGCCTCGAGCGTGTTGAGACAACGCGCGACGTCAGAAGGCCGGCCGTAGACAGCAGCAGCCAGCGACTCCAGATCCTGGTCGTGGCGCGCCAAAACCGCGAGCACTGACTCGCACAGCGGCGTCACGCCAGGTGTATTGCGCAGGACCATTCGGACGTGATCGATGAGCGGTGCCGAGGGCGTCAGGGCATACTCAAATAGACCCTGCTCGAACGAGCTCTCGCGGCCCAGGAAACGGGCGACCGCCGGCAAGCCGGCGCCGACGCCATACGCTGCCAGGCGGTCTTCAACCGTCCAGGTTGGCAGCCAGTCCCGCAACACCGGAAACGTGTGCGCCCGCACGCGCAGGATAGTGACGGCGCCATCGAGGGCTTGACAGGTATCCAGCAACTGTCGGCCTATGTCCGAGCCGGACGATGCACACAGGATCAGGCGCAACCGCTCGCACCTCGCCAGCCGCTCGGACCAGGCCGAGCTCAAAGCGCTCAACACGCGCCGGTCTGACCGAATGAGATCCGTCAACTGATCCAGGATCACCACCAGTATCTGATCGTCGGGTAGCGCATCCGCCCTTTCGGCAAGGGCCCGAAAGGCGGCCTCCCAATTCAGGAATGGGACATCGCCCGCGACATTCTCGGATTGCGGTGTTTCGACGCAGCGAACGATCCTCGAGAAGTCGGCCAACTGGTAGGCACCGCTTTGCGTCGTCGCTGTCCAGAATGCGAGGTGGGCGGTCTGGCGGGATTGCAGATGATTGGCCCACTGTGATAGCAGCGATGTCTTGCCCACCTGCGGGGGACCGTACAGGACGACCAGGCTCGCAGGCTGTGCCTGCGCGCGCCCTAATGCCTCCCACTCCACCTGACGACCGAATGCAAAGGTATGCATGATCAACTCTATAGGAATGCCGGACACGATCCAGTTGACAGCGGCTGACTGGACCGAAACCATTGTATCGACTGTTGGCGCCCACTGGTTTGCGGTCCGGCATGAGCCAGGAGCGGTTGAGCACTTCACGCGTGGCGGCGTCGCGTTCAACCACGAGCGCATGACCGGTTCGTCGCGGAGATGCATCGGTCTCGGCAGGAGGCGCCGGGGCCAAGGCGAAGGGCATCTTGAACGGCTTCACACACGGCCTGAGCCGTACCCACTGCCACCCCTAGCTCTCCCGGTTGGGGTCAAGGATGGGCTTCACATCGAGGATCGGCGTCGCGTCGAACGCTTCCATATCCGACACCTTGATCCGTGTCAGGCTATCGATCTCCACGATCCTCACTCGGTGAAGTCCAATCGGGTTGGGCCGATCCTGCGACCGGCTGCTAAACACGCCTCGAAGCGGAACTCGCGGATCGTCTCGTGGGTGCACGCTGAGCACTTCACGATCGCTGCGGTCGAGCCAGGTGAGAACCAGGATCTCTTCACCAACCCGCAGGTCCCTCAATCCCGCCGCAACCTCTGGATCAAAGAGAAGCCAGGCATTGGGCGCCCCTTCAGACCCTTGCTTTGGCGCGTGTTCGCGATCCACGAGCGATGAACGCACGTAACCGATGGGTTTGAGCGTATACATCGGACTTGCCTCAGAGTGGTTGAGCGGCCGACCGGCTCGCGCCCTTTGGGCGGGGGCAGGACTCAGGTAAGTGTCCAGCAATCAACGGCCCGGCCGTAGCCACCCAGGCCTTCAGCCCGGCGCGACGACATTCGCGTGTCGTGCAATCAGGCGCCACAGCGTATCGTGTTTCTTCCAGACATGGGTGAAACGCCGCTCGACGGTTCGGCCGGCGCGCGGCGCTTCGCCGATCGGCTCGACGGTTTCCGCGCCCATGACAAGGGCAATGTCGCCGTCCATTCGAATCGCATCGATGCGCCGTTCAAACCGGGTGTAGCGAATGAGCCCCCGCCTGACCAAGTCCATGACGACCTTTCGATCTGACGATAACTGGTTCTGCGGGTTGTTCACGATCAGGGCTTCCGACCACATTCGTTCGAGCGCACCGACGTCCTGTTGAAGAACCGCGTTGCGCTCCTGGTCCTCAAGATCACGGATGAAGGCCGCCTCAGGGTCAGCGTCACGATTCATTTTGCTCTCCGGGTGGGGCTACGCCTGCACCTCCCGACATCAGCCCATCTACTGCGGGAACGCGTCTACCGCGCCACAAATCGACTGATGGCTTTGTCCATTCGGGGTGGTTGAGCGGGCGGCTGCCAGGATACGGATTCCGCTGCCCGCGTTACGAATCAGTGCGGCGGATCGGCTCACGACCTGCTCGTACGCCACCGCCACCCACCTCGCATTCAGGATTTGGCCTCTGACGTTTCGGTTGGGCAGAAAGTGCCTTCAGCGCCGGCGTCGGCGGGCGTCTTTTGGGTCGTGACTTTGTAGACGTTGCCCTGATCGTCGTAAGTCGTCCACTCCCCAACCGGTTCGCCTCGACGAAAGTAACCCGATCGCTTCAAGGTACCGTCCGGTCGATACCACTCCCAATAGCCTTCGGTCTGGCCGTTGACGATCTTGCCCTTGGACCAGCGTGTCTTTCCGTTTGCGTGGTACTTGATCGTGTATCCGTCGACGATTTCAGTTCTCTTCACGGGCACCGGCTTCTTGACCATGTTCCTCGACCTTTCTCTTGACCGCCAAGACCTGACCACACGTCGGCAAGATGATGTGCCTACGATTCTAGCATTTTGGTCTGGCGAGGCCGCCACTCGCGAGGGCCATCAACCATTCGCAACACAGTGATCGGGGAACGGAGAGTCGGGGATACTCGAAGACACGCAGGCCCCACAGAAACCCGGGCCGTGGCCCCCGCTTGCCACAACAGTTGCTCGCGAACGATTTCACGGCGGGTCATCCGGGACGGTGCGCCCAGATCGTCGACGCTACGCCAATGCTCCGACCTCAGCGTCTAGATCCCGCTTGAGCCTGTCAGGCAGAGTCGCAAATCCCAGGGCGAGACCACCCGTCCAACTCAGCCGGGCGAATGGCTTGCGCCGCACTCGGACGAGCGCCTGCACATCGATCCACCTCAACGGACAATTGGTGATGCCGGTTAACGTGAGCGGACCGACGCTGGGTGAAACCTCGGGCAGCGATCCGGGGATCCTTCTGCCAGTTGCCCAGATCGATCACGCGAGCCTATCGGGGCAGCGATCCTCTCGTAACCAGGGGACCTCAGGCGGCGCTCGCACCTGGCTTGTCGTGTCAGACAACGGCAGGGCATCGGCTGATAGGCGGGAAAACCGAAGCAACCGTTTGGGTTCTCGACCGGCCCTGTCAGCTGACACTCATCGATCGTCGAACTCAAGGCCTAACACCCGTGAAGCCTGGCGCTGCCCTTCCGGGAAATCTCTCGCCAGATCGACGTAGGGCACATCCCACTTGACACATTCGCGCTCCACGTAAGCGCTCCACGCTGGAATGTCCGAAGCAATCCGGCGCCGAATCGCCTCCGGCAACTGCCCGTATCCCGGCGACCGACCCGGATAGGCGTTGAACCGCTCCAACGTCATGATCGAACACCCCAGGAAGACGGCCCGGACCTCGTACTCCCGCGCGTATGCCACAACGTGTTCCGGAAGGAAACCGACGCCCTCAATGAGATAGCTGTCGGCTTGCGAGCGGAGACCCCACAGGAACCTGTCGAGATAGGGCTTGAACCACTCCGCCGTGCCTCGAATCGCGTCTGGTGCCGCATTCCATTCCATCGGCACACCCGGGTCGTTCGCCACTCTGAGCAACTCAAACAACAGGTCGGTTCCGATCCAGCCCATTCGCTGCGCGGCAGCCAGCCTGTGGCTCAGAAGACTCTTTCCAGTTCGGGGCGCTCCGCCCACGAGATAGATCATGTTGACCTCCGAAAAGGCTGACGAGCGGCACGCATCAGTTGCGTGGCAGGTGAGCCGAAACCGGCCGGCTAGGGCCGTCAGCAACACGCGCTCCGCAATGCGCTTGTTGCCCGACGTGTCTCGGACAGATCGAGTCGTCAGCCACTCCGTATTCAGGATAGCGGCGGATATGCCTCAAATGTAACCGAAGCCCGAGGCGTCAGGCGGGAAACGGCCACTTCCACTGTCATGACAGCCGCCAGCAATAGGATCGACCAGGTCGTTGCCAACAACACCAAGGAGGCTAGAAGTGAATGCAACGCGTGCTCGCGTTGCCTCTTGTTCGGATATGGCAATCTCCTGCCATGGTCTTTGGCGAGTTCATCGTCGGTGGGGGCAGCCCAACGTTCAAGGTAACCCGCCCGCCGGAGACAGGTTGGCCGAGAGGTCAGGCGGTATTGATCTCCGCTGGATTGAAGTTGACTGAGCCTGTGCGTGCGGCGCATGACGCAGAACCCAGCCAGGTATGCGGATTGCCCGCCCAGCACCAGCCGAGCTTGGGCCTGCCTTCGCTGAGCCACAAGGCAGGAACGCGCTTGTCTCCACAACGTGAGGCAAGCAGAGAGAAGCACATGTTCGGCTGTAGCAGATCAGGTGCGTGAGTCAGCACGGCGATTCCCTCTGAGATCGTCAGCGGCGAACGCCCTCCCTTTGTGATGGCGAGGTATGCAGCGTCAGGTGTGATGTTGCGGTAGTCGGCGCCTCGGTCTACATCGACAAGAAGATAAGCCTCTCCGCCGGGTAGTTCAATCTGCGGAACGAAATCATTTGGCTTCCTGGGGAAGAGCCTTTCCACGGGCACCTTTCCCTGCCGCCGTGCCAATGGCAACATCACTTCGACCGGAGCGTGGTGGGAGTTGATGACAATCACAAACGGCACTTGCCCGACGGCGGCTTCTTGCGCCGTCGGCAGACGGCTCTCGAGTACCGCCAGCGAGTCGATGAACGCCGGTTCTGGCATGGCCAACATCGGCGGGTAGCCGAGCCGGATCAGGGTTTCAATTTGCTCAACAAACGCGTTGTTGGACATCTGGGATTTTCGTAGCTCAAACGGCGAGCCTGGGTCGAATTCAGGGCGGCGAGTTCTTGCGGGTGCTGGTTATGCCTCATAGTCGCCGTAAGGCATTGCAGCGCCTTCGCAACGTGCACCGTCAGGCCTGAGTCTCGTAGCAGGCGTCACTCTGGCAATGGCAATGATCAGTCTGGTCGATGTTGCGAAACATAGATGTACCAACAGACACCGTACCTGTCTACAACATCCGCGGAACAGGGACTCCAGGGAAGCGAACCCAGTTCTCTCAACACATGCCCGCCCTCGACCAGGATCTTGTAAGCGTGATGGAGTTCGTCGTCGTTGTCGAGATTGAGGCCATAGCTCATGGTTGGTCGCCTCGACGCCAACATCGATCGAGCGATTTCCACGTCGTTGTTTTCGCTCACAGCGAAGATCGATTCGTCTCCTTTGAGGAGTTCTGCGTGAAGGAATGTGCCGTCGCTGTTTTTCGCATGGTAACCCAACGTCATTCTGAAGGCTTCAATGTAGTATTCGACTGCCTCGACACTGCCTTTAACATACAAAGTCGCACCCAGATGCATTTTGCCTTCCTTGCCTGTTGGATGTCGTTACGTTACTCGATAAGCGGATAATGGCACGCATCAGCTGCGTGACGGGTGGACGGAGCCCGACCTGCCCGACGACACGGTTGCGAAACGAAACGACCTGGTTTGTGGCTCGAGACGCCACGCCAGCTGCATGCGAGTAGGTGCCCCGCAGTGCCCTTTGGCGCCCACGGCCCGAAGACACACCGCTCCGGCCAAGCGTCTAGGCCTTGACCGCCCTGGATCGCTTCGATTGACACTCGCGGCGCATGATCAGCTGCGTCTCCGAGGCTCGCCCGACCTCCACGAACCCGGCCGCGCGGTAGGCTGACGCCATCCCCATGTACCCTGCGTAACTGCCCAACTCCTGACCCTTCAACTGCGGCGTTTCCAGGTCGATCGGATATCCCTCTACCCGTTCGGCACCATGTGCGCCCGCATACTCCACCGCCGCCTCGATCAGCCGCTGCATCAGGCCTTGGCGGCGATACGCCTTGGCCACAAAGAAACACGATATCGACCAGACCGGACGATCATCGACGCGTTTCAGGATTCGTGAGTTCTCGAGCGCCACAAAGTGCTCCCGCGGCCCAATCGAACACCATCCCGCTACCTCGCCGTTGACGTACGCCAGGAGACCCGGCACTCGGTCAGTCTGCGTCAGGTGTTCAAGCATCTTTCGATTGCCTTCACCTTTATCGCGCTTGAATTCGGCGCGATCCCGCCTCCAGAACATACACCAGCATCCGGCATAGGCTCCTTTGGGACCGAACAACACCTCCACATCCGACCAGTTCGCGGACGTCGCCGGACACACTTGGATCTTGGGGACCGAAGATTTGGAGGCTTTCATGGGACGCATCCCCTTTGTGCATGTCGCTCTCAGGTGTGCCAAATCATACACTGGCAGCGAGCGGGCTAACGGCTCGCACCAGTTGCGCGGCGGATGAGCCGAGGTCGCGCCGCCCGATTCGACTTCGGTCACACTGCCTTCCATGGCGCTGACCGCCTCGCGGGCGCTGCTCTGAATGCCGCGGATCAACGCCGCGATCTCTTTCGTCGTTCCCGCGCTCTCTTCGGCCAGCTTGCGGATTTCATCGGCCACCACCGCAAGCCCTTGCCATGCTCGCCGGCCCGGGCGCTTCGATGGCGGCGTTGAGCGCGAGCAGGTTGGTCTGCGAAGCGTTGTTGGCGCTCAAGAGAGAGCCGATCCTGGTGAAAGTCAACAACAAGGGCCAACCAGGTCAATAACTGCCAGGCTTCGGCTCGTTCATGCCGGGAGATGACTTATAGAAGTCGAAGGCTCTTGGATTTCTCACGAAACTGCAGGGGCGTCACGCCGCTGAATCGCTTGAAGACTGTCGAGAAGTAACTCTGGGAACCGTAGTGCAGGTAGTACGCGATTTCTGAAATCGAATAGCTGGAGTATTGAAGGAGTGCCTTGGCCTCTTTGATCCGCTCCTGATGGATATAGTCCGCGATCGACACGCCCGTTTCGTTCCGAAAGTGCCGCGACAGGGTGGTCTCGGGCACGCGTGTGATTCGTGCGAGTTGCGCCAACGAGATGTCCTCATGTAGATGCGCGCTGATGTATTCGCAACAGGTCGAGACACCGGTTGAGAGCCTCACCCGGCCCTGTGCCGTCGCGACCTTGTTCGTGAAATCCACGCACATATCCATCGATAGCCGGGAGATCGATGAGACCTCGTGCAGCCGGTCCACCGCCTGGCAATATATGTCGCTGAGCGAATAAGCGAGCTCGGCGTTGAGCCCCCCGGCCATGGCGGCGCGCGTCACAAGCGTGACGAAACACACGAACGTGAACTTCTCTTGCTGGAGCGGATCGTCGGCCATCTGTCCAACCGCGCCTGAGAGGGGCGACAGCAACGCTTGCTTGAGCTTTGGAACGTTGCCTTCGGAGACTGCCTGGAGCACGTAATGTTCGAAACTGGCCGGTGTGTGGACCACCTTGCGCTCGCGCGACGTGAACAGCGCGTGGGTCAGACTCTGGTCGATGTTCAACGACAGCGAGGAATCGGTGCGGAGGATGTCCTCCGGCGTCACGAACTCGCCCTTCAAAAGGAGATGAATGAGGGCGACCGTGGTGGCAAAGCGCCGTACCCCGAGCACCGGCAGCCGGCCCATGCGCTCGATAAAGGCCAGCCGCTGCTCGTCGGGCACCTGCCGCGTGGCGGCGAGGGTGGCGAGTGCCTGGGCCTCAGGTGGAACGGGCACGGCCGGTCCAATCACGACCACGACGTCGGGATCCAGATCGAAGACCGCGTAGAAGCCGCCTTGTTCCAGGAACTCGATGCGGGGGCGATCGCAGGCCGGCGTGGCCGCGCGATAGCGCAACATCAAACCCTGATACACCTCGGGCGGGTCATGGGGTGCGTCGCCGTGCGGGGCCCAATACTGGGGCACTCCCTGGGCGTCACAGAGCGTGAGGGGCAACTCCGTGACCTCGAAGATCTGATCACAGAGTGTGGCGCGCGTGGGTGACGTGCGCGGATCCGACGGTGCCGCCTGCAGACGGTCACCTTGCGGCCCGCTCCGGGCCGTGCTCGGCCCAGCCTTCCCGTTAACGGATTGGCGTTTTTTCGAAAGACCCACGAGAACGGCTCCCGTAGGATGGATTTTAGCCTAGCCGGATCCCTATCTACCCAGGGAGGGTCAAACCGTGAAGATCACGCACCTCAAGACCAATCGGATCGTCGATCCGCTGGGATTTGCAATGGATCAGCCGAGGTTGTCCTGGGTCGTCGAGGACACGCCCGACACCCGTCAGATCGCGGCCCAAATCGTGATCGCGGCTGACGCGGGCTTCGACACGATCCTCCTGGATACCGGCCGCGTCGATGGCGCGGCGATCGATAGCCTGGGCTACGCGCCGGTGCTCGCCCTGACACCGCGGACGCGTTACTACTGGAAGGTCTGGGTCTGGGGCGATACCGAAACCGCTGAAAGTGCGCCGGCCTGGTTTGAGACGGCCAAGCTTGACGAGCCCTGGCAGGCGCACTGGATCACGCCCGATTTTCCCGATGCCGAGACCCACCCCACGCTCACCAAGACCTTCGATCTCTCCGGCCGCGTTGTCGCGGCGCGCGCCTATGTCTGCGGCCTCGGCCTCTATCACCTGCTGCTCAACGGCGCCAAAGTCGGCGTCGAGGTTCTCGCGCCTCATTGCAACGCGTACGATCAGTGGCTCCAGTATCAGACGTATGACCTGACCGACGCGCTCACGCCCGGCGCCCAGACGATCTCGGTCATGCTCGGCAACGGTTGGTACAAGGGCCGCTATGGTATGCAGGAGGGCCCCACCCCGTCGCAGCCCTATGGCGAACGTTTCGCCCTGATCGCTGAACTGCACCTCACGTTCGACACGGGCGAGCAGATCGTCATCGGCACCGATGAGACCTGGCAGGCGTCGCCTTCGCCAGTGCTCGAGAGCGGCATCTACGATGGCGAAGTCTATGATGCTCGCATCCCAGGGCCGGGCGTCGACCGGACGACCGTGCGCGGCGTCCGGTTGATTGAGATCCATAGCCCGCTCCAGGCACGCCGGTCTCTCCCGGTTGAGGTCATCGAGGAACTCAAGCCGATCGCGGTCTTGCATACCCCGGCCGACGAAACCGTGCTCGACCTGGGCCAGAACCTGGTCGGCTGGCTGCGCTTCAAGACCTCGGCCCTGGCCGGGACGCGCATCCACCTGCAGTACGGTGAGGTGTTGCAGAACGGCTGCTTCTACAACGACAACCTGCGCACGGCGAAAGCCGAGTACACGTACATCGCCGACGGCACAAACGCGATCGTCGAGCCGACGTTCACGTTCTTCGGCTTCCGCTACGTCAAGATCACGGGCTGGGTCGGCAAGCTCGATGTGAACGACTTCACCGGCTGCGTCGTGCATTCGCGCCTGGACCGCACCGGCGAGGTCGAGACCTCGAACCCGAAAGTCAACCGCCTGTTTCAAAACGCGCTGTGGGGCCAGAAGGGTAACTTCCTCGACATCCCGACCGATTGCCCGCAGCGTGACGAGCGCCTCGGCTGGACGGGCGACACGATGGTCTTCAGCGGGACAGCCTGCTTCAACCTCGACTCGGCTGCGTTCTTTTCCAAATACAGCTACGACCTGGCGAAGGAACAGAGCGCGCGCGGCGGGGTGGTACCGTTTGTCGTCCCGTCCGCTCACATGCAGGGCGCGGGCTCGAGCGTCTGGGGCGACGTGGCCACGGTCCTGCCCTGGACCGTGTATGAGTTCTACGGCGACCGCGCCATCCTCGAGCAGCAATTCGCGAGCATGCGCGCCTGGGTCGATTTCATCCACTCAGTCGATGAGGCCTCGGGTGGCAAACGCCTGTGGACCTCGGGCTTCCATTTCGGCGATTGGCTCGCCCTGGACGGGTCGGACCCGACCTCGCCCATGGGCGGCACGCCTGAGGAGTTCATCGCCTCGGCGTTCTATTGCCACTCGAGCCGGCTCGTGGCGCGCGCCGCAGCCGTGCTGGGACTGAGAGAAGTCGCGGAAACGTACAACCGTCTGGCCGATGAAGTTCGGTCTGCACTCCAGCGCGAATACTTCACACCCACCGGCCGCCTGGCGATCAACACCCAGACCGGCTATGTGCTCGCCCTGCACCTGGACCTCGTGCCCGCGGCGTACCGGGAGCGGGTCATCAACGATTTGGTGCTCCGGCTGCGCAAAGACAAGGTCCACCTGCGGACGGGCTTCGTCGGGACGCCGTATCTGTGCCGCGTCCTCTCCAACATCGGCGCCAACGATCTGGCCTATCGACTGCTCCTCAACGAGGATTACCCTTCCTGGCTGTATGCCGTGAACATCGGGGCCACAACGATCTGGGAGCGCTGGAACTCGCTCAACCCGGACGGCTCGATCAGCTCGACGGGCATGAACTCGCTCAACCATTACGCCTATGGCTCGATCGTCGAGTGGCTGTACCGCGACGTCTGCGGCCTCAACCCCGGCACCGGTGATGACCAGATGGTCGGGTTCCGCCATGCCCGGATCGCGCCGAAGCCGGACAAGGCGCTTCAGTGGGCTCGGGCGACCTACCAGTCGGCGGCCGGACTCTATGAGAGCGGCTGGCGGATCGGCGAGACGGGCGACCTATCGCTGACCCTCGTCATCCCCTTCAACGCGACAGCCGAAGTGGTGGTGCCGGACGCTCACGGCGCGGAGGTACGCGTGAACGGCCAGCCCGCGCCGGTTGGTCTGGCACGCGGCGCCGACCGCGTGCTTCAGTTCGACGCGGGCCGATATGAGATCACCTATCGGCCGTCTCGCGCTTATCTCAAGGCCTTCAACACGCGCACGCCCATCGTGCAGATCGTGCAGGACGAACAAGCGAAAGCCGTGCTGGCCGGTGTATTCCCGCTCATCACGATGCTGGACGAGTCGATGCTGGCGGCCATGGGCGAGGCCACGCTGCGCGAGATGGCCGCGACACCTTATCTGACCCTGACCGAGGCGCAGCTGGACGAGATCGATCTCGCTCTCGGCGCCCTGGCCGCCTGAGGTGACGCCATGCTCAGACACGCCGCCCTGATCCAGCCGTTGAGCCTCGAGGAGAAGGTTGCCCTGTGCTCGGGCGCCGACTTTTTCCACACCAAGGCTTTGCCTGAGCGCGGCATCCCGGCCATCGCCATGGCGGATGGGCCGCACGGGCTGCGCAAGCAGCAGGCGGCGGCCGACCACCTCGGCCTCAACCAGAGCCTGCCGGCCACCTGCTTCCCGACCTCCAGCCTGACGGCCTGCTCGTGGGATCGCGCCCTGCTGCGCGAGCTGGGGGCCGCCCTGGCTGAGGAAGCGCTGCAAGAAGGGGTCTCGATCGTCCTCGGGCCTGGCGCCAACCTCAAGCGCAACCCGCTCTGCGGCCGCAACTTCGAATACTTCTCGGAGGATCCGGTTCTGTCCGGCGAGATGGCCGCCGCCTGGATCCAGGGGCTGCAGAGCCAGGGCATCGGCGCGTCGCTCAAGCACTTCGCCGCGAACAACCAGGAGACCGAGCGGATGTCGTCGGACAGCCTGGTCGACGAGCGGACGTTGCGCGAGCTCTATCTGCCGGCCTTCGAGCACGCCATCCGGTTGGGCGCGCCGGCGACCGTGATGTGCGCGTACAACCAGCTCAACGGGACGCATTGCAGCGACCACGTCGACCTGCTGCGCCGCATCCTGCGCGACGAGTGGGGCTATACAGGCGTGGTCGTCACCGATTGGGGCGCGCTCAACGACCGGGTGCAGGCCTTCGAAGCCGGGCTGGATCTTGAGATGCCTGGCAGTCGTGGTCACTTCGATGCGACAGTGGTGGCCGCCATTCGATCCGGCGCGCTGGCCGAAGCCCGTCTCGATGAAAGCGTCGACCGCCTGCTTGATCTGATCTTTGCCGCAACCGAGCAACGACGCGCCGGATACCGCTACGACGTCGACGCCCACCACCGTCTGGCGCAACGGATCGCCGCCGAGTCGGCCGTCCTGCTCAAGAACGAGGGCGCGATCCTGCCGCTCAAACGTGGCCAGACCCTGGCCGTGATCGGGGCCCTGGCCCAGACACCGCGCTATCAGGGCGCCGGCAGCTCACACATCAACCCCACGCTGCTCCCCAATCTGTTGGATGGCTTCGCCGCGCTTGGCGTGGAGGTCGCGTTCCATCCGGGCTACCTGCTCTCAGGCGCCGATGCCCCGGCGTTGCTCACCGAAGCCGTGGCCAGGGCCAGCCAGGTCGACGTGGCCGTGGTCGTCGCGGGCCTTCCCGAGTCGTATGAGTCCGAAGGGTTCGATCGCGACACCCTGGCGATGCCTGCCAGCCACGTGACCCTCATCGAGCAGGTGGCCGCGACCAACCCGAACACGGTTGTGGTGTTGGTCGGCGGTGCGCCCATGGAGATGCCCTGGCTGCCCAGGGTCCGGGCCGTGCTGCACCTGTATCTGGCTGGCCAGGCCGGCGGACCGGCGGCCGCTGAGCTGTTGCTCGGCCGGGTCAACCCGAGCGGCAAACTGGCGGAGAGCTACCCGCTCTGTTACGCCGACGTGCCCTCAGCGGGCTTCTACGAGACCGGCGGAAAGCAGGCGCAATATCGCGAGGGGCTCTACGTCGGCTATCGATACTATGACACGGCCGGGAAGGATGTGCTCTTCCCCTTCGGCCACGGCCTGTCCTACACTACGTTCGACTATCGCGACCTCGAGTGCTCGCCCACGCCCCTTCAGGCGCATGCCGCCTGCACGGTGTCATTCATCGTCGAGAACACCGGACCCGTTGCCGGCGCCGAAATCGTCCAGGTCTACGTCGCGGCCCAGGACTCGCCAGTCTATCGTCCGGCCAAGGAGCTCAAAGCCTTCGACAAGGTGTTCCTCAAGCCGGGCGAGTCGCGTCGCCTGACGTTGGCCCTGGATGCTCGCGCGTTCGCGATCTACGACACCATCACCCATGAGTGGATCGTCCCGGGCGGCCCCTACCGGATCCTGGTCGGCGCCTCGAGCCGCGACATCCGCCTGCAAGCCGAGGTCTTCGTCGACGGTGCGCCGGTCAGGGCCACGCCGTCGTCGATTGCCCCCTGGTACACGTGTCCGCTGGGCGCGGTGACGCAGGCCGACTTCGAAACGCTGTTGGGTCGGACGATTGAGCCTGTGGCCATTCCGAAGCCGGGTCGCTATACCGTGGCCTGCACGTTTCAAGACATGCGGGCCAGCTTCATCATTCGCCAGGTGATTAAGGGCATCGAAGGCACGGTGGCCAAGGGGCTCGGCGACCCGAGCCCCGATGACCCGACCTATAAGACGATCCTGTCCAGCTCGCTCAATACCCCGCTCAAGAACCTGAGCCTGGTGAGCCCCGAGAGCATGCCCCGCCACATGACCCAGGGCCTGGTCGATCTGGCCAACGGCCGCTGGTTGCGCGGGATCTGGACCCTGTTGACGAAGACCGTCCCGGAGCGTTGATCCCGACCCGCCGGACACAGCCCATCAAGGAACAAACGAGACATGAGCCAAGCGAAGAAAGCCTACCCCGAAGACTTCAAGACCCTGTTTGGCGTGACGACGATGGGCCTGTCCCAGATGATCGCCAACTCGCTCATCACGGGTTTTCTGATGATCTACATCACGGACTATGCTGGCCTGTACACCGGCATCGCCGGCCAGGCGGCTCAGGCCGCGACGTTGATGTTGCTTGTCGGCCGGCTGTGGGACGGGATCAATGACCCGATCCTGGGCTTCCTCATGGACCGCAGCCCTCGGACGAAGTGGGGCAAGTTCAAGCCGTTCATGTTCTGGGGCACGATCGCCTCAGCGATCCTGATCATCGCGCTCTTCAACATCCCGGCCGGGCTTTCCGACATCGCCAAGGTCGCCCTGCTCTATGTGCTCTACATCGTCTTCGACACGGCCTTCACGCTACTGCCGATGAACCCGCTGATCCAGTCGCTCTCGAATGACGCGCGCGTGCGCACGAAGCTGCTGGTGGCGCCGCGTATCGTGACGACGGTGCTGTCCATCCTCATGTCGTTCTTCCTGGCGATCGCCATCGCGCTCGGCGGCGACGGGCAGACGCCCAACATCGGCCTGGCCGTGGCCGTGTTCATGGTGCCCTTCACCGCGATCTCGCTGATCGGGATCGCGCTGATCAAAGAGGGCACCAACAACGCCGACGAGGGCCAGGTCAGCCTGCGTGACGTGGCAAGGATGCTCAAGGTCAATCGTCCGCTCCTGATCTCATCGCTCTCCGGGTTGTTCGGCGGCTTCGTCTTCTCGTTCATGATGGCGGCCGTGACCTATTACATCAAGTACGCCTTCGGCGCCGAGAACCTGGGCACGCAATCGGCCATCTGGGGGCTGAGCATCTTGCTTGGCATCCTGGTCGGGACGTTCCTGGCCCAGTTCGTCCAGCGTTTCGTGACGCCCGGCGCGGGCTCGCTGATCTCGAATGCCATCACGATCGCGCCGCTGACGATCCTCTGGCTCATGAGCCTCGGCGGACCCATCACGAACCCCGTCGTGTTCTATCCCCTGATGTTTGTCGCTCTGCTCGGCACCGGGATGAACTACATCCCCGGCACGCTGGTCAACATGGAGTGCATGGATTACAACAAAGAGGAGCTCGGCAAGAGCATGGAGGGCATGGTCAATGCCATCAGCCAATTCCTGATGAAGCTGCAGGCCGCGCTCTCGTCGGCCTTGACGGGCGCCGTGCTGGTGGCGGTAGGCTATGACGCGGAACTCTTCAAGGACGCGACCACCATCCCGGGGTCGCTCTTCAGCGGCCTGGGGCTGGTCCTCTTCGGCATCCCGGCGCTCTGCGGCCTGATCGCGATCGGCGTGATGGCGTTCTACCCGTTGCTCCGAAAATCGAAACGCGATGCGATGTATGCCCGGATCGAGCAGTCGCGCGCGGCGACGGCGGCGACGGAGGTCGGGTCACAGGCAGGTTCCGGTGTGAAGCCGATGTCTGGCGTCGGGGCATAGTACAGGGCATCCAGCCGGCCGACCTGGTCGCGTATCTGTCAGGCCACGTCGGCAAGGCTGTCAGCTCGCAAGAGGTCGGCCGCGATCACGTGCACCGTCGCCCCCTTCGCCACCAAGCGTCGGCTATTTGTGCAAGCCGCTCTTGACAACGAGCCACAAGGACGACGGTGTAGCCTACGCGGGCATGGCGGTGGGCGACCGCCTGGCCAGGACCGGGACCCGCTCCGAAGACGGCGATGACTTTGTGAGATTGTGCTGGACCGGTATTCATGTCACTCATGAGGACGACGGTATTCGGTCATCCATCCTGGGCGTGCGTATCGATCTGGCACATCAGAGAGTGGCTAACGGCCCGCGTTAACGGCGTGGCAGATGAACCGAGGCCGGCCCGATTGGGGCCCTCGAGTAGCCGAGTCCGCTGCCTGCATTCGTTGAGCCTCGCTGCGCCAAACCGGCGACTCTGGAGGGTGCGATCGATGACAGGAAGGCGATGAAACGAACGCACAACTTTGCATAAGAGCCACCCGTCGTTCCAAGAACAATACTTCCAACAACACTCCAGTATCTATGCGGTAACCCCTGATCGCCCCTATCGTGAGTCTATGAATGCACACACAACACAACAACATACCCTGGAAGACATCAAGGTCAGTTTGAAACTGAAGCTTGCAGCGCTGTGGACGAGTTTCATGTTTCTCTACATCTATGTGGATTACTTCCACTTGTACATGCCAGGCTCGCTGGAGACCATGATCGCCGGCAAGATGTGGGAGTTTGCCGTTACTCCAGCGATCCTTTTTGCCGGACTCGCCTCCGTCATGATCCCGGCGCTCATGATCTTCCTCTCCATTGGCTTGCCGGCCAAGATCAGTCGCTGGACCAACATCGTGTTGGCCGCGGTGTACATTCCTTACTCGTTGTTCAATTTGGCCGGAGAAGCCTGGCCTCACATGCTGTTTGCTGCTGCGATCGAAGTCGTTCTTCTTCTCCTCATTATTCGGTATGCGTGGAAATGGCCATTCACGTCTCCATCAATCGTGTAAAGGCACAAAGCCAAGTCCACGCCTCCGTGGGCGATTGAGACAATGAGCGCGTGGGTTCGCGCACCGGAGCCGGCGCGCGAACTCACGCGGATAACCCTGCCGCCGGGTCACAG
>CAYZRP010000006.1:0-82308 GCA_964480865.1 uncultured Anaerolineales bacterium | reverse complement strand
CCGCCGGGTCGCAGCCGCCGGGTCGCAGCCGCCGGGTCGCAGCCGCCGGGTCGCAGCCGCCGGGTCGCACAACTTCTGCAAAGACGCCTGGCTGAGAAACCGCCGCACATCGACGGCCTTTTCGTCGCAGACCTCGAACAAGATCGCGCCGGACAGGCGTAACGGGGCGTCATTTATCGGCGCGACCTGCATTTCGTCGGTGCGCCGCTTGAGTTCTCGGTTCAGCCGCTGCTGGATGATGGTGGAGTCGATCCGGGTCTTAAGCTCGCGCGTTGAGGGCCATGACCGCCAGCGGTCGACGGGATGAGAACCCGACCCCTATCGGCTGCGTCAGGCAGTCGTCAGGCGCTCACGGAGCGGGTTCAGCTCGCTCACACGTTCTGGCCGATGAAGAACAACCGCTTGAACGGCAGGATGACCTTCCCATTTCGCTGGGATGGATAGACCTCTTCCACTCCGCGCAAGACATCCTGCTCAAACGCCTCCTGAGACTCAAGACCGTCCAGGCTGTCCAGATACGGTTTCAGGCCCGTGCTCTTGATCAATTCCACGACCGATCGGTGTGAAGCCAGCACGTCCATATAGGTGGTCTCCCACACATCCACCCGAGCGAACAGATCCGTCAGACGATCGTAGTAGAACCTATAGTCGTGGATCGTGAAGAGACTCGACACATGTTCGGTCGAGCGTCGCCAACGCGGATCTCGTGACACGCGATCGATGAGCTGACCCAATGGCATCTCCCAGAAGAGCGGCATCTGAACGGCGAGAACGCCACCCTCACCTAACAGCCCGCGCCACCGGGCGAGCAAGGCCTCATGGTCGGGTATCCACTGGATCGTGGCGTTCGAGAAGACGATATCGAACGTCTCCTCTGTTTCGTACGTCGCGGCGTCGGCCACGATCCACTCCGGCCCCGGATAGTCTGACCGGGCCGTCTCAATCATGGCGGGCGATTGGTCCAGGCCCAGCACACGCGCTCGGGGCCATCGATGGGCCAACACCTGGGTGCTATTGCCGGGACCGCAGCCGAAATCGATGATGGCTCGAGGGTCGGCAGACGGAATGCGAGTCACCAGGTCGATCGAGGGCCGCGTCCTCGCGTTCCGAAACTGTAAATACGATTCAGGATTCCAGTCACTCATGGGAACCTTCGTGGCCTTTGCCCTTAGCATAGGGAGTCTCGTCCACATGCCAGCAGGCAGGTTGACCGACAAACCCCTTCTGCTTTTTGGAGTGGCAGGAGTTGGTTTCAACGGAGCGCGGCAGACACGTCAGACATCCGCGTCCGCCCAACAACAGAGCCGGCGCATGGGCACGCGCCTTACCGCGTCGAGATCTGCCGGTCCGCGAACCACTGCTCGAGGCGCCCCTCCATCCAGTCCACCACACGGGGCACCCGCAGGGCTTCGGCGCCTGGAGCGTTCCAGATCACCTGATGGATGTCGTGCTCGATCTCATAGAGGGTCAGGCGTCGAGCCAGTTCAGGCACCTGCGTGCAGCGAGGCTTCGACTCGAACACTGCGCTCAGAAACGGGCCGAAGTCAGGTTTCGGTTCGGGCGGGTACAGGCACCAGTGGAGGAGGTGACACAGGTCGAAGTCGGGTTCTCCGAATTGCGCGCACTCCCAGTCGATCACGCCCGAGAACTGGCCCCGATTCAGCAGGATGTTCTTCGGATGAAGGTCATTGTGCAGCAGCCTGGGACCGGTCTGCTCCTCCAGCACGGCTGCGTTCGTTCGCAGATATCGAAAGGCCTTGTCAAACACCGCGACGCTGGCGTCTTTCAACCCCAGGTCTCGCGACTCACGCTCGAGCTTGTCCCAGTAGCGGTGATGGCCTGCTCGCCAGGTGCCCGGCCACTGACGAACCGCGGGGATGTACAGCCCGATGTCATAGTGGTCGCCTTCGATCGCGTGCAGGCAATCCAGGAATGCGGCGGTCGAGTGGCCCAGTTGCGCCTGTTGGAACATGGTGGTCTGGGGATAGGCGACAACAAAATCCTCGCCGGGCAAGTAGGTCAGCACCACGTAGGTCAGATCTCGTCCTTCCCGAGCCAGTACGCCGCGGTGAAGGATCTTGGGAACGCCGTTCAGCGCTGCCACACGTCCATAGGTCTCTTCCACGTTCGTCATAGGCCTGTCCGCGATTCGTACGAGAAACTCCCGATTGAGGACGAAGACCTGTTTCCCAAAGCTACCGTCAAGGACCTGAACGTCCCGGACGTCAATGTGGTGGCGAACGGCGATCTGCTCGACGTGGAACGGTAGGCTGCCTGTGAGCACGGTTTTTCTTCCGATGAGCGCAGTGGTATCCGCTCGATGGTTCCTCACGAATCCTGCGACCCAAGCTCTTCGGCGAGCCCGACGAGGATTCCTTCGGGGCCGCGAATGTAGCAAAGGCGATAGACACCTTCGTAATTCACAATCTCGTCGACGACCGTCGCACCCACCTGGCTGAGTCGGGCGAGAGTAGCGTCGAGGTCCTCGACGGCAAACATGACGCGCAGGTATCCCAACGAGTTCACTGGGGCCGTGCGATGGTCGGACGCTATGGCGGGGGCGTCAAAGCGCGACAACTCGATACGGCTGTGCCCGTCTGGAGTGCGCATCATGGCGACCTCGACGCGCTGGTTACGCACGCCGGTCACGCGGCCGGCCCATTCGCCTTCGATCAGGTTACGACCTTCGAGGGCAAGGCCAAGTTCGCTGAAAAACTTGATCGCTCGATCGAGGTCCTCCACGACGATGCCGACGTTGTCCATACGCTTGACCATGGTCTCTCCTGGATGGTCACCGAAACGGCGTCTGTCAGGCTGTTCCGGCCAAATGCTCGCACAGTGTTTGGGTCTCGCCAGATCCTTCGGCGGCCCGGTGGGAACGCTTAACGGGCCGATTCTCAGCTGCGTGACGGGTGGGGCTTGGCCGTGGCTTCACAGGAGCCCCCGTGAACTGAACCCAGACTGACGTAGGTCCCTGAGCAGCCACGCCCTCGGCATACGTTCGTTAGCTCGTCCCATGCTTGCCGATTGATGATCCCAGATTCATCTCACGCCCGTGCCAAAAAGTCGACCCTCTGTGAGGTCAAGCACGTCTGGTTCATCGCGCCATGAACGATGGTTTGCGCTCCCGCCAGGCTTGCTGCACGACTTCTTCGAGTTCGAAAGGGTACGAAAACGCGTGCCGATCCGCGAGACGACGGCCTACGCGCATCATTTCGGCGCGGACGGCTTCGATGGCCGTGACCGTCTCCTCCGGTGTGCTGGATGGTAGGCCCACGATCTTGCGCTGCTCTGCGGTGAGCTGACCTTCCAGACCTCTGTGAAGCGCGCCGAGCATATGAAGGGTGGCTCGGGAGTCGATGTCTTTTCCTGTGGCCTGCATGTACCATGCGCGGAGAAGTGCCATCCGCTCATAGTACAGCCCTACAAAGGCAGAGTGATCATACTTCCGCGCGAGCGCCTTCATTTGCTTATGGGTCGTTATCCAATAATCCACAAAGAGCTGCCTCACCGACTCGTGCTCCAGGTCTCGCACGAGCGAAGAGGCCGGTTGGGCGAAGCCCTCCAATGTCGCTCTCAGTTGGGCATCGCGACAAACCAGGATGAACAGGCCAGGCTCCGGATTGGGGTGTGTGGGGTCCTGGACGAAGAAATCGACAATCGCGCCATCTGCAAGGATCAAATGATGGAGAAGCGCCTGGGCTCCGAAACGCATCAGCAGCCCGGCGCAGGGAGGAAGGGGTAGATACTGTCCCCAATCCGGGCTTCTCCACTGTTCGACCTGACCCGATTCGACCGCAATGCGGAAATCGACATCGCTGTAGGCGTCACCCTGACCCGCAGCCAGGCTGCCACCGACCCAAATGGCTTGAACGCGAGGATCCTGCGCGCACCGGGTGGCCATCTCTCGGATCAGAGTCGCATGCGGGGCATACTCGAGCGGTCCCAGGTCGATGTCGGTCATGACTTTCCTCTTGTCAACTCCACAGGGTTTCGCAGGATGCGTTCGGAAGCCGGCCATTGATCGTTCCCGGCCAGGCCTTCATGCGGTCGCCGACCCGGCGTGACTCAACGGCGAACGCGATAGCGGATATGTGTGGCGTCGGGCGCGTCGATGACGCGCACGATCTCCAGTTCGATGCGCGTCGGCAAGACGTCGAACAGGCGACGGCCACCCCCAAACAACACGGGGATCTGATGGATCTGCAACTCGTCCAAAACGCCCGCTTCAAGGGCCCGTTGGGCCGTATAAGCGCCGTGCACCATCACGTTCCGACCCTTCGCTGCGGCTTTCGCTTGCGCCATCGCGCTCACAATGCCATCGGTCACGTAGGTGACCAGCGGGTATCGACCGACCGATGGGTCAGGTGGCCGGTGGCTGGGCACAAAGATCGGAACACCGTGGTGATTTCCACCCCAGTGATCCACCTGCTCCACTGTGCGCCGGCCTGCCAATACGGCACCCGTTGCGTTGCCCTCATCCATGAAATGCGCGCCCCACCCGGTCCCGGTTGTATTCGGCGGCGACGCATCGAACCCATACCACTCGTGCAAACGCATGAAATCGTCCCCGCCGGGATTGCTCGGTCCGTCGTTCGGCCCGGTGATGTAGCCATCAAGCGACATCGACATGTAGAGGACAGAGGACGACATGCTGGTTACCTCCCATGAGTTCGATCCAGGACTCATGTGCCAGATGGCCGGCCCAAACGCTGCGCCAGTGCCCGCGGGTCGAGCCCCACCTGAACGGGCACCGGACTCCTCAATGAAGTCCAAACGTTAGGATATCGCTGGTTTGTCCACTCTCCAACGATTGCCGATTCACCAGCCTACCCGTACCGGAGGCCGCCGAATGGCTCGCATCAACTGTGTGGCGGGTGAGCTGAAGCCGACCCGCCCGATGGCGTACCGGTGAACCGAAGCTCCTCGGTCTTGGGCACCCAGGTAGCCACGTCAGCTGCATTCGGTTGCCAGGCGGCGGCCAACTTGCGGCTCGCTGACCAGATCACATGATCGCTCGGCAGCATCATGATCCGTGGAATACGCACATGTGCCGGTTGCGTCAAAACAGAGGCGACGCACCGCGCCACGTCTTCTGGCTGGAGCGGGTGCTCAATCCCCATGCCCTTCGTCGGGTGCACCGGCCAATCGCGATGCAAGTCGGTTACGACGAGCCCCGGCTCAATACAAGTGACCTTGACATCGCTGCCCGCCACTTCCATCCGTAACGCCTCGGAGAGCGCCTCAATGGCGTACTTGGTGCCAGCATAGGCCCCGGCTGTGCTACGCACTTTCGTTCCCATGACGCTCGAGAGATTGATCAGGTGCCCCTTCCCTTGCGCCTGAAAGTGGCGGATAAAGGTTTAGGCGACGCGTTAGGCAGCCTCGACGTTGACCCGAACCATCACACACGCACCTTGTCGATATCAATCGTCTGGATCGGCCCGACCTCGATCGTTCCCGCGTTGTTGAGCACCACGTCGCATCGCCCGAAAGCGCCGACAGCGGTCTCGACCAGTTTCCGGGGAAGATCCGCTTTTGGATCCATGGTCAACCTTTTGTCCTGTCAGTTCTGGCTGCAATCCCTGCGTGCATTTTCGTCGGACTTTTGTGGTTCATAGTCGTCGTCATCATTGGTGGCATTCTGTCGGCATCGATCCGCCAGACTCCAGGGACCCGATGATTGCCGGAGGCAAGATCGGGCCACGCAAATCAATCTCGGAGTTGGTGAGCTGAGCGGCAGAAAGAAGGATACCGGGTGCCGCCGTTTTGAGCTGGATATAAGTACTCCTAGGGACGATGGATTCAGTCTGGCGTCGCACTCCATCCACAGCGACGTTTCAGTGCCGGGGAGCCACAATCAGGGGCGTGGTTTCAAACAATGGTTTTGGGGTTCGATGGGCTCTCCCTGGGCGGTTCGAGCTCTCACCGGCATGACCGATGCCCTGTCGAGGCTAACCAGCCGTTGTTCACCCACCCGATCCGGCTTCACGCGTGACCGCGATTCCGATCTGAAGGTTGTGCAGTACATCCAGTCACCCGCCCTGCTGGCGCGCGTTACGGGCCAGCGAGGCATTGAGGGATTGGATGTAGGGATACATCCCATACGTCAAGAAACGCAGAGAGAAGACGGCAACTTGTCGGGGCGGTATCTTCATTCCCTCATCGAGCCAACTCGCAATGATCCCGACAAACCAATTGGCCAGCCCGATGGTCAATGTCTTGTCAAAGCGCAGGTCAAGTTTGCTCCGCTCTCCGCGAATCATGTTGCGGGACTCGTCCAGACGGCTTTGCATGTGTTTGGCGAAGAGATCTCGAAACTGAGCTCCAAACCAGGAGCTTCCGTGCTTTCCGAGCAACGCCCTGTACAGTTTGGCGTGACCCGCGAAGTGTTCGAACAACGCCGTATAGGACCCAAGCGCCTGGTCCATGCCAGGCGACAGGTTCGAGTCCTTGAAGGCATCCTCCTGGTTCATGACTAAGGCCACGACGCCAAGACGTTGCTCTAAGGGACCAAGCTCCTGCTCAAGGGCCCGGATCGCTTGCTCATAGATGGCGGTCACCAGTGCGTATTTATCGCAGTAGTAACGATAGAAGGTCGCCCGATGGACCATGGCCCGGTCTGCGATGTCGGCGATCGTGAGCGCGTCAAAGCCCTTTTCCGCCACCAGCGAGATCAACGCCGTCTGCAGCCGGGCCTCGGTGCGGCTGCCATGCTGTTTGTATGTCGTGGGCATTCACCCGTCTCCCGCAAGCCTGTCGGTTCCGGTCGATGCGATCGCTCGCGACCGGAGAAAACCGCCGGACTCTGCCTGCTCCGCTGCCGAGTTTACTACCGTCTCTCCATGCCTCCTGGGTCCTTTCGTTGATCGTGTTTCCGCCCCATCCTGACGAACGGGTCTCCGCGAGCAAGCGGAGGCGACACCCCCCCCGTGATCGTCTCACGGCTCTGGCTCAGCGCCGAGTGCTCGCAGGCACTTGACCCGGTGCCGAGCCTTCGGCCTTCAGGCTGTGGATCAGCTCCTGCGCGGCCAGCTTGCCGGGAATGCCGGTGACCCCGCCGCCGGGCTGCGTCCCCGCGCCGGAGAGCACCAGACCCGGGACGTCGGTCACGTGCTTTCCCCATCCGAGCGCCGGGCGAAGGGGACCGAGCCGCGTGGGCGACGACATATCCACATGGAAGACGCAACCGTTTGGGGCACCCAACCGCCTCTCCAGGACATCGGGTGTTTGCACCCACCGGCCGATCTCGAGATCCAAAATGTCGGGCATCACCTTCTGGACCGAGTGGATTAGTTCGTGTTCAGCCAGGGGGCGCGCATCAGCCCACCCCACCGCCGGCTTCACCGGCACGGGTGCGTAGATGTACAGGCTGTCCTGTCCGTCCGGCGCCAGCGTCGGGTCGGTGGCAGATAGGATCGTCCCGGCCCAGGGCGGGTCTTTCACCACCTGACCCGCGCGCGCCGCGGCTTCGGCCGCCAATACCTGCTCGAAGGTCCCACAGAAGAGTGTGGGTTTGCGCAGATCGACACCATCGCTGCGTTCACGTTGATGCTCAGGGAGAGTCAGTGTGCCCCTCATGGCCATCACCATGATCAACGAGCCGATCCCGGCGTTGTTCGCCGGCGCGTGAGCCAGCGCGGTCAGACGCGGAATGCCGCTTCCCCTGAGCAGCCGAGCGGTCACCTGCGGTGGAATGGCCGCGACAACGGTCCGTGCCAGGATCTCCTCATCCGTCACAAGACGAACCCCCCGAACGCGCCCCCCGGAATAAAGGATCTGGTCCACCGGCGCGTTCACGCGCACCTGCCCTCGGTAAGCGTGCAGACAGCGGCTCAGAGAGTCGGGGATCGCCTGCAGGCCGCCCACCGGTCGACTGATGCCATACCGGTGCAAGGCTGCCGTCGCAGCCAGGAAGAAGATGCCGCTTCCATCGACCGTTATCGAGCCGTAGATGCTGAGCAGCGACGCAAAGGCGCCACGGAGCGGCTCGGAGACGAACGTCGACTCGATCAACTCGGCGGCCGTGGTCGTCGCAGCCGATCCGAGGAGATGCCGAACGCGACGATCTCCCAGGCCGCGGCCAGCCGCCATGAGCAGAGCGGCCCGCGATGAGGCGCTGCGGATGGATTGGATCTTGCCCGTGATCTCGGCATAGTCGCGGTACGCCCGCGCATCTTTGACCGAGAACCGTTCGATCTCCCGGATCGTCCGGTCGACATCCTGTGTCAAGAGAAGCGACTCGCCATTCCGTCCCAGCCAGGCCCAGGCCGGATCATGGCGGATGAAGCGCAACCCAAACTGGTCCAACCCCAGATCGCGTCCAACCGGTGACGCCTCCCAGACGACGTCAATCGCGCCAGGATTGAGCAAGTGATGCGGCGCCTCCGGGACCAGCGCGCGGGTCTCGGTCATTCCACCGATCGTGTCGCACGCCTCAAGCACCATCACGGAATACCCGCCACGAGCCAGATAGCAGGCAGCCGTTAGTCCATTGTGGCCAGCGCCAATCACAAGGACATCCGTTGGTCGTTGTTCGGGATCAGCCCCCTCGACATGGGGCAGCCTCGCCGGGGAGTCCGCGGGCTCGAATCGAACGCGTGCCGCGAGTTCGGCAGCGGAGACAGGGGCAAGAGGCGGTGTGGGATTGTGTGACATGTGGTTATCTCGTTTCATCCATCTCAGGAAGTGTATGAGCTCGATGGACGTCACACAATCTTGAAACTCGATGATCTGTCGCAATTGCGACAATCCGCGGACATTGTCGCGTCGTTCAGCACTCCCCGCGTGGATGACTCGTGTGTCCACTGCATGGGCACCAGGCAGAAGGTTGTTTGAGTTCAGCCCCACGCCACAGTGACGGACGGATCCATCCGCCACCGTGGTGTACGGGCGTCAAGGTGCAGCGCAGGTTGGCCCTAACCAGCAAGCGGAATGGCCCCAAGTTGTTGCAGCCAACCGAACAGGTCGGCTTGATTCCAGCGCTCGACGCACCTTCCGTCCACGAACCGCAACATCGTCATACCGGTGACTTGAACGGTCTTGTTCGTGGGCGGGATCCCCATAAACATGCCCGTGTGAGTCGCTTCCATCTGAAAGCGACACGCAAGCTTGTCTGCGTCCATGACGATGTCCTGAATGATCAGGCGCGGTCGCGGGAATGCCGCCCAAATCCCTTCATAGAACAGCCGAGCTCCCTCGCGGCCAGGTGGCAGGTCTGGGGCGAAGCCGTGAAGAGCCACATTCGCATCGTAGAGCGTCAAGTACGCAGCGAGATCTCCGTTATTCCAATACTGGATCGCGGTCAAAAAGGCTGCCTGATTCATGGCGGTTGACATGGTGTGCTTCTCCCTGGGTCTGGTGAAATGCAGTGGCATTCACGCTATTCCCTTTGGGCGTCCACCATCCAGTCCACAGACTGCTCATTTCCTGCTCAAACGCCATTGGCTTCGGCCCCGTCGTCCTCGGCCACTTCGACGAGCACCCGTTCAAGCTCTCTGGCCCTTGCCTTGGGAACCGCCGCCGAGGATCCGCACCCTGCTCCGCCGCGCTTTTCGCGCCGTACTGCCTACCAAGCGAAGGCCGGGAACCCAATGAGGTCGCCACCCATGTTCCCGGTCCATCTGTGACCTATGTCCCCGGCTGTTCAATGGCCCGAGGAGCGGCGTTGCGTGGCCACACCACCAGGGCTTGCCTCTCACACAGCCTATCCCATATGATCAAGCTTTCCCCGTCCTGGCACTTAACGCTGTCGCCAACAGGTCAATCTGCCCAATATGGTGCGTGGCGTGAACAAGGCTGCGCAGTATGGCTTTGACCACGCTGTGCGCCTCGCCACGGATGTAGACGGTCTTGGCAAAGTCCTCCTCGGTGAGCTCTTCGAGGGCAGTGAAGAGGCATTGCCAGGCCCCTTCCCAACGCTCCAATATGAGTGAACGATTGTCGCGATCGTCCTGCACAAACTCGCGCGGTCGCTCTCGATCGGGCTTCTCGCCATCACTGGTCAAGAAGTCGGTCCAGCGTGAATAGAAGTTGCCACTGATGTGCTTCACCAAGATGGCGATACTGTTGGTGTGATCGTCGCCATCCTGGCGCAAGTACGCAAAGAACGTGGTCTCATCGACGCGGCCGATTGCCGCATCGGCCATTTGCTTCTGCTGTTGAAACTGCGAGACCAATTCCGCCTTCGTTTCTATCCATGAGCTCGTCATCAATCAACCTCCTGAATCGACGCAGGATCAAACGACGCCATACTACGACCCTGAAGGGGCCACCCATCGGCTCGCACCAGCTGCGTGGCGGTTGAACCGAGACCGCATCGCCCAACGGCACGCCAATGAACCGAAGCCGCCCGGAATTGGGCGCCCAGTTGCCACGTCGGCTGCCTGCGTTCGTTAGGCAACACTTGGCCCCGGACAGCCCTGACAAACACCAATCCCACTATCCTTTCCAGTACACCCGAAACCGCCAACGTATCGAAGTCTTGTTCGCCTTCCTCAGATGCTCAATCGCGCGTCTCCCAAAGATGAACCCGTACGTGCTGACGATGTGGTCGACCGTCCCATAGTCCTGTACCGTCTCGATGTCCCGGTGCGAAAACCCGTACTCCTCGATAAAGATCCGATCCACTTCCTCTTCAACCTTTTCAAAGCCTTCGATAACGTCATGAAGTTCGCCACCGTACCATCCCGGCGCGATGCCCACGTACACCACCGGACCTCGTGCCACCCGCAGGCCCTCCTGGATGAACGCTCGGTACTGGTCGGGTGGATAGAGCGCCAGCGTGAAACCTGTGACGAGATCGACCGAGTTGTCCGCCAAGGGCACCGCTAAGGCATCCCCAACCAGGTATTTGACCGGCTGGCCTGAATCCGTAATCTCCACCACGGAGGCCTGGTGAAGCATGGCCGCTTCTCGTTCAATCCCGATAACCTGACCCGCAAAGTGCCCCAACGACCGGCTGGACCTCCCTGTTCCGGCGCCGACGTCTGCGATCAGCTTGTCGCTGAGGTCCACAATGGCGGGCAGTTGCTCATAGATCGTCGGGCGGTACGGCGTGTTCGAAAAGGCGTCGTAGATCTCAGGGAAATCGCGATACAGGATATCCCACCGGTTTTCGATCGACTCGGGTTTTGTCATAGAATCCCCCCTCTCAAGACTCGCTTGCACTCGACTCTGTCCCGCAGGAGCCGGCTAACGCACGGGCCTCAACTGCGTGGCGGATGAGCCAGCCCGCACCGCCCGAAGACACACTGGTGAACCGAAGCCCGCTCGAATTGGGCTTCAGTCAGCCACGTCAGCTGCCTGTGTTCGTTCGGCCGCTTTCGCCGCTCGAAGGTCCGGCAATCGTATGGTCCCTCGCGCTCCGCCAAAGCGCGTGTGATCTTTATTGGCGCAGCGGCTCCGTCTACGTGTTGGTCTTCACTCGCCAGCGGCCACTGTTTCCAGAATGGCGTTCTGGGCATGCAAGAGATAGTCCTTAGCCGCATGGTTCTGGCACCGAGGCGAGCGCATCGCTTCCGCAGACACCTCTTCGCCTCTCGTGACGGGTGGACACGGCAGAAAGACCCCTCGCGGGCTCAAACGGTCCAGATGGCGACCCTGGATTTGGTAGGGAAGAAAGGCCTCTCTAATTTTCGCTTGTTCTTCGACGGTCTCGCCCTTTGGCCAGCAGTCGGTGTAGATCAGGTCGACATCGGCGACTGCGCCTTCGAGATCATGCGTCACCTGGAGTTCGCCTTCCGCACCGATCCGTAGGCCCGCCAATTGACAGCCATCGACTTCGTATCCGATTGGGCAAACCTGGACGACCTGAATGGGCAACACCGCGGCAGCCTCTAGCCAACTCATGCAGAGGTTGGAGGCCTCTCCTACGAATATAACCCGCAGGTCGTCTAGTGTCCCGCGTCGTTGTCGAAGATAAAGTAAGTCACCCAGGATCTCGCAAGGATGGCTTCGATCCGTTCTGGCATTGATGACCGGAATGGCATCTTGTGCTGCAATCGACAGGAGATCCTCGTGGCGCTTCGTACGCAGCACCAGCATCGAAAACCAGTTGTGCAGGTAGCCCGCGATATCCTCCATCGGCTCATGGACGCCCAGTTCGCCCGGGACATACGAAACCTCGGCTCCCATCGCCTTTGCACCCAGCTCAAATGCGAGGCGATTGCGGAAACCCTCTCCATAGAACCAGAGAGCGACCCGCTTGCCAGACAAGGTCAGTGGCATGCTTTGCCTACGCCACAACTGTGCCAGCTCACTCGCCCGATCCAGCGTATGCTCAACCTGAGCCCTGCCCCAGTTCCTTAGCGAAAGGAAGTGCTTCATAGCCATCCTCCCCGACATACGTTGTCGAGTAGCCTAACGGCTCGCATCAGCTGCGTGGCGGCTGAAACAAGACCGGCCGGCTTGGGCCCCAATGGACCACGGCAGCCGCATGCGATTGTTGGCTCGCGCATCCCCTGCATTGAGCCGCTGGTATTGTAGGGCAGGCACGTCAGTACAGTTGGGTCATGCCGTCCTTGTCCATCCGCGCCTTGAGTTCCGCCGGCGTCGTATCTAGCTTTGCATGAGCAATCATCGCCTCCGCGATTCCCGCAGTATCGGATGCGTCCGACCACTCGTCGGCTTGCCAGAGTCTCGAGCGCACGACGCACTTCGGGCAGTGGATCAGCACTCGCTCGACATGCAGTACGATCGCGAACGCCGGGATGTGACCCTTTACCGCCAAGCTCTCCCTCAGCGCCTGATCGCGAACGATGCGGCACTCTCCGGTGACTCGTAGCGTCTCTCCTTTTCCGGGGATGAGAAAGAGGATCACACCGTTACTGCTTTGGCCGAAGCTTTCAGCAGGCTCTTGAGTGCTGGGCCGTTCACCGTCTGCCCCTCAGCTAACTTGAGGGTATAGACCCCCTTCGCAGATGACGGTACGAATCCGTGACGGGTTGCCGAGGCATCGGGCAGATTGAGGATCGTCACATTCACCCAGTCCTTTGCGATGATGACCGCGCAAACTGGCTTGCCCGCCTTGAGAAAGTGCGGCCGTCCGTACATCATCCGCTCCTCGACTCCCGGGATCGCTGCGTGGACGAGATCGAGGACCTCGTTGAAGAGCTCCTGCTTCCATTTCGGTGAGGCGGCCCGCATGTATTGATCGAATTTGGCGTTCATGCATGCTCCGTGAAGAACCGACGCAACTCGGGCGCCAGGGCAGCCGGGTTCACGTCGTGGGTTTGGTCTGGAACGGTCAACTGAACTGACGCGGTGAGCGCCGCCGCAAGAGCTATTGCTGCGTCGCTCAGATTGCGGGGGCTTGCGCCGCCAACGGCAACCAGGGTCGGCGTCGTTAGCGTAGCCGCCTCCGCCGGTACGTCGCCATTCCCCATGACGTGATTGTCATAGGAGATGGTGGGAGCGAGCGCCTTCATCCCCTGCCACATGGGTGTACCGATCATTCCTGCCACTGCCTCTTCAGGCGCCCCCAGGGCTTTCATCACACGATTCATAAAGAGGGTTACGACGACCTCATCCTCGCCCATCGATGCAGCGGCGTCGACCTTCGCCGTGAACTCGAGCGTTTCCCGTTGCCCCGTAGCATCGAGTACGAGCGGCGGTTCGTAGAGCGCCAGGGCCCTCACCCGATCACCGAGCCGGTGGGCAGCTTTTAGCGCGAGCACCGCACCGGATGAGATCCCGAACAGGCTCGCTCTTCCGCCCACAGCGTCGATGAGCGCGGCGATGTCGTCGATCTCGCGCTCGACATCGTACGGGAGCACGTTGCCGCTCTCACCCCGACCACGACGGTCATAGGTCACCACGACAAAGTCAGACTGGAGCTCGTGCGCAAACCGGCGCATGGGACCTGAGGCACGGAAGCATAAGGCGCCGTCGACGAGGATCAAAGGTTCTCCGTTCGTTCCCACCGTCTCAAAAGCAATCGTGGTCCCATCTTTTGATTGAGTTGTTGGCATAGGAAATCCTGTAGAGTGGGTGATCAGCTTGGCTTTGGGGCTCACATGTAGACGTCGAACGATGATGGCCGGAATCGACATGACCTTTCGTACATTTGCCCAAGTAGCCGCCAGTATTATGTGAATACAAGGTGCACGATCATCGACCGGCCCGACCGTTTCCATCCGCCTTCATTCCCCGCACAGGCCAACATCATGGTTGGACGGCGGGGAAATCCAGTCCCTCCGACGATGCCGATGGAGGCTCGACAATGGCGCGGATCTCACTTTCACCCTCGCCAGCCACGGCCATGAAGCGTTGAGTCAGTAGGATCGCCTGCTCGAGCGATTCGGCTTCAGCGATCGAAAAGCCCACGACCACTTCCTTAGCCTCTGCGTAAGGTCCGTCCACGACTTCAAACTTGCCCCGGCGAGAGCGCACGCGTGCGCCACCCTGGCTCAGTGGGAGCAGCCCGCCGGTCACTTTCACGATACCGGCATCCATCATCTCCTTGGTCAGGCGTTGGATCTCGACCAGCTTTGCCAGGTCCGGCTCTGCTGTGGAGGGATCAGTCGAGGGGATGTACGTCATGAGGAATTTCATCGGCTCTCCTATCTCTTGGCCGTGACTGTAACGATGCGGGATTATCGCGCATTCCGGCCATTCGCTGGGCCTTGCATGAACTGGTCGCGAACCACTTCTTCCAGGCGTGCGGCAACATCCTGATAGAAGAAAAGACACGAGGTGCGCCGGCCCGATCCAGTGAACGTCGGCAATTGGGCATTGAGCTGCTGCCCGCTGATGACGAGCGCCCAAGATCACCAGCAGGCAAAGAAGAATGCCGTGATCGCAATCGATCACGGCATTTAAGAAGCACGGGCAGGATTCGAACCTACACCCCCGGCTTACGAGTTGTCATGCTGTCGCCGCGCATTTCAGACCGTTGAGCCACGGCGCGACGAAACCCCGGAGAGGCGGGGTTATGGGGAGCCCGGCAAAGTGCATTGTTGGCAGATACAGTACAGCCCGGCTGGGCATATATCAACGCTGTCGATGCGAGTCCAGATCATCCGCAGGTCGGATTGATCATTCGGGTTCAACCCGTGCAAACCCGATCAACAGGATCGTTTGGACCTTTGGGTGCGGCGACCCCTACGACGACGCAGCCCCGCCCGTCAGGATCTGTCAGATCCGCTTCTGAATGGGCGCCAACGCCAGGGCGGAAACGATGCCGAAGATCAGATGGCCCATCAGACTCATCCACTGGGGCATGCCCAGGGCGAAGACCATCTGCGGCATCCCCAGCCCGAGCGGCATGAGCACGACAACGCCCAATGCCCACCATATCCCGCCGTTGGCCATGCCCGTCAGGACGGCCGGGAGTCGGCCCGCGAGCAAGCGAGCCGCAGCTACGGCATGGATCACGTCGATGATCGCGCTGATTGCGAGATGCACGGTCAGACCAACGATGTTTTTCTCCTGCCCCACGAGCCTTCCGACCCTCGGCAGCATGCCCGTCATCAGCACTCCGAAGACCGCGCCACCGATCAGCCCGGCCAACGCACCGGACAGAATGTGATGGGTCGTGTTCGCCTTCAAAGTCAGGGTCGACATGAGTCGTTCCTCAGGAGATCGGCCGACATAGCCGAATCCCCTCTGGATGCCATGGGCTGACGATCCCTTATCTCATCGGCGAGCGTTGTACGAACGTCTGCGGAACGGTCACTGTGTTGCGCGGGCCGACTACAATGCCAGCGTGGTTCATCGCTCAAACGACGAATGGCTGCACGACCTTCGCGGGGCCGAACCGACCCGGGATGCTGCGCTCGCCGATTTGCGCGCGATCGTCCTGAGCGGCCTGCCCTACGCCCTCTCCACCTGGCTCAAACCCGACGATCCGGCGTTCAGCCCGCTTGCCGACGAAGTCGCGCAGAACACGTTGGTGCGCGTCCTCGAACGCCTTGACTCTTTCGAAGGTCGCAGCCAGTTCACCACCTGGGTCCACAAAATCGCCGTTCGCATCGCCCTGACAGAACTGCGACGTCGTAAGTGGCAGGATGTCTCGCTCGAGGCGCAGATGGAGAGCACGCCCTCGGCCGAGGAGCCGCACTGGGCTGCGGACCCGGCAGCCGGCCCCGAGACGCTCACCGAACGCAACGATTTGCTCACCCGGGTGGAGCGCATGCTTCAGGAAGAACTGACCGATCGCCAGCGGCAGGCGATGGTGGCCCTGGCGATCCAGGGGCTCCCGCTTGAGGAAGTGGCGCGCCGCATGGGCACCGAACGAAATGCGCTCTATAAGCTGCTCCACGACGCTCGCGTCAGGCTCAAGCGCCGTCTGGAGCGCGAAGGCCTGACGCCGGCCGAGGCCCTGACGATTTTCGCGGCGAAGTAAGAGGCGGCTTACCAAAGACGTCTAGATGTGAAGGACACGATGGAGCTCTTTGATCGGCTACTCAACTGGCTCAGGCGGAGACATCCCGAGCCCACCCGCGCGCCTCGCAGCGACGCGACGATCATGCTGCTGTCTCAACTCGAGGACACACGCGAGATCGAGTTGTCCTGCGACGACGTGCTCGCGGTCCTCGACCAGTTCGCGGAATCGGCCCTCCGCGGCGAGGATGCCGCCGCGCTGATGCCCCTCGTCCAGCACCATCTGGACCACTGTCCCGACTGTCATGACGAATTCGAGGCCTTGCTTCGCGTGCTGAAGAACAGCCACACCGATCTGACTGCCTGACCGCTCGCCTCCGTCGACCCTCCCCAACTCCATCACGCCCTGACGACGGGCTGCTCACCATAGGCCCGCGGGGTAAGAATCGCCCTGTTCACGTCGTCTAGAGCCCAATAGCCGCCGATCCAGTTCGCCAGATGGACGCGATCCGATAACGGCTAACCAGCGACCGACCTGGCTCCCGCTGGCGACCACTCCAATAGTGGTCCGGCGCGCGGCCCTCGCAGCCCTGGCCGTCGGTTGTCTGCTGACTGCCATCAACCATGGCGCGGCTCTCCTACGCGGCGAGATCGACGGGGGCCCGCGCCTTCCGAATCACGTTGACGGCGATCGTGCCGTATGCGGTCTCGACCACCTCGAGTGTCAGGCGCTGCGCGACAGCCGTCGGGTAGATGACGAATCGACTGTCACCCGTACGTAAGGTTTTTGTCTGATGAATGAGTCTGAATGGGGATCATGGAAACACCGACTTTGAGTTCGCCTTCTCGATCCGGCCCGGGCTGGGCCAGACGCCACCTTCTTCAGATTGTCGCGGGCGGCGTGTGGCTCGGTCTTCTGGCGACGTATTTCGGGTACACCCTGAGCCAGAATCTGTCGCCGCTCGACGTGGCCACACGCCTGGCGGACTTCCTCCGGTCGTCGTTTTGGGGGCCGCTGCTCTATATCGTGCTGTATGTGGTCCGCCCGTTCATCTTCTTCCCTTCCACGGTGCTGACCGTGCTGGGCGGTCATGTGTTCGGGCCCACGCTGGGTGTCCTCTACACGATCCTGGCCAGCAACGCCTCGACGGCCCTGGCCTATCTGCTCGGGCGCTTCTTCGGCAAGGGCCTGATCCCCGAAGCCGGCACGACGAACTGGATCGAGCGCTACACGGCCCGGCTGCGCGACAGGAGCTTTGAGACCGTCCTGATCATGCGGTTCATCTTCCTGCCCTACGATCTCGTCACGTATGTGGCCGGCTTCCTGCGCATCAAGTTCCTCCCGTTCTTGTTGGCGACGGCGCTGGGTTCCATCCCGGGCACCCTGGCCTTCGTCGGGTTCGGCGCTTCGATCGAACGGTTCGATGGCTCACTGCCGACGCTCAACCCGGTGACTTTGCTGTCATCGCTGGCCGTGTTTGCGCTCAGCCTGCTCCTGGCTCAATGGTTCCGCCGACGCGAAGGGACGTCCGCATGACAACCGAACATCACCCCCATATCGTCATTGGGTCCGGCTCAGGCGGGATGACGGTCGCCATCGGGCTCGCGGGCCTCGGCCGGCCCGTGACGTTGATCGAAGCCCTTCACGTCGGCGGCGACTGCACCAACGTCGGCTGTGTGCCCTCGAAGACGCTCATCCACCTGGCCAGGCACTTCAAGCCCGGCATGGATCCAGATGCTGTCGCGCGCGAGGTAACCCGCAAGCGCGACGCGTTACGCGACAAGGAGACCGAGGAGGTCGAACACACGCCGAACCTGACCTTCGTGCGCGGCCGGGCACGCTTCGTCGGGCCGAAGACGCTCGAGGTCACCGGTCCGGAAGGCACGCGCCAGATGTCGGGCGATCACATCGTCATCGCCACCGGCGCCCGCCCGCGTCTGATCGACATCCCGGGAATGCCGGCCGAGATGATCCTCACCAACGAGAGCCTGTTCGATCTGCGCGCGGTGCCCGAGCATCTCGTGATCGTCGGCGCCGGCGTGATCGCGCTCGAGATGGCGTTCGCGTTCCACAAGCTCGGCACCCGCGTCACTCTGTGCACGCGCGACCGGCGGCCATTGGCCAGAGCGATCCCCGAAGCCTCGGAAGCCATCCAGGCCGAACTATGTCGGCGCGGGATCACCCTGCACTGCGATTCCGCCGCGAAAAGATTCGATGCTGCGACGCGGGCGCTCACAATCGAGACCGGCTCAGACGAGATCACGCTGACGGACGTCGACAAAGTCCTGGTCGCCGTCGGGCGCGTGCGCAACATCGATCAGCTCGGCCTCGAAACCGCCGGGATCCGCACCGATCCGCGACAGGGCATCCTGGTGAACAGCTACGGAGAGACCAGCGTCAAGGGCGTCTACGCTATCGGCGACGTCACACCCACCTCGGCCTTCACGCATTCGGCCAACGCCCAGGGCCGGCGCGTGACCCAACGGATCGCCTTCCCGTGGCTGCCGCTCGCGCGCCAGGAGCCGCTGTTCCCGAGCGCGACCTTCAGCGACCCCGAGGTCGCCACGGTCGGCCTGTCGGCGCAGCAGCTCGCGCAGCGCTGTCACCCAGAGGCCGTCACCCGCGTGCGCGTGGACTTTAAGACGCAGACCGATCGCGGCTACACCGACGACGTCGAAAACGGCTTCATCATCGTCGATGCGGTGCGCCTGACCGGCCAGATCCTGCACGCCACCATCGTCGGGCCACGCGCGTCGGAGATGATCTCGCTCTTCACCCTCGCGATGAGCCAGCGGATCTCGCTCTATCAGCTGCAGCGGCTGGTGTACCCCTATCCCACCTACTCGAGCGGGATCCTCAAGGTCGGCGATCTCTTCCTGCGCGAGACGTTGACCCACCTGAGCCGCGAGATCGGCGCCTACCTGCGCTACCGTTTCGCACGACCGGTCGTCGGTTCAAAATAGTCATGCAAAAGGGAGCCCAACTGATGCGATTGCGACCCAGTCTTCTGATCCTGATCGCTGCCTTCCTGGCGGCTTGCGCTGGCACGCCGCCCCAACCCACGGCGCCCACAACCGTGCCGGCGCCAACCCACGAGACCACCAGCTCGGACCCGGCTCTCGACGACTGGGACAGCGTCATCGCTGCAGCTCGCGGCCAGACCGTCAACTGGTACATCTGGGGCGGCTCTGACAGCATCAACGCCTTCGTCGACGGCTTCTACGGCAAGGCCCTGAAGGAACGCTACGGCATCACGCTCAACCGCGTTCCGGTGGCCGACACGGTCGACGCCGTCAACCAGGTGCTCAGCGAGAAGCAGGCCGGCGTCGACCCGGGCGTCGTCGATCTGATCTGGATCAACGGTGAGAACTTCTTCACCCTGCGGCAGGCCGACCTGCTCTATGGCGGCTGGTCTCGCCGTCTGCCCAACAGCGCCCTTGTCGACTGGGACAACCCGGCCCTCAACCTCGACTTCGGGCACCCCGTCGAGACCTACGAGAGCCCGTGGTCGTCGGCGCAGTTCCAGTTCGTCTACGACTCCGAACGAATGACGGCGGCCGATCTGCCCCGCTCCTACGCGGAGCTCAAGACCTGGGCCTGCGAACACCCGGGCCGGTTCACGTACATCGCGCCCGGGCCGGGCGGCTTCCTCGGGACCCGGTTCGTCAAGGGCGCGCTGTACGAACTCAGCGGTGGCCCCGCCGCGTGGCAGTCGTTCGATCCTGCGACGTGGGAGCGCTGGGCGTCTGAGTTGTGGGGATACCTCAACGGGCTCGAGCCGTGCCTGTGGCGCCAGGGCGAGACCTATCCAAAGGATGAAGCGGAGCTCAAGGGCCTGTTCGCCAATCGCGAGGTCGACTTCAGCATGACCAACGACATCACCGGCGCGGGCACGGGCATCCAGGCCGGGCTGCTCCCGGCGACATCGCGGGCCTTCGTCTTCGATGCGAACATGATCGGCGACTTCAACTACGTCGCGATCCCGGCCAACGCGCCGCACAAGGCCGCGGCGTTGGTGCTCGCCAACCTGCTCCTCGAGCCCGAGTTCCAGGCCGCGCAGATCCTGCCCGAGAACGGCTTCGGCCTGGGCTATGCCATCGACGTGACTCGAGTCAGCGGGTCGGCCGCCATCGAGCACCTCAAGTCCTCGGCCACGCGCCTGGGCGACTCGGCCACGCCGGCGGCGGATCTCGCGCGTTCGCTGGTCGGCGACACGGCCGCCGAATACCAGAACCTTGTCGAACAGGGCTGGCTGGCGGAGGTGGTGCAGAAGTGAGGGCGCGTGTTCCACGCGAGGCGCGTGTTCCACGCGAGGCGCGTGTTCGGCCCGGCGCGCGTGTCTCACGCGGCGCGCTCCTGGCGCCGTGGTTGGCGCTGGCCCCGGCTCTGGTCCTGGTGACTGTGCTGGTCGGCGTCGGCCTCGGCTATGGCGTGGCGCAGAGCGTCGGATTTCAGCCCGAGATCGGGCAGACCACGCCGAGCCTCGAGGCCTATCGCCAGCTCGCGCTCGGCGAAGGCCTGGCCGGGCGTGAGTTCTGGGGCTCGCTCGCCTTCTCGCTCTGGGTCAGCGCCGGATCCACGGTTCTCGCTTCGGCGTTGGCCGTGGCGCTGGCGCTCTGGCTGACCGAACGGCGTCAGGCGGCTTCGCCGAGCGTCACGTTCGTCTTGAACTGGAACCTGGCGTTCCCGCATCTCGTGTGGTCGGTGCTGCTCCTGCTCCTGCTGGCTCAGAGCGGCCTCCTCGCGCGGTGGGTTGCGGCGCTGGGTTGGATCCAGATCCCGGCGGACTTCCCGGTCCTGGTTCGCGATCGGTTTGGGATCGGGATCCTGCTGCAGTACGTGACCAAGGAGACGCCCTTTCTGACCCTGTTGCTGTTGGCCGTCCTGCGCGCTCAGCCCGGCGCCTATGGGTGGGTCGCCGAGAACCTGGGCGCGACACGCTGGCAGCGGCTGCGCCTCGTCACCTTGCCCCTGATCGCGCCGGCGCTGACGTCCGGCGCGTTGCTGGTCTTCGGCTTTGTGTTCAGCAGCTATGAGGTGCCCGCGCTGCTCGGTGTCACGTATCCGCGGATGTTGCCGGTGCTGGCGCTGCGCTTCTTCAACGACCCCGATCTTCACGCGCGCGCGGATGGGATGGCGATCAGCCTGATCGTCACGCTGTTCGTGGTTGGCGTGGCGCTGCTGGCTCAGCGCCGGAGTGCTGACGCGTGAGGCGCGCGCTGCTGCACCGAGCCGGGCGAGGCGGCCTGGCGGTCGCGCTGCTCGCGCCGCTGGGGGTCTTCGCGCTGTCGGCGTTGTCGCTGCGCTGGTTCTACCCGCAGCCGTTTCCGACCGAGTGGACGATCACGACTCTGCAACGCACCCTGAGCGACCCGCAGGTCATCGCCGGTGCTCGCGACGGTCTGACGATCGCGATCGCTGTCACGGCGTTGTCGCTCGCGATCGGTTACCCGGCCGCGCGCGTGCTGGGCCTGCGCCGGTTCGCGGGACGTCAGGCGGCCTGGACCTTGCTCTTCCTCCCGACCGTGGTGCCGCCGCTGGCCATCGGCATGGGCCTCAACATCTTCTTCCTCAGGGCCGGGCTGGCCGGCACGCTCATCGGCGTCATCCTCGCCCATCTCGTCCCGACCCTGCCCTACGTGATCTTCACGCTGGCCGGGGCCTTTGCCCGCTATGACGAAGGTTTCGAGCATCAGGCGTTGGCCCTGGGCGCGGGCCGCCTGCGCACGCTGCTCACGATCAGCCTGCCCCTGCTCGCGCCGGGCCTGCTGGTGGCCGGGTTGTTTGCGTTCCTGATCTCGTGGAGCCAGTACCTGTTGACGTTGCTGGTGGGCTCGGGACGCATCCTGACTCTGCCCGTGCTCGTCTTCTCGGCCGCAGCCGGCGGCAACCCGGCCACGACCGCCGCGCTCTCGCTCATCTTTCTGGGGCCGCCTTTGGTGGTCATCGCCGCGACCGCGTGGCAGCTGCGCCAGCCCGACGGTCCCATCCACGAGCCCTTCTGATGACCCGCGTCGACCTGATCGCCCTCCATAAACGCTATCCCGGCCGCGGCGCACCGGTGCTGGCCGACCTGTCTCTGTCGGTGGTGCCCGGCGAGCTTGTCGCGCTCCTGGGCCCCTCAGGCGCGGGGAAGTCCACGCTGCTCAAAGTGATCGCGGGCCTCGAACGGCCCGATGCCGGTGACGTGCACTTCGATGGCGAGTCGATCCTGGATCTCGCACCCAACAAGCGCGGCGCCGTGTTCATGTTCCAGAAGGCGTATCTGTTCCCGTTTCTCTCGGTGGCCGACAACATCGGGTTCGGGCTCAAGGTCAAGGGGCACAGCGCCCGCGACATCCAGCGCGAGGTCGGCCGGATGCTCGACCTGATCGGCCTGCCCGGGATCGAGCGCCGGCGGCCCGCGCAACTCTCAGGCGGCGAGCAACAGCGCGTCTCGCTGGCACGGGCGCTCGTCACACGGCCCAATGTGCTCCTGCTGGATGAACCCCTCAGCAGCCTCGACACCGCCGCGCGCCAGCATCTGCAATCCGCGATCCGAAGTCTGCAGCGCGAGCTCGCCATCACGACGATCCTGGTAACCCACGACCTCGGCGAAGCGATGGCGATGTCGGATCGAATGGCCGTGATCCAAGACGGCGCCATCATCGGCCTTGACGCTCCGCAACGCCTCTTTCATCGACCGGCCCATCGACCGGTGGCCGGCTTCATGGGCATCACGACCTTCATCAGCGGGCGGCGTGAGGCAGACTGGCTCGAGACCGCGCATGGTCGGCTTCACCTGGGCACGGACCTGCCCGCGGGACACGGCCTCTTTGCCATCCGCCCGGAGCACATCAAGGTGCAGGCCGAGCCGGGGCCGAATACCTGGGTCGGAACCGTCGTGGAGTGCGTGTTTCGCGGCGAGCAGTTGGAATACACGATCGCGGTCGGGGATCTCGTCGTGCGGGCACGGCTGGCGATGCCGGCACCGATGTTCGCGCACGGCGCGTCGGTCCACGTCGGCTTTCCGGCCGAGCACCTCTTCGCGCTCGAAGCCTGACTGATCTCGGTCGATCCCGGGATTGGCTGGATGACACCACGCTCCGGCTATGAACAACCTCGATTGGGAGGGATCTTGCAGTTCGACACACCCTCCCGGCAGGTCAGAGTTCTCTTGCCGCGAATATCGCGAATGACGCGAACTGGTCCCTGCAAAGCCACTGGGGTTGAAGCTCATCCATTCGCGAAATGAGCGGCCAGAATCCGTGGACCTTCAAGCGGCAGCACGTGTGAAACTTAAGACTCAACCTTGATCGCCGTGAGCGAGTCGATCAACTGGTCGACCGAGGGCCGATCGACAGGCTCGCGGCTCGGGTGGACCAGGCGCAGCCGACCGGCGGGATCGACGATGAAGTCGCCGCCGAGCTGCGACAGGTCCTCGCCCTGCGACGTGTGGGTCGGCGTCCCGGCCAGCCAGGCGCGGAAGTAGAACCAGCGCGTGCGCAGGCTGCGCGAGCGCCAGAACGATCGCTCGAGGCCGTAGGCCGTGTACACCGAGCGATCGCGATCAATGCCGACGCGAAACTCGCCGCAGGTCTCGGCGAGCCAGCGCTGCACGGCCGGCAGCGTCCCGAACGAAACAACCAGCACGCGAGCGTTCAGGGCCGAGAGCGTATGGCTTCGGTTGCACAACTCGGTCACATGCGCGCGGCAGGGCAGACACCCCAGGTGACGGAGGAAGACAAGCACGACCGAACGTCCGTCCGCCAGAACGTCGCGAAGCGTGAGCGCTTCGCCTTCCACAGTTGTCAACGTGAAATCCGGTGCGGGCTCGCCCAGTCGCAGATGAGTCATCAAAGGTTCCCTCTTGTTCAGCCTCAGCGCAGATGGCGCCAGGCCCAGACGAGTCGCTGGATGATCGTGGCACCCACCAGGGCCGCGAAGACACTGAACAACCACACCGTCTGCTCGGGCCAGAGCAAGAAGGCGGTGTAGGCCGCGATGGTCTCGAGGGCGCCGATCAGGCCGGGCGGCATCGTGACCGTCGTGAGCCCGTCCTCGATACGCCCGCGCTTCTCGAGGATCGCGGCCAGCATCATCCACGAGGCCGCGTTGACGTAGAAGCTCGACAGCATAACGGCAAGCGCGATGAAGCGATCCAGTCCGGGCTCGTTCAGCGTCAACCCGATTGGCACGGCCGCGTAGACGACGAAGTCCAGCACGATGTCGAGGTAGCCGCCGAAGTCGCTTTGCTTTCCGTGCAGGCGCGCGATCAGGCCGTCGAGGCCGTCGAGGATCCGGCTGAACAGCCACAGGATCACGGCCGCGACGCCGTTCCCCTGGCTGGCCTGCCAGGCCGCGATGAGCCCGACCACGAACCCGCCGACCGACACGGCGTTCGGCGAGACGGCGCCGAGACGCAACGCGAGCGGCGTTCCGACGCGATCCTTGGCCTGGCGCAACGTGGTGTCAAACATGTCGGCGCTCCGAGGGGCTCTGCCAGGCCAATCGGGCACGGCGCCGACGCCGGTTTCTCAGCGCGGGAACCGAGTAGCGCAGCTGGTCTTGCCCGGCCCGCGCCAGGAGCTCGACCGGCGTAGCCTCGCCGAAGAAGTGTTCGCGGTAAGGGCCATCGCCGAAGAAGCCCGTCTTCGGGTTGAGCAGGTTGAGGCGCAGCTTGTTGTCGGGCAGATGGTTCTTGCCCTCCAGGAGGTCGCGGATCGTCGTCGGGATCCACGGAAAGCGCGCGAACTCGGCCTTGATCGCCGCGACCGCGCGATCGACAGCGGCTTCGTCATCGGGATCGACGGCGTCCAGGATCGCATCGATCTTCTCCTGCACGTCGAAGAACTTGTCGAACCCGCCCCCGACGAGCCGGTGCGACCGCATCAGCTCCAGGTAACGACCGCGGTCGCCCTTCGCGCGGTAGCGGTTGATGATCAGGCGCAGGTATTCCAGGTACGCCCCCAACAGCCAGAGGACCTCATAGGCGTTCCAGAGTTTGAAGTTGCGCCACGACTTGAATGAACTGGCGACCAGCCTGTCGTGCATGCCGACGTAATCGAGGGTCATGCGCTCGAGCGGCGCGAACGCCGCTGCCGAATAATCCCCGGTCCGGTGCGCCTTGATCAGCAGGTCCGCCAACAGGAACAGGCTGGCATGGGTGACGTACAGGCCTTTCGAGTACAGCGGATCGACGAACCCGGCGGCGTGCGCCAGCAGCGCGCAGCGATCGCCAACGATGTGGTGAGCCGAATACTGCAGCCGATCGATGCGCATCCAGTCGCGCACCGCCCGGGCTCCCGCGAACTGGGCCTGCACATCGGGGTAATCCTTAATGAAGTCCAGGAACTCGGCCTCCGGCGACAGGTCGGGTCGTTGCGGATGCAGCCGCGGATCCAGCTGCAGGCCGACGCTGCACAGCGGGTTCGTGGCGGCCGGATGATTGTTGAACGGGATCACCCACAGCCAGCCCCCGCGGAAAAGATGATGCAGCGTGCCCTCCGATAATCGAAACGGATGGCCGGAGGCGCGCATCCCGGCCGAGACCTCGGTGAAGCACGGCACGTCGATCATGTGCGTGAAGATCGTGCGCGAGTGGGTCAGCATGTCCCGATGACGCCACCCGAACTGCTGAGCCAGGAGCGACTTCATCCCGCCGGCATCGATGACGTAGTCGGCGTGGAAGACCTCGCCCTTCTGGGTCACGATCTCGACGCCGTCCGGCCCGATGCGCACATCCTGGATCAATGTGCCCTGGCGCACGTCGGCGCCGTACGAGACGGCCACCGAGGTCAGGAAGTAGTCGGAGTCCTGCCGGTTGATGTGGATCTCGTGCCCGTACGGCATCCGCGGGATGACGGCCTGCAGGCTGCGCTCGGCCGTGGCGGGCCGGCCCGGCGTGTGATGGACGAAGCTGAAGTGGCGCTTGACGCCGTGCGAGGTGCCGATGTCGGTGTAGAAATTCTCGGACGAGTAGTAGGCCAGTTCAGGCACGTCGTAGAACTCGGCCAATGCCCGCATGGCCTCGGACGTCTCGAGGATCATGGACTCGCCGATGGTGAAGCGTGGATGCACCCCGCCCTCGAAGACGATCACCGAAAGCCCCTGCCGGGCGAGGACGCTGGCCAGCGTCGAGCCACCCATGCCCGAACCGATGATGGCGACCGAATAGCGCTCGGGGATCATGTCCATCGCAACCTCCAGCGTCAGCAGGCAGGCGTTGCCACCCGAACAGGCCTGCGGGTTCTGGCGTATAGACGGGGTGATGCCCGAAATCCTTACCTCGGTTGTGCGTCTGCGGAGAGCCGGCAACCGCGGCGATGCGCCCGACGCCTGAGGAGCAAGCGCCTCGAGAGACAGCGGTTGGAGGCCGTGAGGCGAGGTTTACCGTCGCGCCGAGCGTGTCACCGGATCGCGCCCGGCGTCAGCGGGACGGTTCCAGACGATTGGGGTGGTGCGACCGCGCCCTACGGGTGGGCCAACACGGACCGGTCAGAGGTCTTCGGCATCGTCAGCCGGTTCGCTGACCAGCTTTTCTCGCAGCTCGTACGCCTTCTGGACAAGTGACGAGGCCTCGATGCTCTCAAACAGGGCGATGGCCGCGTCGCAGGCCTCAAGCGATTGTTCAGCAAGGCCGTGGTCGCTCAGCGCCATGGACTGGTACAGCAGTTGTTCGCCCTGCAGCCGGGCATCGCCCAACTCGCGGGCCAGGGCCACGCCCTGATTGGCGAGGCGCAGGGCCTCGTCTGAGTCCCCGAGATCAGCCGCAATCAGGCCGAGGCTCCCCAGGATCCGGCATTCGGAGGCGCGATCGCCGAGGCTCTGGGCGATCGTCAACCCCTCGGTGAAGAGCTCGCGCGAAGCGTCAAACTCGCCCTGGCTGAAGCGGATGTCGCCGAGCTGAGCCAGGAGGGCCAATCGCTGCGGCTTTGAGAGCGCGGCCGGGGAGAGCGCCAGCGCCGCGGCGAAATAATCGGCGGCTCCCTTCATGTCGCGACGCGAGCGCGCGAAGGCGCCCAGGGTGTTCAGGCACTGACCCTGTGCGGCGACGTCCCCGGCATCCCGCGCCAGTCGCAGAGCCGTCTCGAAGTGCTCGACGGCGACGTCGGTCTCGTCGAGATCCCAGCTCGCCTGGCCGTGCTCAAGATGGACGCGCAGGGCGCGGCTGATGCTCCGATGACGGTTGGCGATGTCGAGCGCCTCCTCGAGATGGCCGATCGCGCTCTCAGGGTTCTTGCGGGCCCGCTCAAGTTCCGCCATTCGCAGCAACAGGTCGAACGTCAGCGGATCGTCCGAGAGCTCGCGCGCGAAACCGTAGGCTTTCCGGAAAGCGCGCATGGCCAGGGTGTAGTTCCCGATCTGACCGAGCGCCAGGCCCTGATTGGCAAGATGCCGCGCGCCCGACTCCTTGTCGTCAAGTTGCTGCGCGATCTTGACGCCCTGCTCGAAATACGCCAACGCCGGCAGCGCCTCGTTCTCGTCCAACAGGGCGCGGCCGAGCTTTCCGGCGAGCACGTTCTGGGCAGCGAGGTCGCCGTCAACTTCAGCGCGCGCCAGTGCAGCCTTGAGGGCGACGCTCGACGGTTCGGCCAGGGTCGGGTCTGTGGGGTGATCGGTCATGGGATCCTCTTGAGCGCACCTGTCACGCAGTCGGAAAGCCCGACGTGGCGACACGTCGGTCGTCCTTGGTGATCAGCAAGGCCTCTACACCCGGCAACGACTCCGCCAGGGCAAGGCCCGCATCGACGCCGAGCACGAGCAGGGCCGTGCTCAGGGCATCGGCGGCCATGGCCGTGGGCGCAAGCGCCGTCGCGCTGGATAGTTCCGCCGGCGACCGCAGGGTTCGCGGGTCGATGATGTGGTGCAGCGCGTGATCGATCGTGAAGGCGTTGAGATAGTCGCCGGACGTCGCCACGGCAAGATCGGCCGCCCCGAATGTGAGGACGGCATTGTCGGCTGCGCCATGCGGGTCACGGATGCCGATGCGCCAGGGTTGGCCATCGATGCCGGTGCGCGACGCAAACAGGTCGCCGCCGGCCTCGACAAGGACTCGCTCGAAGCCCAGCGAGCGCAACGCGCCCACCGCGCCGTCGACGACGCGGCCCTTGGCGAGGCCATCGAACGTCAGCGCCATGCCGGGACGGCCGAGGCGCACCTCGCGATCGCTCAGCGCGACCAGTCGATAGTCGATCCTCTCACGCAGGCTGTCAACCATCGTCATGCCGTCGCGGTAGGCGTCGATCACGGGTTGGACTGTGACATCGAAAGCGCCGTCGGTCAACGCACTGAGGGCCAGCGCATGCGCCAGGACCTCGACAAACTCGGCCGGCGGCTCGCTCAACGACCCTGACGCGTTGAGGCGCCCCAGCGTGCTCTCCGGGCGGCGGTGGTCAAACAGCGCAATCAGGCGTTCCATCTCGGCGAAGGCCGCGGTCAGGCCCTCGGTTGCCCGGCGTTCATCGTCGCTGACGATCGCCAGATTGACCACGGTGCCCATCAGCACCCGGCTGGCCCGCGCAGCTGTCGGCGCCAGTCGGCGGACCGTCGCGGCACCGAGGCCGGCGGCGAGGCCGCCAAACGCCACGATCCTCAGAAAACGGCGGCGCGAGACGCCTCGGATACCCCGGGCAGGATGAGTGTTCACACGGGCTATCTCACTGATCATCGGTGACATCTTGAGTGGGCGCCTCGCCGGGTGTGGCCACGACGCTGACAGTTGGCGTCACCGTGCCGACGCTGACCGGCGCGGTGCTGCGCACGAAGCCCGGCTGCGGCGCTGCAACCTCGCCCGGTCCGAGGTTGTCGACCCAGACCAGGACCACGAGCACCAGGCAGAACGCCAGCCAGGCGACGAAGAACGGCCGCTTCAGATCTTTGCGTGGCGGCTCTGCCATCGGCGCCATCCTTCCCGGACCTGTCGCCGGACCTCGGCGATGAACTCCACCACGGGGTCGATCGGGCACAGGTAGTTGCAGAACGGTCGGTAGATCACAAGACTGGCGAGCACGACGAGCAGCAGGAAGGCCCACTGCACGGTCGTGCCGCGCAGATCGAAGAGCGTGCCAAAGGGCTCATACCCGGCCACGCCCGGTCGGCGTAGCGCCAGCCCCAGCACGATGGCCACACCGGCCAACCCGCGCTGGAGCCAGGTGAGCGCAGAAGCCCATTGTCTGGGACGATACAGCTTCGCGCCCGAGATCGTGCCCAGGCACTCTTGAAAGGCTCCGAACGGGCAGAACCAGCTGCAGTACGGGTTCTTGGCGTCGACCGTCGTGACGAAGGCGATGCCGCCCAGGAGCAGGTACCAGTACAGGTTGGTGCGCCAGTCGGGCCAGTAGCCGCTGAGAAGCGATACGACCTGCGTGATCGTGAACGGCATGGTGTAGATGAAGCCGACGACAACAAGGCCGGTCAGGAGCGTCGCCCAGCGCACACGTGTGCGCCAGAGGGCGCTGCGCAGGCGGTGTCCGATGTAGCCGACAACGTACAGCAGGATGAGGACGACTTCTGGGATGCCGAAACGGATCGGGACATCGTCGGCGGGCAGCGATTGCCCGAGACCCTCGGCTGCCACGGACCGGATGGCCTGCCGCGTCGCCGCGGCGACGCCATCGGCGCTGAAGGTCGCGCCGCTGACTCCGTCGATGCCCTGGCCGAGCTGGAAGTTCGCGTCGTACGGCTGACCCTGGAACTGGTCGTAGTAGCCCTCGCGATCCAGCAGCCTGAAGAAGCTGGGTGTCTCGCGCTGCTGAACGACCCGCACCTCGGTCACGGCGCCGGCGAGATCCAGCCCGACGACAAGCGTGATCGGGCCGCCGTAGCCCGGCGCCTCGCCCTTCCCCGCATAGCCGACCAACTGCCCGGCGCCGTCGTAGCCGTAGTAGATCGAACCGCGAGCCTCAACCCGGGTGGCGCCGGCGATGGCCGCCAGGGCCTCGGGCGCCACGTCGAAGCCCGCCGTCAGCCATCCATAGACCCAGGCCGCCACGACGGCGAGCAGGGTGGCGAGCACCAGCCAGCGCTGGCGGCGCGATTTTTCGGCGCGCGGCCCGGCGGGGGCGCGATCGGTCTCGGGGGCTGTCGGCGGGATCGATGTCATCTCTGTAGCCGAAAGGAGAGGAAGGGATCGCCCTTCCTCTCCAGATATCAGACGCTTGCCTTCGAGCGGAATTACTTCGCCAGGCGCGCGCGTCGCACGAACCAGACGATGCCACCGCCCAACAACAGGACGATGAAGGTCATCCAGAAGATCGAGGCCGCGCGCGGCTCAAGCTCGGCGCCGCTGGCGATCGCGTTCTGCAGGATAAAGATCTCGACCAGGAACCACACCACCCACAACGCCCATTCGTACCACGGGCGCTTTGCGATTTGAAGCGTATAGGACTTCATGGCCTCACCCCTTCACGACAATCGAACTGTCAACGCCGTATTCCGGTTGATCCAGGTTCCACCATTCCTCGCCGCTCTTCTGGACGCCGTACCCAAAGGCATCGTCCATGCTGCGGAAGAAGGACGCGAGGAACGGAGCGCTGCTTGTGCCGGCCTTGACCCAGTCGTGGATCCAGGCCTTGTCCTTCTTGGAGAACGGGCACACCCCGAAACAGATGCCGCAGTTCGTGCCGGCCTCTGAGACCCAGTACGTGCGGCACTTGACGGCGTCTTCGAACCAGGCCTTGTGACCCGGGTTGTTCCAGCCGCCCTTGGTTTCCCAATACGGCTCGCTCTCAAAGCTCAGGGCGCCCGACGGGCACGCCTCAGCGCACTTCTTGCAAGACTTGCAGAACTCCATGATCCCGGCGTTGATCGGCTTGTCGACCTCGACCGGCAGATCGGTGAGCATCTTGAAGACGCGCACCATGGGCCCGAACTCGGGCGAGATCATGCGGTTCATGCGCGACATCTCGCCCAGGCCGGCGAGCACACCGAAGGCCGGGGCGATGCCCAGTGCGTTTGTCGACGCCTCGCTCAGGCACTGATATCCGAGCGAGCGCAGGAACTCCTGGGTGCCGGCCGCGATCTGCGCGCCGCGCGAATACGCGCCGGTCGTCGTCTGCGAAGCCGTCATCGTGGGCGAGCGCTTCATCGCCTCTTCCGACATCTGGACCGTGTAGACGATCGCGTACTTGCAGCTATTGGGGATGTAGCGATGCGTCTCGGTCTCGGAGGCCACCGGGTCGTCGGTGAACTCCATGATGTGCCCGTCGGGATCGATCGAGTAGATCAGCTTGCGGGTGTTGTCATCGAGCTCGACGAAACCGATCGTCGAGGCGCCCATGTGCCGCATCGCCGCGCGGAGCATCTTGGCCGCTTCGGCCGGCGTGCCCTTCCAGGCCGGAACGCCGCGCTCTTCGGGGGTCTGGGCCTTCTGCGGGCCCAGGAAGCTGCGCCCGACGCTTGTGGCCGACTGACCGGCGCTCAGGGCGAAGTCCTTGAGCGTGTAGCCGTCGACGTTGTCGCGGATCCGTTGCAGGTTCTTGTCGTCGCCCATCTTGACCAGGCGTTCGGCTTCTTCCTTGCCGAGATAACCGGCAAACCCGCCGCCGCGCACCGTGCCCGCGCCCTCTTCCTGGACGTAGCGCTCGTTGTAGCGCTTCATCTTGGCCCAGTCGATCTCGGTCGTGGGCTGATCGACCGTCTTGACCCACCACGGGCGGGCCGGCCGGCCAGCGGGATCCGTGTACGGCGCGGCCGAGGCGTTGGCCGTCTTGACCGGTTGCAGCGACGACGCGGCCACCGCCGCGCCGGTGCCAAGGCCGGCCATCTTGAAGAACTCTCGTCGGCCAAACTTCCGCTTGGCCTTGTCTGTGTCGCTCATCGACTCCCTCCTTGGGTATGATGAATACGTTGTGACCAGGGGTCGATACGACTGTAACGGTTTCGACGCAACGCTCTGAGCGGAAAGACCCGATTCTCTGTCCGGCGAAACCTGAAATCCTGTCCGGATTTTCCCGACCCGGCGGAACTGCACAGCCATGCCGGGAAGGGACAGGCGGAGCACCCGCTTCCCGCGCTGATTCCTTCGGGTTGCGCAATGAGTGGACCCGTTGGGATCAGCCCGGGCCGTGCTCGCCCAGAATGCCGGCTCGCAGGGCAAAGCGGATCAGATCCGTCCGGTGCTCAAGACCGAGTTTCTCCATGGCGCGCTGCCGATAGGTCTCGATGGTCTTGGGGCTGAGGGCCAGCTTTTCGCCGATCTCGCGGCTGTTGAAACCCCAGGCCGTCATCTGCAGCACGTCCCGCTCGCGGTCCGACAGCGCCTGGAACTGCTGGACTTCGCTCATGTCGCCGCCAAAGGACTCGAGCAGGACGGCCGCGACCTTGGGGTGCAGGAAGCGCTCGCCGCGCCGCACCGCCTGGATCGCCTCGACCAGGCTGGTGTGGGCCGTGGCCTTGGGCACGTAGGCCGCGCAGCCACCGGCCAGGGCCTGCAGGACGAACTCGCGCTGGGTGTGCATCGACAGCACCACCACGCGCACGGCCGGCTGTTTCTCCTGGAGTTGATGCAGGACGTCGAGCCCGCTCATGTCGGGCAGGCTCAGGTCGAGGACGACAAGGTCGGGCTGCTCGCGCGCGCACAACTCAAGCGCCTCGACGCCCGAGCCGCACTCGCCGATCACTCGAACGCCGGGCTCACCCTCGAGCAGCACCCGGATGCCGTCCCGCAGGATCTGGTGGTCGTCGACGAGGACGATCCGCAGCGGTTGCGCGCTCATGTCCCCTCTCCCTCGAGGATCGGGATGCGCACCTGCACCGAGGTCCCGGCGCCGGGAGCGGCCTCCACGGTTAGCGACCCGCCGAGCAGCTCGACCCGCTCCTGCATGCCGATCAGGCCCAGATGTGGGCGGTCAGCACGTTGAGCGACAGTCGAAGGGTCGAAGCCGCGGCCGTTATCCTCGATGCGCAGCGCCACGCCGAACGGCGTCTCGAGGAGCTCGACCTCGACCTTCCAGGCGTGCGCGTGCTTGAGGATGTTGGCAAGCCCCTCCTGGGCGATGCGATACAGGGCGGTCTCGACCTCGCCCGGCAGGCTGCGTCGGATGTGAAGCTGGGTCACCACCTCCAGTCCGGCCTGGCGCACGGTCTCGTTCACCAGATGGTCCAGCGCGCGGGCGAGGCCGAACTCCTCGAGCGTTGCGGGCCGCAGCTGGTACGACAGATCGCGCACCTGTTCGATGCTGTCGGCGACAAGCTCCTGCAGGCGCGCCAGATCGGCCTGTTGGGATCCGCTGGCCTGGCGTTCGAGGGCCTTGAGCCGCACCAGCAACGTCGTCAGGGTCTGCCCGGCGCCGTCGTGCAGCTCACGCGCCAGACGCGATCGCTCGGCCTCTTGTGTGCGCACCAGAGATTCGAGCAGGGCGCGGCGCGCGGCTTCCTTCTCCACAAGACGCGCGCGTAACCAGGCATTGCTGACGATTTCGGCCGCCTGAGTCCCCGTCGCGGTGAGCATGTCGAAGTCCGCCGAGCTGGGCGCGTAGCCGTCCGGGCACCACAGGTTGACGATCCCCATCGCCTGGCCGCGCGCCGTCATCGGGATGCTGATGTGCGTGGCGGTATCGTCGCCGATCGCCTGGCCGAGCCGACGACACGAGGTCCGCATCATGGCGTGGTCGAGGCCCGCGCCAACGAGATCCTTCTGGCACGCGCACAGGGCCGGCCCATCATCCTGCGCGGCCAGGTGCACGAGCGCCTCCTTAGGTAGGTTGCGCTGGTGCGCCAGATAGAACGCGCCGGTGTCGCTGTCGCGCAGATAGATCCACCCACGATCGAGCCCGAGATGCTCGAAGCCCTGCAGGATCGCGTCGAGCACTTCCGGGAGCTCCTGCTCGCGGCCGGCGGCCATCGCGACACGGTTCATCACTTCGAGGCGCTGGTTGGCCTCCCCCAGGCTGCGCTGGGTCTCGACCAGACGGTCGAGCATCGTGTTGACCGAGCCGGCCACCTTGCCGATGTCGTCGTCGGTGTACACACGGGCGCGGGCGTCGAGGCGGCCCGTGCTGACGTCCTCGGCCACCTGGCGCAGCTCGGCCAGGGGTCGGGTGAGCAAAAAGATCAACAGGTAAGCGAAGACGATGCTGCCCGCGGCCGAGAGCAGCGTCACCAGCAGAACGCTGCGGCTGCCGTTCGCCATCGCTGCCTGCACACGCTGATCCATGACGAAGTAGGACAGCCAGTCGGAAAGCCCCGTGGTAATCCAGTAATTGAGCGTCAAGCCCAGGATCAACACGGGCAGCATCACAATGCCGATGATCTTGTACTGGACCGGCACAGCCAGGATTGCATCCATGAAGTGGGACAAAGAAGGAGTACGCACGTCTGCTCCAGGCACGGTTGGCAACGAGAGCCATGCTGCGCGGGTCAGGCCCTAACTAGGATGCCCGCGATCAGACTTCGGGTTACACTGACGTTTCTCACCCGAACGGTGGACGATCATCCTGTCAGGGCGATATGTGGGCGCTCCCAAGTGTCCAAGGTCGGGCCTGTCGCGCGTCATAGGGTTGTCAGGGCGATCCATCCGATCGAGAAAAGGACCCACCATGCCCAAGTACCTTTGCATCCGCCGCAGCCAACCCGGCCAGCCTGATCCGCAAGCCGTAGGCGCCATGCCCTCCCCGGCTCAAATGGAAGAGATGTACGCGCGCTTCAACGCCTGGCGCGAGAGGTTCCAGGCGAATATCGTCGATTTGGGCGGCAAGTTGACCGAGGCCGCGCGCGTGGTCACGCCTGAAGGGGTGAGCGATGGCCCCTTCGTGGAGGTCAAAGAAGTGGTGGGCGGCTACATGATCCTCTCCGCCGCCACGATCGAGGAGGCGATCGATGTGGCGCGGCAGTGCCCAGGCGTGATCGCGCCTGGCGCCAGCCTTGAGATCCGGGAGTTCGCGGCCCTTTGACCGGCGCCCCGCTCGTCGAGCACTTCTTCCGCCACGAGTATGGCCGCCTGGTGGCCATACTCGTGGGCCGGGTCGGCCTCGTCCATCTGGACTCTGTCGAAGACGCCGTCCAATCGGCGCTCCTCGCTGCTCTCGAGACCTGGACGCGGACCGGCGAACCGGACAATCCGTCGGCCTGGCTCTACCGGGTTGCCTACAACCGCGTGATCGGAGAACTTCGGCAACAGGCTCGACGACAGCGCATCCTGGCGGAAAACGTCGAGCCTGAGGTCATCGAGGATGATCTCCCGATCAGCGCCGTCGGCGACGATCTCCTTCGCATGCTCTTCGTCTGTTGTGACGAAGCCATCCCGGTCGAGTCTCAGCTCGTCCTTGCGCTCAAGATCCTTTGCGGCTTCGACGTGCGAGAGATCGGGTTGAGATTATTCTTGAGCGAGGCCAACGTCTACAAACGCTACAGCCGGGGGCGGGCCTGGCTGCGCGAACACAGAGGTCTGCCGCTCGCGCTGAATAGCGAGCCACACGCCCGACGTCTTCCCGCCGTGCTGCAGGTTCTGTATCTCCTGTTCACCGAAGGCTACCTCTCCGCTCATCAGGTGCAATCGATTCGACGCGAGTTGTGTGACGAGGCGCTGCGGCTTGGAACGCTGTTGGCCGAGCATCCCGTCGGCCGCACACCCGAGATGTTTGCGTTGATGTCCCTGATGCACTTTCACAGGGCGAGGCTCTCCGCGCGCCAGGACGCATCTGGCGGGCTGCTGCTTCTGGAAGAGCAGGACCGTTCGCTCTGGGAACCCGATCGCATCCAGGCCGGGATGACCTGGCTGGCCCGGTCCGCGCAAGGCGACCACTTCTCGCGCTACCATGCCGAGGCCGCGATCGCTGCGGAACATTGTCTGGCCGCCAGCTATGCTGAGACACGTTGGGATCGCATCGCGGAATGCTATGCACTTCTCGAGCACCTGACTTCATCGGCGTTACATCGCCTCAACCGGGCGGTGGCTATCGCCGAGTGGTGTGGGCCGGCCGCCGGCCTCGAGGTCCTCAAAGGTTTCGAACCCCCTGCGTGGCTGGCAGGCAACTACATGTGGCTGGCAGTTCTGGCGGACTTGCACCGCCGAACCGGCGACGTTGACACAGCGCGACGTTTCAAAGCCGCTGCCCTGGAGTCCGCTCCGACATCGGCCGTGCGCGATCTCCTCCGGCGTCGACTCTCATCAGCGTAGATCAGCCAAGCGAGGTTCTGGCGCAAGAGCCGGTTGGGATGCTGCCTTCAGGCTCGCCCCCGGTAACTCATAGCAGGCACGTTGGTGGCACCGCCAGACAGTGGCCATGTTGGCTGTATGCTGCGTGCCCAACCGCCGTCAGCCGACAAACTCGGGCGCGCATGCAAGGCCTCTGGTTGATGGGAGGGACCACATGGCATTCGACGATACGCTGGCCGAACGCATGCGAAAGCAACTGGCAGATCAGGATGGGCTTGTCGAGAAGCGGTGTTCGGCGGCGTGGCATTTCTGATCAACGGCAACATATGTTGTCGCGTCCACACGGATGCACTGATGGCGCGGCTGGCGCCGGAGGCAAGCGACATGGTGCTGCGTAAGCCCCACACCCCGATCTTTACACCCGCCTGATCGCTTGCTATGGGATCAGATTCCCTGTTCCGCCGCCTGCTTAAGCGCGACCACAAACCCCTGGAAGTTTTCCGTCAGGTCCGGGATATTCTTGCCGAAGATCGGCAACAGCAGCCCGCTGAAAATCTCTTCGGTCGTGAATCTGGTTTGTCCGTCTCCAACCGCCGCCAGGCGGTGGGTGCGCTCTGACCTAAACAAGCCCAGCGGCATTCCACCGGTGAGCACCAGTTTCTCCATCGGGCGGAACTCGGTCACGCGCACCGGAAAGGCCTGGTCACTCAACCTGGTATGAAACGTCACCCTCTCGCCGGACGCCAACCGGCCCTCAATACGGTTCATGGTCTTGTCCCAGCGCGGATAGCCGGCGGCGTCGGTGAGGATCTTCCAGACAACCTCAGGAGCAGCCTGGATGGTAATGGCGGCAGCGTATCTCTTCACTGTGACGACTCCCGCTACTTGTTTCTGGCCAGGGTCTGCCTGACGTAGTTGCGCAGAGCCGGCTGATTGAAGTCCGGTGACGTGATGCGCAGGGTGCGAGCCTTGTTGCCGTCGCCTTCGAGGAGCCCATACGTGTCGTCCAGCGCGACGCCCTCCAGGAAGATCAGCGAAATCTTGCCTTTGCCGACCACTGTCTGGATGTGGTTGCGGGTGGTGCCATACACCAGGCAATTCTTCCACTTGATGCTCTCATGGAGGGCCGGGCCGGCGGTCAGGATCACGGCGCGAACCGCGTGAAAGAGGGGCGCGATCGTGGGGTCGAGCGCAGCCAGATACTCGTTAACGATGTCGTTTTGGGATGGGATGTCATTCATGAAGCCAGTCTAGTCTGGTCAGCCGGCAGCTCATTGTACGAAACGGCCATCAGGTTGTCCTGCAGGATCGAGTTCGCTTGGAAGTACTCGCTCGGCGAAAATCCCGTGAGCCGCTTGAAGGTGTGATTGAGATGTGCCTGGTCATAGAACACATCGGGGTCCAGGTGGCTGATGATGTGCGGCGTTTCATCGCCAAAATCGCAGGTTTGCTGCAAGAAGGCTTGAATGGAAGCGAGGCGCTGGAGGGCCTGGCGGCTGACGCCGAAGGTCGACTGGTAAAGTCGGCGCTTGTGTCTGGCCGACAGATGAGCGAGCTCGTCACATTCCCGCAGCCCCGGCGCAAGCAGCGGGTAGGGGTGTCGGCGAGTCTGGTGCGCCCGCAGATGGCGGGTGAGTTGGTCGGCAAAGACCGACAGCTTACGAGGCTTGGGCGATACCCACGACTCCTCAATGAAACGGTTGGCACTCAGCCGCGGCTCCCAGCACAGTTCGGCAAAACGCAGCGTGAAGCGTGCGCCATACAAGACGAGCGGCGTGGTGAAGACAAACGTCAATGGGTGCGTATGGAGTGTCTTCAGCGACTGGTCGGGCAGCCGATCGGAGTGTGGGCCTGGCACCAGCCGCACATGGACGGCGCCTGTCTCGACCAGGAAGTAGTCGTAGAACAGCTCCGGGATGAAATGGTCGATGCGCGTGGCGGGCCGAGGGGTGTGGATGGCCAGGCGCCAGAAGAACGCAACACCCAGGTGAGGTTCTCCTGGCAGCTTCTGAAACGCGATCGTCATCGTCAGCGCCCTGCTGGCTCCGATAGGGAGCGGCCTCAACGGATACGTCCGGTTACGCCCATTGTAATGAAGTTCACTCCGCCGTTGACCCGGGCATCGGGCATTGGCCTCTAAGGAGGTGGGCGCCTTTTCTGGATCGGACATGCTTCGTCGGCGGCCAACAGGCACACGGGTTCAACCACGGAGTATCGCGTCCAACCGACGATATCCGCCAGGGTCCTGCAGCTCGTTTGTCCGGGTCACGAAACCTATCTGGATCTGGGTCTATGACTGAGGTTGTGGCCGTGGATCGGCGTCTCGCGACCACACCACCGCGATCGACGCAGCGACCGGCTATTGGCCGCGCTGTTTCGTTGAGGCAAACCAAATTGATCAGCCCACGTGTGAGCAGTCTGATGGTCACAATTCGCTCCAACTGAGATTCGGACCTTCGACCCGCCGGTTATGGGCGCCAAGCAGGCTGGTGAGACAAACAAAAAGGCCCGGATCTCTTCAAGATCCAGGCCTTTCAAGTAGCGGGGACAAGATTCGAACTGACGACCTCCGAGGGAACAGCCCGACGTGCTGCCTTTGCTCTACACCGGACCCAATGGTAAGTAGCTCTAATGCATGACCTGGGATAATGTCAGGAGAACGAACAAGAGGGCCCGCCTCCATCCAGAGGCGGGCCTTGTGTTTTTCCAGCGGAAGACTGGATTCCAACCTGCGACCTCTGCGTGATGAGCGCCAATCACATACCCGAGACCTGGGACCATCGCCACGCGTCCCTCGCGCCCATTCGCCGTGAATTCGTGTCTATTGTGACTGTCCTCCCTACGCCGTCACCGCGCCAAATTCTTTCGCGGCCGCGACAAAGGCCTCCATGTTCTCGGTTTTCGTGTTGATCGGAGCATCGCAACCGGGGGCGATGATGAGGCCGCGGCCCTCAAACAGCTGGACCTGATCGCGCACGTAGGCGTAGATGTCATCCGGCGTGCCGGCCGCGAACAGGGTGGCGGGCGTGTCGCCCATCCACGTCATGTGATCGCCCAGGATCTCCTTGAACTTCGTCGGGCTGGTCAGGCCGTCAGGGTTCATCACGCAGGTCTTGGCTGGCAACTCGCGGAACCGGGCTAGGTCACGCGTCCAGTCCTGATCCAGGTGCAAGATCGGGATGAGGCCCGCCGCCGCGACAACGTGCACGCACTGCACCAGATACGGCCAGACAAAGCGGTTCCACAGCTTCGGCGCCACAAGCGCGCTCCCCGTGCGCCAGCCGCCGATCCAGATGCCGGGCACACCGGCTGACTTCGAGATGCCGATGCCCTGGCCGATGATGGCCGGAAGGCTGACGTCCATGACAGCCTGGATCTTGTCCGGTATGCGGTGCAGATCGACGAAGAACCGCGACATCGATCGGCCGCCGCACAGGTAGTCGAACGGCGTCGCGATCGCCGTCGAGGCCATGGTGACATAGCCGTGCTGGTGGTACGTCTGCAGCATCGGGTTCAGGTTGCCCATCAGAAAGCCCAGGGCGTCGCCCAGGTCGGCCGGGTCGATCACCCGCGGCATATAGCCGTCGAGGAACGCCGGCCAGCCCTTCTCAAGGATGGTGTCGTAGTCCTCGAGCGTCATGACCTCGGCCTCGCGCACCTGCCACAGGCTGTCGGGCGGCAGATCGCGGCCGGGCACGCCGATGCGCGACAGCCAGGCGGTGGTCAGAATCGCCGGGGTGCGCCCGACCATCGCCATATTGACTCCGTCCACGCCGCCAAGCTTGTCCATCGCTTCGATCGTGATCCGGGCTGAGGCTTCGTTGACGGTGCAGAACTCGGCCACGGTATGGCCGGTGTAGCGCGGCCCCCAGGCCGAGGCGTTCTGGATGATCGGCAGACGGTCGACCGGCTCGAACCGGATGACTTTGCGGATGCGCTCAAGGCGTTCTTCCATCAGCGCCACGTTTTCCATGTTCTCTTCTCCTTAGGCTGCGATCCACATGTCACAGAGGTTCACCGCCGCCTGAGCGTCCCCGCCCAGCGCGTCAGCGCCGACCAACTCGCGCACCTGTTCGTTGACAGGCCCACCGCCGACCATGATCTTGACCTTCTCGCGAAGCCCGGCCGCGGCCAGGGCCGCCACCGTCTCTTTCATGGCGTCGAACGAGATCGTCAACAGCCCGGAGAGGCCGACCACTGAAGCCCCGCTTTGTTGCACAGACTCGACGAACTTCTCCGCCGGCACGTTCACGCCCAGATCCACCACGTCGTAGTTCCCAGCGCGCAGCAGGCTGACGACGATGTCCTTGCCGATGTCGTGGATGTCACCCTTGACCGTCCCGACCACGACGGCCCCGCGTTTGGTGCCGGTGTCGCCCTGGAAGCGAGTGCCGATCAGGGCCATGACTTCCTTGAAGACCTCGCCAGCCATGATCAGGTCCGAGACGAAGTACTCGCCGCTTTCGTAGCGCTTGCCGACGCCGGCCATGCCCTCCCGGCAGTCCGCCATGAGGACCATCGGATCCTCGCCAGCAGCCAGGCCGGCCTGCACCAGCTCGCGCAGACATACTGAACGTCGAAATCCATTTCTCTAGTATCAGTCCGAGTCCTATCCTCTGGACCTAATGGCAATTAGGTCACTTTCGCCTCAGGACGCTCACCCTATAGCGAAGAGCCTGGCTATGGGGTCGCAGCTGACCCTGGCGGAATGCTATTGTTTTCATTGACAATGAAAACTATTTGTAATATTATTTCACTATGAATGAAAACAATTGGCGAGCCAAATGGGATCCTGATCAACTCAAAGCCATGTTGATTGAACAGCGTCAGGCCTTTTGGAGCAGAGATGTCGGCCTTGTGCGCGATCGGTTGAGTGAAGTCATGAAAGCCGAAACCATCCCGCATGCGGTCATCATCTCTGGGTTGCGCCGGGTCGGCAAGTCCACGCTCTTGGCCCAGCTCGCTCACCGGTTGGGCGAGGAACGCTTCTATTACATCAACTTCGAAGACGATCGTTTCCTGGGCTTCCAAGCGGATGACGCTTCCCACCTCTATCAACACCTGGTTGAGCTCTATGGCGAACGGCGCATCTTCATCGTCGATGAGATCCAGAACATCCCGGGTTGGGAGCGATTCGTGCGCCGCTTTATGGACCTCGGGCACAAATTCTTCATCACGGGCTCCAATGCGGCCCTGTTGAGTGGCGAACTGGGCACACGCTTGACCGGTCGCTACCAGCAGGTCGAGCTGTTTCCGTTTTCGTTTGGCGAGTATCTCCACTGGCGCGGCGTCGACGCCCCCTTCCCGACACCACGCACCACCGCCGATGCAGGCCGCTTGCAGGGTTTGCTCGCCGATTATCTTCGCCAAGGGGGCTTGCCGGAGTTCCTGAGATATCCGGAGATCGATTTGAGACGCCGTTTGTATGAAGACGTGCTTTACCGCGACATTGCGACACGTTATCGATTGGAAGCCGTGCGCGAACTGAAGGAATTGGCTTTCTACCTGATGAGCAATCCCTCTCGGTTAATTTCTTTCAACAAACTGAAAGCGCAGCTGCAACTCGGTAGCGTCAACACAGTCAAGAATTTCATCGAGTATCTGGAAAACAGCTGGCTGCTCCTCACGACGAACGTTTATGATCCATCTGTCAGGCGCCAGCAGATCGCGCCCAAAAAAGTCTATGCCATTGATACCGGTTTGACTCAGGCCGTTGGTTACGCCGCGTCTCCAAACACTGGCCACTTGCTTGAGAACCTTGTGTTTTTGGCGCTGAGGCGACTCGAACAGAGTGTGTACTATTGGGCGGCGCCATCAGGCCAGGAAGTGGACTTCTATGTGCCCGAGAAGAAGCTGCTCATCCAAGTTTCCGCTTCGATTGACCAACCGACAACCCGCGAACGCGAGCTACGGTCGTTGGATGAGGGTATGCGGGCCTTGAACCTCCCGGCGGGGCTCTTGCTGACGAATGTCAACGCTGCGCCCATTTCGGTGTCCGCCGGCACGATTCATGTGCAGTCCATTGCCGATTGGCTGTTGTCGCCAACCTAGGACAAGCCTATCCAACCTCGTCGCCTGGCACAGAACAGTGTGGCAACGGGCCACGATGGACAACAGAACTAACGGCAATAAGCTCCGGTGCAAGACCCTGGACACTGTCAGGAGAACGAACAAGAAGGCTTGCCTCCATCCAGAGGCGAGCCTTCTGTATTTCGGGCGGGGGCAGGATTCGAACCTACGACCTCCGGGTTATGAGTTGCCATCCTGTCGCCGCGCACTTCAGACCGTAAAGCCACGGCGCAGCGAAAACCCGGAGAGGTGTGGTTGTTGGGAGCCCGGCAATCGATGTTGTTGGCAAACACACTACGGCCTCTTCCACCAATTGTCAACGCCCCGAGGAGTAGATCGCTCACGTCTTGAAGCCCTTACGCGAATCGGGATGTAGCCAGGAGAAGGCCTTAATCGAACTGTTCCATAGTTTCGGTAAATTTGCGCATTTACCGAAACTATGGAACAATTCCCCTATGACAGATCTCACGGCTCCTCTCCGCAACTGGCTCGCCCGTCAGGGGACCGCACGATCCCGAGATCTTGTCGCCAAGGGCCTGACACGCAGCCAGATCACGCGCCTGAAACGCGCAGGCGTTCTCGTCCCCGTCGATCGTGGCGTGTATGCGCTTCCGGACCATCAACTCGGCGAACATGGCGCCGTCGCACTGGTGGCTGGCCGAAAACCCGAGGTGGTCTTTTGCCTGCTAACCGCCCTACGCCTACATGACCTGACAACCCAAGCGCCGCACGAAGTCTGGATCGCCATCGCGAACAAGGATTACCCGCCTCGCATAGCCTATCCCCCGCTCCGCGCGGTGCGGTTCTCGGCGCAAGCGCTTGTGGAGGGAGTCGAGGCCCGCAAAGTGGATGGCGTGACGATCCGGCTGACCAACCCGGCCCGGACCGTGGTGGACTGTTTCAAGTTCAGGAACAAGATCGGGCTTGAGGTGGCCATCGAAGCCCTGCGTGAGGCCTATCGCGATCGCCACATTCGTCTGGATGACCTCTGGCGATACGCCAGGCTGCAGCGCGTCGCCAATGTCATGCGCCCGTACCTGGAGTCGCTCGCATGACGACCCCAAACGCCGCGTCCATTCATGCGCGTTTGCTGAGTCTCGCTCGACAACGCCGCGAGGACTTCAATCTCGTTCTGACACGGTTTGCGCTTGAGCGATTTCTCTACCGTCTCACACAGCTTCCTGAACGCCACACCTTTCTTCTGAAGGGCGCTCTTTTGTTTGAACTGTGGTTCGATACCCCTCATCGTCCGACACGCGACGCGGACCTGCTTGGCCTCGGTGATTGGAGTGCTCAGAGTCTGGAACGAGTGATCCACGCGGCCTGCGCCGTCGACACGGCGGATGGAATGACCTTTGATCCGACCACCGCTCGGATCGAGGAGATCCGTGAGGCATCGCGGTACCAGGGGCTACGCGTCCGGCTCGTCGGAAAGCTTGGCAGTGCCCGGATCACGGTGCAACTGGATATTGGCTTCGGCGATGCCGTGACGCCCGGGCCCGTCGAAGCGAGCCTTCCCTCGTTATTGCCCGATCTTCCGCCCGTCGAACTGCGGACGTATCCCCGTGCCACCGTCATCGCCGAGAAACTTGAGATCATCGTCAGTTTCGGCATGGCCAACACGCGCCTCAAAGACTACTTTGACCTGTACGTCCTTGCCGCCGAAAACACCCTCGATCCGACCGAGATCGCCTCAGCGATCGCGGCGACGTTTCGTCGGCGGGCCACGACCTTGCCACCCACGACTCCCCTGGGCCTCACCGCTGAGTACTCGACAGACTCAGAGAGAACAACTCAGTGGGAGGCGTTCTTAACCAAGAATGGGCTCGAGGCGCCTTCACTGGCCACCGTCGTTGAGAAGATCTACGCGTACGTCGGCGAGCCTTTGGGAATGGCTCGCCGAATGCTCGATGAACAAGAAGGCCTATAGGGTTCTTGCCTTTGCACGTACTGAACGTGGAGAAGAACAGCTGGCCAAGAAAAAGGCCGCGATCGCAAGATCACGGCCTTTCAGTAGCGGGGGCAGGATTCGAACCTACGACCTCCGGGTTATGAGTTGCCATCCTGTCGCCGCGCGATTTCAGACCGTAGAGCCACGGCGCAGGGATAACCCGGAGAGGTGGGGTTGTGGGGAGCCCGGCAATCGATGTTGTTGGGGCTTACTGTACGGCTACTTCAAGGGCATGTCAACGTCAGACTGTAGAATGATTCTCAATTGCGCACCTCGAACAGCAAGGTTTCTCGACTCGTCCAACAGTCGGGTCACCGGGAGCATACTTCAATGCGGTGTACCAGATTCACCCGAGAGGCGAACCACGAGGCTTCGCGACATCCGAGATGAGGTCCAGGGACAGCCACTCAACGGGCTACGTGGTCATTCCGATCTTGCCGTAACCACTTGAGGATCTCCATCCACATGCTCCCCAGCAAAGCGGCGGCAATCACCATGCCCCACTGGATGGGTTCCAGGCTCGTGGTCTGAAACACAGACTGAGCCCCGGGGAACAGGGTCATGACGACGACAAGGACGCTCATCCCCGCCAGCCAGGCGGCAGCGAATCGATTGGACAGCAGGCCCTGACGGAGAAGCGGTATCCGGTCTTGCTTGAGATTGAGCGCCAGCACGATGTGTCCAAGAAGCCAGGTCGCAAATGCTGCGGTGCGGGCGCTGTCGATCGCCAGACCCAGGGCCAGCGAACCGAAGTAGACCAACAGAATGGCGATCGTCAGCCCCGACATGTTTCGCAAGATCCGGAGGGCGACCTGCCACGTCAGAAAACGGCCTCGTGTGCGGGGCTTACGTTTCATCACGTCAGGCTCGGCCGCTTCCGTGACGAAAATGGTCGACGAGGCCAGGTCCATCAAGAGCTCCGTGAAGATGATCTGTATCGGTGCCAATGGGAACGGAACGCCAGCCAGCATCGGCACGACAAAGATCGTCAACAGGATCGCTTTGGCAGATAGATAGTAGGTGATCCCCTTACGGAAATTGTCGTAGGCCTTGCGTCCGATGGCGACGCCATCCGGCAAGTGCGCGAGATTGTCATCGGTCAAGACCAGATCAGCCGCCTCCCGGGCGACATCGGTTCCTTTCTGGCCCATGGCGATTCCGATGTGCGCCGCAGTCAAGGCGGGCGCATCGTTAATGCCGTCACCGGTGACCGCCACCACCTGGCCCAGCCGTTGACAGGCCTGCGCAAGGTTCAGTTTCTGATCTGGCGCGATCCGGGCGAACACCTCCGTCTCTTGAACAATGGCCTCGAGCTCCTCCTGGCTCTTGCCCTCCAGGTCTCTGCCCGCCACGGGCTTGCGATCGTCCAGACCCACCTGGCGTGCCACCGACGCGGCAGTCTCCAGAATATCGCCGGTAACCATTACTGTTCGCACGCCGGCTTCCTTGAGCTTTTGTACGGCACCCTTGACTTCGGGACGGATCGGATCGCTGATCACCGCCACGCCCACGAACGAGAGCCCTTGCGGCTCACCCTCCGCCACGGGTCCCGATCGAAGAGCGTAGGCCGCCATTCGATTCCCCTGCCCCGCCAACTCGGTGATCCTCGACTTCAGTGCGGCCCGATCCTTCGGACTCCACGCATGCGCCGCGTCCATTCCATGGTCAGGTTGAATCCAGTGTTCAGATCGATCAATGAGGTAATCGGGCCGGCCGGTCAGGTACACCTGGTCGGTGCCGTTCTGGCGGTACTCGAGGCTGCGAAACGTTCCGGTCCGCGAAAAACCAAGGGCATTCGTTACGACGCCCTGTTGCGTTCGTTTGGCATCGCCCAACCGATCAGCCGCCTGAACAATGGCCAGGTCGGTCGGATCATTCGCGTTTTGTGGGATGGCCGGCAACGCCGCACGCAGGAACTCCACCAGCCGGTTGCGGTCGCTCTCTGTCGGATCGTTGAACTGGATCAGCTTTCCGTCGGGCAGCAAGACGCCGGAGAGCTCCATCTTGTTCTGTGTCAGAGTTCCGGTTTTGTCGCTGAGCACGACGTTGACAGATCCCAACGTCTCGGCGCCCTGTAGGCGGCGGACAATGACCTGCCGGCGCGCCAGTTCCAGAGCAGCCAGGGCCAGAGCCAGGGCGATGATGATGGGGGGCTGGCCAGGGACCATCAAGAACGTCAATGACAGCCAGGTCAGGATCATTTGCTGGAGGTCAAAGCCGCGCAGCACGCCCACCAACGGGATCAGCAGGCTGACTCCGACGGCCACAAACGCCAGTGTTCGTGCCAGATCGTTCATTTCCGCCTGCAACGGGGTCGGCTCGTTGTCGTGCGGTGTGGACAGCCCGGCGACCTGGCCGAGCTCGCTCTGCGCGCCAACGGCCATGACCAGGGCGTGGCCATCGCCGTCCAGCACGGTCGTGCCGGCGAAGAGCGCGGTGGGGCGCTCCGCAAGCGGCGCCTTCTCGGGGACTTCGGCCACGGCCTCTTTGTGGACCGGTGCCGACTCGCCGGTCAGTGCACTCTCGCTGACGATCAGGCCGGCCGACTCGATCAGCCGAGCGTCAGCGGGGATCCGGATGCCCGAACGCAGCGGCAAGATGTCGCCGACGACGACCTCGTCGATCGCAACCTCCCGCTGATCTCCAGCGCGCAGCACTGTGGCCTTTTGTGCCTGCACCTCCCGAAGCCGGGCCATCGTGCGATCCGATCGGGCCTTGTTGAGCAGATGGATGCCGACGTACATCGCCACGACCACGGCCATCACGACGGCCTCACGCGTCTGCCCGAGCGCAAGCGAGATCCCGGCGATCACCAGGAGTAACACCATCATCGGAGACTTGACGCTCTCCCCCAGAAGCACCCAAAGACTTGTTGGCCCGTTTTCGCCGAGGTGGTTGCTGCCGTATAGCTCTCGATTCCGGGCGACCTGATCCTGAGACAGCCCTCGTTTCGGATCAAGGCTCAGTGTTTGAAGGAGTTCGTCGGCCGGCTGTGACCACCAGGATGGGCTTACCCGCTGATCAGCGGGCGCGCTGCCTTGTTCTACCATGTCGCTCTCCACGCCGGCCCGGTTGTCCACGTCCTGTGTTTGAACACCTAGACGGAAAGGCCGGTTCGAACTCACACCCTCAGCCACAGAGGGCTTCGACGAAAACGTGTGTTCAAAACGTATCGCTCACCGCTCTCATCGGCGATATTGGGCGAGAAGACCGCCCGCATCGGCCACATCGCTCACGCAGTTGGACGCTCTCGTGTGCGATTGATAGAATCGCTTTCCATCACTTGGAGTAGTGCCCGATCACCGTCTTGCCCCTGCCCTCGACGCTGAGCCGCCTCCATCCCCGATCTCTTTGCGTGGAGGACACCATGACGTCGACATCCCCTTCAAACACGTCAGACCCCAGGCATCACACAGGCAACATCAAACGGATGTTGAACGAGATCCAGGGCCACGTGCGGGAAGACACCGGTCAGGTCACTGACCCCAAAGCTCAAGCGCTGTTTGAGGTCACAGCCGAGGTATTGCAGGGCCTTCTCACGGCGTACGAGCATTATGAGCAGCGCTCTGAAACCGTCTGGAAGAAGTAAGCCCAGGGTCGTTCAATCTGATAGCGCCAGGGCTTTCGCACGATACCGGTGCGCCTGTTCGTCGTCGCTCAAGGCCCGATAGAGTCTTTCAATCTCATCGAACACAGCGCGACGCAGGTACGGCGAAGACACCGCTTGCTCCAGCCTGAGCTGAAGCTCGAGCGCATCGTGCACCCGTCCCATCATCCGGTAGATCCAGCCGAGGAGCCACCGGGCATGATGGGGGCAGGGGGTCGCGCCCAGTCGTTCTCCGATGAGGGCAGCGGCCTGGAGCTCAGCGATGGCTTCATCCTGTCTTTGTAGCTTGATCAATGCCTGGGCGATCCCGATCCGGATGGCGCAGCCCCAGCGCTGCGCGGTTTCCTGCGAGGAATGTTCAATGAACCGGAGCGCATCCTGCTCCAGGTCGAGCTGGCGTTGAGGGTCGGTCTCGGTGAAGGCCCACCCATGCAGTGCCTCGATCGCCAGAGCATCCCGTTCCGCCGCCTTGGCCCGCCGGAACGCGCGCTCGAAGGCCTGGCGAGCCTCGGCGAGGGCGCGCCAGGTCAGGGTTTCGGGCGGATGCGTGGGAGAGGCCTGCGCGCGTCCACGCTCCAGTTCATAGCGCACCTGGGCTTCGACGCCGGCCGCCACGATCTCGTCCGCCATGGACTCGAGGATTCCCATGGCCCGGGCCAGATCGCCACGGAGGACATAGGAACGCGCGATCTGCGTCTGCAAGATGAGGCGCTCCTCGGCGGAGGCGTCGGCCAGCGCCGCGCGAAAACGCGCCTCGCTGAGGGCCGGCTGTTCAAAATCCCACAGACCCTGGATGTCGATCGCCATACATCGTGTTGCGGCGAGCCGAGGCACGGTGGGAACTTGCCCCTACCGTGCCTCGCGATCAGCCCACCGCCATCTTCACAAACCCCACCACCCCACCAGCCAGCACCAGCCAGGTCGCGTTGAGCTTGAAGCGGACCAGCGCCACGCCCGTGGCCACCAGGATGACAACCGTGAGCGGGTCCACCAGCGCCGCCTGACCGAGCTCGAGCGTGACGCCCGCCATTAACCCCAGCGAGGCGACATTCACGCCATCGAGCAACGCCGACGTCCAGGGCGAGTTGCGCAGCCTGGCCACAAACGGGTTGCTGATGGCCACGAACACAAAGGAGGGCAGGAAAATGCCGAGCGTCGCGAGCAAGGCGCCCGGCACACCGCCCAACAGATAGCCGACGAAGGTCGCGGTGGTGAACACCGGGCCTGGCGTGACCTGGCCGATCGAGATGGCGTCGATCAGCTGCGCGTCGGTCAGCCAGCCGAGCCGAACGACAAAGTCGGCGCGCAGAAACGCCAGCAACACGTAGCCGCTGCCATACAGCACCGACCCGATCTTGAGGAAGATCCAGAACAATGGCGCCAGCCCGAACGGCTCAGCGGCCAGCGGCGCCACCACAAGCCCTAGCGGGGCCACGACCCTGAGCGGCGTTCGCCGCCATCGGTCGCGATTGGCGATCAGCATCACGGCCAGGCCTCCGGCCACCAGGAGCGCGATCTCATTCTGGCCAAGCAGATAGAGGATCAGGGCGGTCGCGCCGACGATGGCCGTGAGCGGCCCCTTTACGGCTTTTCGGCCAAGCTCCCAGAGCGCCTGCGCCACGATCGCGATCACCACCGGCTTGATGCCGTACAGCAGGCCGCCGGCCGCCGGCGTCGTGCCGTAGGTGGCGTACGCCCAGGCCAGGGCCAGCACGATCAGCATCGCGGGCGCGATGAAACTCACACCAGCCGCGATCAGCCCGGGCCAGCCGGCGCGCAGGTAGCCCAGGTGGATCGCCATCTCGGTCGAGTTCGGCCCCGGGATCAGGTTGGTGGCGCCCAGAAGGTCGAGGAAGTGCTGATCATCGATCCAACGCCGACGCCGCACCACCTCGTCCCGCATCAGAGCGATGTGTGCCGCGGGTCCACCGAAGGCCGTCGCACCGAGCTTGAGAAACAGCCCGATGACCTCGCGGAGGCGAGCGCTGCGCGTGTCGGGTTCAGACATCCAGATGCCCTTCCACGATCCTCAGCGGCTTGGTTAACCGCTGCGTGAAGAACCACCAGGGACCGAGCCTTGCGCCTGGCTCGAAGCCTGCAGCCAGACCCAGACGTAGCACCGTTTGGGGACTTTGATAGTGTGGGTCGATGCCAAAGACCTCGGCCACGGCCAGGGTCCCGCCGGGCCTCAGCGCCTCATAGATCTGGCGCAGGGCAGCCACCTGATCCGGGATCTCGCCCAACACCGTCACCAACCAGGCGCGGTCGAACGTGTCCTCAGGCAGCAGACCCGGCTCAGTGCAATCGCCGCACAGCGTGCGGATATTCGTGAGACCGAGCTCGGCGGCCCGTCGGCGCACACGGGCCACCATCCCCTCCTGCACGTCCAGCGCCGTGATCGCGCCCTCGGGCCCAACGCGTCGGGCCGCCGGCAGGCTGAGCCGGCCGGGGCCGCAACCTACATCCAGGCCGTGATCGCCCGGGCGCAGGCCAATACGGTCCAGCGTCGTCGTTGTGCCGCCGAGCCAATCGGCGAGCGGGTTGTTGATCAATACGGCCAGCCAGCTGGGAAAGGGGAGTGAGCGCTGACGGCTGGCCCAACGCCAGAGCACGCCAACGCCGATGATGCCAAGCAGGAGCCACCCCAGCCAGCGAGTCAGACGCCCGTTCATTGCTTACTTCGCCAGAGCCTGTGAGCGAGCCCGCCAGGCCGCGATCCAGAAGAGCGGCAACGCAGCGACCTGCGCGGCCACCGAGAACAGGACGACCCCGAACAAGGATCGGTCATAGAGGATGCCCATCAGCGCGCTGCCCGCAAACCAGCAGACCCCGAAGACGGTGTGGAACAGCCCGAAGGCCGTGGCGCGACGCTCGGTCGGCACAAAACCCACCAGCGCCGCCCGCAGCACCGACTCCTGGGCGCCCATGCCCACGCCCCACAGGATCACGCCGATCACGGCCACCGTGGCGTCGCCAAAGAACGCCAGCGGCGCCGCCAGCGCCGAGACCGCGAAGGCGCCGATGACGATCACCAGCCCCTTCTGATCGAACCAGCGCCCGAGCAGCAGCGCCGCCACGGCGTCCATGGCCATCGCCAGTGCATACAGCGCCGGGATCCATTCCACACCGAGACGCCCCACCTTCTCGAAGTGGTAGGCGATGAGCGGATAGTCGGCGAAGCCGGCCGCCACTAGACCGGCTGCGGCCAGGTACCACCAGTAGGCCGGCGCGTATCCGTGCGCCGCGATCCGCGGCGTCTTGCTGGCGAGTTGAGCCGGGTGCGGGAAGCGCCAGCGCGCGACAGTCAGGATCGCCAGCGCCACGACCGCCGGGATCAGAAGCAGGGCATAGCCGACGTGATAGGTCTCCAGGCCAACCGCGCCCGGCGCCCGGGTCATGAGCACCACGGCGACGAAGGTCGGGCCCAGCACGCCGCCGATCTGGTCCAGCGCCTCGTGCAGGCCAAAGCTCTTGCCGGCGCCGAGCTGCGAGGATGCATAGGAGAGCATGGCGTCGCGGGCCGGGTTGCGGATGGCCTTGCCGATCCGCTCGGCGAAGATCAGGCCGACGGCCCACTCCCAGCGCCCCACCAGCGCCAGCGCCGGCGCGGCCAGCAGGTTGACGAGATAGCCCGCAAAGGTCATGGCCCAGTAGCGCTGCGTCCGATCGGAGAGATAGCCTGTGAAGAAGCGCAGCGCGTAGCCGAGCAATTCGCCCGCGCCCGCCGCCAGCCCGACCGCCGTGGCGCTGGCGCCCAGGAAGCTCAGATACGGGCCGTTCAGGCCCCGAGCGCCCTCGTAGGTCAGATCGGCGAACAGGCTGACGACGCCAAGCAACACGACAAAGCTCAGCGCCCGACCGGCGGAGAGTGGCGCGGGTTGCGGCTCAGAGGGTGTGGTGGTTTCAGACAGGGTGGTCATCGGGTGTCACTTTCGGGGTGGAGGTTCATCGAGTTCGGCGAGCAGCTCACGGGCCTTGATCCGGGCCTCCTTCAAGGCCGTCTTGCCCTTGCGCGTGGCCGTGTAGTACTTGCGCGTCTTGCCGCCAACAACCTGTTTCTCGCTGGCCAGCCAGCCAGCCTGCTCGAGGCTGTGCAGGATCGGGTAGAGCGTGCCGGGGCTGAGGTCATAGCCGTGCCGGGCCAGCTCGCGGATCATGTCCAGCCCAAAGATCGGCTCCTGCGCCGCGTGGTGAAGGACATGCAGTCGAATAAAGCCAAGGAATAGGTCGCGGGTCAGGGCCATGCAGCCTCCTATATCGAATTCCGTTATCGGTATTCGATAATAAGACACGGTTAGCCAAGAGTCAAGAGGAGGGTTCCATGCGTCAGAGACAGAAACCGTTGAGCGGCGGTCAGCTAGTCGGCGGGAGGCGATGGCGCGCCGCCAGGGCGGCGGCCTCGATGCGGTTGCTCACACCCAGCTTCTCGAACACGCCGCTGAGGTGGTTGCGGACGGTCTTCTCACTGAGCACCAGCCGTTCGGCGATGTCGGCGTTGGAGCGGCCTTCGGCCACCAACGCCAGGATCTCGCGTTCGCGGGTGGTGAGGACGCCAAGCGGATCGGGCGTCGCCTTCGATCGTCCGCGCAGCAGCGCCAGCACCCGGCGCGTCACAGTCGGATCGAGCACCGAGGCACCTTCGCGCACGGCGTCCAGCGCCCGGATCAGTTCGCGGGGATCACCGGCTTTGAGCAGATACCCCACTGCCCCGGCCTCGACCGCGTCGGCGATGACCGCATCGTCGGCGTACGACGTCAGCATGATGACCTGGGTTTCGGGCCAGCGCGCGACGATCGTGCGACAGGCCTCGAGCCCGCTGGCGCCTGGCGGCATTCGGATGTCGAGAATGACAACGTCGGGCTGATGGGCTTCGCAGGCCTGCAGCGCGGCTTCGGCGGTGGCCGCCTCCGCGACGACGCGGTTGGCCTCATCTTGCTCCAGCACCATCTTGAGCCCGAGGCGCACCACGTCATGGTCGTCGGCCAGGACGATCCGCAAGGTTCGTTTCATGCCGGCTCCTCGGGCGCCAGGTACGTGACCGTGGTCCCCTGCCCAGGTTGGCTCTCAATCGTGAGTTGGCCACTGGCCAGCTTCGCGCGGTCTTGCATGGCTCGCAGCCCCCAGCCGGGCGCAATCGCATCCGGATCGAACCCGTGCCCATCATCCCGAACCTGGACCTCAAGGCCTTCCGCGCGCCGGGTGAGCGTGATCCAGACGCGCTCGGCCTGAGCGTGTCGGATCACGTTGGCCAGACACTCCTGAACGATGGCCAGAACATGATGGGCTTGGCCATTGTGCAGGACGCAATCGCCCTTGCACTCAAGCTGGATGTCCACGAGGCCACGGTAACGGGGATCGCGGATCATGACCCGCAAGGCCTCGACAATCGAGACCGGCGCTTCCTCGGCCCGCAAGGTGCCCATGTAGGCGCGCAGATCATGGTTGGCGTGGCTCAAGACCTGTTGCGCCTGTTCAAGCCGGCGGAGGGCGTCGGGCTGGCCCTCGAGTTGGGGCGTCAGCGTGGAGAGAATCAAGGATGCCGAGTACACGCCCTGCAGGGCGCCGTCGTGGATCTCCTGGCCGATCCGGGCGCGTTCTGCGCTCTGGATCCGCTCGGCTTCCATGGTTCCAATCATCTCATCCAGTTCAGCCTCGAACACTTCAAGGGCTCGGATGATCGCAACCGCCAACACCAGCCCGGCCAACGAGCGGAAGACTTCAATCGGGACGCCGACGAGGGCCTGAACCGTGTCTCGATTGATCCAAACGGCCGGCGGAAAGGGCATCGCTGGAACGACCAATCCGGCGACCACGCCATACGCAACCAGCGCCGTACCGGCCACCTGGAGGGAACGATACAGATAGTTCGCGCCAAGCGGCGCGACCGTCTCCCGGGCCAAGCGATACAGACCGAACGCGGAGAGTAAACTCCCGGTGAACCCCAGCAGATAGCGCGCCCAGACATTCCCGGCCAGGAGCCATTGCTCCGTCGACTGAAAGAGGTAGAAGGAGAACCAGAAACTCGCCCCCCACACGCCGATGGCGCCTACACCGAGCCAATGCAGGCGTCCCCAGCGTCCCTCGGTGGCCGCGGCGCCGAACAAGACCAGACACGCGAAGGACGCGCCCAGCAACACAATTTGCACCGTGAACAGAAGCTCGACCACCGGGCGGGACAGTTCGGCGATCTGCATGGGGATGAAGAGGGCCCCCCACTCATAGATGCCGTGCAAGATGCCGAAGCCGGCCAACCAGCGCAGATCGCGCGCCAGACGCAGCCGGCTGTAGCGCCGCGACTGGAGAAAGATCGCCAGGCCCATGACGAAGAACGTCAAACCATAGCCGAACAATACCAGCGGGCGGTTGAAGACGAAGAAGCCTGGGTTCATGACGACCGGCCCATCCAGGGCGCCTGACCCATTGTCACCTCAACGGGGGCCAGAACGCAATCAGGGGCGCCTCGCCATGAGGCGCCCCTGCGGTCAGGCGATTGGCTTATTGGGGTGCAAACGCCGCGGCAATGCCCATATAGATCGGCGGGAAGGTCAGGGCCACGCCCACGACCAGCAGCCCGATCGTGATCCAGAGCGCGGTCATGAGCTTGGGTGACTGCTTCTGGAAGGCGACGTGCATCGCCACCCAGCTGATCAAGAAAGCGATCACGGCGACGCCGGCCTTGCCGGCCAGCGGACCGACGCCCGTGTCCCAGGTCAGGAAGGCTTTGAGGCCCGCGTTCATTTCGGCGCCGACGACCATCAGGCCGAGCACAGCCGAGCCGACGCCGCTGGCGATCATGGCCGCGTTCATCACGCGGTCGGCGGCGCTGACGTACCCGGCAGCCTTCTCAACAACCTTGTCGGCGGGAACGGATTGTGTAGCCATGGTGATGTCCTCTGGAGTTGGTCAGGGTCTGGATCAGATGATGGGCGCCGCTTTGGTGATCAGGGCTCCGAAGAGGCCCGCCACCCCCGAGAGCGCGAACGACAGGATGAACAGGCCCATCAGGATGAAGCGCGCGCGCCGATCGGTCGAGAGTTCCTTGCCATAGGCGAAGACGCCCACCGCCACCGCCGTCGCCAGGAAGGGCGTGATCCAGGCCACGTGTTCCTTCCACTCCATGCCGAAGTGGTGATACTCCGCCGTCTCTTCGCTGGCCAGCAGCCAGTAGCGCGGGTAGTCCATCAACTCGGCCGATTGGGCCTTGGTGTCGATGGCTTCCGGCGGCTTCGCGCGATACCAGGGGTAGACGATGAAAGTGCCGACGATCACGGTCAGCCAGACGCAGACCGCCATGACGGCGCTGCCCCAGCGCAGGCGGCTGACGCGATCGATAATGCCTTCGACCGTCACCAGTTTGGTGCGCAGGCTGTACAGGCCGGCGATGCCGCCGGCGAAGGCCAGGAGGTACAACGCTCCGAAGCCCATGCCATGGACCAACGTCCAGAGTTCACGATCTGTGAGATGCATCTCATCCTCCTAGGGAGCCCTATCGGACTTGAACGAAAGCGATTGAGCAACACTGTAGACGTGGAAGGAAGACAGCGACACTGGCACGGGTCCCATCTGGGCTGGGACATTAAGCCACACGAGTGAGCCAGCCTGGCCTCTCCTCGGGCCGTATTCGGAGTGCGAGACGTTCGTCTTTTCAACAGTCTGTGGGACAGATCAGGGCTCGCCAGCGCTCATCGCCATGGTCGGCTGAGTCCTGGATCGACCCTGGTTGGAAAGGGCGTTAGGCCAAATGGCGCTACGCATAAATGGACTTCTTTTGTATGGTTTAGTCGAAGTCAACAGACAGGAGAAAGAACACATGCGACGGTCACGTTTGAGCTTCCTCACCTTGGCCCTCCTGGCGGGGCTCCTCAGCGCCTGCTCGAGCAGCCCCGTGGTCCAGGAGATCACGATCGACGCCAAGGCGATGCAATACGAACCCGCGTCCTTTGAAGTCACGGCCGGCCAACCCGTTCGGCTCATCTTCAAGAACGATGACACGGTCGAACACGACTTCAGCATCTTGGAAATCCCCACGAGCCATATGTCGGAGAGCTCCGAGTCCATGGCGGGCCATGACATGAGCAACCTGACCGTGCAGCCTGAACTACACGCGGCCGCCCCCGCAGGCGGCTCCTCCCAGATCGAGTTCACGCCTTCGAAGCCTGGCACCTACGAGTACTTCTGCACCGTGGCCGGCCACAAGGAGGCGGGCATGCACGGCACCTTGACTGTCAAAGCGCCTTAGCCTGGGCTCGGTCCGAGGGCGTTCGAAGCCGTACAGGCCAGAAGCCGCGGGCCGAAGATAACGAGCGCCATCCCGGCCAGCGAACCGGCTCCCGAGAGGGCCGCCATTAGCCAGGCGCCGCGCTCGCGCCGCCGAAAGGTGGTCTGCGCAAGATAGATGGTCAGCAGCCCGGCCGCCAGGGCCTGACCGCCCAGCACGGAGAACACATGCGGCAGCCAGTGGAACAGACCGGGGGCGTCTCGCTAGACCTCCCCGAGTGAGAGCCCGATGAAGCGCAGGTCCTCCGCCAGCAAGGGCGGCCGCAGCGCCACAAAATAGACGCCCAGCCCCATCAAAAGGGCACCACCCAGGGTCAGAACGGCCGATGAGTAGGGCGCATGGCTCTCCAGCTTCGGATGCGAAATCGAAGCACCGATCAACTCAAGCGTAGGGCGCTCCTCAGTCTGTGTCGAGCGCCATTTGGCCAGGTGGGGTAGCGCTGCATGGCCAAGTGGCGCTGAGCGATGGCCCAGTCTCCGCCGTTTGACGTAGAGGACTCGGCGCTACCGTTCGCCCCTGGCACCAGATAAGGTGTCTTCGTCAAATAGATTGCCCGCCGAGTGATTCGGCCAACGGGGGGTCGAAGGGAAGAGCACGATGCGCGAGGATACATTTCGGGTTGAGGGTTTTGTCAATGCCGGCTGCGCCGCGACGATCGAACGCGCGCTGGCGCGAACGCCCGGCGTCCACCACGCGACAGCCAACTACCTGAGCGGCACCGTCACCGTGTACTACGATGAGCGGCAGGTCACGGCGTCTGCGCTGGAGGTGTCGATCGGCGATTGTGGCTACGTCTGCCAGGGCGAGTCACGACCCGATCATCATCGACATGAGTCGAGCGCCTATGAAGCCGACCGTCTGCAGGCGTCGGACTCACCAGCAAACATGCACTCCCCGGCCGCGGGCCTTCACGCGACCACACCGGGTTCACGTTCACCTAACACATCGTCGGACGAGCATGCCGGGCACGAGATGGCGCCACTCGCCGTTCGTGAAGAGAGCAACGCTCATCAACACCATGCCCCCGCGCCAGCCACGCCTTCCTCACACGAGAGTCATGGCAAATCCATGGACCACGGCGCGCATGGGGCATCCGCGGCGGCAGCCGCCACGGAGCTTCACGAAGACCACTCGGCGCACGGCGGCAAGGCAGGGATGTCCGCGGCCGATATGGAGCGGGACATGCGCAACCGTTTCCTGCTGTCGCTGGTGTTGACGATCCCGGTCTTTCTGTTCTCGCACCTGGCGACCCAGATCCTTGGGCTGCATCTGCCCCTGCCCTTCGGCCTTGACGATCGGCTCTTCGGCTTCCTCCTGACCACGCCGGTCGTCCTCTATGGTGCCTGGCCCTTCTACGTCGGCGCACGCAACGGCCTGCGCCAGGGTGTGCTCAACATGAGCGTCCTGGTCGCGCTCAGCGTGCTCACGGGCTACCTGTTCTCGGTGGCCGCGACCTTCCTCTTCAGGGGCGAGGTCTTCTACGAAGCAGCCGCCATGCTGGTGACCTTCGTGCTCTTCGGCCACTGGATGGAGATGCGCGCACGTCGCGGCACGAGCCAGGCCTTGCGCGCCTTGCTGCAGCTCGCGCCACCCAAAGCCACAATCCTGCGGGATGGCCAGGAGTACCTGATCGCCACCGAACAGATCGTGCCCGGCGACGTCGTGAGAGTGCGGCCCGGCGAGAAAGTCGCCGTCGACGGAGTCGTGATCGAGGGCGGGTCGACCGTGGACGAGAGCATGCTCACGGGCGAATCGGCGCCGGTCAAGAAAAGCCCGGGCGACGCCGTCATCGGCGCCACGCTCAACAAGGCCGGGTCCTTCACGTTCCGCGCGACGAAGGTCGGATCCGACACGGCCCTGGCCCAGATCGTAAAGCTGGTTCAGGCCGCTCAGAACTCGAAGGCTCCGGCGCAGCGCCTGGCCGATCGTGCCGCCCACTACCTGGTCATCGTGGCGGTCACCGCCGGCGTGCTGACCTTTTTGCTTTGGTACTTCTGGCTCGCCCCACTCTACATGCCGCAGGGCCTGGATCCGCTGGTTTTTTCGCTCACGTTCGCGATCACGGTGGTGGTGATCACCTGCCCCGACGCGCTTGGGCTGGCGACCCCGACCGCCATCATGGTCGGGACCGGCCTGGGCGCGCAGCACGGCATCCTCTTCAAGGACGCCGCAGCCCTCGAGGCCGCGGCCGGCCTCGACGTGATCGTCCTCGATAAGACCGGCACGCTCACCAAGGGCGAACCCGAGGTCGTGGAGATCATCCTCGCCGAGGAACACGGAGTCACTGTGGAAGATGTGCTGGCCGTCGCGGCAGCCGCCGAGTCCGGCAGCGAGCATCCTCTGGCTCACGCGATCGTTCAGGCCGCAAAGGCCCGCGGCCTCGAACTCCCAGTTGTCCACCATTTCGAAGCGGTGCCGGGCTACGGCCTGCGCGCGCACGTCGGGAAGCAATCGGTCTTAATCGGCAATCGGGCGTTGCTTGACGATGCGACCATCGAGCTCGGCGCTCTCGGGGATCGCGCACCATCCCTCGCGGGCGGCGGTCGCACGGTGGTCTACGTCGCTCTGGATCAAAGGATCGCCGCGCTGATCGCGGTCGCCGATGCGCCACGTGAGACCGCTCGCCAGGCCATCGCCGAGCTTCGCGACCTGGGCCTCAAACCCGTGATGCTCACCGGCGACAACTGGGCCACGGCGGAGCGCATCGCCCAGGACCTGGGCATCGACACGGTCCTGGCCGAGGTCAAGCCGGATCAAAAGGCGGCGCGGGTCAAGGAACTGCAGGGCGGCTTGAACGGTCAGACCAGGCTTCGGGTCGCGATGGTCGGGGACGGAGTCAATGACGCGCCCGCTCTGGCCCAGGCCGACCTCGGCATCGCCATCGGCGCCGGCACCGATGTGGCCGTGGAGACCGCCGACGTCGTGCTCATGCGCTCGGATCCGCTCGACATCGCCCGCGCCGTCCGCCTCGGCCGCGCCACCGTTGGAAAGATGAAGCAGAACCTGGCCTGGGCGGTGGGTTACAACAGTCTGGCGATCCCGCTGGCGGCCGGGCTTCTGTATCCGGCGTTTGGCTGGTTGCTGCAGCCCGCATTCGGCGCACTGCTCATGTCGGGCTCGTCGATCCTGGTGGCCGTCAATGCGGTGCTGCTGCGCAACGCGCGCCTCAACCGTTAGCGACAATCGTCGTCGCGGCGCCTAGCGCAGGCGATCCAGGATTGCTCGCATCTGATCGATCTCCGATTGCTGCGACTCGATGATCTGACCGCACAAGGTTTTGATCTCGGGATCGGTGATCTGAGCCTGGCCGCACATCAAGATCGCACCGGAGTGATGTGGGATCATCGATCGCAGGAACTGGACGTCGCCCACCGGCCATTGCTGGCGGGTCAAGAAAAAGCACCCCAAAAAGAGCAGCGCGGCTGTGGCGATCAGGCCGGTGTTCAGGCGCGGGTTCGGATACATGCTGCGCATGAGGAGCAGCATGACGATGAGCATCGGCGCCACCATCATCACCGTCATGTAGACGTTGTTGATGTTGAGGTAGAAGGACTCCAGTTTGTCGATCATCACGTACATGACCAGATACATGATCACGGCATTGATCAAGAGGGCAAGCGCCAGCTTCCGGTACGTCATCACGAACCTCCTTGGGGATACAGACCTCCCCCAACCCTAGGAGCGTTGGCGAAAAAGAGACATCGGACAAGCTGACAGATCGAGTCGGCGTACAGGCCGGGGGGTCTAGGCCATTCGGCCTAACGCAACCCTCTTTACTGGGCGGCAGGCCAGCGGGAAACCCCGCGTGATGTGTGGCAGGCGTCTTTCAGCGGCGGACGGGCAGCGTGAATGTCACACACGCCCCTCCGCCTGGCTGGTTCGCGGCTCGGATCGAGCCGCCGTGGGCGGCCACGAGTTGTCTGGCGATCGCCAGACCCAACCCCGTTCCGCCATCCGCACGAGCGCGCCCCCGATCGACGCGATAGAAACGATCGAAGACCTGCGCCAGGGCCTCGGGCGGAATGCCGGGTCCGCTGTCCGCCACCGAGAACTCGATGCTTCCCGGATCCGAAGCGGTTCGCTGCACGCGACAGGTCACGCGCCCGCCGTCAGGGGTGTGACGCAACGCATTGCTGAGCAGATTGCCCAGCACCTGTTCAATACGTTGCGGGTCGATGGCAACCTCCGGCAATGACCCATCGGCATCAACACTCAGCGCGATCGACCGGGCCATGGCCTGAGTTTGGAAGCGCGCGACGACGGCACGGACGAGTTCGTCGGGAGCCGTATCCACGCGCTCCAGGCGGAGTTCGCCGGCTTCGGCCAGCGATAGCGTGCGCAGATCGTCGACGATGCGGGCCAGCAGCCGCGATTGGTCGATGAGCGGCTGGAGGTTCTCGGGCGTGGGCGGCAACACGCCGTCGTTGAGGGCCTCGAGGTTGCCTTGCAAGACCGCCAGGGGGTTACGCAGTTCGTGGGCGATGTCGGCCGTCAGGCTACGCCGTTGCTGTTCAGCTCTTTGCAACGCGGCCGCCATGGAGTCCAGAGAACCAGCCAACTCCCCGATCTCGTCGCGAGAGTCGGACGCCACACGGTGACTCAAGTCACCGGCCGCGATAGCCCGCGTGGCCGCGGTGAGACGCTGTAACGGACGCGTCAAACCATAGGAGAAGGCCGCGCCGAGGGCCAGGCCCACGGCGCCGGCCGCCAACGCAGCCAGCCAGATGGCCCGATTGACTCGATCGAGCAGTCCCAGCGCATCGCCGCCGCCACCCATCGACATGCCACCGTCCACCCACAAGGTCGCCAGGGTACCGCCCGAGTGCGTGACGGCGACCGACGTCGCGGACGTCGAGGCGTAAGGCGTCCCGGGAGCGGTCCCCGTGCTGTCCGCAATGATGTTGCCCTGCAGGTCGGTCAGCGTCAGGCGCTGGTCCATGCCCATACCGCCCATGCCATGGGTGTTGCCGCTGGCCAGCAGCGTTTCGACGCCGGCCCAGGATCCTTCGCGATCGCGGTAGTCGGCGAGATCCTGGGCGAGCTGGCTGGCCGTGGCCATGCCGCTCCCGAGCATGTAGGCGCGGACCTCGCGCTCAGCCGCCTGGTTCGCCAGAAGCGAAACCACGCCGATGCCCACCACGACCACGGCCAGGAAAGCCAACTGGAGTTTGGCCATCAGTCGCATGGCTCAGCCTTCCACAGCCTTATAGCCTACGCCAAACACTGTCAGGACATAGACCGGCTTTTTGGGATCGCGCTCAATCTTGGCGCGCAGGTTCTTCACGTGCGCATCGATCGTGCGCTCATAACCCTCAAAGGAGTCGCCTTCAACGGCTTCCAGGAGTTGCATGCGATTGAACACCCTGCCAGGTTCGCGCGCCAAGACCAAGAGGAGTCTGAACTCGGTGGGCGTCAGCTCCAGGACGTCCTCACCACGTAGGACGGCGTGCCGATCCGTGTCGATGACAAGGTCGCCCAGGCGCAATACTTTGGGCTGCGGCGCTGTCGCGCTGCGGCGGAGCACCGCCCGCACCCGTGCCACGACTTCTTTCGGACTGAACGGTTTGAGCACGTAGTCGTCGGCGCCGAGCTCCAGACCGACGAGTCGGTCGCTCTCATCCGCGCGAGCCGTCAACATCACGATCGGCGTAGCGTCTCGGGCCCGGATCTGACGGGCGACGTCGAGGCCATCCAGGCCCGGGAGGTTCAGATCGAGGACGACAAGGTCCGGCTTCTCGTGCCGATACTGAGCCAGGGCAGCGGGGCCATCACTGGCCGTGACCACTCGAAAGCCTGCCTGCTCCAGGTAGCCGCGCACGACCTTGACGATCTGCGGCTCATCATCGACGACCAGGATCGTTTGCATATGCGTCAGTATAAGACTTCACACGCGTTCACCACAGTGAGGACAGGCCTTCCAGTCCGGCTGCAACGTCTGGCCGCATGCCTTGCAAACCGGCAAGGCGATAGGTGCTGCGGCGGATGGCGCGGGGGCCGGCCGCTGGCCACGCCCCACCCAGAAGACCACGGCCACAACGATCCCGATCAGGATCAGCGGCCAGATGAACATCCCCGAACCGAAGCCACCCATGCGGCCCCAGCCGCCCATCATGCCGCGTCCCAGCATGCCCTGGCCCATCATGCCGTACCCGCCCGTCGCCGGGAAGAAGAAGGGCAGGATCATCACAGCAGCGAAAGCCAGAACCAACAACAGGGCTGCCACGCCCACCATCCATTGCAGTGTTTTCGACATGATCTCTCCCCTCGCCGACGGGTGAACAGCCGCGGCGTCTTCGCGAGTCTGGCGGAGAGTTGTGAAGAACCCATGAACGATCTGCCCACATTTCGTGAAAGCCGGGGCAGCCAGCCCTTCACGCAAAGCGCATCCGGTCTTCATAACTTCTCCAAACGCCGGCTCTATCCTGTGGCCAATTCGCTCGACACCATCAGGGCGCTTGCCCGAAGGAAGAACAAAGATGAAGACTTCTCTCAAAATCGCCGCGGCAGCCGCCGCCGCCACCGTCGTGATCGGCGCCTTCGCGCTTATGGGCGCCGGGTTCGCGCAGGCTCAGGGCGGTTCGCCCTGGGGCGGCTTCGGCATGATGTCCGGCACCGTAACGCCCTACCCGGGCATGGGCCCCGGCATGATGGGCGGCTACGGGATGCGTGGAACCGGACAGGGGATGATGGCCGGCGTGGACATGAACGCCATGCATGCGGGGATGACCGAAACGGGTGGCATGCACACCGAGATTTGGGCCAGCCTGGCCGGCGCGCTGAACCTCACTCCGGATGAGCTGTCGGCTCAGCTGGCGGCGGGCAAGACGTTGGCCGAGGTCGCCGAGGCTCAGGACGTCAGCCAGGATCAACTCACGATGGTGCTGCAGTCCGCCATGGCCGACGAGCTCAAGCAGGCTGTCGCCGACGGCGTGTTGACCCAGGCTCAAGCCGATCAAATGTCGACCCACATGAACGCCCAGGGCGCAGCGATGTTCGCGAATATGGGTGCGATGGGCGGCGGATATGGGCCTGGGCGACATATGATCACCGTGACTCCGCAGGCCGTGCCGTAATCGGCGAGGCTGCCTCCAACGCGAGTTCAGTGCGAACGGCGTCCGGGCCCCCTGCCCTGGACGCCGTTCACGTTGTCCGGCCGTCGCAACCCGCCATTTGGCCTAATCGGCCACCGCCGAACAGCGCTACGGCCTGCATTAGAGCCCGCGTAGACTGCCAATGGGAGACAGCCATGCCCGCCACGCTCACTTTCAATGCTGACGGCCGAGAGTTCCTCGAAGCGATGGCCAATACCCTGACGCAGCGAGGGTTCACAGTCGTTCGAAGCTTCGACCTGCAAGATTCGAGACGAGGCCTGGCAGATACATCCGGCTCACAGGCGGTCAGCGAGACCTCAGCAGTTCAATATGCGGTGCTGCTGGTCTACGGATCAGGGGCAGAGCCTCTGCCTGTTATTGTCTCTGGATGGTGCGGCTGCACCGAGGTCTGCGTGCCCCACGATGGCGACACCCGAGTCGCTCCCGATCTTGCCGAAACCGTCGTTGAGATCCTGGCCGAGCTGCCGTCGCGAGGACGTCGGTGAGATCCAGATCCCCAGAATGACCAACACGTCACGTCCTGGAGCAAATACCCAGACATGCTTTCCAAAGCCTTGATCGATCGTCGTGCCTTTCTGCGCCTCACCGGCCTGACCGCCGCGGCGCTGACGGGTACCCCACTCCTCGCGGCCTGCCGCGCGCCGTTGCCCACGACCGTATCGCCCACGCCCAGCGTTGACTTCAAGCCCGACCTCGAGCTCGTCCTCAAGGCCACACCCGGCGATGTCGCCATTCTGCCCGGATCAACGACCAAGGCCTGGGTCTACCAGGGCTCCGTCATCACAGGCGATTCCTCAAGCGTTCAGACAATCCCAGGCTCCTTTTTGGGCCCGATCATCCGCGTGCGCAAGGGCCAGAAGGTGCGCATCACGCTGCAGAACGATCTGCCGGCCGGTCAGGAGACGATCATCCACTGGCACGGCCTGCGTGTGCCCGCCGTCATGGATGGTCATCCGCGCGATGCCATCGCCCCCGGCGAACAGTTCGTATACGAGTTCGAGGTCACGGATCGCGCCGGCACCTACTGGTTCCATCCGCATCCACACGGATTGACCGCTTCGCAAGTCATCCAGGGGCTGGCCGGCCTCTTCATCGTCAGCGACGATAAGGAGAGCAACGTCGCCCTGCCGACCGGCGACTTCGATGTCCCGCTCGTCATCCAGGATCGCGCCTTCGACGCCGACAACCAGTTACTCTATGGCCAGGACATGATGACGGCCATGATGGGCTTTCTGGGCGACCGCATCCTGATCAACGGGCAGGCCGATCTCACGCTGCCCGTCGCGACGCGCGCCTATCGCTTCCGTGTGCTCAACGGCTCCAACAGTCGGATCTACAAACTGGCCTGGAGCGACGGCACGCCGCTCAGCGTGATCGGCACGGATGGGGGTCTGCTCGCAGCGCCGGTCACGCGCGACTACGCCATGCTCGCCCCCGGTGAGCGCCTCGAGCTGTGGGCTGACTTCAGTTCCAGGGCTGTCAACGACGAATTCAAGCTGGTCAGCCAGACCTTCACCGGCGCCGAAGGGATCGTGCCGAACTCGGGCGGATCGATGGGCGGCATGATGGGCGGCGGCATGATGGGCGCCATGTCCGGCGGGCCGGCGCTCGGAACGGCCCAGGATCTGCTCACCATCAAGGTGGATCGTCAGGAAGCCGAGACGCTGACCTTGCCATCCAGGCTTGTTCCACTGAATCCATTGAACGTCGAAGAGGCAGCCAACGCGAGCCAACCGCGGCAGGTCGTCATCACGCACCAGCACATGACCTGGCTGATCAACGGCCGGACCTTCGAGATGGACGGGGTCGCCGACGACGAGAAGGTCAAGGCCGGCAGCCTCGAGGTCTGGGAGATCGTGAACGAGGTCACCCCGGGCGAGATGATGGATCCGCTCGGGATGGCCCATCCCTTCCACATTCACGGCGTCCAGTTCCAGGTATTGGGTCGCACGTTGCGCACCGACTATCCCGAGTTCGCGCCGGGCTACGAGTCGGTCAGTGCCGGCTTCGTCGACGACGGCTGGAAGGACACAGTGCTCGTGATGCCGGGCGAGACCGTGCAGGTGCTGATGCGCTGTCCCGATCAGGCGGGTCTATTTGTCTATCATTGCCACAACCTGGAGCACGCCGACCAGGGTATGATGCGCAACTTCGCGGCCGAGGCCTGAGAGTCTTGCCGACAGAGAAGGGCTCGATGACATCCTCATCCCCTCAACCACAAGGGCTGGTCCGAACCGCCTGCGACGGGATCTTGAAAGACCCGGCGGGTTATCCTACGGACCTCTATCGAGGCAAGATCGTGTACTTCTGCACTCGCGCCTGTCGACGCGTGTTTCGATTGGATCCGGACCGGTTCATGGCCGGCGAGATCGAGCACCCGATCCGTGAGGATCCTCTCGAACCAAACGAACCCGCGTCGGACGGGAAAGGATGAACCGGATGCCTGGAGCCGTTTCGCGCCCCGCATCGTCCGTGAGCAGTGGCCCCAATCACCTGGGATCCTGGCTGCGAGAGCATTGGATGCTGGTCCTGACCGTCTTCTTCGGCCTCTACACCGGCCTGCCCTGGCTCGCGCCCGTGTTCATGAAGCTTGGTTGGACGGGCCCGGCAACCATCATCTACCTCATTTACTCCACACAGTGTCATCAACTCCCCGAGCGTTCGTTCTTTTTGTTTGGACCCAAGACGATGTGGTCGCTGAGCGAGATCCAACAACACTGGCAGACGACAGGCAGTCCGTTCATCCTTCGACAGTTCATCGGGAATGCTGAGATGGGCTGGAAGGTCGCGTGGTCGGATCGCATGGTGTCGTTGTATGGCGGCATGTTCGTGGCGAGCCTGGGCTATGGCCTGAGCCGGCGCACGGGAAAGCCGATGCCGTGGTGGATCGCACTGCTCGTCGCCGCGCCGATGGTGATCGATGGCAGCACGCACTTCGTCAGCGATCTGGCAGGGCTCGGGCAAGGGTTCCGCGACTCGAATGCCTGGCTGGCGACTCTCACGAACCACGTCCTGCCGGCGATGTTTTATTCCGGCGACGCGCTCGGCTCGTTCAACTCGTGGATGCGCCTGATCACCGGCGGCCTGTTCGGTGTGGCGATCGTGGCCTTCGCCTATCCATATCTCGACGCAGCACTCGGCACCCTGGGGGATCATGTGCGACACCTGCAAGCCGTGGAACACCCCTGATGAAGGCCGCCTGGAGATCGAGTTTCACGACCCTGGGAGCGATCCTGGTCGGTGTCATTCTGGTCGGTGGAGCGGCCTGGAATCTGGCATCGGGCGGCCAAGACCCGAATGCCCCGGTCGTGATCAACAACACGGCCGTCCCGCCGCTGCCCACACTGGATGCGCAGCGCGTGAAAGCCGGCACGGCTCTGTTCGCCCAGTATTGCGCCGCCTGCCACGGGGCCGAGCTGCAAGGCGCGCCGAACTGGAAAGTGCGCCTGCCGAATGGTTCGCTGCCCCCGCCGCCGCACGACGACAGCGGGCACACCTGGCATCATCCTGACCCACTGCTCGTCTCGATCGTGACTCACGGCGGCGATCCGGCCTACAATGGCGTCATGCCGGGCTTCGGAGCGACCCTGACCGAGGCGCAGGTCAGCGACATCCTGGACTTCATCAAGAGCCATTGGAGCCGTGAGCATCGCGAGTATCAATGGTGGATGACCGTCACGACCCAGGGCACGCAACCATGAACGATTCCCCTTCTCGGATTCGGGTGCTGTTGGCCGACGATCACGCCGTCGTGCGCAAGGGCATTCGCGAGTTCCTTGAGATGAACGGCACTATCGAGGTCGTCGCGGAAGCGAACAACGGCAACGCCGCACTCGAGGGCATCCGTGAACACAACCCCGATGTGGCCGTCCTCGACATCCAGATGCCGGGTCGCTCCGGGATCGACGTCACGCGCGCGATCCGCGCCGAGAAACTCCAGGTCGGCATTCTCATCCTCACCGCCTTCGACGATCCACCCTACGTCAAAGCCGTTTTGACGGCGGGGGCCAACGGCTATGTGCTGAAATCGGCCGAGGCCCAGGATATCGTCGACGCCGTCCATGCCGTGCACGAAGGCCAGTCGGCGTTGTCACCGCAGATCGCGCAGTTGCTGGTGCGCCAGTTCACGAGTGAGCGCGTCGGCGCGGACACGGCGGCCGAGCCGTTGTCGGAGCGCGAGCTCGACGTGCTGCGGCTGGCGGCGCGGGGCCTGACCAACAAGGCCATCGGCGTTGAGCTCGACATCAGCGACCGCACCGCCCAGGCGCACTTGGCCCGGATCTACGACAAGCTTCAAGTCGCCAGCCGCACCGAGGCCGTAATGCGCGCCGTCGCGCTCGGCTGGTTGCCGGCCGACCTCGGCAGCCCACCCACCGCCTGAACCCATGATCCTATGAGACGCTGGATCGGTTGGCGTCAGGGCCTGACCAGCCAGTTCTTCCTGTTCGTCGTCCTGCCGTTGACCACCGCGCTCGTCGCTGTAGCGCTTGGCAGCCAGTGGGTCCATCAACAGGCCATGCGCGCCATGGTCGCCGAGCGTGACGCGCGCTCGATCCAGTCGTCGGCAGCCGCCATCGCCGCGCAGGTCACCGATCGACGGCAACTGCTCGAAGGCCTGGCTCAGGTTCTGAGAGCGCCAAACAATCGCGTGTCGTTGACCACGCTGGGAAGCACGACCGCCGGCTTCGAGGGCGGCGTGGCCGTGCTGACGTCGGATGGAACTGTGATCGAGGCCAGCGGCGACACGGCAACCTGGGCGAGCCGCCCCCTTCAGAGCCTTCTCGCCAAATGGCCGGCCGAAGCGCCGACCTTCGTGACAGCGTCCTTCCCGGATGCGGATGGCCTGCGGCGCGTCTTGATGGCGACTCGTATCGACGCCGAACGCCTCGTGGTCGGCGCCTTTGCGCCGGAGGGCCTCGTGCGCGGCGGCCTGGCTCTTGACTCTGACATGGGCATGACCATGAGCCTGTCGTGGGTCCTGGTCGAGGCGCAGGGCAACCTCCTCTTCAAGCAGGGCGAACTCCTATCGGAAGACCCGCTGATGGAACATCCGGGGGTGGCCGATGCCTTGCGCGGCGTCAGCGGCACACAGTTTCTGCCGGGCGAAAACGGGCAGGAGCACGTGGTGGCATACGCCCCGGTTTCGGGGACGCCCTGGGCATTGCTGACCGAAGAACCCTGGGATCAGGTCGAGGGGCCGCTCCTCAGGAGCTCGCTCATCGCGCCGCTGATCCTGATCCCCGCCATCATCCTGGCGTTGGTCGTGCTGGCCTTTGGGCTGCGTCAGATCGTCCAGCCGCTACGCGCGCTCGAGCGTCAGGCGGCAGACCTGGGCCAGGGGAACTTCGCCGCGATCGAGCGACCTGTTGGAGGCATCACCGAGATCCAGCGGCTTCAGGCCGAACTGGCGCGCATGGCGGCCAAAGTGCAGCAGGCGCAGGCCGGTTTGCGCGGTTACCTCGGGGCGATGACGGCGGGACAGGAGGAGGAGCGCCGGCGGCTGGCGCGCGAGCTTCACGACGATACCGTGCAGTCGCTGATCGCGCTCGACCAGCGCGCTCAACTGGCCCAACGCGCCGCGGCCCAGGCCACACCCGCCACGCGGGCCAGGCTCGAAGAGGTGCGCTCGATGACCTCGACGCTCATCGCCGACATTCGACGCGTCATCCGTGCGATGCGCCCAATCTATCTCGAAGACCTTGGCTTGCTGCCCGCGATCGAAATGCTGGCTCGCGATGTTGAGACAGCCAGCGGCATTCCGGTGGCCTACGCGGTAGACGGGCCGGTGAAGCGGCTCGCGGCGGCTCAGGAGATCGGTTTGTACCGGATCGTTCAGGAAGCCCTGGCCAACGCCGCGCGACATGCCCACGCTCACGCGATCCAGGTCCGGGCGACGTTCACGGATCGGGCGCTTCATCTCCACATCGCCGACGACGGCCAGGGCTTCACCCCACCGGAGCGGTTGAGCAGCTTGAGCCAGGACGGGCACTTCGGGCTCATGGGCATGCACGAACGGGCCGACCTTATTGGCGCTCAACTCGAGGTCCACGCCTCGCCCGGTCAGGGCACGACGATCGACATCCACTTGCCGACTTGATCGATCGGCCCGGCGCTGCCTCGCCCTTGGCCCACGCGGCTCCGCCCCTCTGCTTCACTGTGTCTGACATTCGTCATGCTCGACCCATGGCAATTGTGATCGGCGAAACGGCGTAACGCCGCGCAGTCATCTGGCCGTTTGGGAGCCAGGGACCGTTCCCTATACTCAATTCATCGACATCATCATTCGCCCGATAAGGAATTCACCATGCATGACACTCCGATGACTCACTACATGGAACTTCTGGCCAGCAACCAGCCGTGGAACCTGATCCTGTTCATGGCCATTCCGGTGGTTCTGGCGGAGTTTATCGCCATAACCGAGCTCTATATCCTGTTCTCGCGCGATTACACCGGTCTCTGGCGCCGATTGAACCGCTGGGCCGGCATCGCTGTAGGCGTGTACTTCCTGGGAGTGTTCGGCTATCTGATGGTGAATGCGGTGTGGCCGATCACGACCACTGGCGCCTGGCGCGGCATCGCGGACGTGATCGCCGTGGGCTTTTATCTGCTTGGCGTCGTGCCGTTGGGCGGCATCGCCCTGCTCGAACTCGGCGTGCTTGGTCGCGGCCTCGACAATCAGGGCCACCTCAAGGTGCATGCCGGCTTCGTCGGTCTCTTTCTGGTTGTGGCGCACGTCGCCATGATCTTCGGCATGCTCAACCCGGCGTTGCTGATGGCGTGACGGTCGCCGGCGTACACCCACAACCTGAGGAGACCTCCATGAGCCAGCTTCGTCACATTCGCAGCCGTCGCCCGCAGGGTCTGACGGGCCGTTCACCCTGGCCCATCACACTGCTCATTGTGGCGGCCGGGCTCCTGGTGCTGGCCGTGTACTTTCTCACAGCGGGTCGGGCTGCACCCGCCGCGGCCATCGAGGTCAGCGGATCGCCGCGGCTGCGCGTCGATCGCGAGCTAGTTGAGCTCGGTGTGGTCCAACTCGGCAAGACCGTGAAGGTCGACTTCACGTTGACCAACGTCGGCGATCAGCCCCTGACCTTCACCGAAACGCCGTACGTCGAGGTTGTCGAAGGCTGTTGCCCGCCCACGCCGACGATCGGGTCGATGTCCTTGAAGCCAGGTGAGAGCACCACCCTTTCGGTGTCATTCATGATGCATGGCGACATGGGCGGCAAGCACAACTTCCGCGTGCACATTGCCAACAACAACGGCGCCGGATCCATTCAGTCCGTGACGATTCTGTCCAACTGGCTGCCGTAACCACCATTGCCCTGAGGGTAAAGCCGATGCGTATCCCCCTGTCCATCGTTGTGATGCTGAGTCTGGTCGGCTTCGTTGCGGCCGGTTGTTCGAACGCACCGGTCTCTACAGCCGGCAGCGATCACGACATGCTCGCGATGGCCGCGATGGGCGATATGCCTGAGGAGGTTCAATCGGCGGCCATCACCGTGAGCCAGGCCTACCGGTTCGCGGCCGTCAATGCGGACACGCTGCGAGCGCTGCCCTGCTACTGCGGCTGCGGCCCGATCGGGCACAAGAGCAATTACGATTGCTACATCGCCGGAACCGAGGCGTCCGGCGCGCTCTCGTTTGATGGACATGCGCTGGGCTGCGGCATCTGTGTGGACATCACTCAGGACGCCATGCGTTTGTTGAGGGAAGGCAAATCGCTGAAGGACATCCGCGCCTATGTCGACGGCACCTACTCGCGTTATGGCCCGTCTAACTTGCCCTGAGGATCGATCGTGACGACTCAAGGGTTGCTGTTCTCTTCGCGTCGCCTGACGCGAGCACACGGCCTGGCCACCGCGGCGGTGGTCGCGGCGATCACCATCCCGCTGACCCTCTACGCGCTTGACCGGGCGCAGGTCGTCGAGGTCCATGCCCGGATCGCCGAGGCGGGCGGGTGGTCGTCCGCGGGCCTGACCGCCACGGTGGGCGAGCCACTGCGTCTTCGGCTCGTCTCGGACGACATGACTCACGGCTTCGCCGTCGGCCAGATGGACTGGCCCGAGATCGAACTCAAGCCGAACACGCCGATGGAGACGATGCTCGTCTTCGAGCGGCCCGGGCGGTACACGTACTACTGCACGCGTTGGTGCGGGATGGGGCATTGGCGCATGCGCGGGACGATCGAGGTCACGGAGGACGGAGAGACGTCCTCGGCCAGCCCACCACCGCCAGAGCCACCCCTCTACGCCCAACTCGGCATCGACCTGGATGAGTCCGTCCAAACACCGGCCGCGATCCTGCCCGCAGCCCGTCCTTCGGTTTCACGCGGCGAGGCGCTGGCAGCCTCGATCCCCTGGCCTTTTGAGTCACCAATTACCTGGCGCTCACAAAGCCCGGCGCAGATCTGGCAACGCCTGCGGAAGGAAGATGCACTGTACGCCGTCTCCGACTTAGCGCTGTGGGACGTGGTCGCGTACCTCTGGAAGGCCCAGACGACGCCGGAGCGCGTCGAAGAGGGACGAGCGCTGTATGCCAACAACTGCGCCGTCTGCCATGGCGACACGGGTAGCGGAGATGGCATCGCGGCGCCGGCGCTGACGGCCCGCAATGACGCGGTGCAGGCCATGTTCGGGCACATGACGATGCCGCCGACCGATTTCACCGATGCCAAGCACATGCTTGGCCTCAGCCCGGCTCGTCTTCAGGGCAAGATCATCCGCGGCGGCATGGGGACCGGGATGCCGTTCTGGGGGCCGATCCTGACTGAGGAACAGACGTGGGCTTTGACCGATTTTCTCTGGACTTTTCAATTCGCCAATTGAGAGTCCATTCCAGGTCTCTCCGCGGCGCCAGTGGCAATATAAAGGCCGTGATCGCAATCGATCACGGCCTTTTCAGTAGCGGGGGCAGGATTCGAACCTACGACCTCCGGGTTATGAGTTGCCATCCTGTCGCCGCGCATTTCAGACCGTTGGGCCACGGCGCAGCGAAAACCCGGAGAGGTGTGGTTGTGGGGAGCCCGGCAATCGATGTTGTTGGGGTTCAAGATAGGGCCAATGACGGTGGATGTCAACAACGATGTTATCTTGGGAGAAAACCGTGGCCGTCTTGGCCTGTCCCGGCCAACATCATGCGAGCTGAAGACGCCACGGGTACGCTCTTGCGCCGTTAGGGCGCCACCGTCTCGATGATCCCGATAGCGCGGGCGACACCGTTTTCCGCTCTGATCTTATCCCCGAGCCGCGCGGCACGCCCACGAATAGTCGTGTCGCGCACCGCAGTCGATAGCGCCGTTGCGAGTTGTCCGATCGTCAGCTTGTTTTGAGGAATGGGATGCGGCCCGGCCGGCGCCAGCCTCATGAATCGCCCAGCCCCAAAACGGCTGGTCGCGGAGAAACGAGCAATTGACACTGGGTTTGCCCGCGCGCAATCCAGCCGCGGTTGTCCCTGCACCGCCAGGGTGATTCACCGCGCCTACCAGACTGAGCTCGACCTGACGGCGGCGCAGCGCCGGGCGTGTGTCCAGCATGCCGGGGCGGCGCGTTGGGCGTACAACTGGGGGCTGGCGGTCCGCATCGCCGCCTATGAGCAGGGTGAGCCGACTCCGTATGCGATGGAGCTACACCGCAGGCTCAATCAACTCAAGCGGACCGTCGTGCCCTGGATGTACGACGTCTCCAAGTGCGCGCCGCGAGAAGCGCTGCGCAAGGCGATGTCGGCTTTCCCAAACCGAAGACAAAGAAACACGGGCTCGGGAGCTTTCGGCTCACCGGCACGATCCGGATCGGTGAGCGGCACATCCAGCTGCCGCGCCTAGGCAAGCTGCGGCTCAAGCAGCGCGGTTACGTGCCGGTAGACGGCACGCCCGAGGTGAAGGTGCTCAGCGCCACGGTGAGCGAGAAGACCGGGCGCTGGTTCGTGGCCGTGCAGGTCGAGCAGACGCTCCCGGATCCGAAGCCGAACGACAGGCCGATGGCGGGCGTGGATCTCGGGGCTGACGGCGCTGGCGACGGCGAGTGTCGGCAGTACTCTGCCGCCGGGACCGTGATCGCCAACCCGCGGCCGCTGAAGACGGCCATGCGCCAGGTGAAGCGTCTGCAGCGGCGGGTGAGCCGACGCCAGAAGGGCGGCGAAGCGAACCGAAAGAAGGCGCGCGAGCGGCTGGCGCAGGCGCATGCGCGGGTGGCGAACATCCGACGAGAGACATTGCATCAAGCGACGACGAGGCTGACGAAAACCAAGTCGGTGCGGCAGAGTACTGCCGTGCTCGTGGTGGAAGACCTGAATTTGCGCGGGATGCAGAAGAACCATCGGTTGGCGGCGGCGATCGCGCACGATCGCACGCGATCGCGGATGTGAGCTGGGCGGAGTTCAAGCGACAGCTCACCTACAAGGCGGCGTGGAGCGGCGGGCAGGTGGTGCTGGCGGATCGGTTCTATCCGTCCAGCAGGCTGTGCCACCTCTGCGGGCACAAGCTGGAGGAGCTGGCGCTGGACGTGCGGCGCTGGACCTGTCCGAGCTGTGGCGCCGAGCACGACCGCGATTGGAACGCCGCCCAGAACCTGGCACAGCTGGTGACGAAACGTACCGCGAGTTCCGGCGGCATGCCGCGGGAAGTGACGCCTGTGGAGCGGAGATGTCCATGACGAGCCATGGGGCTCGCCAGGTGCCCAGCGTGGAAGCAGGAACCGACGCTCGTTTGGCCTTGCGCTAAACGATAACACTTCGGAGTGCGGTGCCGCGTTGGAACTGGTGGGATTGGCACTGGTGCTCGGGCCCATCGGCGTACAGTACACCGAGGAACACGGCATACCGGCGCCGCAGGTGGCGACACAGCGGCCAGTAACGACAGGACCTTACGCCTGGAGTCGCAACCCGATGACGCTGAGCGCGCTGATCATTCTTTTGGGACTGGGTATGGGTCTCGGCTCAGGCTTCGTCATCGCCTCGACCGTGGTCATCGTCACCGGCCTCCTGCGCGATATCGCGGTGCACGAGACGCGCGAACTCACCCTGCGCTTTGGTGAGGCCTACCGCGCCTATCGCCGATAGACGCCGTTCTCGATCCCAAGGCGTCTGTCGGCCCCACCGAAGCCCAACCGCGAGAACACCGGTTGAGCCTTGCTGGGTGGATCGTTGTCGCCCTATCCGGGTTCTGCAAAGCGGCGGTCGAAAAGAATCAGCCTGAGCGCGCGCCGGGTTGATCCGCAGTCGACAAGCTCAGGTCATCCAGCGCCTGACGCATCACCCTGATCAGATGGTCCACGACCTGCGGCGTCGCGATCAGCGGGATCTTGCTCAGCACAGCAGGCGGACAATCCGCCTTGTACGTCTGCGAACTGATATCGATCCCGGCAGCATTGAGCGCACGAATGAACGTCAGCGACGGCTCAGCTTCCCAGAAGAAGATCGACGACAGGTGGCGCGCGCCTTCGATCGACTGGATCAATGCCGGGTACTGCTTCGCCAGGCGTTTGAGCTCGGCCTCGTAATACTCGCCCACCGCGTTGATGTAGTCGCGGTTGGCTTCCTGGAACCTCATGGTCACCAGGTAGGCCAGCGAGGCCAGTTCCTCCTGGCCATTGGTCACCAGGGCGCCGAACTGGGTCAGGCTGTCCATGGGATAGGTGGTCAAAATGCGCGACGCCGCGTATTCGCCGCCCGGGAAACCCTTGCCCACCGAGACGAAATCCGGCGCCAGGCCGTACTCGCGGAACATGAACATCTCCGGCGACCAGATGCACGACTGGATTTCGTCCACCAGCGTCGGGACGTCATGGGCCTGGCAGGCCCGGTAGGCGCCCTGCAGGAATGTCTTGTCGAGCAGGATGCCGCCATAATTCATCAGCACGATCTCGTGTGCGAACCCGGCGACCTTGTACGGCGGGCGATCGTACTCCTTCAGCACCTCCTCGAAATGCGCGGCGTCATTAATGCGCACAGGCCTGACCAGCATGAGCCCATGCTGTTCCAGCATCCCGGCCAGTTCGGGCCACATGCCGCGCAGGAATTGCGTGAACATCGTGGTGCCGTGGTAATTGGCCTTCGTGCCCCCCGCCCGATCGCCGATCACCAGGAAGACCGGGATCCTGCCCTGGTACAGCGGCACCGGCTGAGTCTCGTCGTGGCGATAGAAGCGGGCGAGCATCATTTTCACCGCCGCCTCCACCGCCAGGCTGCCCGTCTCAAGGTTGATCACCCGGTTGAGCACGTGCGGTTCCTGCGAACTCAACACGCGCTGCAGACCGTCGGCATCCGTCGCCGCCAGGCCGTTGGCAACCCGGATCAGATCCTCCTCCAGTCGACGCGTGATGTAGCCGCGCGTGTTGTTGTGCGTAGCGTTCGGCACCCCGAGTCGGCGGGCCAGATCGATCAGGCGATAGCCGGGGAAGCCGTGCCCGAGCGACGCGTGGTAGTGCTCGCTCTTGGAGGTCAGGTAGGCCTTGCCGTCTTCGCCGATCCGGATGAACCCGAGGGCCGAGACCGGCGCCATTCTCGACTGAGTGGCTCGGTTGAAGGCGATCGTCCCGGCTCCCGGGCTGGTTTGCGCCAGCGCCGGAGCCACCGCCTGGCCGACGCATCCGATCAATTCGGCCAGCTGGTCCTGAAGATCGACCGGGAAGAAATCGACTTCCTCGTTTGCGATCGCCGCTAATTGCGTGGGATCTTCATGGGTCAGGAGGGCACGGGCCTGGCAAACCGCTTCAACGTAGGGTCGGCCCAACAAAGCGGCCAGCGAAAAGTGGGGGCTGGCCAGCATCGCGGCCGGAGAGTTCACAACAGTGTCCACGGTTGACCTCTTCAGATTGAACGAAACGCCGGCTCAGGCCAGCAACTCAATCGCGTCTTCGGAAGACGTGCCTTCATGCACCACAGCCATCAAGGATCGAACGATTTTCGACGGTGTCGGGTGCTGGATGATGTTGCGGCCGTACACGATGCCGACCGCGCCCTGCGCCAGCACCGCCTGGGTTCGTCGCAGCAGCTCGGCCTCCGGCGCCTTGCTGCCGCCGCGCACCAACACCGGGCAACCCGAGGCTACTTCGATGACGCGGCCATAGGCTGTAAGGTCGCTGCACGGATCGGCTTTGATCACATCGGCGCCGAGCTCAACCGCCTGGCGCACATTCGCCATGATCTTGCGCAGGTCGCCATCGCTGGCATAGCCGCCGGTCGGGTTCGGTTGAAAGACCAACGGTTCCACCATCAACGGCAGGCCATACCGCTCGCACTCCGGCTTCAGCTGGCTGATGTTGGCCACGCATTGCGCGTGAACTTCGGGATGCCCCGGCACCTGAAACAGATTGGCGCACAGACAGGCCGCGTCGAGGGCGAGCGCCTGCTCGACGGCGCCGGCGACGACGTAATTGAACGCCTGCGCCGGCACGGCCGGTCCATAGATGTTCGCCGTGTCGACGCGCATCACCAGGGCTGGCTTGTGCTTCCCCGGCAGGTTCTGCAGCAGCGGCGCCATGCCGAGCGACAGCTGGATCGCGTCGGGCTGCGCGGCCGCCAGCCGCGTGACCACCTGGGGCATCGACTCGATGCCCTCGAGGAACGGGTACTCACCGAAAAAGCCGTGATCCACAGCGACGTTGACGCAACGACCATCCTCGGCGAACAGACGATGGAGACGTACTTTGGTGTTCATGCGTGATCGATCCCCCGGCGTGATCAGATGACGTGGAACGGCACGTCGAGCAGCCGGGCCAGCTTGCCCAGCAGCGAGGCGCGGTGACCGTATGCCAGGGCCTGATGGTGCGACCCGCCCAACTCGGCATACCGCTCGACAAAGCGCGCCACAGGGTGCGCGAACCGGAAGCGATGGTGCACCGGAGTCAACTGCGGCAAAGGCGGCGCATCGATGACGTCGCCCTCCGTGACGATCCACTGCACACGGCCCTCCGGCCCGACCGTGAGGTTGAGTAGCGTGGCCGGCCCCGGGCGCAACGTGAAGGTCAGCGAGACGGGATCCGCCGCGAACGCCGCCAGGTCGAATCGATCCGATCGAAGCGAAATCGGATGGTCGGTCCGGGCCAATTGCCAGTTACCTTCACCCATGTGGCTCATCAGCAGGCTGTCGCCGGCGAAATCCATGGTGAACATCTCGGTGAAGGTCGCAGCCCCCGCGAGTTGCTGCAGGATCCACACGGCCACCGCGCTGGTGACGTCGCCTTCGCCGCCGTAACCGTAGCCGACGGCCAGCAGATTCGAGGCCGCCAGGAACGGCAAGGTGTCGAACAGGCCTTCCTGCGCGATCGCCAGAAAGTGCGACGCGAAGCCGATCAGGTGGTCTCGTTCGAGCGTCTGGCGGATGGCCCACTCCAAGCGAACAGCGGCCTCGTGTTGCGCCTCAGTCAGGCTCTCATGCGCGCGGAACCGATCGCGATCCCTCCGCATCAGGTCGTTGACGACATCGGCCGGGGCTTCACGCGCCGCCATGGCCAGAGCGCGCTGCGGAAGATGCTGCACGTGAACGCCCAACTGCGTTTCGAAGGCCGTTTCGTCGAGCCCGAAGTCGCCCATGTGCTCCATCGGATGCCCGATCAGACCGACGCGCGCGCCGAGCAGCGCATGATGGACGCGGGCCGCCGCAAACCACTCGCTCAACTGCTGAAGCGTGGCCGGATCCTGCCAGTGACCGGCCAGAACGGCGAAGCGGCGGCCGGCCCGACGCAGGACGTTGGCCAGATCCTGCGTCCCGTGCACGCCGTGGTTTTCCTCGAGATCCCAGTTCGTGATGGCCGGGGTCACGGCCGAGAGCTGCTGCGTCGACCACAACACGAGCGGGATGCGTGTGCGCGTCAGATCCGGTGCCGCGTGCTGGCTTGGCGCATAGGTCAGATGAACGACGACGATCAGATCGACGTCCGCGGCCTCAAAGGCCCGAACCGCCGCCGCGACGTGGGCGCGATCGACACAGATACCGGGGTTCACGACCTCGGCCAGGTGGCCCAGAGCCTCGACGAGCCGGGTCGCATACGCCTGCCGCGACGTCAGCAGGGCATCGCCGCTCTCCAGATACAGGTCGAAGAACAACGTCAACAGGCCGATCTTGGGGCGTTTCGCGTCCATCGCGGCTCCTTACTGAAAGTACTGCGCCAGGTCGTGGTAGATCGGGTCGGCGAAGACGTCGTCGAGAAGCGCGCGCGCCTGCTCGACCGTGCGTGTCGTCGGATAGGACAACACGTAATCCAGAAGCATGTTGCGATCGCGCGAGACGAACGCCTCGAGATCGCGCTCCATCGAGAGGATGCGCTCATGCAGAGCCAGCGTGATGCGTTTGGGTAACGGCGCCATGTGCAGCCCCTGGATGCCGGCCGAACTGACCCAGGCCGGGACTTCGACGGCGACGTCGTCGGCGATCCCGGGAATGCAACCCCGGTTCGGGATGTTGACTTGAAAGAGACCGCCATGATTGTTGGCCAGGGCGTCGATGATGCTGACGTTGGTCTCGTGAGTCCGCTCGGGCGGATAGAGCGAAGTCGCTTTTTGCGTCGGGTCGGCGGCCAGGGCCTTGAAGGCGTTGACCGACTTGTTGACCCAGGCGATGTGGTCGTCGTACCAGCCGGCCGGGTCTTCGTGCCAGAGTTGTTCCGTGGCGCGATCGTAGTGGTACCAGCGGTGATACGAGTCGCCGCCCGGGGTGGCCGTATCGCCGATCGGGAACAGGCCCAACCGCCGATAGAGGTCGACCGCCTTCGGGCCCATGTCGTCGCTCGGTCGGCACTCGGGGCTGGCCCAGTAGGCCTCAGCCTCGTCACGGGCCCACTCGGCCAGGCGCGGCAAGGCATCCACTCCGTCGACCACGAACTTGGTCAGCCAGATGTTGTGGTTCACGCCATAGGCCTGCGCATCGACTTTTTCGGGGTCGAGGCCGATCACGCGGGCGACGTTGCGCACGCCGAGATAGCCATGGCACAGGCCGACCGTCTTGATCTTCGACTGGCGCGTGATCAGCGTGCAACCTTCGAACACGGGGTTGGCCGACTGGATGTACCAGGCGTCGGGGCAAACCCGTTCCATGTCGTGGATCACGTCCATGAACAGCCGGTACTGGAAGAAGGTATCGAAGAACACCGTCTGGGGATACCCGTGCCGGCGGCTGATCTCCTCGGTGCGCTGGAACTGCTCCCAGCCGCCGACCATGGCGCAGTTGATCACGAAGTCCGCGCCCGTCAGGCTCGCCTCACGATCGAGAGTCTTCTCGATCTTCAGGTCGGCTCCGATTTCACTGACATAGCGCCGTGCCACATCATGGATGGCATCCAGTCGGCCGGCGTCGATATCCATGAGTGAGACAGTGCCGCCCCATAGCGAAGGAGTCAGGCACAGGTCGCGCACGATGCCCATCGAGAACTCGCCACTGCCGGCGCCGACAATCGAAATCCGTCGCGAGGTGGTCATCTGGTCTCCGATCTTGCTTGAAGAAGTGCGACCCGGGCAGCCGCACACAACTGCGACTGCCCGGGTCAGGTCCGTCGAAGTTCAGGCGGCTGCCGGGTACTGCGATGTGGTGTTCCAGTTCTCGGGCGAGAAGAACACCTTGTCATCGGTCATGGCCGGGTTGGCCTTAGCGTAGGCGTCGTACTGGTCGGCGATCTCCTGCAGGCGCTTCTCGCCGCCGGAGGCCTTCCATTGATCCCAGAAACTCTTGAGGCCGTCGGTGACGCCGGCTTCGTTCTTGATGATCTTGGTCGCCCATTCGTCACGCAGCGCGCGCAAATCGGGCTCATACGAAGCCGACTCCTTCCAATCCCACTTGACGAAGTGGTAGATCCGGGTCAATGTCGGGTACTCATTGGCCTGCGGCTTGGTGGTGTCCGTGCGGTTGTAGATGTGCGGGCCGTAGATCAACGACGCGATGCGCGGGTCGAGCGCCGGGTCTTCCTCGGGAGCGGGTAGCTGCTGGAATTTGTTGTTCCATTGCGGCGCCCACACGACGCGACGCATGCCCGAGTATTCCTGGTTCGGCGGGGCCGAGCGCAGATCGACATACGCGCCGTTGGCCGCCCACTTGTAGTGCTTGCCTTCGATGCCGTAGCTGCTCAGCATGAAGTTCTCCCAGGATTTGTTCTGCCAGTCCGCGAAGGCGATGATGGCTTCGGGGGCCTGGGCCCAGGAGGTGACGACGGCCACGCGCTCGAGCGGGATCTCGGTGAGGATCCGGCCCGAGTTCGGCACATCGCGCAGCCCGAGCGGCGGATAGATCTGCACCCAGTCCTGGCTGGGGTCAATGTTCTTCTGGATATTCTTGAGCTGGCTGTTGAGGTTCCACCAACCCGAGAGCAGCGCGCCGACGTAGCCTTTCTGCATGGCGCTCTCGGTGTCTTCGGCCTTGAAGGTCGCCCACTCGGGGTTCAAAAGGCCGTCGGCGTACCACTTCTGCAGCAGTTCGAGGCGGCGCGGCCGCATGGCGCAGCCGAACTCGTACTCGAAGTCCTCGCCGTTCGCAATCATCTTGCGTTGCTCGTCCGGCTCGGGCGCGAACGGTCCCTGCAGCACATACGATGGGATCATCCAGCCACCCAGATCGTTCGCCAGCGGGATCGTGATGTCGCCGCCGAGGTTCTTCTCCTTGAACAGCCGCAGGCATTCCTCGAGTTCCTCGAGGTTGGTCGGGATGTCGCGATCGATCTTGGCCAGCCAGTCGCGGCGGATGTGAATGTACTCGACATCGACCGGGGTCGAGTAGAAGTTCGCGAACGCCCAACGCTTGCCGCCTTTGCGGAAGTATTCGAAGCCCGCCGAGGGCAGCATCGAGGTCAGCGAGTTACCGTATGACGACAACTCCTCCTCGATATCTTTCAGCAGACCATCTTGCGACAGCCAGTTGAGCGCTGAGGTGCCGTCGCGCTCGACCGAGTCGACGGCCTGGGTTTCGAGGCGGGTGGTGACCAGTTGATCGATGTCGGAGTACGGCGCCGATTCGATTTCGATCGACACATTCAACCCGTACTCGTCGCGCAGCGCCTTCTCCTGGATGTCCTTGATCAGCTTGTCGTCAGGCCCGGCGCCCGAGAACCCGCCGCACATATAGCGATGCACAGCGGCGTTGTCGGCGTACTTAAGGCCGGGCGTGCCAACTGACGCCGGAGTCGCAGCGGGCGCCGCTGTCGGTGTCGGACCGCAACTGGCCAGCAGGCCCGCTCCGGTCGCCGTGCCGGCGATCTGCAGGAACTTTCGTCTCGAGATCCTCGGGGTCTTCATCTTCTTGCTCCTTTACCTGAACGTGAGCGCAACGCAGTCGTGTCTTGCGAATGATGTTCGGGTGTTGATCAAACAGTCGGCATCGGCCCCCCTCCCGGCGCGCCTCGTGTGGACGTCGTCGGCTTACTCCTTGATGGCGCCGATCAAGACGCCTTTGACGAAGTACCGCTGCAAGAACGGATAGACGATGGCGATCGGGATGATGGTGACGATGATGGCTGCCATGCGCATGACTTCCACAGGCGGCATGTTGGCCATCTGCTGGGCCTGCTGCACAGCGGCGTTCGGGTTGACGACCGGCATCATCGTCGAGAGGATGGCGCGCAGCACCACCTGGAGCGGATGCAGGCTCGAATCCTGGACGAAGACCATCGGCCAGAACCACTGGTTCCAGAAATACACGGCGAAGAACAGACCGATGGTGGCCAACACCGGTTTGGAGAGTGGCAGAACGATGCGAAAGAAGAGCTCGACCTCACTGCAGCCGTCGATCCGCGCCGCGTCGAACAACTCCTGCGGCAGCGACTCGAAGAACTTGACCAGGATGAACACAAACCAGGCATCCGACAAAAACGGGATGACCATCGCCCAGATCGTGTTGGTCAGGCCAAGGCCATCGACCACCAGATAGAACGGCACCATGCCGCCGTTGAAGATCATGGTGAAGAACA
>CAYZRP010000005.1:71260-119449 GCA_964480865.1 uncultured Anaerolineales bacterium | reverse complement strand
ACGCTCCACGCTCCACGCTCCACGCTCCACGCTCCACGCTCTACGCTCCACGCCCCTCGCCTTCCGATCCGTCGATATAATCCGCCCAGGCACGGCTTTCCGGAGAAGCCGTCCCAACACCCCAAGGAGGCCCCATGCGCTATGGAAGCCAGATCGCCCTCGGTTCGCTGGCTGGAGTTTTGGCGGCCGGCCTGGCCGTGGTCCTGTTCTTTGCGTTCAGCAACTTCTTCGTGATGTTCGTGGCGACGCCCTGTGTGCTTGGCCTGGCGGGCGTCCCGGCGGGATACATCGCCGCTCGGGCGGGCGGACAGGCTCTGCGCGGCGGAGCTTTGACGGGCGGGATCGGTCTGCTGGTGGTCGGGGCGGCGGCCCTGGTTGCCACGTTGTTGTTCGGCGCGGCGGGCTTCCTGGGCGGAGGCTTCGAGCGCGAGGGTGACATGATGATGGTGGCGATGAGCGCCGTCTGCGGGGGTGGCCTCGTCGCCGGCCTGGTCGGGGTCGCGCTGGCAGCGGCCGGCGGGGCTGTCGGCGGCCGGCTGGCCGGGAAGAAATAAAAGACGACACGGGCGGGACGTGCAAGATGAGAACTCATCTTGCACGTCCCGCCCGTGTCGTCTTATTCAGGGTTTGCGTTCGGGCTGAAGCAGCCCGGCGACCCAGGCCTCGGTGACGAGCCCCGTGAACGTGGAGACGTTGAACCGCTGCATCAGGCGCTTGACGATGTGGTCAACATCCTCAGGTGTGATGGCCAGGGCCGCGGCCGTGGCTTCAGGGGTGTTGCCCTTCGCGACGAGCTTCAAGACGTGCCGCTCGAACGCGCTGATGTCGTCAGACGTGAACATCTTGTGCCGATCGGCCAGCTTCTGGCGGACAAGGCCGCTCAGCCAGGCCTCGCCGCGGGCAACGGCCAGCACGCCGGCGACGATGTCACGCGGGTGCTCGTCCTTCAGGATGTAGCCGAGGGCGCCGGCGTTGAGCATGGCGTAGATGTGCTCCTGATCGCCATGGGCCGAGAGCACCACAGTGCGCAAATCGGGCTGCGTCTTGCGCCAATGCGCGATCGCCTTCGTCACGGGTGAGCCCGGCATCGAGACATCGATCAAGACCATATGCGGACGGAGGGCCTCGACCTGAGTGATGGCGTCGTCGGCGCTCTCAGCCTCGCCGACGATCTCCAATTCGGGTGCGGCCGAGAGAAAGGCGCGAATGCCAGCGCGCATCACGGGATGATCGTCGACGATCACCAGTCGGATCGGCGCTTCGATCGGCGGACGCAGGGTTGCTACCGCCAGTGCATCGAGCGTGGGGGTAGGTGAAGCGTACGTCATGATGACAGACCCTCCTGCTGCGCATTCAAAGGCAGATACACATCGATACTCGTGCCCTGTCCAGGCAGCGACTGGACATTGATGATGCCGCCGACCGAGGCGACGCGCTCGTCTGCGCCAAGCAGACCGAAATGATTGGTCTTCGCCGCCCGCCGACGCGCCTCAGCCACATCGAAGCCCTTGCCGTCGTCACGAACGTTGAGCCTGACGACGTCGGGCTGGATGGCAACCCGCACCTGGATCGTCCGGGCCTGGGCGTGCTTGTCGGCGTTTGTCAGCGCCTCCTGCAAGACACCTAATGCCGCCGACGCAACCGAGTCGGGCACCGATGCGTTCGGATGCTGGTCGACGATCAACTCGGCCTTGCTCTGTGTCCGCGTTTGGAAGGCGGCCACCGCGGCGCGGACGGCGGCGCCCAGACCGAGCGTGTCGAGCGTCGGCTCACGCAGTTCGGCACAGATCAGGCGGATCTTCTCCACAAGATCCAGCGTGTTGGTCCGCAACGTCGGCGCCGACGGCGCGTCGATGACGGCCAGCCCATAGGAATGCGCGATCAGGGGCTGGATGATGTCGTCATGCAATTCCCGCGCCACACGTTTGCGTTCTTCGGTTCGAACCCCAAGCACCTGCTGAGACAGCATGCTCGCCTGGTCGCGCTCCTGTTCCAGGTCGAGGAACAGTTTGCGCCGATGGAACGCCGCAGCAGCCGATATCGCCAGCAACTCCAACACGATCAGTTCGTCGATGTCGTAGAACGACACACCGCTGCGGTAACCGATCAGGATCAGGCCGGTGAGCTTGTTGTCGAAGCGCAACGGCAGGATCGCGCGCGCCCACGGGATCTCGAGCAAACAGCGCTGATCGTCGGACGCCTGCAACGCGGTGCGGATGTCGTCCAACTCCCGCACCCAGATGTTATCGTCCAGGGAGCGGCGTAGCACAGAGCCTGGCCAAAGGCGCATGCCTTCGACTGGCCGGGCCAGGCCGGAGTCCTCAGGGTCATAGAGCCGGTTCTGCGCGTCAAGCAAGAGCACTGCCGAGTGGTGGATCTGGAGCTGGCGGCTGATGATGGCGCGCACCTGTCCTGACAGGTCCTTGCGCTCGACCCTCAGGTCGATGGTGCGCATGGCGGTTCCGGCTACCTGCAGGGGCTGTGTCCAGCGGCCGAACAACAGCGAGCTCAACCCCGTGTCGATGGTGCGCATCAGCGGACCGGCCACGAGGCCACCCAGGATCGCTGCGACCCAGACCATGTTCTCGGATGGCAGTTGCTGAAACCACGGCAAGGCCATGAGCAGAAAGAACGTGATCACGACGATCACCATCGTGAAGGCATAGACGATCACACGCGCCATCCAGCGGTCTTGCGCCATCTTGCGAAAGCGCAGGATGGCATAGCCGTACGATATCGGCAGGAGCAAAACCGGCAGGAGTGCGAGCTGGGAGCCTGGAATGTCGGGAATGTTCAGGAGAATGGGCAGAAGGATAAGGCCCAGAAGCGGTCCGAGCGCCAACAAGCCCCCGACTGCAACGACTCCCATCTGGCGACGTTCCGCAAGCGTCGGGCTACGCCACCAGTTCCAGATCAGCATCCCGAGCCATGCCACCAGATTGATCGCGAACCAGATAAAGCCAAAGCGATGGGCTGTTCCATTCACGGCCCCATCCAACGTCACGGGTGCAGTGAGATTCCAGATCGCCCCACCCAGCCCGATCGCCAGAAGGACGATCATGGCGTAGCGATTGCGTGCGATCGCATACGGGCGCGGAAACTGAACGTGTACCAGAGTTCCTAATGCGCCCAGAATCCAGTAAGAGGTCGAGTACGCCCGGAACATCCAGATCGGCTCGAGGGCAGTGAAACCTCCTACGGCAAAGGAGCCGGCGGCCAGGATGAAGAGGGCTCCGGTCAGTCGCATCACGCTCTTCTGGTCCGTGGCTGTGACTGATAGGAAAAGCAAGAGGGCGCCGACGATCCAGGCGGTGATGGCCGTCGGAAAGGCGGTCGCCAGAGTCGCGATCTCGCTGAAATCAGGCCTCCGAACAAGGAAACGACCCGTCTGGGTGCTGCCGTCGCGCAGGTAAGTGACCTCTATCGTGTCGCCGATAGTGACCGTCTCTGGCAGACCGGAGTAGAAGTGACTGACCGCCATGCCGTTGACCGCCAACACCCGATCCGTACTGATAAGGGATTCGGCGGGCGATGCATCGGTCGTTGACAGATAGATGACGCCCGTGGAATCCCAAAGAGCCCCGATGGTTGGGTGTGTGACGACGATCCAGCCCGAATAGGCGATCATGCCTCCCAACAGGCTGACCAGGGTGAACGAGAGGAGGTACCCAAAACGTTTGGTCATGATCAAGACCTCCACTCCGCCGAACGCTTTCGTGGAGGTTGCGGGAGCAACGGCCGGCTCATCCATGAGCCTTTTGGAGTCAGTTGCTCCGGATCAGATTGAGATCTTACTTCTTTTATTCCGCGAGCGCCTCTTGCAGACAATGGTTGAGTTTCGCTCTTAGCCGGGCATCGATCAGGAGCGCTCGGTGATCGCAGGTTCGGCAGTGGTCGTGACACAGCCTGTGCCCGGCCCTGCAAAGCTCCCTGTTTCCTTTTCGGCAGGTTACCGGATTTCTTGGATCTGGCGGTGTAGTTTTATGACATCTTCAACCTCCCGGGCAATGGCTTCGGCTGACATGAGGCGGAGTCCGGAAGAGACATCGTGTCAGAGGTCAGCGATATCCGTGAAATCTGCCCATCTGCAGCCAGAATCTCCCGCTGGCAGCTTGTGATGTTGTTGGCGGAGACGCCGGCCCGGGCAAAGGTGCTTGATCGACCGATATCGGGAAGGGTCGCGTGTAGCCGCGCCCCGGCTGCTGGATGCAGCCACGCTCTGGGTGGCACTCCGCGAGATCGGCCCACCGGATCAACTCAGCCAGACGCTCGGCCAACGTGTGCAAACACACCTGTCAGGGCTCTTTTTGCCGTGGATTGCGCCGTGCCCACCGGCCAACAAAAAGCGCCTCTGGTTAGAAAATATGTTCTATAATACCCACATGCTTTCCGATCGGCAGCTGGCTCATGTGCTCATCCCCAACCTGCCCGTCCAGGTTGAACGACCACGTCTGGGACCCGGCCCCCTGCTCATCGTCAGCACCCTTGAAGCCGGGACGTTGCTGGCTTGCAGTTCGGAGGCCCGCGCGCTCGGGTTGGGGCCTGGAAGCTCTCGCTATGCCGCGCAACAACTGCTGCCCGACGCTCTCTGCGCCGAGGCCGACGAACATGCTTACCATGCCCTGCATGCCGCGGTCCAGGCTGCCCTGCAGACCTTCACGCCCGAAGTCGAAACGATCGGCCTGGGCGAATGGGTTGTGGATCTGCGCGGTATCCGCGCCAGAGCGGAGAGTGGGGAACGCCAGAGCGGAGAGCGAGGAACAAAGAACGAAAGGCGCGGAGCGAAGAGCGAGGAGCGCGTTGAGGAGGTTTCCGCGAACGTACAGGCAGACAGCCCAAAGCGCAGCCGGTCGCCACGAAAGCCGCGCAAAGAGTCAGGCGAGAAAACGCCCGCCGAAGAGCGACTCGACTCGAGCCAGACGACTACATCAGGCAACACGCGGTCGACGTACTCACAGGCCCCGCTCTTCGAACGAGCGGTCACCACACAACCACGCCTGGTGATGGACATACCCTCAAAACCTGCACCGACGACTGCAGTGCCTTTACACAAGATCCAGCCCACCCAAGAAACCCTCCGTCAAATCGCTCAGGAACTGGCGCGCGCCGTGCAGTCGGCCAGTGGCCTCCAGGTGCAGATCGGGGTGGCAGCCAATCGCTTCACGGCCGAACAGGCAGCGAAGAGCGTGGAGCGTGGAGCGAAGAACGTGGCGTCTCGCTCCACGCTTCACGCTCCACGCTCCACGCTCCTGATACCCGCCGGTGAAGAGGCCCGCTTCCTGGCACCGCTGCCGATCGACACATTGCCGCATCTGCCTGGAGAGATCCGGCGTCGATTGCATCTGCTCGACCTGCACACCCTGGGCGATCTGGCGGCGCTGCGCAAGCCGGCGGTGCTGCGTCAGTTCGGCAGCGAGTTCGCTGGCCTCTATGAGCTCGCCTGCGGTCGCGACCCACGTCCGGTGCGGGTCGATGTGCCGCCCTTGCGAGTCGTGCGTTCGCTGCTGCTTCCAGAGCTGGTCGACCGCGGCCTGATCCTCAACGCGCTCGGCCGGCTATCACGTCAGGTGGGGCGCGCCCTGCAACGCAGCGGCCATCATGCCGAGGCGCTGCGGTTGACGCTCGCCCTCGACGACGGCCGACGGCTCGAAATCGGCGCGGCGGTCAAGCCGCCCTCCTCCGATGAGACCCGGCTGATGCGCCTGGCTGCTCAACTTCTCGGTCGGCTCGACGTGCCGGCGCCCGTCGTCAGCGCGGCCGTGAGCGTCTATCCGTTACGATCCTGGCACCTCGGCTATTACCAGCGCGCGCTGCGCGAGGCCAACGTGATCGACGAAAAGCAGGGCCGTCTCGAGGAGGCCTTGCACGCCGTCGCGCGCCGTTTCGGCGATGCCGCCGTGCGCGTGGCCGCGTTTTTCGGGCCGCCGCTGCCGCTGCCGATCACGATCGATCTGAACGCCGACGGCCAGCCCCTGCACTTCTGCCTCGGCGGCCGCGGCTATGCTGTGTTGGCCGTCGAAGAGACCTGGCGCGAGGAACGCCGCTGGTGGGATCGGCCGATCCGGCGCGACTATTTCCGCGTTCAAGTCGGCGACGGCTCGCCGCGCACGCTCTATCAGGACCTTGATCGTCTGACCTGGCATCTCGACCGCGCCTGGCCGAGATGATGGCGGTGATTGGCCATTGGTTATTGGCTATTGGTCATTAAGTAGCAATAGCCAATAACCAATAACCAATAGCCAATGTTCATAGAGTTGCATGCCCATTCGTGTTTCAGCCTGCTCGACGGCGTGGCGACGCCTGAGGCTCTCGTCGCGCGCGCCGTGGCGTTGGGTATGCCCGGGCTCGCGTTGACCGACCACGATGCCGTCTACGGCCTGCCGGCCTTCGAGGCCGCCGCCGAGAGTTACGGCGTGCACGCCATCCTCGGCGCCGAGTTGACTCTCGAGGATGGCGCGCATCTGACCTTGCTGGCTGAGACTCAAACCGGCTACGCCAACCTCTGTCGCCTGATCACGGCCGGGCGCCTGAACGCGCCAAAGGGCGAGTCGCGTCTGCCGCGCTCAACGCTGGCCGAACACACCCAGGGCCTGATCGCGCTCACCGGCTGTCGGCGTGGCGACGTGACGGCGCGTCTGCTCGAGCGCGATCACGACGGCGCGGCGGCAGCGTTGACGACGTGGATCTCGCTGTTCGGCCGCGACAACGTGGTCGTCGAGTTGCAGCGCCACATGCAGCGCGGCGACGTGCCGCTGACCCGCACCCTGGCCGCGCTGGCGCGCGCCCACGGCGTGCTTGCTGTTGCTACGGGCAACGTCCATTACCTCGACCGCGACGACGCAACCGTGCAGAGCGCGCTGACCAGCATCCGCACCCGCGTGCCGCTGACCTCGACGGGCGGGTTCTTCCAGCGTCGCCCCATGCCGGCAGCCGTCAACCATGAACGCTGGCTGCGCGGCACCGCCGCCATGCTGGCCCTCTATGCTGACCTGCCTGAGGCCGTGCACGCCACTGAACTCGTCGCCGCCCGCTGCACAGCCCGACTGCCGCGCGGCCTGCAGGTGCTGCCGGCCTTCCCTGTTCCGCCCGGCTATGACGCCGACTCGTATCTGGCGAAGGTGTGCTGGGCGCGCTTGGCTGGAGGACCGCGGACGGCGGACGGCGGACCGCAGAGCGAGCAGAGACGAAGGACGAAAGACGGAGGACGAAGGTTTAGCGAAGCGCCGGCGGGGACTGCAAGGACCGCCGATGCCCTGCTGGAGAAAGAGTTGGGGCTGATCCGGGAGCTTGGGCTCGCGAACTATTTTTTGGTGGTGGCCGACATCGTGGCGTACTGCAAGCAGAAGAACATTCTGTGTCATGGGCGCGGCTCGGCGGCCAACAGTCTTGTGGCGCATCTGCTCGGCATCTCGGCTGTCGATCCGATCGCGCAGGATCTTGTAGTCGAGCGCTTTCTGTCGGTCGAGCACGGCGGGACGCCTGACATCGACCTCGACATCGACGCTGCCCGCCGCGAACATGTCATCCAGTACGTTTACAACCGCTGGGGGCGTGAACGCGCCGCCATGGCCTGCACCTACGTCACCTATCGCTCGCGCAGCGCCGTGCGCGATGCCGCGTTCGCGTTGGGAATGGGAAAAGCCGAAGGGCGAAAAGCGAGGGTCGAAGGGCGAAACGAGAGCGATGATCAGGAGCACTTTCTTGAGGCAAGTGAGTCGCTCCCCGCTCCCCGCCCCTCGCTCCTCGCCCCTCGCCCTTCGCTCTTCGCTGCCGACGAGCCCCCACCCGCCGTGGTCGCGCTGGCCGAGCGGCTGTTGGGGCTGCCGCGGCATCTTGGGCTTCACAACGGCGGCATGGTGGTGAGCGGCGCGGAGCTGTCAGCGCTGATGCCAATCGAACCGGCGAGCATGGAAGACCGAACGGTTGTGCAGTTCGACAAGGAAGGGCTCGAGGCGCTCGGCATCGTCAAGATCGATCTGCTCGGGCTGCGCATGCTCTCAGCCATCTCGGACGCGATCGAACAGATCCAGACAACGCGCGGCGTCAAGATCGATCTGTATGCGCTCGACGGCAAGGACCCGGCCGTGTTCGACCAGATCTGCTCGGCGCACACGATCGGGTTGTTTCAGGTCGAGAGCGGCGCGCAGGTCTCGATCATCCCGCATCTGCAGCCGCGCTGTTTTCAGGATCTGATCGCCGAGGTCAGCCTGATCCGCCCGGGGCCGCTGCAGGGCAACATGGTGCGTCCGTACATCCGGCGCCGACAGGGCCTCGAGCCCGTGCAGTACGCGCACGCCTCGTTGAAGCCCGCGCTCGAGGAGACGTACGGCGTCATCGTCTTTCAGGAGCAGGTGATCAAGATCGCGCGGGATGTGGCGGGCTTCACGCCCGGGCGCGGCGAATTGCTGCGGCGCGCGCTGGGGGCCAAGGATCCGGGCATGGCCTTGAGCGCATTTCGGATTGAGTTTCTGCGCGGCGCCGAGGCCAACGGCGTGCCGGCGCCGACGGCCGAACAGATCTGGATGATGTTGAAGGGCTTCGCCGGCTACTCATTCAGCAAGGCGCACGCAGCGGCCTTTGCCGTGATCGTGTATTGGTCGGCCTGGCTGCGCGTGCACTATGCTGTCGAGTACTTCTGCGGGCTGCTGCGCAACGCGCCGCTCGGCACATATCCGGCGCACGTCCTCGAAGCCGAGGCGCGGCGCTGCGGCATCCGCTTTCTGCCCTTCGACATCCAGCGCAGCCCGACGTTGCCGGCCGTCGAGCGCGTGCGCGGCGGGCTGGCGATTCGGCATGGACTGGGCTACGTCAAGGGCATCGGCGAGGCCGCTGACGCGATCGTGGCCGAGCGGGAGCGCGGGGCCTTTGCGTCTCTGGCCGACTTCGTCAAGCGGCTGAAGCTCGACCGGCGCGCGGTCGAGCAACTGGTGCTGGCCGGCGCCTTCGACGACCTGGGCGAGCGGCGTTCGCTGCTGTGGGATGTGGCGTCGGCGTTCGAGCTCGTCAAGCGCCCGCCGACGGCGTCATTGCCGTTCGTCGTGCCCGATGAGAAGCCGGCGCTGCGGCCGATGTCGTCGACGCAGAAAGTGAGCCTGACCTTCGCGGCCACTGGAGTCACCGGCGACATGCACCTGGTCGAGCTGCGCCGCGACGCCTTCACGCGCGCCGGCTGTCTGACGCTGCCCGAGCTGCGGCGGATGCGGACGGGGTCGCGGGTGCGTGTGGGCGGCCTCGTGGCCGATGGGTTGCGCCGGCCGCCCACGGCCAAGGGCACGGCCTTCATCCGGCTCGAGCAACCCGACGGCCTGATCGACGTGATCGTGCCGGCCGAGGTCTACGCGGCCTGCCGGGCCGAGCTGCGTTCGCCATTCGTGGCCATCGACGGCGTGCTGCAGCGCGTGCAGCCGGTGCCGAGCGTGTTGGCGCGCGGGGTCAAAGAGGTCTGAACGTTGAGCGGAAAGACATCGGGGCACTGCCGGTGTCTTATTCACCCGCCCAAAATAATACGGACGACGGACGACGCCGACGCCCCTAGAATAATGTCATGGCGACTCGGCTTCGCTTCCTGCTGGCGATCGCGCTGCTCGTCACCGCCCTGCCCGCGCAGGCCCAAACCGGCACGTACTACGTGGCCGTTAGCGGCAACAACACCACCGGCAACGGCTCGGCCGGCGCGCCGTGGGGCACGATCACGTACGCGATCAACACGGTGCCCGATGGCAGCCTGATCCTCGTGAAGCCCGGCACCTACAACGGCGACGTCCGGCTCGATCGCGCCTTCGCCCAGGGCATCACCGTGCGCTCCGAGACGCCGTACCAGGCGAAACTCCGCCACACCGGCACCGTCGTGCGCTCGTTCTATGGCCGCAACATCACACTCGAGGGCTTCGACATCGCCCACAACCCGGGCGCCTCGCCCCTCGTCATCCAGATCCAGGATCTGCTTGGCACGCAGCCGGGCTGCGCGGATGGCGACTGCGTCAGCGGTCTGACGCTGCGCAACAACATCATTCACGACAGCGTCGACAACGACCTGCTCAAGGTCAACAACGGCGCGGATCACATCGTGGTCACGGGCAACCTGTTCTTCAACCAGGCCGGGAGCGACGAGCACATCGACGCCAACAGCGTCACAAACGTCACCATCCAGGACAACGTCTTCTTCAACACGCGCGACCTCGACACAAGCAGCTACATCGTCATCAAGGACAGCAACGGCGGCGATGACGCGAACCTGGGAAGTCGCGGCATCCTCGTCCGGCGCAACGTCTTCCTCAACTGGCAGGGATCCAGCGGCAACACCTTCGTGTTGATCGGCGAGGACGGCCAGGATTTCTTCGAGGCGATCGACGTGCTGGTCGAGAACAACCTCATGATCGGCAACGCAACCGACGAGATGCGTGCGGCCTTCGGCGTCAAAGGCGGGCAGGACATCACCTTCCGCAACAACACGGTCGTCGGTGACCTGCCCGCGTTGGCGTATGCTTTTCGAATCAACCGTGAGGGCGGCAACCCGGTCAACTCGGATATCCGCTTCTACAACAACATCTGGTCTGACCCGACTGGCACGATGGGCGCGGGCAGCAGCGGTGGCAACGACTTCTCGGATGGCGCGGTCAACGAAGTGACAGGCCTTGTATTGAGCACCAACCTGTACTGGAACGGTGGCCAGCCGATCCCGAGCGGCGATCAGGTCAACCCCAATACCACCGACGCAGCGCGCGTGATCGCCGACCCACTGCTCGGCAGCCAGGCCGGGTTGGTGCTGCCCGCCTGGAACGGGAGCAGCTTCCCCAGCGGCAGCACCTCCATCCGGGATGAGTTCGTGCGCCTGGTCAACGCTTATGGCGCGCCTGGCCCGAACAGCTCCGCGTTGGATGCCGCAGATGCCAACCAGGCCCCGGGCGACGACATCCTCAGCAACGCCCGCTCCGATCCGGATCTGGGCGCCTTCGAGCGCGATCCCGCCAACCTGAACCAGCGACTATATCTCCCCTCGCTGCAGCGTTAGGAATCGATCCCGGTTACCTCCGATCCCATCAGGATCGATTAGCTGTTTTATGTCACTGAAAGCGATCATAAAAAAGCATACTTATTTACTTTCTTGACTCTTTCTGATCTTTTATGCTATCAAAGCATCAGGCCCTGAACCTATGCTTCCACAATCGACCCGACCTGCCCTCGAGCCGTCAGCTCCGGCTTCTGCCTACGAACGTCAGGCCCGACTGCTCGCGTACATCCAGACGCATCAGCGTATCTCGGTGCCGCAGATCGTCGAGACGTTCGCGATCAGCGTGGCCACGGCAAGGCGCGACCTCGATGCGCTGGCCGAACGCGGACAGGTTCAGCGTGTCCATGGTGGCGCTGTGGCGATGCTACAGGCGCCGCCCGAGCCGCCCGTCGTCCAACGAGCCGACGAGCAGATCGCCGAGAAGCGCCGCATCGGGCAGGCCGCGGCCGGCCTGGTACAGGACGGCGAGACCGTGTTCCTGGGCACGGGCAGCACCGTCCTCGAAGTCGCACGAGCCTTGCGCAACCGCACGAACCTGACCGTCATCACGAACTCGCTGCCGGTCGTCAACATGCTCGCCGCCTCCCCCGGCGTCAACCTCGTCTGCCTGGGCGGCGAGTTGCGCAAAACCGAGATGTCACTCATCGGCCACATCGCCGAACTGGCGCTGATCGAACTCCGCACCAGCCGCGTCATCCTCGGCATCCGGGCCATCGATCTCGAGCACGGGCTGACCAACGAGTACCTGCAAGAGAGCACGATCGATCGCGCGATCCTCAAGATCGGCCCCGAAATCATGGTCGTGGCCGATCACACCAAGTGTGGGCGGGTGTCGACGGCGTTCGTCGCGCCTGTGACGGGCATGAACACGCTCGTCACCGACCCCGCCGCCCCGGATACATTCGTCCAGGCGCTGCGCGCACAGGGTGTGCGCGTGATGCTGGCCTGAGAGGCGTCATGCTGCTCAAGGATTTCAAACCTCGATCGAAACTCGTCACCCGCACCACCCTGGTCGTCAGGCCGCGCTTTCCGGTCATCGACGCCCACAACCACCTGGCCGCGCCGTTCGGCGGCGGCTGGGACGAACGCCCGACGTCCGAACTCCTCGACGCGCTCGATGAAGCCGGCGTCACAGCCTACGTCGACCTCGACGGCGGCTGGGGCGAAGACATCCTGCATCGCCACCTCGACCTGTTCAAGAACGCTGCCCCAGAGCGCTTCCGCATCTTCGGCGGGGTCGACTGGTCACGCTGGCCCGAGCACGGCGACTCTTTCGGCGAATGGGCCGCCGCGCGTTTCCGCGAGCAGGTCAGGCGCGGGGCCGAAGGCCTCAAGATCTGGAAGCCCTTCGGTCTGCACGTGCGCGATCAGCACGGCGCGCTCGTGGCCGTCGACGACGCCCGGCTCGACCCGCTCTGGGCAACCGCCGGCGAGCTCGGCCTGCCCGTGCTCGTCCACGTCGCCGACCCCGTGGCCTTCTTCGACCCGATCGACGAGGCCAACGAGCGCTGGGAGGAACTGGGCGAGCATCCCGACTGGAGCTTCCCCTCCCCGCCCTTCCCGCCGTTCCTCGACATCGTCAACGGCTTCGCCGCCGTCGTCGCCCGACACCGCGCCACGACCTTCATCGGCGCTCACGTCGGCTGTTACGCCGAGAACCTCGGCTGGGTCGGCGCTGTGCTCGACGCCTGCCCAAACTTCCACATCGACGTCAGCGCGCGCATCGGCGAACTCGGGCGACAGCCCTACACGGCGCGCAAGTTCTTCTTGAAGTATGCCGACCGCATCCTCTTCGGCCTCGACGCCGGTCCCGATCTCGACGGCTACCGCCTGTACTACCGCTTCTTCGAGACCGACGACGAGTATTTCAACTACAACGTCAGCGACGTTCCCGAGCAGGGCCGCTGGCACGTCTGCGGCCTGCACCTGCCCGACGACGTGTTGTTGAAGTTCTATCGAGGAAATGCGGAGAGGATCTTTGGCTTTGCCATGTGACCGCAGACCGCGCGCAACCGGTGGTTGCTAATCGCGGCCGGCGGTAGGACACCAAACCATCATGTCGACAGTTGGCACTCACACTGATCACGAAATCCAATCCCAGCCGGAGAGTTGGCGCGCAGCGCTCGAGGTCTTGAACCAGGAGCGAGGCACGCTCACAGCATTTGGGCATGACCTTCTTTCGACGCCCGGTGCCAGCCTGATCGTCATCGGCTGTGGGTCCACCTATTACCTGGCTCAGGCGGCCGCTGCAGCGATCCAGGCCCATGCCGGTATTCCGGCTCGCGCCCTGCCAGCTTCTGAAGTGTGGTTGAACGCGTTGGCGATGCCAAAGGGCTCGCGGACGGGCCTGATCGCGGTGAGCCGCTCGGGCGAAACGACCGAGACATTTCGTGCGTGTGAGGCCTTTCGGTCCCACGGCCTCGGCCCGATCCTGACCCTCTCGTGCTATCCCGGCCGCGAACTGACGACCGCTGGCGATCTGAACCTGGTGCTGCCCTCAGGGCAAGAGGAAAGTGTGGCTCAGACGCGCGCGTTCAGCACGCTGTATCTCGGCACGTTAGCCCTGGCCGCGTTTTGGGGCAACGACGAAGCGCTTTGGCAGGAGCTGGCTCGCACGCCGGATGTCGGCGCTGAAGTGCTCGAACGCAGCCGCAACCTGGCCGAGGCGCTCGGCGGTGACCTTTCATTGGAACGGTTTTACTTCCTCGGCTCCGGGCTGCGATATGGTCTGGCCGGTGAGATAAGCCTGAAAATGAAGGAGATGTCACTCAGCCACAGCGAGCCCTTCCACGTGCTTGAGTTCCGTCACGGGCCGATGTCGATGGTGACGCCCGACACGCTTGTGGTGGCGCAACTCTCCGATGCACAGGCGGACGAGGAGCGCGCCGTCATCGACGACATGCGCAAGCTCGGCGCCCGCATCCTGACGATCGCCGAGGCCGATGCCGACTTTGCCCTTGAGTCGGGGCTTGGCGAAACGGCGCGCAGCCTGTTGTCGTTGCCCATCGGCCAACGTCTGGCCTTCGCTCGATCGGTTGCGAAGGGCCTGAACCCGGATCGACCGCACAACCTGGAGACCGTCGTGACACTCGCGTGAACGTCATCGGTCGTCAACAGCCGTCTCATTGCTCATGTTTCACCCAAGGAGGAAGCACATGAACAACAAGTTGATCGGTGGATTGTTGGCCGCCGCGCTGCTCCTGAGCGCCTGCGGCTCGCCCACCCCCGCTCCATCCGCCGACCAGCCGACCGCCGGATCCGAAGGCGGGGCAACTGCGGCGCCGAGCGGTGAGGCCGTCGAACTGCGTGTCTGGGGCCACCAGGCACCGGCCTTCAACGCGGCCGACCAGGCCATCTTCGACGAGTTCCAGAAGCAGAACCCGAACGTGACGATCAAGTACGAGACGTTCCCATGGGATGTGTTCATCCAGACCATCCAGACGTCTCTGCCGGCCGGAAACACGGCTGACGTCATCCTCATCCCGGGCGGCTACACGTGCCGGTATGCGTCGGGCGGTCAGTTGCTCGAAGTGCCCGCCGACGTGATGACCGTCGCTCAGTCGCAGGAGGCTTACTACGCCGCCCCGCTCGGTGGTCAGACCTGCGACGGCAAGCTCTACGGTTTCCCCGCCGAGTACAACATCGAATACGGCGGCGCGTACGTGAACCCGGCCTTGTTCGAGGCCGCCGGGCTGACCTACCCGCCCAAGTGGAGCACCTGGGACGACGTCGTCGCGGACGCCCAGAAGCTGACCCAGGTGGGATCGGATGGCGTGATGACCGTCGCCGGTCTGCACTACACCAACAGCGATCAGTTGTTCACCTACTTCCTGGCCGGCATCCTCGAGCAGGGCAGCGATTACTTCGCCGAAGACGGCCAGCACTTCAACTTCAACTCGCCGGAGGCCGTTGCCACGATCCAGAAGCTGATCGACATGGCACAGACCGACAAGGTCGTTGACCCGATCATCTTCAACGCCGAAAGCGAGTGGGTCGGCGAGTCGTTCGCGCAGGGCCATAACGGCATCGGCGTGCTCGGCTCGTGGTACGTCGGCGACGCCAAGATCGGCTATCCGGACCTGACGTTCGACTACGTGTCGCTGCCGCCGATGATGGGCTCGACCCATAAGTTCGCGTCAGTGGGCGGCTGGGGCTACGTCGTGAGCCAGAGCACGGCACATCCCGATCTGGCCTGGAAGCTGGCGGCCTTCCTCGGCGCCGATCAGGCCAACGTTTACAACTTCAACTCGACCACCGCCACGATCCCGGCGCTGAAGTCCGTCGCGCACGATCCGAAGATCCTCGAGGTGGCGCCGCACCTGGCCGCCGTCCTGCCGATCCTCGATGCCGGGCAGTACCAGGGCAACCTGACCGATCCCGACCAGCTGGCCTACGAGATCGTCTATCCGACGATCCTCAGTGCCGTGCAGGGCGGCATGAGCGCGGAAGAAGCCGCCAACAGCATCCACGAGGCCGCTAACGCCATGGTGGATGCCGCGAAGTAACAGGATCGTCGAACCGACAACGGGTCCGCTGCCGGCATACCAGCATCGGCAGCGGACCCGCTCACGGCGGATCGCCTTACGGGCCGCCTGGCCGAACGGAGCCGTCAAACGCCCATGACCTCCATCCTGCAGACCAAGCCGCTTTCCACTCAGCCCAAGCCCGGCGCGTTGGCCAAACAACAGCGGCGCTTCGCGTACGGCAGCCTGGCGCCGATCCTGTTGTACCTGGGCGTGTTTTCGATCTTCCCGATCGCCTGGGCCCTCGTGCTCGGCTTCTTCAGCTACACGCCGATCCGTCAGGGTAGCTGGTTCCTGGGGCTCGGCGGCCAGAACCCGTTCGTCGGCATCGACAATTACATCGAACTTGCCACAGGCACTGGCAAGCCCGCCGAGGTCTTTCGACTGGCCTTCACGAACACATTCATCTTCACGGCCCTGGTGCTGCCGCTCAACCTGGCGGTGACGCTGCCGCTGGCCGTCCTGCTCGAGAGCATCAACGAACGCTTCAAGACGATCTTTCGCGCGATCTACTTCCTGCCCACCGTCTCATCCTCGGTCGCGCTCGTGATCATCTGGTCCTACATGTACGCGCCGGGCTGGGGCTTGCTGAGCCAGATGTTCAAGTGGGTCGGGCTCGTGCCCCCGAAGTCCTGGCTGCAGGACCCGAGCACCGTGTACTTCGGAATCCCGCTGGCGATGTTCTGCGTGGTCATCGCGCATGTCTGGCAGGACTTCGGCTACAACCTGGTCATCTTCGTGGCGGCACTGCAAGGCATCCCTAAGTCTCTGCGCGATGCGGCGCGCGTCGACGGCGCCAGCCCCTGGCAGGAGTTCTGGCTCGTCGTCGTCCCGCTGCTGCGACGCACGGTGCTGCTGACCTCGGTGCTGACCGTGATCTCGTCTCTGCAGGTGTTCGTGATCTTCCAACTGCTGACACGCGGCGGGCCACAGAACCAGACGCAGACCATGCTGCTGAGCATCTATGAGAATGCCTTCCGATTCGCCAACAACCTCGGACTTTCAGCGGCAATGTCGATGGTGCTGTTCATCCTGATCCTCGTGCTGACCGTGTTCCAGTTCCGGTTCTTGCGCACGGAGTGGGAGTACTGATATGAACACCGCGCGCAAAGGCCTCAACCCCTTCTGGCTGCTGGGTCGGTCCGGCGCCTACGCCGTGCTGGTCGTCGGGCTCATCGGGACGCTCCTGCCGTTCTTCTACATCATCGTCTCGTCGCTCAAGACCGAAGCCGAGCTGCGCAAGACGCCGCCCGACTTCTTTCCGGCGACGCCGACTCTCAAGTACTACGAGGCGATCGTCAACGACGACAGGATCCCGCTCGAGCGCAATCTCCTTAACAGCGTGGTCGTGTCGCTGTCGCGAGTGGCGATCACGCTCTTCACGAGCTCGTACGCGGGCTACATCTTCGCCAAGTACCACTTCCGCGGCAAAAACCTGGCCTTCGGCCTGATCTTGATCCAGATCATGATCCCGTTCCAGGTGGTCATGATTCCCAACTACCTATTGACGGTGCGGCTCGGTCTGATCGACTCGTTATGGGCGCTGATCATCCCGTTCATGGTCGATGCGTACGGCATTTTCATGATGAAGCAGTTCATCGAGGCGCTGCCGGCCGAGTTGATGGATGCGGCGCGCATCGACGGCGCCAGCGAGTTCGGAATCTACTGGCGCATCGTGCTGCCGCAGATGGGGCCTCCGCTGGCCTCGCTCGGCATCTTCACCTTCATGGGCACCTGGAACGACTATCTCTGGCCCCTGATTGTGTTGACGTCGCCCGAGAACCGCACCATCCCGTTGCTGCTGGTCTGGTTCCAGACCCAGCACACGTCGAACCAGGGCATGATCCTGGCGGCGTCGATCCTGACTCTCTTGCCAATCTTCCTGGTCTACATCTTTCTGCAACGCTGGATCGTGGATCAGGCGACACAAAGCGCGTTCAAATAGACCGCAGACCGCGGACGGCGGACCGCAGCCGGGACGCCTACGGCGTCGACGAAGGACGAATGACGAACGACGAATGACGAAAGATGTCTCGGTGATGCAGTCAACCTTCGTCATTCGTCATTCGTCGTTCGTCTGACAGCGTCCGCGGCCTACCTGAAAGGACATCATGACCAAAATCGCATTTATCGGTGCCGGAAGTTTGGGTTTCACGGGCGAGCTGGTGCGCGACATCCTGACTTTCCCGTTGTTGGAAGGCGCCACCATCAGCCTGATGGACATCAACGCCGAACGACTGGCCTGGGCCAAGAAGGGTGTCGAGAAACTCGTCGCAGCCGGCAACCGACCGGCGAAGGTCGAAGCCACACTCGATCGAGCCGAAGCCCTGAAGGGCGCCGACGTCGTGCTCACGACGATCCTGGCCGGCTCGACCGAGGTCTGGCGGCACGATATCGAGATCCCGAAGAAGTACGGCATCGACATCAACGTCGGCGACACGCGCGGCCCGAGCGGCATCTTCAGGTTCCTGCGCACGATCAACCCGATGATGGACGTTGTCCGCGACATGGAGCGCTACTGCCCCGGCGCGATGCTGCTCAACTACACCAACCCGATGGCCATGCTGGTTTCGGCCATCCAGAAGCAGACGTTCGTGCCGGTCACCGGCCTGTGCCACTCGGTGCAGGGCACGGCCATGATGCTGGCCGAGTGGATCGGCGCACCGTACAGCGAGATCGACTATCTGTGCGCAGGCATCAACCACCAGGCCTGGTACCTCGACTTCAAGTGGAACGGCCAGGACGCCTACCCGCTGATCCACAAGGCGATCACGGAACGCCCCGAGATCTACAACGCCGAGCCGGTGCGCAACGAGATGTACCTGGCGCTCGGTAAGTACGTCACAGAATCGAGCGGGCACAACTCCGAATACAACTGGTGGTTCCGCAAGCGCCCCGACCTGATCGAGAAGTACTGCACGCACGGCACCAACTGGAACCCGGGCGAATACGCCTACATCCTCAAGGAGTACCAGCACAACGAAGCGACCTGGCAGGATCAGGTCAAGGAGCGCCTCGCGCAGCCGTTGACGGCCGAGGACCTGCAGCGCGAACATGAGTACGCGGCCTACATCATCAACGCGCTCAAGGGCGGCGAGCCGTTCAAGTTCAACGGCAACGTCCGCAACACCGGCCTGATCGACAACCTGCCGGAGGATGCGTGTGTGGAAGTGCCGGTGCTGGTCGACCGGTCGGGCATCCACCCCTTCCATGTCGGTGCCCTGCCCCGCGAGGTCGCGTTGCTCACGCAACTCTCGAGTGGCATTGAAGAAGCGGCCATCGCCGGCTCGCTGACCGGCGACCCGACTTTGATCTACCGCGCCATCTGCCACGATCCGCTCACGGCCTCCGTGCTGTCGCTGGCCGAGATCCGACAGATGACCAACGAGCTGTTCGCCCAGCACAAGGATTATCTGCCGCAGTTCAAGACGCACGTCGTATAGACTGCAGACCGCGGACGGCAGACCGCAGACGGATGATCGGAGGCGCCTCAGCCATTCGCAGTCTTTCGTCATTCGTCGTTCGTCATTCGTCGACGCCGTAGGCGTCTCGTCTGCGGTCCGCCGTCTGCGGTCCGCGGTCAGGACACTGACCATGCTCGAATCCATCGTCCTCATCGGCGCCGGGAGCGCCGTGTTCACGCGCGGTCTTGTGGCCGCGCTGATCCGCCAGGGCCAGCCGGCCGAGCTGGCGCTCGTCGACGTCGACCCGCGGGCGCTGCGCGTGGCCGCCGATCTGACACGCAGGATGGTTGCGGCGGCACGCACGCCGATCACGGTGCGGGCCTCGACCGATCGGCGCGAGGTGCTCAGCGGCGCGACGGCCGTGATCTGCACCATCGGCGTCGGCGGCCGGCGCGCGTGGGAACAGGATGTGTTCATCCCGCGCAAATACGGCATCTATGCGCCGGTCGGCGACACGGTCGGACCAGGTGGGTCATCGCGCGCCCTGCGCATGATCCCGGCCATGGTCGCGATCGCCCGCGATGTGCTCGAGCTCGCTCCGGATGCACTGTTCATCAACTACAGCAACCCGATGTCGCCGATCTGCCGCGCGGTTCGCAAGGCGACGGGCGCCGACGTCGTCGGGTTGTGCCACGGCGTCGATTCGGTCGGCGACTACATCGCCCGGACGCTCGGCGAGCCCCGGCCAGATGTGACCTGCACGGCGGTCGGGCTCAACCACCTGACCTGGTTCGTCGACGTCAAGGTGCGTGGCCAGGATGCGCTGCCCAGGATGCGTGATCTCGCGCGGGCCAAACTGGCGGCCGGCGTCGACCCGAGCCTGCCGGTGCCCGCCTACCCGTTCGCGGCAATGGACTGGCCACACCACAATCTCTTCAGCTGGGAGCTGTTGCTGCGCTTCGGCGCGATCGCCTCGGCGCTCGATCGACACACGACCGAGTTCTTTCCACAGTTCTTCCGCACCGGCCACTATTACGGTCAACGCCTCGGCATCGACGCGTTCAGCTTCGAGACCACCATCGCGGAGGGCGACGCCACATTCGAGGAGATGATCGCCATCGGCCTCGACCCGGCGCCGCTGCCAGCCGACTTCCTTGACGCGGTCGATCATGAGCAGGAACGCGCGCTCGAGATCATCAAAGCGGTTCATGAAGGCCAGAGCCTGACGGTATCGGCCAACCTGCCCAACCTCGGCCAGGTGCCCAACCTGCCCCTCGAGTCAGTGCTTGAATCGCCCGCACAGACGACGCCGGCCGGGTTGCGACCATTGCCTGTGGCACCGCTGTCGGCCGGGATCGTCGGGACGCTTGCCACGCGACTGCAGTGGGTCGAGACGATCGTGGACGCGGCATTGGAGGGCAGCCGCGAGAAGTTCATCCAGGCGCTCGTGCTGGATGGATACGTGGAGTCGTTCGCGGCGGCCGCGATCCTGGCCGACGAATTGCTCGAGGCGCAGGCCGAGTACCTGCCGCAGTTCAGGGCAGCATGAAGCCAACCCTGCAGCCGATCACGCGCCAGGACGTGGCGATCGCCGTCGGCGTTTTTCTGGCTGCATTGTTGCTCTTCGCGCGGACGGCTGCGCCCGGCCTCCTGCTGGGAGACAGCGCCGAGTTCCAGACACAGGCCTATACGCTCGGTCACACCCATCCCACCGGGTATCCGGTCTACGTTCTTGCGGCGCGGACCTTCACGAGCCTGATCCCCGGCGACCTGGCCTGGCGTGTCAATCTCTTCTCGGCCGTCTGTGCCGCCGCAGGTCTCGCGATCCTGTACCTGTGCGGACGATTGCTTGGAGGCTGGCGCATCGCGGCCCTCATCGGCCCGGCGGCACTGGCTGTTGTCCCGCTGTTTTGGATGCATGCCGCCATCGCCGAGCTCTACGCACCCGCCGTGTTGCTCGTGTCGATCGTGATGTTTGCGCTGTTAATGGCAGCCGCGCAGAAGGACTCACGGTGGATCGCCGGCGCGGGCCTGCTGGGTGGACTCAGCCTCGGCATTCACAGCACTGTCGCGCTGGCCGCGCCCGCCGCGCTGCTTTACGTGAGCGCAGTGCCCGTGATGAAGAAGTGGCGCATGGCTACCGGCGGCGCAGCACTCGGCGTCCTCCTGGCCCTGAGCGCTTTTTGGCTGGTCGACTCCGTTAACGCGCCTTCAAGCTACTTCAATACGGTCGTTGGTCCTTCGTCATCGGTGTGGGGCCTGACGCCCGCGGACCTCGATCAACCCTGGGAGCGCCTGCGCTTTTCGCTCGAAGCGCGACAATTCCAAAGGCTCATGGCCCCCGACCTGGCCAACAGCCTGAGCGATCAAGGGCCAGTCTATCTCGGCGTGCTTCAACAGATGTGGCCATCAGCCGCACTCATCCTGGCGGGGCTGGGTGCCGCCGCTTTCGTGATCCTTCAGCCGCGTGAAGCTCTCCTGCTCGGAGTCGCGTGGCTGATCCAGGTGACCTTCGTGCTGAACTACGGCGTGTACGACATCGTCGTGTTCTATCTGCCGGGCTATGCGCTGCTGGCCCTGGCGATCTCGCGCGGCGCAGCTGTCATCCAGGAGGGTGTGTCGCGCGCGCTGCGTCGCGACGACAAACCCGTCGGTCGATGGCTCGCGAACCTCGCCGGCATTGGCATCGCCCTCGTGATCGCCTGGCCGGTCGCGCCGACCGTGCAACGGGCATGGGCCGCTGCGCTGCCGCCGGGTATCGCCGACCTCGGCTTCGAGGACTATCCCTACCCGATCCACGACCCTGAAGGACCGTTGCGCGACGCTCGCGGGCTGGTCGACTCGCTCGCCGACAACGCCATCGTCTTCACGGGCTGGGATCAGCTCTACCCGGATGTTTTCGTCGCTCACGTGCTTGAGGGCCGCACCGGCATCGCCTTCCACGAAGCGCAGCCTCAAGACGGCGAGATCGGCCTGGCGAACTCGGCGATGGACTACATCGCCGACAACTGGGCTTCGCGGCCAGTCTATTTCACTGAACCACCGCCCGCGTCGGTCCTGACGCGATTCGAACTCAACCACGTCGACGGCCTGTATCTCGTCGTCGCGGAAAGGACGGGCGGCAACTGACGTTTCGAATCGAGACAGAAGGCCAGTCCACCTTCGTCATTCGTCATTCGTCGTTCGTCCAGTGTCGCCCGCCCCGGAGCACCCTCATGCCCATCACCACCATCGGCAAGTATCGCGGTCTTCAGGCGCTCTCGACCCCGCGCGGCGCAGTGAGCGTGCTGGCGCTCGACCAGCGCAACAACTTGAGGCAGGCGCTCAACCCGGGAGACCCCGCTTCGGTCACCGACACTGCGATGAGCGTTTTCAAGATCGACGTGGTGGCCGCCGTCGCTCAGGCGGCCTCGGCCACGCTGCTCGATCCCGAAGTCGGCGCGGCGCAATGCATCGCGGCCGGCGCCCTGCCCGGCCGCTCGGGCCTGATGGTGGCGCTCGAAGCCACCGGCTACACCGGCGGCCCGACCGCGCGCAACAGCCAGATCCTGCCGGGCTGGAGCGTGGCCAAGAGCCGCGCGCTGGGCGCCAACGCCGTCAAGCTGCTGATCTACTACCATCCGGGCGCCGACACAGCGCCCGCGATCGAAGCCTTCGTGCGCGAGGTCGCCGCCGAGTGTCGCGCTGCTGATCTGCCGCTGTGCCTCGAGCCGCTCTCTTACGCCCTCGACGCGGCGCAGAAGAAACTCAAAGGGCTCGAACTTCGTGAGGTCGTGACCGAAACGGCGCATCGGCTCGTGGTCCCCGGCGTCGACGTCCTCAAGGCCGAGTTCCCGCTCGACATCGCCGCCGAGCCCGACGAACAGGTGTGGGCCCAGGCCTGCGCCGAACTGACCGCGACCAGCGCCGCGCCCTGGATCCTGCTGTCGGCCGGCGTCGACTACGACACCTATCTGCGCCAGGTCAGAGTCGCGTGCCTGGCCGGCGCAACCGGTGTGGCCGCCGGACGAGCCGTGTGGAAGGAAGCCACGACCCTGACCGGATCGGAGCGGACGATGTTCCTGGCGACGACGGCCCGCGAGCGCATGGAGCGCCTGACGGCGCTCTGTGACGCGCTCGCTCGACCGTGGACCGCGCACTGGCAGGCGCCCGTCATCAAGGAAGGCTGGTATTCCGATAATGTCCACTGAGCCGCGCCCTCTCGACGTGCTCGTCATCGGCGAACTGAACTGCGACCTGATCCTGCGCGGCGACGTCACGCCGAGGTTTGGCCAGGTGGAGAAGTTGATCGATGTGGCCGATCTGACGATCGGCTCGTCCTCGGCGATCTTCGCGTGCGGTGCCGCGCGCCTCGGCCTCCGCGTTGGTTTCATCGGCAAGGTCGGCGACGACACGTTCGGGCGTTTCATGGTCGACGCGCTCCGCGCCTACGGCATCGACACGTCTGGCATCGTGGTGGATCGGATGATCAAGACGGGTCTGACCGTCATCCTCTCGCGCGGCAACGATCGCGCCATCCTGACGTACCTGGGTTCGATCGCGGCGTTGCGAGCAGACGAGGTCGACACAGCAACTTTCACGCGTGCCCGTCATCTTCATCTGGGCAGCTACTTCCTGCTCGACGCGCTGCGTCCGTCGATCTCGTCACTTTACGCCGACGCGAAGGCTGCCGGGCTGACGACCTCGCTCGACACCAACTACGATCCGCGCGAGACCTGGAATGACGGCCTCGACCGGGTGCTTGAACACACCGACGTGTTCCTGCCCAACGCGGCCGAACTGATGGCGATCACGCACACAACGGACGTGGACGCGGGGCTCGAAGCTCTGCGGACGCGCGTCGGCACAGTGGCGGTCAAGCTCGGCGCAGAAGGCTCGCGAGCCGTGCAGGGTTCACGTGAGGCACGCGTCGGTATCGTGCCCGTCGACCTCGTCGATACGACCGGCGCCGGTGACTCGTTCGACGCGGGCTTCATCTACGGCTATCTGGCCGGCTGGGAACTCGATCGCACATTGCGCTTCGCCGGCGCCTGCGGGTCGCTCTCGACACGCGCGGCCGGCGGCACCGCCGCGCAGGCGACACTGGCCGAAGCGCTGGCGCACGTGTAACCCGCGACACCCGTTGAAGATTGATCTTTGAGGTCTGACTCCATGCGCTCTCTCCTTCTCCTCGGCTGCGTGGCTTTCATGGCTCTGGCCGGTTGCGCGGCTCCGCCGGGGCCTGAGCCGACACCGACGGCCATCACGTTCGCGCCGACCAACGCCGACATCCCCAACCCAGAACGTGGGTTCTTCGTGCCGCTCGACATCATCACCGCGCCGACCGACTACGGCACGATCCGCACGGCCTTGAACCGCACGCTCATCCACACCGACGTGCGCCTCGATGCCTATCGCGAGCAGGATCTGCCGCAGGAATTCCTTGATCAATTGGACGCCGCTCTGGGCGACATCCGCGCCGGCGGGGTCAAGCTCGTGCTGCGCTTCACGTACAACTTCGGCCCCTACCCCGACTCGGAGCCCGATGCCTCGCTCGACCAGGTGCTGCGCCACATCGCCCAACTCAAACCGATCCTTCAGGCGAACGGCGACGTCATCGCCTGGATGGAGGCCGGCTTCATCGGCGCCTGGGGCGAGTGGCACACGTCTACCAACGGCATGGCGACGGATCCGGATGCCAAGTTGGCCATCGTCGACGCCCTGCTCGACGCGCTGCCGCCCAATCGACAGATCCAGATTCGCTACCCCGGCGACATCCGCTTCCTTGTTGGTCAGCCCTTGACGCCCGAGACCGCCGTCACGGCGGCGGCCAGCGGCGACATGCGCGCGCGCATCGGCCATCACAACGACTGCTTCCTGGCCAGCGACACCGATCAGGGCACATACGAGCGTGAGGGCGCGTCGATCGAAGACGAGAAGTCGTTCATCGCGGCCGTGACCGCCTACACGGCCATGGGCGGCGAAACCTGCCAGCACAATCCGCCCCGCTCCGAGTGCCCGATCGCCCTTGAAGAAATGGAGCGCTTCCATTACACCGAGATCAACGCCAGCTTCAACAAACTCGTGTTGCGTGGCTGGGAAACCGGCGGCTGTCTGCCCGAGATCAGCCGGCGACTCGGCTATCGACTCGTCCTCGACTCGGCCAGCATCGACGCAGCCGTTCGACCCGGCGGCGCCCTGTCCTTCTCCGTCACGTTGCACAACGAAGGTTTCGCAGCGCCCGTCAACCCACGACCGGTAGAGGTGGTGCTCGCTGGACCCGCTCAGTATGCCGTTGCACTCGAACAGACCGATGCGCGCCTGTGGGCGCCTGGCCAGTCAGTGACCATCAGGGCAATGCTGCGACTCCCGGCCGATGCGCCCGCTGGCACGTATCGACTCGCACTCTGGCTGCCGGATGCTGCCTCCGGGCTGCGCGACAACCCCGCCTATGCCGTTCGCTTCGCCAACGAAGGCGTCTGGGATGAGGTCACCGGCCACAACATGCTTGTGCCGGCATTGCAGGTCGATCCATCTGCCGGCGGCGACATCGACCCAGCGGCGAAGGCCTTTGTCGTCATCCCTTAACATGGCCTCAAGACACGCCCATAGGTCGGGTACGCGGATCGTTACGGATGCCGCATAAAGGTGAAAGGCGCAATTCGCGTCATTGGCGGCGAGGCTCATGCGGATCAATGCGACGAGCCCGGCCCAGATGCTGAACACCTGGGCCGGGCTCGTTCTTCGAAGAAGAAAACGCTTGTGAGGTCGCGGCGGAAACGCGCCTCAACGTCGCGTCTATTCAGTTGGGCAGGCCGAGTTCACACCGCCAGCGGCGCGGTCGACAGATCGGCCAGCAGACGCTTCAGCGTCGCTTCGCGGCCTTTGAGCAGCTGGCGGAAGTCGTAGCTGTCGGTGTCCGCGATTTCCATGCGCAGATCGCCAATGGCGGTCTCGATGGTCTCGGCCAACGTGTTGCGAGTTTCCTCGTCGAGTTGAAGATGATGCATGATGCCCTCCAGGCCCGGTAACAGACACTGGGCCGGTCCATGACTACTCTACTCAATCAGCCATGTGATAGAAGGGCCGTCTGCCACGATCAACGACTGAAATTTGTCACATGAATACGCTCCTCACGAGCGCGATGGACGAAGTGCCCTATCAGCCCTTCACCCAGTGTGGCAACATATCCAGGACGATGTCGTGCTGGAACGTCGACGGCTGTTCCAGCTCTTGTACCGGTACAAAAAAACGCCGGCCTGTCTCCAGGCCGGCGCTGTGATGATCGTCGCGAAGCGGTCGATCAGCGGCTGAACTTGTCGAGCGCGATCACACGCATGAGCGACTCTCCGCCGAACAGGTCGCGGACCTGCTTGCGCAGGGAGACCCCCGGGTGAGCTCGTTTGCCCGACGGCACTTCCTTGTACTCGAGCCGCAGGCGCTTGGACTTGACCGAGTAGATGTCGACGCTCGAGTCCGAGCCGACCAGCGCGGCCCCGGCCATCGGGCCGGTCGCATCCGTGACCTTGAGGATCTGGACGCCCTGCCCCGCCCGGCCCTGGGTCGGGAACTCATCGAGGCCGACACGCCGGATCAGGCCCTCGGTGGTCATGAGCACCACGGCCTTCTTGTCCGAGCCGGGTTCGAACAGCATGCCACCACGAACCGCCTCGCCGTCGGGTAGCTTGATGCCCGCCATGCCACGCGCGCTCGGCGTCGCCTGCGGGTTGACCGACGAAGCCGGGAAGCGTAGCATCTTCGACTCGCCCGTCGCGCCCTCGCTGTAGAGGAAGACCTGGGCCTCATCGCTGCCGGCGCCAGCAAAGACCACCTGGTCTTCTTCATCCAGGCCGATGATCATGGCCCAGCTGGCCTCGACGCCCTTGAGCGCGTCTTCCATCGCGACGCGCTTGATGTTTCCGCCCAGCGTCGCGAGCACGATCTTGGAGGCTGGATCAGCCAGCCCGGCGTAGACGAGTTGATCGCCCTCGAGCTGCATCCCCTGCGCCAGCCGCGCGACACTGCCCTTCCACAGGCGGCCGTTGGCGCTGATCAACACGACCTTGGCCTCGGGCTCCGCCAGGAAGCGCTGGAGCATCACCTCGACCGCGCGGGCCGATGGCGTGCCCGCCGCGACCTTGTCCTTGAAGCCCTTCGAGTCCTCGGTGCGCACGCCCTCATCGCTGATGATCACGACCTGCGGGCCCTCAGGTGCCACCGGGCCGGTGACCACGGCCTTGTGGCCTTGCTCGTTGTCGATGATGATCGTCTTGCGCGGCGTGGCGAACTTGTCCTTGATCTCCTTGGTCTCGGCGACCACGATCTCGAGCCGCTTCTTCTCCGAGCCGAGGATGGATTTGAGTTCCTTGATGCGCGCCTCGAGCTCCTTGCGCTCGTCGTCGAGTTTCTTGTACTCAAGCCGGGCCAGTCGGCGCAACTGCATGTCGAGGATCGCGTTGGCCTGGATCTCGTCGATGTCCAACCGCTTCATCAATTTCTTGCGCGCGTCGTCGACGTCCGCCGAGGTACGGATGATCTTGATCACGGCGTCGATGTCGTTGATCGCTTTGAGCAGGGCCGCGACGATGTGCAGCCGGGCCTCGGCGCGCTCGAGCTCGTACTTGCTGCGCCGGACGATGACCTCGAGCCTGAAGTTGATGAATTCCGTCAGCAGCAGGCGCAGGCCGCACAACTGCGGTCGGCGCCGGCCCTCGGCGTCGCGGACGAGCGCCACGGCGTTGTAGCTCTGGCTGTCGCGCAGCTGCGTCTTGTCGAGCAGGTACTGCAGCACGTTGTTGGGCTCGAAGCCGCGCACGGTCTCGAGCACAAGGCGCATGCCCTTCCGGTCCGACTGGTCGGCGACGTTGGCGACGCCGGCGTTGCGGAAGGCGTCGCGGTTATCGGCGATGCGATCCTTGATCGTGCTCTTCCAGACCTGGAACGGGATCTCGGTGACGACGATCTCGCTCTTGCCGCCGCCGATCTCCTGGATGTCGACCGCCGCCTGGACGACAAACACGGCCTTGCCGGTGTCGTAGGCCTGATAGATCACGTCGACGGGCTCGCCGGTCTCTTTGTCTTCACGGTAGCGATAGACCACGCCGCCGGTCGGGTAATCCGGCCCCGGGATGATCTTCATCAGGTCGTTGGTCTTGATCTTCTCGCGCGTTTCCCAGCGGTTGGCCACATAGGTGACGGCGTCGCAGACCTCGCCGACGTTGTGCGGCGGGATCGACGTGGCCATGCCGACCGCGATGCCGTTCGAGCCGTTGATCAGCAGGTTCGGGATGCGCGTCGGCAGCACCGTCGGCTCGTCCATCGAGCCATCGAAGTTCGGCTGGAAGTCGACGGTGTTCGACTTGATGTCCGACAGCATGATCTCGCCGGCCTGGCTCAGACGCGCCTCGGTGTAGCGCATCGCGGCCGCCGAGTCGCCGTCTTGCGAGCCGAAGTTGCCCTGGCCGTCGACCAGCGGCAGGCGCATCGAGAAATCCTGCGCCAGGATGACCATCGCGTCGTAAACCGACTTGTCGCCGTGCGGGTGGAACTTGCCGAGCACGTCGCCGACCACGCGGGCCGACTTCTTGTGCGGGCTGCTGGAGCTCAGGCCGAGCTCGATCAGCATGTCGTAGAGGATGCGGCGGTGCACGGGCTTCATGCCGTCGCGGGCGTCCGGGATGGCGCGCCCGAGCACGACCATCTCGGCGTAGCGCCTGTAGTTCGCGTCGAGCAGCAGCGCGCCGGGCACACCCTTGGCCAGCGCCGTGCCGTTCTCGATCAGGCGATCCACTTCCTCGGACGCGTTGCGCTCATTGCGCATCGGCAGCGACGGCTGGGGTGCTTTCTCAGCCGACTTGGCGTTCTTCTCCGGCTTGGTGGGCTTCTTTGCTTTTGCCATAGTCGTATATTGTTGATTGATGATTTCTGATTGAAAGCCAATCAACAATCAGAAATCATCAATCAGCAATGTTTTACTCCTGTTCCCCTCTCCAACCGTTGCCCATCAGCCACTCGCGGCGGTTCTCGACGCTACGCCCCATGAGGAGCTCGAGCGTCTTCTGCATGGCCTTGGCGTCGTCGGCGGTGACCTTGAGCTCGTGCGCGTGGCGGGCGAAGTCGTCGCGCGTCAGCGAGTCGGCCCGACCGTTGAGGGCCTCGGGCGGCAGCGCCAGCGCTGTCTCGTTGAGCTGCTCGGCGTTCATCTCGCCCAGGCCCTAGTAGCGCTGAACGTGGACGGTGGTCATGCCGCCGAGCTTGCTGACGTAGGCGTCGCGCTCGTTTTCGGTGTAGGCGTAGCGCGGCTCGCCCTTCTTGGGCTTCACCTGGTACAGCGGCGGGCGCGAGACGTACAACCGCCCGGCCTTGATCAGCTCGGGGCGCAGCTTCCAGAACATCGTGATCAGCAGACAGACGATGTGCGCGCCGTCGTCGTCGGCGTCGGCCATCAGCGAGATCCGGCCGTAGCGCATCTGCTCGGGGTCGAACGTCTCGCCCTTGTCGTCGACGCCGCCCATCGCGCGCAGGATCGTGGCGATCTCGGCGCTCTTGAGGATGTCGACAAGCTTGCGGTCCCACACGTTGTCGATTTTGCCGCGCAGCGCCAGGATGGCCTGGTGCGTGGCCGTGCGGCCCTGCTTGGCCGAGCCACCGGCCGAGTCGCCTTCCACGAGGAAGAGCGCGGTGTGCTCGACCGGCACCATCGGCTGGCCGTTGCGGCGCTGGATGTCGGCCAGCTTCTTGATCGTCAGCTCGGAGCCAACGTCGTCGAGGCCGCCGCCGCGGCTGATCACGGCCTGGCGCGCCAGCTGCGCGGCCTCGCGGCCATGCGAGCTCGCCAGCGCCTGGTTGACGATCAGCTTACCGACCGGGATGTTCTTGTTCAGGTATCCCTGCATCGCCTCGTAGACCGTGCTCATCACCGGGCCGTAGACCTCGGGGCTGTTGAGCGCGTCCTTGGTCTGACCCTGGAACTGAGGCGTCCAAGTCATCTCGATGGCGATCACGCTGGTCAGGCCGAGCAGCACGTCGTCGGAGCGCAGGTCTTCCTTCTTGATCAGCTTCTTGTCATCGGCGAAGGCCTTGACCGCCTTCATCAAACCCGTCTGAAAGCCCTGGACGTGCTTGCCGCCCTGAGCGGTCGGGATGTTGTTGACGAACGACTCGACGTGGGTCATGTCGCCCGCGTACTGCAGCGCGATGTGGACCTTGAGGTTCTGCTGCGCGTCGTTGACCTCGATCTGGATGTCCTTCTCGATCTCGATCGGCTTGTGCAGCGGCTCCTCGCCGTCATTGAGCCAACTCAGATACCCGAGCAGGCCCTTATCCGACTCGAAGATCTCGGTCTCGCCGCCCGCGCGCTTGTCCGTGAACTTGAACTTGACTCCGGCGTTGAGGAACGACGCCTGGCGCAGGCGCGTGCGCAGCCGCTCGGCGTCCCACGGCACAGCCGCGTCCTTGGTCCACTCCATCGCCTTGGCGTCGAAGAAGCCGCGCTCGGGCAGGAACGACACCGTCGTGCCGGTATGCGTGTCTTTGTACGGCTTGAACTTGATCGCCTTGCCTTTGACCAGCACCTTCGTGGCCATCTGGTTCTTGTCGAGGTCGATCGAAAAGTGCTCACTGATCTCGGCGATCTGGCCCTCAGCGTCGTAGACCTCAACCGGCGTGATCTTGTCTCCGCCCTGCTCGAAGCGCTGGACGAAGCGCAGACCATGGCGGCGGACGGTCACCTCGAGCCAGGCCGAAAGCGCGTTGCAGGCCTTGGTGCCGATGCCGTGCATGCCGCCTGAGCTGGAGTAGGCCGAAGCGCCCTTCTTCGGGTCGCGTTCCTTGTCTTTGAACTTGCCGCCGGCGTGCAGGGCCGTGAAAAGCAGGGTCAGCGCCGAGCGGTTCGACTCGGGCTTCCATTCGATCGGGATGCCGCGGCCCTGGTCGATGACCGTGGCGCTGCCGTCCTTTTCGAGCACGATCTCGATCTGCTTGCCGAAGCCAGCCACGGCCTCGTCGATCGAGTTCGAAATGATCTCCCACAGGATGTGGTGCAGGCCATGTTCGCGGGCGTCGCCCACGTACATGCCCGGGTTGGCGCGGACCGCGCGGCTCCAGTTGAGCTGCTCGACATCGGCGCCGGAGTAAGCGTGTTTGGTCGCAGTCGTCACACTCACCTCGCGAGTTTGGGATACGGTGCAAGCCGGAGGGCCCTGACCGGGGCCTTGACCCTGGTCTGAACGCTCCGGCGACATTGCCTGGCTATTGATAGAGGCAAGCTGTTGATTTTATCGAACCGTCTTGGTTATGCAAGCGCCAGCACCGCCACATCTGGCACTTGCTATTAGAACATAAGTTCTGTATTCTGTCCAGGGTGGCGTGATGCAACAGAAACACAGGGCGGGGTCGTCCGAACACAACGACAACAAGAAAAAGAAGACCGAACACGAGCTCGAGGTCAGCCTGACCGTCCAGAAGCGGCTGACGTCCTTCCATGGGCGTCTGCCATCGAAGTGGCTGCTGGTGCTGGCCCTGATCCTCCTCGCGCGCTTTCTGCCCGACCTCTGGCACGCTGTGCAGTCGGTGTGGGGGCTGATGGGATGGCACTGATGCCGTGGCGAATCAACCTCTCGTTGGATACCCCGCCCCGCTCGGGCCAAATCGTCTGGGTCGAAGTCACCGACACGCTGATCGTCTGTCACGGGCCCTCCGGCCTGGCGGAACGCGTGGCCTGGCGCGACCTGACCTTCGTGTTGATCGAGTGTCAGGCCGACGTCGTCGGCGCGGCCTGGGTGCTCGTCGGCCGGCGCGACAGCTGCACAGTTCCGTTAGGTGCGCCCGGCGAAGTCGAACTGCGCACGCGCCTCTTCGGGCTCAAGGGTTTCGACAGGCAAGCCGTCGCTGCCGCCCAAAGTGGCTCCTCCAACGCACGTTGGGCCTGTTGGGAGCGTCAGGAACCTTAAAGGCCTGTGCTCCGGCGACATGCCTTCCTAACTTAAAGAAACTGATCGCCGTCACCGGCCCCGGACAACCTTAAAGATAGAACGATCGGTATGGCCCGCGTGACGCCGAACGTCACTAGCGATCGCACACTCTCGGTGTTACGGTGTGAGGTGCCTTCTGATCATCCATCTTGATCGAGGGTCGGCACCGTGCACGCGGGAGGTCGTTAACATGGAAACCTGTCTCGAACGGGTCCAGAACCTCGTCAGGCAGTCCGGTGTGTCGTTCCAGACGCAGCGCCACCGCGAGCGGGCCGTCGAAAGCCGCGACAAGGGCGCGCAGGTTGCCAAGGTCATCATCGCCGAGGCTGATGGCGATCTGGTCATGCTCGTCCTCGCAACACCGGCCCGCGTGAACTACACCAAAGTGCGGGCCGCGCTCGCGGTCCACCACGCGATCCCCGCTCCCGAGTACCTTTTCCGCGATCGCTTTGCTGATTGCCTGCCAGGCGCCCTGCCGCCGTTCGGCAAGCTGTATGACATGCGCACGCTGATCGACTCGGACCTGGCCAGAACCGACACGCTCACGTTTCAGGTCGGCACGCTCTCCGACAGGCTGAAGATGGCGACCGCTGACTATCTGACGCTCGCCGAACCGGAAGTCGTCGCCTTCGCTTTCGCCCCGTCCTTCGGTTTCTGACAAACTCCATGGCGTGGCGTCCGGCTCGTGATCCGGGCGCCACACGTTCAGCATCTCCAATCGAATCGCTTGATCGAAAAGGAGAACGTATGAAGCCAGCAACGTTCACCGAGATCCGGGCCCGAGCGGCCAATCAATCGCACCCGGCAGTGTCAATCTACCTGCCCAATCGCCCGGTTGGCACACTCGCGTTCGAGAACCGTACCCGGTTGCGCCACCTGTTACGAGTGGCCGAGATCCAGTTGACCGCGATCGGTCAGAGCGCCGAGGCCTGTGCGGCCATCCTCGAACCGGCGCGAGCACTGGTCGATGACGCCGCGCTCTGGCGAGATCCGCCGGGCGGCCTGGTTTTCTTCCTGGTACAGGGGTCGGCCTGGATTTACGAGTTGCGTGAGGCCATCGGCCCGGCCGTCTTCGTCGGAACGCGCTTCCACGTCAAGCTGCTGTGGCCGTTGCTTTCGGATCGTCTGACTTACTATCTGCTGGCGCTCAGCCAGAAGTCGGCACGGCTCTTCCGCGGCAACGAAGAGGGCCTGACCGAAGCTTTGCAGGGAACTCTGCCTCATCAACTGGCGGATACGCTTCGGTCAGATGTGGAGCCGGCGGCCCAGATCCGGCTGCATGGCGCAGGGCCGCATGGCATCGCGGGCCGGCGCGGCGACGTACGCTTCTTCGGCGCGGCCTCCAACGAGGAGCCATTGCGAGACGAGCAGACGCGATTCTGCCGCCAGATCGACGGCGCCCTCTGTGCGTGGCTGCCCTCCGAACGGCCGCCACTGGTGCTGGCCGGGGTGCGCTATCTGCTCGACCTGTATCGACAGGTCAGTCGCTATCCGGCGCTGGTCGAAGCCGAGATCGACGGCAACGTCGACCGCGCCGACCTGGCCCAACTGCATGCCGTCGCCTGGGGGCGCCTGATCCCTGAACGTGGCGCTGCTGAAGTCGCGGCGCGCGCTGAAGTGGATCGGCTCGGCCACACGGCGCGCGTCACCACCGACCTGCGCCGGGTCTTGCCGGCCGCGAGCCAGGGCCGGATCGCGTCGTTGCTCGTGGCGCTTGATCGCGTCGTGTGGGGGCGGTTCGATGCCGACACGCTCGCCGTGCACATCGACGGGGACCGGCGCGGATCAGGGCTGCGCGATGACCTGCTCGACGTGGCTGCCGGCTGCGCGACCACAACGGACGCGCGCGTCTTCGCGCTCCCGCAGCGTCTCATGCCAGACAAGAACCTGTGCGCGGCTGTGTTGAGGTTCTCGTAAAAGCGAAGCGCCCATCGATGATCGATGGGCGCTTCGCTTCTTGAGTAAGATACCGCTCAGCGGCTGCTCTGGTTGCGCCGTGACCCGCGGTACTGCCAGCGTGATGGGCGAGCGCCCCCGGCCGGCTGCGGCCGCTGCTCGGGTCGGGCGGGCGTGGCCGGTCGCGTGTCAGGCTTGACGGCGACGGGCTGTTCGCGGCGCTCGCTCTGCGCAGCAGGACGAGGAGCCTGGCGAGCGGGTCGAGGGCCCGCCGGCTCACGCCGCTCGGGGCGACTGTCGCTGCGCCGCCCTCCGCCCTGCCCGCCACGCCGCGGCCCGGATTGAGCCTGTCCACTCGTTTCGCGCTCCGGAGCGGACGCCGCGTAATCGAAACCGGCGAGCGTCTGACGCGGGATGCGTTGCCCCATGATCTTCTCGAGCGTGCGCACCATGACGTCGTCCTCGGTTGTTGAGAGCGTGAAGGCGTCGCCTGTGCGCTGAGCGCGGCCGGTGCGTCCGATGCGGTGGATGTATGCGTCGGCGGTGTCGGGCATATCGTAGTTGATCACGTGCGAGATGCTCTCGACGTCGAGGCCGCGGGCCGCAATGTCGGTGGCCACCATGATCTGATACGTGCCGCCCTTGAAGCCATTGAGCGCCGACTGGCGCTGGTTCTGGCTGCGGTTGCTGTGCAGGCTGGTGACCTTGTAACCTTCGCGCTCGATCTGGCGCGCCAGACGTTGGGCCCGATGCTTGGTGCGCGTGAAGATCAGAACCGAGTCGGTCGCGGTCTGCTCGAGCAGCGCGAGCAGCAGATTCGTCTTCAAATGCGACGGCACCGGGAAGAGCGCGTGCGCGACGGTGTGCGCCGGCCGCGCCAGGTCCACGGCGATGCGCTCGGGCCGATGCAGCGACTGGCTGGCCAGCTCTTCGACCTCGCGCGGGAACGTGGCCGAGAACAACATCGTCTGGCGCCGGCTGGGCACGTGCTTGAGGATGCGGCGCACCGACGGCAAAAAGCCCATGTCGAACATGCGGTCCGCCTCGTCGAGCACGAGCACCTCGAGGGCGGTCAGCTTGGCGTAGCGCTGGTCGATGAGATCGAGCAACCGGCCGGGGCAGGCCACCAGGATCTCGACGCCGTCCTTCAGGGCCCTGACCTGTTGGGCCTGACCGACCCCACCGTAGATCGTGGCGCTCCTCAGCGACGTCCCGGCCGCCAGGGCCTTGATCGTGTCATTGATCTGCTCGGCCAGCTCGCGGGTCGGCGTGATGATGAGCGCGCGAGCCTGGTTACGCGGGCCGGGCATCAGGCGCTGCAGGATCGGCAGGACGAAGGCCGCGGTCTTGCCGGTGCCGGTCTGGGCTGTGCCGATCAGGTCACGGCCGGTCAGCGCCACAGGGATGGCCGCCTTCTGGATGGGCGTCGGCTCGGTGTAGCCGGCGCGAGCGATGGCGGTCATCAGCCGCGCATCGAGGTTGAACGTTTTGAAACCCACAGGTGATCCGATCTTCAGAAGTCAAACGCCCATCACGCAGAGACGGAACCCAACGGAGACACGCACAAGACTGCTGACTAAACGACGATACGATCGACCAGTGTACCACGACAAATCCGGGCGGACTGGCCAGCAATAGTTGGCGCCAGGGCCCTCGCATTAGAAGTGCCTGATCTGATTCTTCCGAGAAAACGAGGAGAAGGCACTTTATCAACTGAGGCGATGAAGCCACGTCCTCATGCGATTGCCCTGATGGTTGGCGGACACGGACGAGTGGGCAGGTCATTTATTAGGCAATCAGACGTGAACGCGGATCACGCGGATGGTGCCGAGCGCTGTCGAAACGATTTGACGTGATCCGTCGCCACCCGTAAGCCGGATCAAGCCCGGTTTCGGAGGGCCCTGAAAACTGGCGCTTGCACACATGGTTGGTTTGCATGCAGGGGTTCTCGTCAGTTGATACAGCTGCTCAAGCGCTGAGCGGGCAGGTCGTTCGACTTTTCCAAATTGGGTCTTGACTCTAGATCGTCTGTGCTATATCCTGACCCTGTATTTAACATGTTAGTTAAACAATACTCCCAACCACCCGACCGCCTGAGCCTGACGCTCACCGCCCTGGCTGACCCCACTCGCCGCGCCATTTTGAGTCGGTTGAGCCAGGGCGAGGCCTCCGTGACGGAGCTCGCTGCGCCCTTCGACATGAGCCTGCCGGCCATCTCCCGGCACCTCAAGGTGCTTGAGAAGGCCGGCCTGATCACGCGCGGCCGAAAGGCTCAACTTCGGCCGTGCAGGCTCGATCCGGCGCCGCTCAAGTCGCTATCCGAATGGCTGGAGTTCTATCGCCAGCATTGGGAGGAGAGCTTCGACCGTCTCGGCGATTACCTTAAGGAAGTCCAGGGCGACCACACAGCGCCCGATGCACCCATCCACCCTACACAGGAGACACACTGATCATGACCGCCGCCAACAAATCCACCCCCCTCACCCTGCCGTCCGACCGCGAGATCCGCATGTCGCGCATCTTCGACGCACCACGCGATATGGTCTTCAAGACGATGACCGATCCCACCGCAGTGCCGCACTGGTGGGGGCCGCGCTCCCTGACCACGGTCGTCGAAACGATGGATGTACGCCCGGGCGGCTCCTGGCGCTTCGTCCAGAACGACGCCAACGGCGGAACTTACGTTTTCCACGGCGAGTACCGTGAGGTCACGCCGCCCGAGCGCGTCGTCAATACCTTCGAGTTCGACGGCTTCCCCGGGCACGTGGTGGTCGAGACGCTGACGCTCGAGGATCTGGGCGCACGCACTCGCGTCACGATGACGTCGCTCTTCGAATCGACCGAGGACCGCGACGGCATGCTGCACTCCGGCATGGAGACAGGGGCTGTCGAGTCGTGGGATCGGCTCGAGGAGCTTCTCGCGCGCCAGGCCTGAACCCGCTGCTCACCCCAACGTTCGGCCCGAAAGAGCCTGCCTCTCGGCGCGCGCCGGAAGGCAGGCTCTCTTCATCAAGGCCACCCTGACCACGGTCCGCCGCCGGTCCCTGTAGCCGATGGTTGGGATCGACTCAATTGACAATTCGGGCTTTCCGTGAGAAGACCTTGCGCATGACTCCTACACAGAAGCCCACTCTGACCGACCTGCAGTCCCTTAAGATCAGTCAGCCGGCCCATCGCGCGCTGGCAGGAGCGGGGATCAAGACCCTGGCCCAACTCGCCCGTCATACCGAGGCCGAGGTCCTGGCGCTCCACGGCATCGGCCCCAGCGCCCTGCCCATCCTGCGCAAGGCGCTCAAGGCCAGGGGCCTGACGTTCAAGGCTCCCGCCGCCAGGGCGGCGAAGAAGTCGGCCGCCGCGAAGGCGCCCGGCAAGGCCGCGACCCGCCCGACCGTGAAGAAATCGACAGCCACCAAAGCAACCCCCGGTGCCAGCGCGGCATCCACGCAAATCGACGCTCACATCGCCGGCCTCGGGGATTGGCGCGGCACGATGATCGCGCGTTTCCGAAAGCTCGTGCGCGAAACGGTTCCGAGCGCTACCGAGGAGTTCAAATGGGGCACGCCGGTCTGGGCGCTCAAGGGCAACCTCGTGGCGGCGGGGTCATTCAAGGATCACGTTAAACTCAATTTCTTCAAGGGCGCCGAGATCGGTGATCCGCATCGGTTGTTCAACGCCGGCCTGGAGGCCAAGGGCAGCCGCGGCATCGATCTCCATGAAGGCGACGCGCTCAACGAGCCCGCCTTGAGGGAGTTGCTGCAGGCGGCCGTGGCGCTCAACATCGGGGGCAACTGACATGTCTGAGAAAAGCGAACGCGACAACAAGGCCTTTCAGTCGTACATCACCAACATCCAGGCCAAGACCGGCAAGACGCCCAAAGACTTTCAGGCGCTGGCCAGGAAGAAGGGCCTGACCCAGCACGGCGAGATTGTCGCCTGGTTGAAGAGCGAGTTCGGGCTCGGGCACGGCCACGCCAACGCGATCGTGCATCTGATCAAGGCCGAGTCGACCGCCGGCCCGGCGAAAGGCGATGACCCGGTGGCCGTTCACTTCAGCGGCGCCAGGGCCGGTTGGCGCAAAGCCTATGACTCGCTGGCCACAAAGATCGTGAAGTTTGGGCCGGATGTCGAGATCGCGCCCAACCGCACCTACATCAACCTCGTGCGCGGCGTGAAGAAGTTCGGCATCATTCAGGTGTCGTCGGCCGAGCGGCTCGACATCGGCATCAAGCTCAAGGGCGTCGCGGCCACCGGGCGCTTCGAGCCGTCGGGGTCGTGGAACGCGATGGTCACGCATCGCGTGCGCGTCACCGATGCAAAGCAGATCGACAAGGATGTGCTCGCCTGGTTGAAGCAGGCATACACCGCGGCGGGCTAGCACCTGATCCTAAAACACGAAAAACGGCCCCGGTTGGGGCCGTTTGCATTTGTTCAGCCCTCAGGCCGGCTCGGCCACGACGGGCACCGGCCCGGCTGTGGAGCGCTCCGGCACCTGGGTCAGGACCGCCAGCGCGCCAAAGGCCAATGCGGCCCAGAACAGGAACGGCGTCCCGGGCGCGAGCCCGGCCAGGCTGTTACCCAGCGGCGGAGCCAGCAGGTTGCCCAGGCTGGCGAAGACCATCACCAGACCCGTCGCAGTGCCGGCGTAGCGCGCGCCGACGCCCTCGACCTCGGCCACTGCCGTCATAAAGATGGCCATGAAGCCATCGCGCACAAAGCCGGCAACCACGACGGCCGCCCAGATGGCCGGGCCCGAGACGATGCCGATGGCCCCGATGCCCAGCACGATCGCGGCCAACGCGATCAACAACACGCGCTTGCGTGACCCCAGACGGTCGGACCCCAATGCGATCGGCAGCGCGAAGAGCATGCTGACAGTGTGGAACAGCGCCAGGGCCTGGTCGGCGTTCGCGGGCGCCCAACCTGCACCGCGCAGATACAGCGGCAGATAGCCGAGCGCGCCCTGCACACAACCCGACAGGCCCATCAACACGACACCCAGCAACCAGATCGAGCGCAGGCGTGCGACAACGGTCAGTGACGCGCGCATGGAGGCTGTCTCCGGCGCAGCAGAGGTCATGGCCCGGCCGTCACTCGCCGGCGCGGCACGGGTCAACGACCAGGGCAGGATCATGAACAGGCTCAGAGCACCGTAGAAGAGGAAGACGTTGCGCCAGCCTCCCAACCACGGCGAGAGCCAGGTCGCACTGACCAAAGAGCCAACCAGGAAGCCACCAGCCATGCCGATCGACAACACGCCGTTCGCCATGCCGAGTTGCTGGCGCGGAAACCACATGCCGGCGGCCTTGAAGCCGCTGAGGGTCACGGGCATGATCGCACCGCCCAGCAGCGAGTTAAGCACGATGAGGGAATAAAAGTCGAAGGCCCACGCGCGCAGACCGCCGAAGATCCCGGCCAGCAGCGCGATGCCGATGATCAGGCGCTTGGGCCCGAACCGATCACCGAGCGCCCCGCCCAGGAGGCTGACAAGCAGGCCAGGCAGTGCCGCAATGCTCCACAGGATGCCGACCTCCACAAGCGAGAGGTTCAGGTCGCGCTGGATTTCGTCGAAGAGGACGGAGAGCGCCATCATCGGTGCGGCGGCCACGATCGCGTTGGTCGCCGTCCCCATGGCCAGGATCACCCACCGATAGGGATCGGCAGGACGCTCGTCATTCATATCCCCCAGATGGTGCCGTTCGTTCAAACGGGCAGATTGGTCGCAAGGACGCCCGAGGCAACACAGCAACTATAGCACTGAGGCAGCCATACTCAGCGGCGTTCGTCTGAGGCAACGAGAAAGCGGCCTATCTCGCGGCGCCACGCATCAACGCAGCGTCGCGAGATAGGCTGTTAGCGCTTCGTCGCGTTCAATCGTGGTCTGCGTCAGGCTGTCGACAGCCGCCTTGAAGGCGCTGCGATCGGCCTCGGCGATCGCCGGCTCGATCAGGGCCGACAGCGCCTGATAGCGCGCCGACAACGTCTCAGCGTCAAACAGGGTGTCGACGGTGCGCAGCGCTTCCACGTAGCGCGCCTGATACACGTCGTCGTCGAGCAGGTAGCGGATCAGCGGCCAGTCGTCGCCGACCTCAGCCAGGTCGAAGCTCGTGGCACGCGAGGGCCCGCCACCGCCCCGCCCGCCTCCCGGACCACCCTGCGACCCGAGCACCTGGTTGTGGTCCCATGAGATGAAGTCGAGTTGATCGGTGGCGGGGTTGGCGTAGAGGTAGTAGTTGTGCGACATGCTGCCGTAGCTATCCCAATGTTGCAGCGTCGTCTTGAGCGCGAGCCAGGTCAGGAAGTCGTCAACGTTGAAGAGCGTCTCAAGTTGGGCGCGCCATGCGGCCGGGTCGGTCGTGCGCAGGTCGCTGTTGAGCGTCGCGTAGAGAGCCTCAACGTCGCTCCAGTCCGACTCGTTTGTGTTGTTCTCTTTCTGGAAGGATGCCTGGATCTGGTCCTGCGTGCCCGCGGCCAGGCTGGCTGCGGCGCCGTCGGCCTCGTAGATGTTGCCGTCATCGTCGCCGTAGACGCGCTCGATCACGGTGTCGTCGACGACCTCGATGGCGACGTACAGGCCCATGTCGACGGGCCCTTCGCCGTAGTCGAGCACGATCTTGTAATACGCGGTGTGAGCGGCCGTCAATCCGGCGGCGTCGAGCAGTTCATAGGCCACGACTTCGCGCATGTAGGTCGAATCGCCGAAGCCGTTGGAGAACGACAGTTGCTTGAAGCCGTAGAAACGCTGGTCCGTGATCGCGGGCACCGTGTTTTCATATTGGTCGAAGTCGAGCTTGAGCGGCAGCTTGAGCGATCCGCTCGACCAGGTGTTGGCCAGCGACGAGTTGCCCTTGAACCTCACGCCGACGTTCGTCCAGGTCTCGCCGTTGAAGGTGACGGTGCCCGACACCCACATCGGGTTCTCGGCGTTCATGACCCCGCGCGGCCCTGCGCCCTGTCCGCCACCGGGGCCGCCCGCACCGGGGCCGCCAGCCTGCGGCCCTTGTTGGCGGGAACCCTGGTCGCCGAAGATCTCGGTCATATCAGCCAACATGGCGTTCCAGTCGTCGGGCGCGATCGTGATCGTCAGGGTGTTGACGCTGTCGTCAGGAAAGACGACCTCGACATTGGGCTCGACGTCGGCGCCGTGCGTCGCGTCCTCCCAGCCGGCCGGTCTTTCGACTGAGTCAGACGGGGCGTTTGTGCCCCGGGCAGGATCCTGCGTCGCGGCCGCGGCAGTCGTCGCGTCGGAGGCCGACGTCGTGCCGGCCGACGGGGCCAGGCTGCAGCCAGCGAGCGTGAGGGCCAGGGCCACGCAGACGACGGACCGCAGGCCGACGAGGCGTTGTTTCGTCAGGATGGTTCGCATAGCGATGGGCTCCGGGCTCCGGCCGTTCGAGTGAACTGGAACGGCCGGAGCCACTGAGAGAGGAGAGCGGGCTATCTGGCTCTGGGCTCAATCGTCGTCATCACCGACGACGATGACCTCATCGGAGGAGCGGCGTTGGGTGCGCGGCTCGGCGAAGTAGATGCGCAGCCGGGCAGAGTCGTTGATCAGGTCGATCGAACCGATCTCGACCCGCGTGACCGGCAGGCCGGTACGCGTGCGCAGATCGGCCAACAGCGCCTGGTGGTTTTCAGGGCGAACCAGGTCGAGCCGCTCGTAGCGGATGTTCTTGGCGCTCGTATAGGTGAAGCCCCACTCGCGCTCGAGCACGTACAGGATCGCCACGATCGCGACGTTGAGCGCGGCCAGCGTGATCCAGTTCGCCTCGCGCATCATGACCGAGTTGATTACGGGCAGGCCGATGAGCACAAACAGGTACGTCATCTCGCGCGTCGCCATCGCATTCGTGCGGTAGCGCAACACCGAGAAGATCGCGAAGAGCCCAAAGCCGACACCCACGCCGATCTCGGCCGTGGATAAGACACTCATCACAAAGTAAATGATGGTGTTGAAGGCCAGGAAGGTGAAGACGTAGTTCTTGTTCTGCTTGGCCGGGTAATAGATGAAACGCACGATCAGGATCGCGATCACAAGGTTGAGTGCGAACCCGGCGAACAACGTGGTGATGTCCATGGTCAGGCCTCCCCGGCCAACGCTGTCAACGTCCGCAGTTGCTGCAGGAAGTTATTGTGTTTGACGTGCGGGTACAGCAGGCTGACCCCGACACAGTACTTGCTGAATCCGCCTTCGCGGACGCCCAGGCGACGCATCAGTTGGATGAAGGTCGTGCGCTGCGGCCGCCCGTTTTGCTTGACCTCGGCCGTGACCACACCGGGCAATTCGAAGGCGCGATCGGCCGACGAGAAGCGCAGGTCAAGGTCAAGCGTGACGCGTTCGGTCACAAACCGGTTGACGAGCGTGATGCGCGCGTAAAGGTTCCACAGCTTGGGTTGCAGCCGCTCAGTATCAGAGGGCAGTCGCTCGCGCAGGAAGAGCGTGGCCTCAGGCGTCAGGCGCGTCACAAGACCGTGCGTGGGGATACGCTCCTTGACCGTCTGAAAGCGATTGACTTTGTGTTTGACCTCGAAGAACGACACGTTGGTCTGCACGTAGCGGCGGCTGCGCACTTTGTAGCGATTGCGGCCGCCGGCGTGGTGCCAGCGGAAGAGTTCGAACTCAGGCGTGTCGAAGTACAGGGTGTGGTAGGGGCTCAGCCGCTCGCCCTCGACCTCGAGCACCTTATAGTGCTGGCTGAGGAGCGGCAGCGCCTCGATCAGTTGCCCGGTCCGCAGCAGGAACTTGGTATCGGTGCGGCTCAGCAGGGCCACGGCGTCCATCTCTCCAAGAGAGATCGGGTCGAAGGCCGCCAGGCCTTCCAGCAGGCCCCGACCAGACGCGGTCGCCTGGCGAATATCGTCATCAAGAGTGGAGGAGTTGCCGTGTACCATTGTTTTCACGTCGGGCCCTAAGGCTCGCCCAGTTCAAATTCCGTTGAGCCTGTTTTAAGGCCTGCGTGTTTAGAACGGGTTCAGGCGAGTTAAATCGGGGCTTCAGGCCGGCAGTGGAGGCAGGATGTCGATCACGGTCAACCCCATCGCGTTCGTGAAGGCCCGGCGCACGCAGGCCGAGGATGATCATTGGGGTGAGGAGGTCGCGCGCATCGAGTTGGTCGCCCCATATAGCGCGGACTCCCTGCAGGGCCTTGGCGAGTTCTCGCACGTCGAGGTGCTCTTCGTCTTTCATCGGGTGGATGAAAGCCGGATCGTCACGGGCACCCGTCATCCGCGCAACAACACGGCGTGGCCTGCGGTCGGCATCTTCGCCCAGCGCGGCAAGAACCGGCCGAACCGGATCGGCAGCACGATTTGCCGCGTGCTCGGTGTCGAAGGCGCGACCCTGGTCGTGGCCGAGCTCGACGCCATCGACGGCACGCCGATCCTCGATCTCAAGCCCGTGATGCAGGAGTTCCTGCCCCGCCAGGCCGTCACCCAGCCTGCCTGGTCGCGCGAACTCATGGCCGATTACTGGCTCGTGCCGCCGGGGGAAGATCCCCCGTAAAACTGGCTTCGTACGCGGATGGCGCGGATCGTGGCGGATGACGCTGACGCATCAAGATCATTGGTAACACATGCAAGGATCCGCTCTATCCGCGTACGAGCGGCCTGCCTCGCGCTGTATAGTTGAACCATGTCTATGGACTATGCTCGATCCGTCTACGACCACCCGGCCCTGCGCGGCCTGGGCGGCTCGATCCTTTTCGTATTCGCGTTGTGGGCGTTCTTCCTCGACCGGCACCCAGACGTGTACACCGGCGTCATTTCCCCGCAAACAGCGCCCGACTGGATCTGGCTGATCGGCGCGTTGTGCGCCGCGCATCTGGCCGGCTTTGTCAGTGGCTATCTCCGTACATCCAAGATGTGGTTGGCGATCAGCATCGGGCTGACACCGCTCTACTGGACGTGGCTCGTGGGTGCCTGCGATGCATTGGGGGGAGCGAGCTGCCAGTCGACGACGGCGGCTCTCATTGGCATCCCGCTGCTGACCATTGGCTTCCTTTTGCCGATCATCTTGTTGAGCGGCTTTGAGTTCGCGCTCTCCTCAAGACGCAAGAAGACCTCAAAGCACATGCCGTCGCCCTGGCCTGGCCGGAGGGCGTAGGGGAGCACGGGTGTGGGGAGCGCGGGTGCGTGATGCCCTTTCCGTCCATGTCATCCAGAGGGCCAACCGTGATGGCTATCTGACTCGCTCAATGAGCCCGAAGGATCTCCTCCGAAGGCACATGGGTCTTCGGAGGAGATCCTTCGGGCTCATTCAGCGCGCCTTGGAGCAGGTTCGGTTGGCCCTCTGGATGACATGGACCGGGGTGTCGTGGCGCACCCACACTTCAGCGCTCCCGCGCCTAGTGCCTCCCGCTCACACCCTGCCCTGTTGCATGAGGTCGAAGAGCGCACGATCGACGCGGTAGCCATGGAGATCTTCATAGACGGCGCCGGGCCGGCCGTGGTTGACGATGCCAAACGCGCCTTCGAAGTTCCACAACGCATAGCCCCAGCCGAATTCTCTGAAGAGCGCAAAGAGATCCGTGAACCAGCGCAGGGCCGAGTCGTTCGGGGTCTGGTTATAGCAGCCGAACTCGCCGATGTGCACAGCGGCGCCAGCGGCCTCGACCTCGCGCCATGGCCTGTAGAACTCGCGCAGCGTGTCGCGGTTCCAGGTGTAGCCGTAGTAGCGCGTGCCTGGATAGTTCGGGCCGTCGCCCGTGCGCCAGTCGGTTGACCACTCGGCGCCCCAATGGCTGACCGGGAACGGCTGATAGGCGCGCCCGCTGTGCGTGACCCCCAGATCGGCGAGCTCGGGCATCGCCAGGTTGCCGCCGGCCAGGCCGTCGATGGTGACGGGCCGGTCGGGCGTGATCGCCAGGATCGCGGCCGTCGTGCGGCGCACCAGGGCAGCGTGGTTCTCGCGCGTCATGCCGTAATCGCCAACCTGCGGTGGCTCGTTGACAAGGTCGAAGCTCAGCGCTTCGGCCGGCACATCCGCGTAGCGTTTCGCGAACGTCTCCCAAAGGAAGACGAAAGCGTCCTGCGCGACGGCGTCGAGCCAGAGGTTGTCGCGCTCACGGTCGTTGGCGTTGATGCAATAGCCCGGCGCGCGGTGCAGGTTGAGGCTCAGGTGCAGGCCGCGAGCCCGACATGCAGCGACGTAGCTGTCGATGTGATGGAAGACGCGCTCGTCGGGATGCAGGTAGTCGAAGTCCGTCGTCCAGAACCGGTAGTCGAGCGGAACGCGGACGAAGTTGAACCCGGTCTCGCCCAGGAAGTCGAGCGCGCGCTCATCAGCGGGCTCGGGCGCCCGCCCGTCCCACGAACTGAACATCCACAGGAAGTTGAATCCGTAGTGTGGCATGACGGGTCACCCGGGCCGGGAGCGTGAGATCAAACGTCCGAGTTGGCCTTGAGAAAGTCCAGGATCTCGTCGACGTAGCCGAAGGCCATGCCCGTGACGGTGTCGGCGGCGCCGTAGTAGAGCGCAATGCGGCCGGTGTCGGCGTCAGTCAGCGCCGCGCACGGGAAGACCACGTTGGGCACGTCGCCCACGCACTCGTAGAGCGTCTGCGGCGACATCAGGTAAGGCGCCGTGCGGTAGATGACCTTCCAGGGCTGCTCGAGATCGAGCAGCGCCGCGCCAAAGCTGTAGACGAAGCCGTTGCACGACGTCAGCACGCCGTGATAGAAGAGCAGCCAGCCTTCGGTCGTCTCGATCGGGGTCGGACCGGCGCCGATCTTGGTGCTCTGCCACGTCCACGACTTGGGGCCCATGACGAAGCGATGCTTGCCCCAGTAGATCAGGTCCGGGCTCTCGCTGTAGAAGATGTCGCCGAAGGGCGTGTGGCCGGTGTCGCTCGGCCGGCTGACCATCGCGTATTTGCCGTTGATGCGTCGCGGGAAGAGGACGCCGTTGCGGTTGTGCGGCAGGAAGGCGTTCTCCATCTGCACGAAGGTCTCGAAGTCGTAGGTGTAGCCCATGCCGATGGTTGGGCCGTGATAGCCGTTGCACCAACTGACGTAGTAGCGGTCCTCGATCCAGCACACGCGCGGGTCGTAGCGGTGCACGAACTTGCCAATCTCGGGATCGTCGCACTGGAATTTGATCGGCTGCGGGTCGATCGTCCAGTTGATGCCGTCGGCGCTGCGTCCGGCGTGTACGTCCATCACGCGGCGCCTGTCGTCGCAGCGGAACACGCCGGCATAAGCGCCTTCGAATGGCACAACGGCGCTGTTGAAGATGCTGTTCGAGGTGGAGGTGGCGTTGCGCGGGATGACGGGGTTGGCGTCGTAGCGCCAGACCACATCATTCAGGCCGGCCGGCCGATCCTGCCAGGGGATGTTCGGCAGGGCACTTCCCGACAGGGTTCGTTTTGAGGCGGAGGACGTCAGGGTCATAGTGGGCTCCAGGGTTTTAGTAAAGAATACTAAATCAGATGGACGCAAGTCAAGCGACGAATCTCATCCTTCATGCATGCAGCGCTTCAGCCCAGATGACGAAGAACGCCCCCCGCCCGGGTTCTCTCAAGCCGGATCGGCCGAGCGAGCAGGCAGGCTCTCGGCCGCGTGGATTCCGCCGGCCGACTCGCGCTCGACGAGGCGCGGCTTCAAGACGGCCACGACCCGTTCTGAGTCGGGGAACTCGAGCCGGTTCTGGATCAACTGGACAGCCAGGCGGCCCATACCCACTTTGTCGACACGCATGGTGGTGACGGCTGGCGAGACGTGTCGGGCGAGTTCGATGTCATCAAAGCCGATCACGGCCAGATCGTCGGGCACGCGTCGACCGAGCGACTGCGCCGCCTGCATGGCCGCGATCGCGATCTGGTCGTTGACACCAAAGAGGGCCGTCACGTCGGGGTGCTTCTCGAGGAGCTGGAGCGCTGCGGCGGCGCCGTCGGCGGCCTTGAGCCCCGAGTCGGCGACGGCATCTGCTCGCAGGCCATGCTGCTCGAGGGCCTGTCGCCAGGCCTGGCGTCGTTCACGCAGACTGGGAAAGGCGTGATCATGCCCGCCGACCAGACCAATGCGACGGTGCCCGGCCCCGATCAGGCGGGTGACGGCCTCGGTCGCGCCGCCGACGTTGTCAGAGACCACCGCGTCGAAGGTCTCGTCCTCCGCATACCCGTCGACCAGGACCACGGGCTCGCGTCGATCGGTGAAGAGCGTGCCGAAGGCCGAGTCGATGTAGAGGCCGACCAACAACAGGCCATCGGCATGCTGCTCGGTCAGCAGCCGCGGCACCTCGACCGGCATGTTATTGGCGTCGACCGGCAATGTGGCATACAGAAGATTGACCTTCTGCTTGCGACAGATCTCCTCGATGCCGGCCATCACGTGCATGTAAAACGGGTTAGCCAGCGGCGCTTCCTCGTCATCGATCTTGATGATGACACCCAGGCTGCGAAGAGATGGCTCAGCTTCATGACCTTGCGCGCCTGCCCGGATTTTGCGGCGATAGCCCAACGTTTGAGCTGTATCAAGCACACGTTTGCGTGTTTCGGGAGGGATACCGGGCTTATCGCGCAGCACCAGTGAGACCGTCGAGAGGGAGACGGAACTCTTGCGGGCGATGTCGGCTAGCGTGACTTTCTTGTTCATCACTAAATTCGCACGGCGCCGGCGCGAATGTTTAGTATACACGCACTGGCAAGCTGGGTGCCGGACGAATTAGAGATTTCGTAGGGATTGGGGGGGCGAACTTCGCGGCGGACTCATCTCGGTTCCTGGCGTCCCATGCCGCAGGCGGGCGCGCGCCTGCCTCCCCGGTCTTTGAGTATCGGCCGGGCCACGATTGATCAAGACGCCATCAAACGCAGGTAGTCGTCACGCAGGGCCAACCCGGCTGGCCCGGCGCTGGCCGAGTAGAAGTGGGGCACCTCCCAGCTGACGATCTTTTCGCCGAACTCCGCCGCCAGCGACAGTTGCGCTGTCAGTCGCTCGATCGGCGCCGGAACGAAATCGCTGACAGTGTCGATGCGCGCGCGCTCGAACGATTCGGCGTTGACCCAGAGCGTGATCCCCAGCGTGCGGCAGACGTCGCGCCAGACCTGAAAGGCCGGCCGGCAGTTCGCCAGCGTGTTGCCGAACGTGCCGATCGAATCCTGCGGCGCCAGGATGTCGACCGGGCAGCCGGCCAGCATCTGAACAAGGAAGTCATGGGTGTCGCGCTCGTGGCTCTGATAGAAGTAGGTGCCAGGCGACATCAGGATCGGCAACTCAGGCATCAGTTCCTTGACGCCCCGGCACACGCGGCTGTAGTAGCCGTTGAGCAACTTCTCGCGTTCGGGTTGGCGCGCGCCGGGGTAGCCCGTCTCGGGGCTCATGTAGAAGCCCTGGAAACCGCCGCGATAGGCCAACAATTCATTGAAGCAGGCGAGCTGCGCGTCGGCATCGGCATCGAGCCTCTCGGCGGTGGC
>CAYZRP010000005.1:57000-71160 GCA_964480865.1 uncultured Anaerolineales bacterium | reverse complement strand
ACGCCCCACTCCATCGTCGGCCGGCCGATGTAGTCCGGCGGATGAGCGTAGATGAACGAGCCCGTGATGCGGCCCGGCGTGAGCGCGCCGGTCGGCTGGCTCAGGAACTCGCGGTTCGATGATCGGCCGCGATCCATCAGGTCTTGCAGTCCGACGGCCATCTCGTCATCGGGCACCACCAGGGTGAAACCGTTCTGTTCGAGCAACCGAAGCATGGTCGTCTCCAACCGTGACGTTCAATCGGCCCCATTCGGATCGCGCGGGACTGCCGGCGGGACTGCCGGCGGGACTGCCGCGACAAGCCGGCGCGTGATGGCCTCAGGACGCGTGATCGCGCCGCCCACCACGACGGCGTACGCGCCAAGCGCGAAAGCCTGGGCAACCTCGTCAGGCGCCTGAAACCGGCCTTCGGCCAGCACCGGTCGCCCGCAGCGCCCGACCAGACTGGCCACCAGCGCGAGATCCGGCCCGTCTGTCGGTGGCCGGCCACCAGGGACGTAACCGGCCAGGGTCGTGCTCAGGTAGTCAGCCCCGCATGCCTCGGCCATCACCGCGTCATCGAGGCAACTGACGTCGGCCAGCACCGGGCGCTGCAGCTCGTCGTGGACGAAGCGGATCTGCTCGGCCAGGGTCAATCCACCCGGCCGGGCGCGATCCGTGGCATCGAGCGCGACAACGTCGCAGCCGGCCTGAACGATCGAGGCTGCGGCCTCCAGCGTCGGCGTGATGTAGACGGGCGAGACCGGGTCGTACAGCTTGTGAAGGCCGATGAGCGGCAGTGACGTGATCGCCCGGATCGCGGCGATGTCAGCCGGCGAATTGGCGCGGATGCCGACCGCGCCGCCGACCTCGGCTGCCCGGGCCATTGCGGCCATGATCGGAGCACCGAACAGCGGATCGCCCTCGTAGGCCTGACACGAGACGATCAGGCCTCGCTTGAGCACCGTTGCCGAAGTCATTCATCGCCCCCCTTCAGGCGCTCGCGAGCCAGACAGCCCGCCCCAACGAGGCCGGCCAGTGTGCCGAGTTGCGCGGGCATCACAATGACCCCGGCCGGCCCGGGCAGCGGCCCGCCCCGCAAGGCCGAGCGCAATGCCGACCACCACAAATCGCCGAGCTCGGCCACGCCGCCGCCGATGACGATCGCCTGCGGATCCAACAGACAGGCGACGCCGGCCAACGCCTGTCCGAGCACGCGTGCGCCCGTCACGATCGCCTCGACGGCGTGCGGGTCACCGGCGCTGGCTCGCTCGGCGACGTGGCGCAGATCGATGGGTTCGATCAGACCGGCCAGCTCCTGATAATGCGCGGCGAGGGCCGGGCCGGCGACGTACGCCTCAAGATGGCCAGCCTGACCGCAATTGCAGCGACGCCGTCCCTCGAGATCGATGAGGAGATGGCCGATCTCGCCAGCGCTCCACGAGGCTCCGCGCCAGAGCCGCCCTGCCTGGAACAGCGCGCCACCGACGCCGGTCCCGACGGCCACGACGAGCAGATCCGAATATCCCCGCCCGGCGCCCATCTTCAGTTCACCCAACGCCAGAGCGTTGACGTCGTTGTCGACGATCACGGGCAGGCCGAGCACGGCTTCGAGGCGCATTCGGATCGGCGCGCCGGCCCAGCCCGGCAACGTGGCCCCGGCAAAGATGGGCACGCCCCGTTCGACGTCAATGGCCCCGGCCGCGGCGACACCTACGGCGCTCAGTTCAACACCGCGCGCGCCAACCGAAGCCTGCGCCTGCCGGGCCAGAGACTCCACAAGGGCGAGCACTGCGCTCGCACCGGCCTGCGTCGGCGTCGGCGCGCTCACCCACGCGTACAGCTCGCCCTCATCGCTGAGAGCGGCGACCGCGGTTTTCGTCCCACCGATGTCGATGCAGAGGACGTCTGACATGGCGATCTCCTGCCCGAGCATGGCACAGATGGTCGTCGATGTTCCACTGCCCATTGACTCGCTGACCAGAGTCAATATATCATCATGACAACTTCGCAGTCAATATAACAACATATCAAATTTAAGGTTGAAAACACGCGATGACCATCCCTGCCCTACGCAACCAGGCGCCGATGTACTTCCGCATCGAACAGGACCTCCTCGAGCAGATCCAGCGCGGCGCGCTGCGCCCGGGCGTTCAGCTGCCGACCGAGGCTGAGCTGGCCAGCCGCTACAAAGTCAGCCGGATCACGGCCAAACGCGCGCTCGACGACCTGGTCGGCCAGGGGCGCGCCTTCCGGCAGCAGGGCCGCGGCACCTTCGTGGCCCACGCGCGCATCCGCGAGATCTCGGGTTTCCGCAGCTTCAGCGACGACATCCGCGCGCGCGGCCTCGAGCCGAGCTCGCGCATCCTGTCATTCAAGGAGGTCGTGCCCGACGACGAGATCCGCGACACCCTGCACCTCGAGGAAGGCGAGCGCGCCATTCGGCTCAAGCGCGTGCGCCTGGCCAGCGGTGATCCGGTCGCCGTCGAGACCGCCCATCTTCCGAGCCGGTTGTGCCCGGGCCTGCTCGACGAGGACCTGACGAGCCAATCGCTCTACGAAGTTTTGAGCCGGCGTTTCGGCCACGTCCTGAGTTGGGCCGACGCCGAGATCGAGGCACGCGCCGCGACGAAGGAAGAGGCGCTGCTGCTGAAGATGAAGCCAGGCCGGCCCGTGCTCGCCGCGCGTCGCATCACGTTCCTGGCCAACTACGACGTCATCGAGTGCGTCGACTCGGTCTACCACGGCGATCGCTTCACGTTCTACACCGGCCGCCAACAGATCAACTGAAAGAGAGTCCACGCATGCCGTTGTCGCCTGCCACCGTCAACGGCCCCTACTTCGCCGTAGCGGGCCGCGCCTTCATGCCGATCGGCGCGCACTGGGTGCCAGCCAAAGCCGGGCTGCAGTGGCCGACTGAGTTTGACGAGGCCGAGGTTGAAGCCGACTTCGCCAAGATGCGCGAACTCGGTTTCAACACCATGCGCTTCGATCTGTTCTGGGCCTGGTTCGAGCCGCGCCCGGGCGATTACAACCCCGAGGCCTTCAAACAGTTCGACGTCTTCGTCAGGCTCGCCCACGCCTACGACATCTACCTGCACCCGACATTCTTCATCGGCGGCGAGGTCGGCGAGGCATTCTGGGACGTGCCGTGGCGCCAGGGCCGGCATCCCCACGCCGACGCCGAGATGCTGCGCCTGCAGACCGACCACGCCGCCGAATTCGCGCGCCGCTACAAGGGCGAGCCCGCCATCCTGGCCTGGGACCTGACCGACGAGCCGCCGTTCTGGATCGTGGGCGATCAGACCACCGACGCCATGGCCATCAACTGGACGCGCCTGATCGCCGGCGCGCTGCGGCGCCACGACCCGGGCCACGTGCTCTGCGTCGGCACCAACGTCGAAGACATCGCCCACGGACCGTTCAGGCCCGACACGATCATCGACGAGGTCGACTTCCTCTCGGTGCACCCGTACTCGATCTACACGCTCGACCGCTTCCCGGATCCGATGCTCTCCGAGCGCGGCACTTACGCGGCAGCCTTTCAAACGACGCTCTCAGGCGGCGCGGGCAAGCCTGTGATGATCCACGAGTTCGGGGCGTCGTCGGCCCAGTACAGCCCCGAGCGCGTCGCGGCCTTCGACAGGGTGACGATGTACTCGGGCCTTGCGGCAGGATCCTGCGGCTTTCTGCCATGGTGCTACACCGACGCCGCCCCCGCGCAGTACACGCGCACGCCCTATCGGCGCGCCCCGCACGAGACCCAGTTCGGCCTGACGACCTGGGACCGACGGGATCGGCCGCGCGGAACTGAACTGCGCCGCTTCAGCCAGGTGTTGGGTCAGATAGATCTCACAGGCGTTGCGCCGGCGCTCGGCGAGGCGGCCCTGATCGTGCCGCTCGAGTGGGCCAAACCACACGGCGACTTCTCGAGGCTCGGGCTGAGCGGGGCGAGCGCGATCCCGTACACGTCAACGCAGGATCGCTTCGACATGAGCGACGCCAATCTCTGGTACACGCGCGCGACGTTGAGCGCCTTCATCCTCGGCCGGCGCGCCGGGCTCAAGGTCGACATGCCGCGCGAAACGATGGACTGGCGCAGCCGGCGCCTGCTGCTGCTCCCCGCCCCGCTGACCAGCACCGAGCGCAACCTCGTCCACGTGCACACGCCGTTCTGGGACGAGGTGCGCGCGTACGTGAACGCGGGCGGCGCCGTCTACGCCTCGGTCTGCGCCGACGCCGCGATCCCGGAGATGGCCGATCTGTTCGGCTGCGAACTCGCCGATCACATCCACGCCGACGACGTCGCGCTGACCTTCGTCGCGCCGTTCGGCGACATCGCGGCCGGCACGACCTGGCGCTACAGGGCGGACCCCGGCGACCCGCGCCAGTGGCCGGCGACCCTGACGATCAACGGCGGCGAGGTCCTGGCCGTCGACCAAGACGGCCGACCGGCGCTCGTGTTGAAGCGCTATGGCAAGGGCCAGGCGCTGCTGTGCGCGTATCCGCTCGAGACCTACCTCGGCGTGACGCCCAGCGCGTTCGAGGCCGAAGAGCCCACCCACCGCCTGTACCGGGCGTTAGCCGACTCGGCCGGCATCGTCCCGCGCTTTTGCACCGACAACCCGTCGGTCGAGGCGGCCGGCCTGATCGGCGAGGGCCGCGGCGAGGGCCGCGGCGGGGGCCGCGGCTACGTCGTGCTGGCCAACCACAGCGGGCGGGCCTGCACCGTGACCCTGACGGCCCGCGACCCCATCCGGAACCTCGCCCAGATCACGCCATTGGGCAGCGACATGCTGCCCGGCGGGGACCAGACCTGGACGTTCGCGCTCGACGCCCACGGCGGCGCCGTGCTGTCCTGGACGGCCTGACCGCCGCCCATCTGCAAGGAGGAGCACATGTCGAAACCGTCGATCCGCAGAACCCTTTCAGCCACGCTCGCCCTGGCGCTGGGCCTCGCCGCGTGCGCCGGCCCGGCTACCACGGCCGCGCCGACCACCGGCGACGAGAAGGTCACGCTGACCGTCTGGGACTATTACGGCGAGGCCACGCCGCTCAAGCCGCTCATCGAGGGCTTCCAGAAAGAGAACCCGAACATCACGATCCAGTATGAAGCCCTCGACTGGGACACGACGCTCGAAAAGCTCAACGTCGTCCTCACCGGCGGCACTCCGCCCGATGTCGTGACCGCCGACATGACCTGGCTGCCCAAGTTCGCGGCGCTCGGCGCGTTCGCGGATCTGCAGACCCTGTCGGGCGGAAAGCTCAACGGCGTCCCGTTCGATCAGGCCTACACGCCCGGCGGGCTCGAGGCCATCACGTTCAACGACAAGATCGTGGCGGCCCTCTACGACTTCGACGTGTATGCGCTCTACTACCGCGCCGACCTGTTCAAGGCCAAGGGCCTCGAAGTCCCGAAGACCTGGGACGACCTGGTGGCCGTCGCTCACACACTCGCCGAGGGCGACAGGTATCTGTATCAGTACCAGCCAGAGACCTTCCACGGCTCGCAGTGGATCTATGAGAACGGCGGCACGTTGATGAACGCCGACAACTCGGCGGCCACGTTCAACTCGCCGGAAGCCGTCGCTGCGATCCAGTTCTACGCGGACCTGCTGCTCAAGGAGAAGGTCGCGATCTACTGGGGCACTGACGAAGGCGATCGCCTGCAGGGCATCAAGGACGGCCGTATCGCGATGTTCTCGGACGGCCCGTACTACATGGGCATCCTCAAGAGCGGCGCGCCTGAGATGGCCGGTCAATGGGCCGTCGCGCCCCACCCGACAAACAACGTGCCTGGGTCGTACCTCGGCGGCACCGGCCTCGTCGTCCCGGCCAGTTCGACGCATCAGGCCGCGGCCTGGACCTTTATCGAGTACGCCATGCGCGCCGAGAACCAGGTGGGCGTGTACACGAACGCCGGTGCAGCCCCGGCGCTGACCGCGGCGCTCGACAGCACCGCGGTCAACGTGGCCGATCCGTATTTCGGCGACGAGAAAGCCTTCTCGGTCTTCCTTGACACAATGAAGACGGCCCATCACTTTCCGTATGTGCGCCAGTGGGCCGACATCGACACGGCCTTCACGACGGCCATGCAGGAGATCGGCCTGGGCACCAAGTCGGTGCAGCAGGCGCTCGACGACGCCGTTGCCGCCAGCAACGACGCGCTGAAGAAGTAAGCGCCGATCCGCGAGGCGAGGCTGGCGCGCGCCGGCCTCGCCACCGGAGCCATCATCGTGACCCTCACCCTTCCTCGAGCCGTGCGCAAGTACGGCATGGCCTACCTGTTCATCGCGCCGGTTGTGCTGGCCAGCGTGGTGTTTCTGCTCGGGCCGATGCTGACCTCGTTGTGGTGGAGCCTGAACGACTACAGCGGCCTGCAGCCGCCGGTCTTCGTCGGGCTGAAGAACTACGTCGAGTTGCTCACCAACGACGCGCTCTTCCGTGAAGCGCTCTGGAACACCACCAAGTTCGTGATCCTGGGCATGAGCCTTGGACCGACGCTCGGTCTGCTGACGGCCCTGATGCTCAACGAGAACGTGAAGTTCCAGGCGTTCTTCCGCACGGCCTACTTCCTGCCGGTGATGACTTCGCTGGTCGTCGTGTCGACGCTGTGGCGTGTTCTGTACAACAAGCAGGGCCTGATCAACGCCGGCCTGACGGCGCTCGGGTTTCCGGCGGTGGGCTGGCTGTCGGACCCGAACGTCGCGCTGTTCTCGGTGGTGCTCGCCAGCGTCTGGCAGGGCTTCGGCTTCGAGACCGTCGTGTTCCTGGCGGCGCTCAAAGCCATCCCGCGCGAGCTGTACGAGGCCGCCATGATCGACGGCGCCGGCGCCTGGGCGCGCTTCTGGAATGTGACGCTCCCGCAGCTGCGGCCCGTGGTCCTGTTCGCGTACATCGTCGGCATCATCGGCAGCTACCAGGTGTTCGACCAGGTCTTCGTGATGACGGCCGGCGGCCCGATCCACGCGACGACCACCGTCGTGTTCTATCTGTTCGGCAAGTTCCAGGACCTGCGGCTCGGGTACGCCTCCGCCGTCGCCTACATCCTGTTCGTCATCCTCGTGGTCTTCTCTTTTATCCAGTGGCGCTTCTTCGGGCGCGAGGAGGCTGCGTGAAAGCCAACGTCCTCGGGCGCGGCGCGCTGTACGTCGCCCTGGTCGTGACGTCACTGCTGATGCTCGTCCCGTTCTACTGGATGGTGGCGACGTCGCTGAAGCTCGAGCAGTTCGTGTTCGCGTCGCCGCCGCAATGGTGGCCCGATCCCGCGACGCTCGAGCATTACACGGCAGTCTTCACCAAAATCCATTTCGAGCGCTACTTCCTCAACAGCCTGATCGTCGCCGGCGGGATCACGCTCGGCCAGGCGTTCTTCGACACGCTCGCCGGCTACGCCTTCGCCAAGCTGCGCTTCCCCGGGCGCGACACGATCTTCTTCCTGCTCCTGCTCGGGCTGATGGTGCCGTTCCAGGTCAACATGATCCCGCTCTACAAGTTGATGTCTGACCTGGGCTGGCTGAACGGCTACGCGGCGCTGATCGTGCCGTCGCTGACCAGCATCTTCGGCGTGTTCCTGATGCGCCAGTTCATCAAGAGCATCCCTGACGAGTTGCTCGACGCCGCGCGGATCGACGGATGCGGCGAGTTCGGCGTGTTCTGGCGCGTGGTGCTGCCGCTGGCGCTCCCCGGTGTTGCCACGCTCGTGATCTTCACGTTCATGGAGGCCTAGAACGGCTTCCTCTGGCCGCGGCTCGTGATCAGCAGCGAGGCCATGTTCACGCTGCCGGTCGGCCTGGCGCAGTTGCAGCTGCGCAACACGTCGAACTGGGCCCAGACCATGGCGGGCACGACCCTGACCGCGCTGCCCATGATCGGGGTCTTCTTCTTCATGCAGCGCCAGTTCATCGCCGGCCTGACGGCGGGGGCGGTCAAAGAATGATCGGCGCCATCGACATCGGAGGCACCAAGATCGTTGTCGGCCTGGTCGACGAGGCCGGCACCGTTCATGCGCGCACCCGTATGCCCACCGACCTGGCGGTCGCGCCGCGTGTCATGCTTGAGCGGATGCGCGACGCGCTGCGCGACCTCAGCAGAGACGCGCCGTTGCGCGGGGTCGGCGTCGGCTGCACCGGCCCGGTCGACCCCCTGACCGGGCGCGCCGGCACGATCGACCTGCTGCCCGGCTGGGAGGGCGTCGACCTGCTGGCGCCGTTCATCGAGCTGGGGCTCAGCGCCGCTCTCGAGAACGACGCCGACGCGGCGGCGCTGGGCGAGGCAGCCTGGGGCGCCGGCCGTGACGCCGAGCGCTTCATCTACGTGACGATCAGCACCGGCATCGGCGCCGGCCTCGTCTTCGACGGCAGGCTGTATCGCGGCGCGCGCGGCAGCCACCCCGAGATCGGCCACCACATCCTCGATGCCTCGGGGCCGCGCTGCTACTGCGGCGCGACCGGCTGCTGGGAAGTGTTGGCCAGCGGCCCCGCGTTGGCGTTGGCCGCCGGCACGCCAACCGCCGAGGCCGCCTGCGCCGCCGCCCGTCAGGGCGATCCGGCCGCGCGAGCCGCCGTCGACAGGGTTGGCCGCTACATCGGCCTCGGGCTCGCGAACCTGATCACGCTCTACGGGCCCGACGTCATCGCCCTCGGCGGCGGCGTCATGGCCAGCTATGACCTGTTCGCGGATAGAATTCGAGCCACTGTTTCCGCTCACACCGGGCTGATGCCGGCCAATCTGACCCGCATCGTGCCCGCCCACCTGGACGCGAACGCCGGCCTGATCGGCGCGGCCCGCGTCTGGATCCATCGGTACGCCTCATGACCGTCATCGACCTTCACGCCAACGCCTACGTCAACGACATCCTCGCCCAACCCAAGGCTTTGCGAGACACGCTGGCCGGCCTCACCACCGACCAACTCAATGCGATCGCCCAGCGCTGGACCTCCGGGCGCTATCGCCGGATCGTGCTGACCGGCATGGGCTCGTCGTTCCACGCGCTGCATCCTATCCATCTCGAATTGCTGGCGCATGGCCTCTGGCCGCAGCGACTCGAGACCTCCGAGTTGATCCACTTCACGCCCGAGATCCTGACCGACGACACGCTCGTCGTCGTCGTCTCGCAAAGCGGACGGAGCGTCGAGATCCTGCGACTGCTCGAGCGCAACCAGGGCCGAAGCACCGTCGTCGCGATCACCAACTCGGCCGACAATCCGCTGGCCGATCAGGCCGATGTCGCGCTCGTGACGCGCGCGGGCGCCGAGTCGGCTGTGTCATGCAAGACCTACGTCGTGAGCCTCATGGCGCTCTCGTTGTTGAGCGCGGCACTGACCGGCCAGGACGTCGACACGAGAGTGAAACTCTGGTCAACCGTGCCGGACCTTGTCGCAGCGTATCTCAGCCACTGGGAGGATCATGTCGAAGCGGCCCGCGCCGCCCTGACCGACATCCGCGCGCTGTACTACACCGGCCGCGGTCCCTCGCAGGCGACCGCTGGCACCGCCGGCCTGACCACCAAAGAATCGACTCACTTCCCCGCCGAGGGCATGAGCGTCGCGGCATTCCGGCATGGCCCGTTCGAGTTGATCGATCCCGACGTCGCGGTCTTCGTCCTCGAAGGCGCCGGCCCGACGACGGCACTCAACCTCGCACTGGCAGCCGACGTGACAGCGGCGGGTGGTCGGGCTTTGCTCGTCGGGCGCAGTGGAACGGGTTGGATGTCGTTGCCAGACTCGCCGGCCCTGGCTCTGCCGGTGCTCGAGATCCTGCCGGTGCAGATGGTCACCCTGGCTCTGGCGACGGCGCGCGGGCACGCACCGGGCGTCTTCCAACTTGGGACGAAAGTGACGGCAGTCGAGTGAGAACGATGACAGGCGCAGGGTTGCCGATCGTTCGGAGTACTCCAACCCACCCGGCAAGTGACATCCGCCACTCGTTTTCATGAGCGCGACTTCGCCAAAAGTGAGAACACGCAGCGGCCTCCCGTTGTATGCTTTTGGGACGGAGGAACCGATGCTGCGTCAGAGATTTGCGCCGATCGTGGCGTTCGGCCTGCTTATTTCCGGCTTGATTGGCCTGGCGGCCTGCACGCCCACCGACCCGACCCCGCCGCTCATCCAACCGGGCCCGGCGACGGACCCGGCCGGCATTGATATTGCCATTGAGCTACCCGTGGGGGACGCCGAGCGCGGTGGAAAGATCGCGATGGCCCGCGGCTGCACGGCCTGCCATATCACAGGCGCTCCCAAAATCGGCCCGGCCTGGGAGCGTCAACTCAGCCCCGACGGGATCAACTCACCCGAACTGGCTGCGAAACGAGTGGCAGCTGACGACTACAACGGCTCGGCAACCACGGCGGAAGGCTACATCTTCGAATCGATCGTCGCACCCAACGTCGACATCGTGCCGCCGTCTGAAGGGGCCAACTGGTCGATCGCCGGTCCCTCGACGATGCTGACCGAGTACGGCACGCTGCTCTCGCGCCAGGACGTGGCCGATATCATCGCGTATCTTAAGTCACTGCCCTAGCCAACTGTCCAAGCGAGCGATGCCCGAACGGACAGTTGTGGTTCGCTCGGGCCGAACGATATAACAGTTTCTTCAATCCACACAGGAGAAACCGTTATGACAGTTGCTTCGACTGCATCCGCCTCCATCCAGCGTTTGCCCTGGGTCCGTGTCGCGTTGGTCGCCCTCGTTGCGACAGTGGGCGCCGCGATCGTCAACGTCGTCGTCTATCTGTTGGCCGGCGCGCTCGGCGTCGATTGGAGCTTCGTCGTCCCGCAGATGGGGATGCCCATCCCGGTGATGGCTCCGTTGATGGCCTCACTGATTGGCGTCGGCCTGGGCATGCTGGTGTTCGCGGCGCTCAACGCGTTCACGGCGCAGCCGGTGCGCTGGTTTACATGGATCGCGCTGGTTGGTGGACTTATCTCACTGGGCGGGCCACTGACCATTCCAGGAGCGCCGCTCGATGTGCTGGCGACGTTAGTGATCATGCATATCGTGGCGGTCACGTTCGCTGTGATGACGCCGCGTCTGTTGAACGTTAGGCAGGCACGCTGACAGAAGCGAAACCGGCGGCATCGTGCACTCGATGCCGCCGGTTTCGATTAGTCGTGGAAGAGAGGGCCGCCAGTAGGGGCGGCCACAAGGGCCGCCCCAACGGACCGACCCTACTGGCCGACCCAGGCCTTCCACACGTCGGGGTGCGCGTCGAGCCAGGCCTGCGCGGCTTCCTCGGGCGTCTTGCCATCGGTGTCGACGGCCGCGATCATGCCGATCTGGTCGTCGGTCGAGTAGTTCAGGCTGCTGATCAACCTGTAGGCGTCCGGAGCTGCAGCCTGGAGGCCAGACCACGTGATCTTGAAGAGCGTGTCGGTCGGGTAGTCGCAGTCGACCCCGCCCTGCTCGGCTTTGGCGTAGCACTCGTCGGTGTGCTCGGGCAACTCAACTTTCGTCAGGTCATAGCGCGCGAACGCCGAGTGCGGCTTGTAGAAATAGATCAGGATCGGATCCTGCCGGCTGTACGCGGCGTCGAGCTGCGCCAGGATGGCTTCCTCGGATCCGGCGTATACAACCTTGAAGTTGAGCCCCAGGTTCTTGATGATCTGCTCGTCGTACTGCACCCAGCTCGGATCGCCGCCCAGGAACTGGCCGGCGTCTCCGGTCTCGGCGGTCTTGAACAGCGCGGCGTTAGCCGAATCCTTGAAGCCCTCCCAGGTCGCCAGCTCGGGATGGTCAGTGAGCAAGTAGGTCGGGATGAACCACCCGATCTGGCCTTCGACACCGAGCTCGCCAGCGTTGACCACGGTCTTCTGCTCGTCGATGTACTTGGCGACGTTCTCGGCGTGGCCCGACGGCCAGACTTCGAGGCTGGCGCTCAGGTCGCCGGCGGCCAGCGCCGCCCACTGCTGGTTTTCGTCGATCGTCACAAGCTCGACCGTGTAGCCCAGTTCCTTCTCGAGCAGGAGCCTGGCCACGTTGATGTTGATGCGCGAGCCCGTCCAGTTGTTCTCGGCCAGCTTGATGACGGGTTTCTCGCCGGACGGCGCTGTGGTGGCCTCAGCCGCCGGCTCCGTGGCGCCCGGAGCCGAGGTCGGCACGGCTGCCGGAGCACAGGCGGCCAGCAGCCAGCCTGCGAGCATCAACCCTGCGAAGAGACGCGATCGCGAAGCAGTCGGGTCAGCCATATTCTTCTCCTGTGTAGACGACGGCCCCCTGATATATCAATCATATATTACAATCCGGACAATGACACTCCGCAATCCAGCGCCCCTCCCCGGCAGCCTGCTGGCAGCCAAACGGGCGCTGAGCAGCGCGTCGCAGAGCGCCGCCGCGTACGAGGCGCTGCGCGAACGCATCGTCACGTTGCAGTTGCCCCCGGCCTCATCGATCGACGAGGCGGTTTTGCAGCGCGAATTAGGCTATGGACGGACGCCGATCCGCGAGGCCCTGCAGCGGCTCTCCCACGAAAACCTTGTCGTGATCCTGCCTCGGCGGGGCATGCTTGTGGCAGATCTCAACCTGGCCGATCTGCACAAGATCTTCGAGCTGCGGCTCGAGCTGGAGCCACTGGCCGCCTCGCTCGCGGCGCGGCGCGCCCGGCCCGAGCAGATCGAGGCTATCGAAGCACTTTTCGAGCTTCCAACCGCCGATGCCCGTCAACTGATCGACATCGATCACCGGGCCCATCAGCTGATTGCAGCCGCCGCCCAAAATGAGTTCCTGGCCGAGAGCCTCGATCGGCTGTACAGTCATGTGGTGCGGCTGTGGTTTCTATCACTGGATCGGGTGCCCCGGCTGGCCGAGGCGGTCGCCGAGCACCGCGAGATCACGGCGGCCATCCGCCGACGCAAACCCGGCCTGGCCGCGCGGCTGATGCGCGCGCACGTGGCGGGCTTCCAAGATGACGTGTTGCGGGTCGACCCCGCGTGACCCGCGTTCGCAAGGAACATTTATGACTTCCGTTCGATCGTTCGAGATCCCAACCGTCATGAAGCACGGCGCCGGCGCGATCAAGACGCTGGCGGACGAAGCGCGCGCGCTCGGTATGAAACGGCCGCTGCTCGTCACAGACGGCGGCATCGTTCGGGCCGGGCTGCTCGAACGAGCGACGGCGCCGCTCAAGGCCGCCAACCTGCCCTTCGCCGTCTACGACGCTGTGCGGGCCAACCCGCCGATCGCGATCATCGACGAGGGCGCGCGGCTCTACAAGAAAGAGAAGTGCGACGGCGTGATCGGCTTCGGCGGCGGGAGCTCGATGGACACGGCCAAGTCGATCGGCGTGGTCGCGGCCAACGGCGGCTCGATCCTCAAGTATGAGTGGGCCGACCCGCAGCCGATCAAGAAGCGCATCCCGCCGACGATCTGCGTCCCGACCACGGCCGGCACCGGCAGCGAGGTGACTCTCTGGGCTGTGATCACCGACCCGGCGCGCAAGATCAAGTTCAACGTCGGCGGCACCGGCAAGATCGGGGCCTGGGTGGCCCTGATCGACCCCGAATTGACGCTCGAACTGCCTCCGGCCGTGACGGCCGGCACCGGCATGGACGCTCTGGCGCACGCGATCGAGTGCTACACCTGCGCCTACGCCCAACCCCTGCCCGACTCGGTCGCCCTGAACGCGATGGAGTACGTGGCCGAGCATCTGCGTGTCGCTTTCGCGCAGGGCCACAATCTGCCGGCGCGCTACGGCATGTCGATGGCGGCCATGCTCGGCGCGCTGGCCTATGGCACCGAAAGCGCCGGCGCCGCGCACGCCATGAGCCAGAGCGCGGGCGGCGTGCACGATGTGCCGCACGGCGCGCTCACCGCACGGCTGCTCGGCCCCGTGATGGAATACAACTACCTCGGCGAGCCGCGCAAGTTCGCGCGCATCGCCCAGGCGCTCGGCGAAGACACCCGCGGCCTGAGCGTCTGGGAGGCTGCCGAGAAGGCCGTCGAGGCCGTCTATCAACTCACCGACGACGTCGAGATCCCCACGCTCCAGGAGCTCGGCTTCGACCCGAGCGAGATCCCGCTCCTGGCGAAGATCGCGTACGCCGACCCGCAGACCATCGGCAATCCGCGCGACCTGAGCCTGGCGGCGTACGAGAAGATCTGGGCGCGGGCGTTTGAGTGTTGAAGGCGTCAGGCGTCAGGCGTCAGGCGTCAGGCGTCAGGCGTCAGGCGTCAGGCGTCAGGCGT
>CAYZRP010000005.1:55783-56900 GCA_964480865.1 uncultured Anaerolineales bacterium | reverse complement strand
CAGGCGCGGAGTGTCGAGTTGTATGCTCGAGTTGTCAACCATCCTTGAGGCATCTCAATCTGACGCCTGACACCTGATACCGGACGCCTCTATGCGCTCCTTCACTTCGCTACTCGGATGGAACCGCACCAGCTACGCGTTCTTCGGCGCGTTCTGTCTGCTGGCGTTCCTGATCGGCTACGTCTGGTGGCCGCTGCTGAACGATTATCTGGCCACGTTCAACCCGGACTATCCCTGGTACGTGCAGTTCGACTGGTTGCTGCTCGGCGACTTCGCCTTCATGACGCTGCTGATCATGGCGCGGCCCGATCTACGCACCGACGCGCGTATCGTCGGCGTCGGCTTGATCGGCGGCCTTGTCATCGAAGCCTGGGGCACGCAGACCCACCTGTGGAACTACTACACCGCCGAACGTCCGCCGCTGTGGATCGTGCCTGCCTGGCCGATCGCGAGCCTGGCGATCGAACGGATGGTGCGCATGGTGGAGAGAAGAGAGAGGAGAGAGGTGGGACACGTCCATCCTCCCTCTTCCCGCCTCCCTTCTCTTTGGAAAGCCACCTACTGGCTGATCTTCCCCGCCTTCCTCGTGCTCATGGTCGCGTTCGTGGCGCCGACGTTCGACAAGAGCCTGACCTGGGCGGCGCTGGCGGCCAGTGTGTTGATCGTCGCCACTCCGACGGACCATCGGCGGGCGGTGCTCACGTTCGTGTGCGGCACAGGCTTGGGGTATTTTCTTGAGTTGTGGGGCACGACCCGCGCCTGCTGGACGTATTACACCTTTGAGACGCCGCCGGTATTCGCGGTGCTGGCCCATGGCCTGGCGGCGGTTGCCTTCTGGCGCGCGGGGTTGTTAGTCGGTTGGTTGTGGAACAGCGTCGCGCGGGTTCACAAGGTGCCATCGCCCGAACGGCACCCGTAGGGGCGGCCCTTGTGGCCGCCCTCTTCGCCCGAAGGCCCGCGATTGATCGCCCCATCATCCGCCAACGATCCACGGGGCGTCGGCGATTGCGAACGATGCCGTCGCCCTGACCGGGGAACACGGGCACGGGGCGTCGGCGAAGACAACCAACCGACGCGGCCGACAGGGCGGCCGTCCGTGCCGCCGGAGTTGACACCA
>CAYZRP010000005.1:30840-55683 GCA_964480865.1 uncultured Anaerolineales bacterium | reverse complement strand
CACGGGCACGGGGCGTCGGCGAAGGCAACCAACCGACGCGGCCGACAGGGCGGCCGTCCGTGCCGCCGGAGTTGACACCAACGTGCCGTCGCCCTGACCGGCGAACACGGGCACGGGGCGTCGGCGAAGGCAACCAACCGACGCGGCCGACAGGGCGGCCATCCGTGCCGCCGGGGTTGACACCAACGATGCCGTCGCCCTGACCGGCGAACACGGGCACGGGGCGTCGGCGAAGACAACCAACCGACGCGGCCGACAGGGCGGCCACAAGGGCCGCCCCTACGGTTTGTCGCCATGGACACATGCTTGGCCGATCAAACAACACCGTCACGACAACCGATGTGGATGTCCTGACGCCTGACACCTGACGCCTGCTACCTTCTTAAGGAGTCCCCCATGGAACGACGCCTGCCACTGCATGACTTCCACGCCAGGACCGCGGCCCAGATGATCAAGGGCGGCGGCGACTACCTCTTCCCGTCTCAGTACACGAGCGCGGCCGACGAGCACCTCAACACCAGGGCCAACGTCGGCATGCAGGATCTTTCGTCGATGGGCGAGATCGACCTCAAGGGCCCGGGCGCCGAGCGATTGCTGCACCGCCTGCTGGTCAACGAGATCAAGGACCTCGTGCCCGGGCAGATGCGCTACTCGACCGCCTGCAACGAACAAGGCGGCATCGTCGACGACGTCACGGTCTACAAGTTCAATGACGAGCACTTCATGCTTGTCACAAGCTCCGGCCCGCGCAAGCAGACCGTGAGGTGGTTCCAGGAGCAGGCACAGGGCAGCGCCGCCTACGTCACCGACATCAGCGCGGCAGTGGCACTGCCGGTGGTACAGGGTCCGCGCTCGCGCGAGTTGCTCAAGACCGTGGTCGCCGACGCCACGGCCCTCGATACGCTCAAGTACTTCAGGTTCACCCGCGCCACCATCGGCGACAGCGACGTCATCCTCAGCCGCTCGGGCTACACGGGCGAGCTCGGCTTCGAGCTGTACACGCCGGCCGAAGAGGCCGCGGGCGTGTGGGACGCGGTGCTCAAGGCCGGGCGCGACTTCGGGCTGCTGCCCTACGGTGTGCTGACGATGCAGTCGCTGCGCATCGAGAAGGGCTATCCGCTCTACGGCCCCGACATCACATTGCAGCACACGCCTTACCATCTCGGCCTCGAGCGCTTCATCCGGTTCGAGAAGCGCGACTTCATCGGGCGCGAGGCGCTGCTGCGGGGCCAGGAGCGCGGGATCGACACGCGCTGGGTCGGCCTGATCGTCGACGCCGAGTTGCCGCTCAAGCCCGGCGACCGGCTGTTCGCAGTGCAGGACGTGTCGGTCTTCAGAGACGAGATCGACGCAGGCCCTGACGCCGGCGGCCTCGAAGACAAACTGACGGCCAGCGGCCAGGCCGTCGGCGCCGTGAGCTCCAGCGCGCGCGGGCACAGCGTCGGCAAGGTGCTGGCGCTCGGCCACGTCAACGTCGGGCACGCCTATCCAGGCGCGCGGCTGGCGGCCGTGGTGGGTGGTCGCGTCCGCGCCGTGACCGTGGCGGCCCTGCCCTTCTTCGATCCCGCGAACGCGAGGCTGAAGGCATGACCATCTCGTCCAACCACTTCGACGTCATCGTGGTCGGCGTCGGCGGGATGGGCAGCGCCGCGTTGTACCAGCTCGCGGCGCGCGGCAAGCGCGTCCTCGGGCTCGAGCGCTTCGACATCCCGCACACGATGGGCTCTTCGCATGGCGTGACGCGCATCATCCGCCTGGCCTACTATGAGCACCCGTCGTACGTCGACCTGCTGCGGCGCAGCTACCAGCTCTGGCGCGAGATCCAGACCGAGGTCAACGAGCAGCTGCTTTACATCACCGGCTCGATCGACGCGGGCCCGCCCGGCAGCTGGGTCTTCGAAGGCGCGTGGCGTTCGGCGCGCGAGCACGACCTGCCGCACGAGATCCTGACCGGCAGCGAGATGCGCCGACGCTTTCCCGGCTACAACCTGCCGGCCGACACGCTGGCCCTGCTCCAGCCCGAGGGCGGCTTCCTGCTTCCCGAGCGCTGCGTCGTGAACTACGCCCAGGCTGCGATGGCCCGCGGCGCCGAGCTGCACGGGCGCGAGCGCGTGCTCGGGTGGGATCCGTATTATGGCGGCGTCAAAGTCACGACCGACCGTGGCGTCTACACAGCGGACAAGCTCGTGATCACGGCGGGCGCGTGGGCCGGCCACCTCGTGCCAGAGCTGCGCCACCTGGCGGTGCCCGAACGACAGGTGCTGGCGTGGCTGGCCTGCGAGCAGCCCGAGCTCTTCCATCGCGACCGATTTCCGGTGTTCAACCTGCTCGTCGAAGAAGGTCGTTACTACGGATTCCCGACGTTCCAGATCCCGGGTTTCAAGTTCGGGCGCTATCACCACTTCGAAGAGGTCGTCGACCCCGAGGACTGGAACCGCGAGCCGACGCCCGAGGACGAACGTATCCTGCGCGACTTCGCCTCGCGCTACTTCCCGCGCGGCGCCGGGCCGATGCTGACGATGGCGGCGTGCATGTTCACCAACACGCCCGACCGGCACTTCATCCTCGATCTGCATCCCGAGCACAAGCAGGTCGTGATCGCGTCACCGTGCTCGGGCCACGGCTTCAAATTCGCGTCGGTGATCGGAGAAGTCGTCGCCGACCTGGCCGAGCGGGGCCAGACCCGGCACAACATCGAGCTCTTCCAGCTCCGGCGCTTCACCGACCCGACGCATCCGTTCTTTGCGCAGGCAGGGTCAGCCTCAACAAAAGCGCCTTCGGACCCAGGTATCGCATCTCTCTGGTGAGCATAGAGCGTAGAGCGTGGAGCGCTCCACTCTCCACGCTCTACGCTCCACGCTCCACGAGGCACACATGCACACACACGCACGCATTGTCATCATCGGGGGCGGGATCGTGGGCGTGAGCACCGCCTACCACTTGCAGAAGCGCGGCTGGCGCGACATCGTCGTCCTCGACCAGGGGCCGCTGTTCAAGAACCTGGGCTCGACGTCGCACGCGCCAGGGCTGATGTTCCAGCACAACAACTCGCGCACCGTGTGCAAGCTGGCGCAATGGTCGGCCGCGACCTACCTCGAAGCCGAGCGCGAGCTTGGCGAAGAGCTGCTTTGCTGGAAGGTCGGCAGCCTCGAGATCGCTGAGACGCCCGAGCGCTGGCTCGAGCTCAAGCGCAAGCTGGGCAACTGCAAGGCCTGGGGGCTCGAGGCAGAGTTGGTGGGGCGTGATGAAATCGCAGCCCGGGTGCCGATCATCAAGGCCGACGATCTCTACGGCGCCCTGCACGTCCCCGGCGACCTGGACGTGCGCGGCGTGGCGTTGACGGCCGCGCTCGGCCGCCTCAGCGAGCGCGACGGTGCGACGACCTACTATCCCAACACGCCCGTGACCGGCATCGAAGTGGTCGATGGCCGCGTGACGGGCGTGCTCACCGACCAGGGCCGGATCGAGACCGAGCTTGTGGTGTGCGCGGCCGGCCTGTGGGGACCCCTGATCGGGCGCATGGTCGGCCTGACGCTGCCGATGACGCCGATGCAGCACCTCTACGCGCGCACGACGCCGCTCACCGAACTCGAGGGCGAGACCGTCGACGTGCGTCATCCGATCGTGCGCCAGCAGGACCATGACCTGTACTACCGCCAGCACGGCGAGGCCTACGGCTTCGGCTCGTATCGGCACGCGCCCCTGATCGTGCCGCCTGAGCAATTGCCGCGCCACGATCACCCGGCCGAGTTCCCGTCTGTGGCCGACGACCTGGCCGACTCGTGGGCCGTCGCGCGCGAACGCTTCCCGGCGCTGGCCGCGGCCGAGATCGCGGCTCATTTCAACGGCCTGTTCTCGTTCACGACCGATGGCAATTCGATCGTCGGCGAGTCGCCGGACGTCCGCGGCTTTTGGGCGGCCGAGGCCGTCTGGGTGACACATGCCGGCGGCACCGGTCGCGCCGTCGCCGACTGGCTGACCGAGGGTGACCCGGGCCTCGACCTGCGCGAGCTCGACATCAATCGCTTCCACCCGCACGCGAAGGCGCGCTCGTATCTCCATCGCCGCGTCGAGCGCCAGTTCATTGAGGTCTACGACATCGTTCATCCGCTGCAGCAAATTGAAAGCCCACGCGCGCTGCGCGTCTCGCCGATGCACGAGCGCCTTGTGGCGCAGGGCGGCGTCTTCTTCGAGAGCAACGGCTGGGAACGCGCTCAGTGGTTTGGCGCGAATGCTGCCCTGGGTGACTCGCCGTCGCCTCCGCGCACGGGCTGGCACGCGCGGCACTGGTCGCCGATCAGCGGCCTCGAGCATCGCCAGGTGCGCGAGACCGCCGGCCTATTCGACCTGACGCCCTTCGCGAAGTTCGAGGTCAGCGGCCCGGACGCGCTCGCCTACCTGCAGCGGCTGTGCGCCAACGACGTCGACAAACCGGTCGGCAGCATCGTCTACACCGCGATGCTGACCGAGAAAGGCGGCATCCGCTGCGACCTGACCGTGACGCGGCTCGGGCCTGAGCGTTTCTGGATCGTCAGCGGAGGCGGGACCCGCCCGCTCGACTTCGCCTGGCTGAAGCGACACCTCAGTGGCCGCGTGCAGGTGCAGGATGTGAGTTCGGCCTATGCCGCTGTTGGATTGTGGGGACCGCAGGCGCGCACAATCGCGCAATCGATCAGCGACGACGATCTGGGCAAGGTGGCCTTCCCGTATCTCACGGCCTGTGAGATCGCGCTCGGCTACGTGCCGGCGCTGGCGCTGCGCATCTCATACGTCGGCGAGCTCGGCTGGGAGCTTTACACGCCGGTCGAGTACGGCCTGCAGTTGTGGGATGCGCTCTGGGCGGCCGGACACGAGCACGGCCTGATCGCCGTCGGCGGCGGCGCGTTCGACTCGCTGCGCGTCGAAAAGGGTTACCGGCTGTGGGGCAGCGACATCCACACCGAGTACAACCCGTACGAGGCCGGCCTCGGCTTCGCGGTGCGGCTCAAGAAGGGCGACTTCATCGGGCGCGACGCGCTGACTCGGATCAAGGCTGAGGGTCCGAAGCGCCGCCTGTGCTGCCTGGCCTTCGACGACCCGGCCGTGCCGGCTCTTGGCAAAGAGCCGATCTTCGCCGTCGGCGGAGTCGACTCGGTCGGCTACGTGACCAGCGCGGCGTTCGGGCACTCGGTCGGCCAGAGCCTGGCTTACGCGTATCTCCCCGCAGAACTGGCTATTCCGGGAACGGCGCTCGAGCTATATTCTTTCGGCGAACGCCATTCCATCCAAGTCATCACCGACCCGGTCTTCGATCCGGGCAACGAGCGCCTGCGGCGTTGACCGCGGCGCGAGGAGGATACTTTTATGTCGGACTCTCAAGCCGCCTCCACAGCCTCAGCCACTCCCGTCCGACGCGGCCCGGCGCTCATCGGCGGCGCGATCTGGCTGGTCGCCTTGATCGTGCTCACGTTCATCGCCGCGGGTGTGGGCGTGGCGATGGCGCCACTCTTGCTGGACGGTCGCTCGTTGACGAATCTGATGTTCCAGGCCTTGCCGCTGGCGGCCCTGGCCATCGTGGCGACGGTCCTCCTGGCCACGGGCGCTTTCGACCTGTCGGTCGGCTCCATCATCGCGATCACGAGCGTGACGATCGCGACGCTGGCGCCGGATCTCGGCGTCGGGCTGGCGGCCGCGGTGGCCGTCCTGGTTGCGCTCGTGATCGGCCTGTTCAACGGTCTGGTGGTCGGGGTCCTGCGACTTCATCCGGCGATCATCACGCTCGGCACCGCCGCCTTGTTGCGCGGGATCGCCTCTGCGATGACGGTCATGGGCGACATAGGTCCAAGGCGCATCGAAGGCGCCAACGAGATCAATTCCGGCATCCTGAACTGGGCCACGTTGATTCTGACCCTGGTCGTGGCGCTCGGTTTCGTGTATGCGCTCTCCCGCTCAGGCTATCGCTCGTCGTCGAGCGAAACGGAAGGCCAGGGATTCGCGTCGAGGTTGTGGCCGGTCGCCCTGTTCACGCTGTCGGGTCTCGTGGCCGGGTTGGCCGGTGTCAGCATCACGGGCCGCGTTGGCGTGGGCATGGCTGATCTGGGTCTCGGCTTCGAAGTCATCGCCATCGGCGTCGCGCTCCTCGGCGGCGTGGCCGTCGGGCGCGGCGCTTCATCGCAAACAGGGCTGGCGATCCTCGGCACCCTCCTGGTCGTCGCTGCCTACTCGCTCGTCAGTATGGCCCTGATCCTCGTCGGTGGAACCGGCAACTACAGCCAGATGATCACGGGCGCACTCGTCCTGGTGGGCGCGATCGTGTCGGGGGCCTACCACTGGGTATTGAGGCGCATCGCGGCGCCGCGAGCCTGAGCGAGCGCGCCGGCATTCGGCGTCGTCGGGCCGCTTTTGATTGGCCAGAGGTGTACGCGGATGTCGCGGGTCTTGGCGGATGATGCGGAGCGGGTTCGATGTCTTTCCGCGTGATCCGTCGCCATCCGCGACATCCGCGTACAGCACCCGGCCCCATTCGCGAGGCACCGGCCTGGCTTTAGCAGAGGCCATCACACAACCCTCCCAATCGCAGCGCCAGTGCTAGAATCTCATTTCTATGTCGCATCGAATCGGTTTCATCTCCACACGTTTTGCCGGCACCGACGGGGTTTCGCTCGAAACGGCCAAATGGGCCACGGTCCTCGAGCGCCTCGGCCACAGCTGTTTCTACTTCTCCGGCCAAAGCGATCGGCCGACGGCCGTCAGCCGGGTGGTGCCTGAGGCGTTCTACAGACACCCGGTCATCGACGCCATCAACAACGTCGCCTACGCCGGCAACTGGGGCACGCCCGAGCAGACCCGGGCCTCGCGGCCCGATCTGGTCGGCCTGCACAAAGACTTCTTCTCGATCTACATCCGGCCGCCCCATGTCTCGCGGCAGGTGCAGGAACTGAAGGACTACCTCAAGAAGGAACTCTACGGCTTCGTCCGCACCTTCGAGATCGAACTCCTGGTTGTCGAGAACGCCAGCACCATCCCACTCAACCTGTCGCTCGGCCTGGCCATCGCCGAGTTCGTCGCCGAGACGGGCTTCCCGATGATCGCCCACCACCATGACTTTCACTGGGAGCGTCAGCGTTTCGCCGTGAATTGCGTCGGCGACTACATCGCCTCAGCCTTCCCGCCAGTGCTTCCGTCGATCCGGAATGTGGTCATCAACACTGTGCAGGCGCAACAACTCGCGTCGCGCTACGGCGTGTTCTCGCGCGTGATCCCGAACGTCATGGACTTCGACGTGCCGCCGCCGCCGCCTGACGCTTACTGCTCGACGGTGCGCGCTGACCTCGGCGTCCACGAGGGCGAATATCTGGTGCTGCAACCAACGCGCATCATCCAGCGCAAGGGCATCGAGCACGCCATCGAGCTCGTGCGCCGGCTCGGGTTCAAGGCCCGCCTTGTGATCTCGCACGCCGCCGGCGACGAGGGCACGGCCTACGAGAAGCGCGTCCACGAGTTCGCGGATCTGCTCGGCGTGTCGATCAGCTTCGAGGCCGACCAGGTCGGCGACTTCCGCTCTACCCTGCCCGACGGCCGCAAGATCTACACCCTCGGCGACGTGTACCCACAGGCCGACCTTGTCACTTATCCGTCGACGATCGAAGGCTTTGGCAACGCCTTCCTCGAGGCCGTCTATTATCGGCGGCCGCTGGTCGTCAACAACTACTCGATCTACGAGGTCGATATCAAGCCCAAGGGTTTCCGGGTTGTCGAGTTCGACGGCTTTATCAGCGACTCGACCCTCACAGATGTCCGGCGCGTCTTGCTCGACCGTGATTTGGCAGCCTCATGGGCTGAAGAAAACTACGCTCTTGCGAAGCGCTATTACTCCTACACCATGCTCGAGATCCGGCTGCGCACGCTCCTGGCCGACTGCTTCGGCTATGAAAGCTGAAAGGGGCGGACGCCAGCGATGACGTCGATCGCCCTCATCCACCATTCGGCGCCACCGATTGTCGGCGGTGTCGAGAGCGTCATGGGTCACCATGCCCGGTTGATGGCTAACGCCGGCCACAGTGTGCGGCTCGTGGCCGCGCGCGGCGAGGCCGTCGATCAACGCGTGGCGTTTGAGCGCATCCCGCTGATCGATTCGCGTCACGGCGAGGTCGATGCCGTCAACGCGGAACTGGCCGCCGGACGCGTCACGCCGCGTTTCCACCAGCTTGTCGACCGGGTGAGCGCAGGCCTCGACGAGGCACTCGGCGATGTTCAGGTCGTCATTGCGCACAATGTGTGCTCGCTCAACAAGAACCTGGCGTTGACGACCGCCCTGCACCGCCGCCTGACCGAAACCGCGCGCCATCAGCGCCTGATCCTCTGGCACCACGACCTGGCCTGGGTCATGCCGCGCTACAGGCCGCAACTGCACGATGGCGCGCCGTGGAACCTGCTGCGCACGGCCTGGCCCGGCGCAACGCAGGTGGTCGTCTCGGAATTGCGGCGCAAAGAGTGGGTCAAGCTGACGGGGCAATCACCCAACACCGTGAACGTCGTGCCGAACGGCGTGGACTTCGCCAAGTTCATGAAACTCGAGCCGTTCACGGCCAGGTGGATCAACGAGACACGCCTGCTCGAGTCGTGGCCGATCCTGCTCCTGCCGGTGCGGATCACGCCGCGCAAAAACATCGAGCTCGCGCTGCGCACGCTGGCGTCTTTGCGCGTTCACATGCCGCGCGCAGCCCTGATCGTCACGGGCCCGCTCGGCGCTCATAGCGCGGAAAACGAACTATACTTTAGTGAGTTGCGCGCCTTGCGAACCGAGTTGAAGCTGGGGAAGGCCGCGATCTTCATGGCCGAGCAGTCTCGAGAGATGCTGCCGGACCCGGTGATCGCCGACTTCTTCCATCTGGCGGACGCTCTCTTCCTTCCGAGCCGCGAAGAGGGCTTCGGCATCCCGGTCCTCGAGGCAGCCTTCAGCCGACTGCCGGTGTTCTGCACCGACATCCCCCCTTTGCGCGGCCTGGGCCTTGAAGAGGCCACGTATTTTTCTCCGGATATGGATCCGGACGCGCTCGCCCGGCAGGTGGCCGATGTGCTCCGTGCCGCCCCGACGGCCCGGCTGGCGGCCCGCGCGCGCGCGGCCTACACCTGGGAACAGGTGTACGACCGCGACATCGCTCCGTTGCTCGACTGACACGGAGGCGACCCTCGCCTCGCTGCGACTCGCTCATTCGCTGGCTCGCCGACGACGCAGGACGCGTCTCGTCGGCGATGCTGCAGACAGGACCTGTCATGGCAACCCGACGGCTGTTTCCATCGTTGCGCCGGGCCCTGGTGCCCGTGGTCCACGGCTTCGGCGGCCTGCGCGCCATCGAGGCCGCCCAGGCCGTCGCCACGGAGGTGGTGCTGGTCGGCGTCGTTCGCCTCGCGCCCGATCAATCGCTTAGCGCCGGGGCCGCGCTCGCCCGACAGGTGCGCGCCCGCCTCAAGGAACTCGGCGACACTGATCTCCTGCGCGCCCGTGGCCGCGTCATCGTCGGTCACGCACCCTGGGAGGAGTTGCGCCGCGTCGTCGACAGTGAGGACCCCGACCTGATGGTCCTCGACCTCGAGGGCCAGCTCGACGCGCTCGGCATCTCGGCCGCCGACATCCTCGCCAGTGCGCCCTGCGACGTGGCCATCGTCCGCGGCGACATCGCCCGCAACCCCGCTCATGTGCTGGTGCCCGCCCGCGGCGGCCCGCACGCCGAACTCGCGCTGCGCATCGGTCTCGACCTGCGGCCGCGCCACCTGACCGCCATGCACCTGCGCGCGCCCGGTGAGAGCGGCACGACAGCGGCTTTCCGCGGCCTCGAGCGCGTCCTCGCCCGCCTGCCCGACGTCTCCAAGCGCAGCGCCGTCACCGAGCGCCCGGCCGACACCATCCTCGAGGAAGCGAAGGAACTCGGCACCGATCTGATCATCATGGGCGCCGCCGCGCGGCCGTCATACGATCACACCTCGTTCGGCGCCATCGCCGATCGCGTCCTGGCCGAGTCGCCCTGCCCGGTCATCGTCGTCAAGACCCGCCGGCCGATGACCGAAACCGCGCCCGACGAAACGGCCGGATCGAGCGCCATCTCGATCCTTGTCGACAAGTGGTTCGCCGAGAACACCTACCACTCCGACGAGTTCGCGGACCTCGAGCGGCTGGTAGCGCTCAAACAGCAGCAGGGCCTGACGATCAGCCTGGCGTTGCCGGCGCTTAATGAAGAGGAGACCGTCGGCACCGTGATCGGCACCATCCAGCGCGAGCTCATGCACCGGGTGCCGTTGATCGACGAGATGGTGCTGATCGACTCGAACTCGAATGACCGCACCCGCGAGATCGCGACCGAACTGGGCGTCCCCGTCCACATCCACCAGGAGATCCTGCCGCGGCTCGGGGCACGGCGCGGCAAAGGCGAGGCGCTCTGGAAGAGCCTGCTGGTGACGCGCGGCGACATCGTCGCCTGGATCGACACCGACATCGTCAACATCGACGCGCGCTTCGTCTACGGCATCCTCGGCCCACTGCTGCTCAACCCCAAGGTCCAGCTGGTGAAAGGCTTCTATCAGCGACCGCTGCGCGTCGGCGAGAAGACTCAAGCTGGCGGCGGCGGACGCGTCACCGAACTGACGGCGCGACCGTTGCTCAATCTGTTCTATCCGGAACTCTCAGGCATCGTTCAGCCGCTCTCGGGCGAGTACGCCGGGCGGCGCACGGCGCTCGAGCAGATCCCGTTCTTCAGCGGCTACGGCGTCGAGATCGGCATGGTCATCGACATCTTCGACAGGTTTGGCGTCGAGGGCATCGCGCAGGTCGACCTGCTCGAGCGCGTGCACCACAACCAGGAGCTCGACGCGCTCAGCAAGATGTCGTTCGCGATCCTGCAAGCGGTGTTCCGCAAGCTCGAGGGCAACGACCAGCGCGCGTTCGTGGCCGACGTCAACAAGACCATGAAGCTGATCCGCCATGAAGCCGGCAGCTACTACCTCGACGTCGAGGAGATCGCCGAGCGCGAGCGCCCGCCGATGGTCAGCCTGCCCGAGTATGTCGAGAGTCGGATGGCATTGACACCTGGAGAGTCGGCCTGACGGTTGCCCTCAGTTCTGCAGAAGGCAAAGGCCCGACGTGATCCTCACGCCGGGCCTTTGCTTAGTTCGAGCTAGTTCAACCGGGCTCGATCGGGCGAACCCGTCCAACGATCAGGCGTCTGCCAGAAAGCGATAACCCACGCCCGACTCGGTCACCAGGATCTGCGGGCGCTCAGGCTCGAGCTCGAGCTTCTTGCGAAGCTGGCGCATGAAGACCCGCAAATACTCGACATGGTTGGCCTCAGGCTCGCCCCAGACATGGGTGAGGATGCTCTGATGGGTGAGCACCCGGCCGGCGTTCGCGGCCAGGTAGGCCAGGAGCTTGAACTCGGTGGCGGTCAGTTTGATGATCTCGCCGTCACGCGTGACAGCATGATTGGCCAGGTCGATCAACAGCCCGCCGGCGCGGACGACCGTGGCCTTCTCGGATTTCGTCTGGGCGGCGTGGCGCAGCGCCACGCGCACGCGCGCGAGGAGTTCCTCGATGCCGAAAGGCTTGGTGAGGTAATCGTCGGCGCCGTGGTCGAGCGCCGCGACCTTGTCCATCTCGGCGTCGCGCACCGAGAGGACGATGATCGGGATCTGCGTCCATTCGCGCAGCCGTGAACAGACCTGCGTGCCGTCGAGGTCCGGAAGGCCGAGGTCGAGGATGACGATGTCAGGCGGGTTGGCCGCGGCGAGCGCCAGGCCTTCCTCGCCGCGACTGGCCGTGGTGACGCGGAAATGCTTCTCGGTCAGGATGGTGCGGAGCGCGCGCAGGATCTGCGGCTCGTCGTCGATGACCAGGATGTGCGGCGCCGTCTTCATTGAGCCTCCAGATCGGCAGGCAAGGCCGGCGACGCCTGACCGTCCTGTGTCGTCGGAAGCGTGAAGTTAAACGCGAACCCGCCCGGCACATTCTCCGCCCAGATCGCGCCGCCGTGCGCTTCCACAATGCCCTTGCAGATCGAGAGGCCGAGGCCCGTGCCCGTCACGCGATCGGCGGAACTCACCCTGTAGAACTTGTCGAAGATACGCTCCAGATGCTCCGCTGGCACCGGCGGCCCCTGATTGGCGACCGTCACCCTGACCAGCGTGTTGGGCTGCGGGAGCGCCGTGATCGTGATCGTGCTGCCCGCCGGCGCGTACTTCAGGCTGTTGCTGATCAGGTTCGTGAAGACCTGTTCGATCTGCACATAGTCGACCGACACGAACGGCAGATCCTCGGGGACTTCGACGGCGATGCGGTGCTGCTTGCTGACGCGATGCATCTGCGCGAGCACGCCGTCGACGATCTCGGCCAGAATGTTCCACTGGCGCTGCGGCTTGAGCGCGCCGGCTTCGATCCGCGACATGTCAAGGAGGTTGCCGACCAGTCGATTGAGGTGCTGGGCTTCGTCGTCGATCGCGGCCACCAGGTCTTCGCCGGCCGCCGTCCCCCAGGCCACCTCGCCCGCGCGCAGGCTCGTCGCGGCGGCCCGGATCGTGGCCAGCGGCGTGCGCAGTTCGTGCGACACCGACGATAGCAGTGCCGTCTTGAATTCGTCGCTTGCCTCGAGCAATCGCGCACGCTGCTCGGCCTGGGCCAACGCCGCGCGTTCGAGCGCGAGGGCGCATTGGCTCGCGAACGCACGCGCCAGACGTTCTTCTGCCGGCGTGAAAGCCGGACCGTCAAGCCACAATTGGATCTCACCCAACGGCCCGCGCGCTGTCGTCAACGGGATCGTGACGTTCGGTGGCGTTGACGCTGCATCCTCGGCAACCGGCCGCTCGACGCCCACCAGCGTGACGCGCGCGACTCGCGCCGCAAACGTGCTGCGCGCCTGCGCCTCGATGACAGGCGCGATCGCGTCCTGGCTGTGAACGCCCGCCAGCGTCGTGCTCAACTCATACAGATGGGTGGCCTCGCGCTCGCGGGCCTGGGCCTGGGCCAGGCCTGCCCGCGCACGCCCGACCAGCTGGCTGATGACACCCGCAACGACGAAGAACACGCCTAGCGCCAGAAGATCCTGCGCCTGATGCACATTGAACGTGTAGTACGGAGACAGGTAGAAGTAGTTGAAGGCCAGGAAGGCGCTGAACGACGCTGCGACGCCGGGACCGAGCCCCCAGATCCAGGTCGTCATGCCGATCGGCAGCAGATATAACAGCGCCGCGATCGGCGCGCCGAGCATCTCGCGAATAGGAAGCATGGCCGCCGTGGTCACCACGATGGCGAGGATAGCCGCCGCATATTGAGCGGCCACCGTCATGACAGCCTTGATGCGAGTCGATGGTGACGTCATGGCGCTGAACGCCGTCATTATAGACGCGGCCTTGCACACTCCAAACGGGCCACCTCCATCCGCCCCATTTTCGTCTCTTTATTTTTCCCTTATGAGGTTGGCCGCTTTTTTTGTCACGGCTTTATTTCGGCTTCCTACACTGCCTCTATGAAGCTCGTTCGGAACGCCTATGTCCACTGAAGCTCCTGTCCTACCGGCCCAGAGCATCTTTCCAGAAACGCTGTCGCTGGCGGGCGGCCGAACCCGGCCGCAGACGCCCTCAACGACACGGACCGAGCCCAGCATCGATCGGCTCCTCGTGCTCGTGCCGGACTACTCCGGCGACCCCGCCGAACTGGCCGCTCAGATCCGGTCCATGGCCGCGCCGCGCCGTTTGCCGGTGCTGCTCATCGGTCAGATCGCCGAACAACCCGAGACCTGGTCCGTGCGACGCGACTTATCTACCCTGGCGGCCCTGATCGCTGACCCCGAGATCCGAGTCGACAGCGTGGCGACAACCACGGCATCGTGGATCGAGATCCTGCGGCGGGTCGTGCTCCCCGGGGACCTGGTCGTCTGCCATCACGAACAGACGCTGGACCGGAACTGGCCCTGGCAACGCCAGAGCCTGGCCGAGGCGATCCGCAAGGAACTGAACGTGCCCGTGTGCGCGCTGCAGGGCTTCGTGCCCGGTCTGCGCCTGGTGCGAGCGCGGTGGCTGTCAGGCATTCTTGGCAGCCTCTTGCCATTCGCCTTCATCGTTTTCGTGAGCGCGATCCAGATCGCGATCCAGACCCTGACGACGGGCTGGTTGTCGACGGTGCTCCTGAGCCTTTCGGCTGTCGTCGAGATCCTGGCCCTGGCGTATTTGACGCTGAGGTCTTCTCTGTAACGTCCATCGTCGCGCGGGCGCCACTCAAGACGGCTGCGCGAAAGAGTTTATCAGGTAGGCATTCATGACAACAACGATCATCCGCGGACCGGAGGCCGGCCCGCAACGCAGTTGGCGCCACTGGTTGACGGGCAGACCGCTGGCCACGGCCGAGGCGCCTCATCAAACGATCAGCAAGAAAGTCGGCCTGGCGGTCTTCGCCTCCGACGCGCTTTCCTCGACGGCCTACGCCACAGACGAAATCCTGCTCGTTCTGGCGGCGGCCGGCAGCGCGGCCTTCGTGTTTTCGTTGCCGATCGCGATCGCGATCATGATCCTGCTCGTGATCGTGACGATCTCCTACGAGCAGACCATCCACGCTTACCCGGGCGGTGGCGGCGCCTACATCGTGGCGCGCGACAACCTCGGCGAGGGCCCGGCCCAGGTGGCCGGCGCAGCACTGCTGACCGACTACATCCTGACGGTCGCTGTGTCGATCTCGTCGGGCGTGGCCCAGATCACGTCAGCCTTCCCGGACCTCCTGCCCTATCGGGTCGAGATCGCGCTGGCCTTCATCGCCTTCATGACGATCGTCAATCTGCGCGGCGTGAAGGAGTCGGGCGTGGCCTTCGCTGTGCCGACGTACTTCTTCCTGGGCGCGACGCTCTTCACCATCGCCTATGGATACTTCCAGTACTTCACCGGGACGCTCGGCGTGGTCACCGGCGTCGCGCCGCTGCACGAGGCCGCTCAAGGTCTGACAGCCTTCCTGATCTTGCGGGCGTTCTCGAGCGGCTGCACAGCTCTCACCGGCGTTGAGGCCATCAGCAACGGCATCACGGCCTTCAAAGAGCCGCGCTCGCACAATGCCGGTGTCACGCTGATCTGGATGACAACGATCCTGTCGACCATGTTCTTCAGCATCACGTTCCTGGCGAACGCTGCAGGCGCCGTGGCCTCGCACGAGCAGACGATCTTCTCGCAGATCGGGTCAGTGATCTACGGCGCCGGCAGCGTGCCCTACCTCGCGCTTCTGGGCAGCACGACCCTGATCCTGGTCATGGCCGCCAACACGGCTTATGCGGACTTCCCGCGGCTGGCGGCTCTGGCCGCCGGCGACGGCTTCCTGCCCAAGCAACTCACCTACCGCGGCAGCCGCCTGGTGTTCACCTACGGCATCATCGCCCTGGCGGGCGTTGCCTCGCTGCTGGTGATGGCCTTTCAGGCGCAGACATCGGCCCTGATCCCGCTCTATGCGATCGGCGTGTTCCTGTCGTTCACGCTCTCGCAGTCGGGCATGGCCGTACGCTGGTGGCGCTCGCGCAAGCTCAAGCCGGGCGAGACCGTCGCGCGCGTCGGCTCGACGCTGCACCACGAGCCCAACTGGAAGCTCAAGATGGCGATCAACGGCTTCGGCGCCGTGATGTCGTTCGTCGTCATGATCATCTTCGCGGTGACAAAGTTCGAAGCCGGTGCGTGGATCATCGTCATCCTGATCCCGTCGCTGGTCTTTGTCTTCTTCCAGATCCACGGCCACTACAAGGCCCTGGCCAAACGGCTGTCGCTCGACACGTTCGGCGCGCCGGCGCGTGTACGCCGCAACCGCGTGGTCCTGCCGATCGGCGGCGTGCATCGCGGGACACTCCACGCGCTCAACTATGCGCGCTCGCTCTCGGACGACGTCACCGCCGTGCACATCGCGTTGGATCAGACCGAAGAAGACAAAGTGCGCGCGAAGTGGGAGCGCTGGGGCGACGGCGTGCGGCTCGTGATCATCCCTTCACCGTATCGGGCCCTGATCGAGCCCATGATCCAGTACATCCGCGAGGTGGCCGCACAACGTCAGGCCGGCGACATCCTGACCGTGGTCGTGCCCGAGTTCCTGCCCGAAAAACCCTGGCAGAACATCCTGCACATGCAGACCGTGTTCACCCTGCGGCTCGGCCTGCTCGGCCTGAAGAACATCGTCATCATTGAAGTGCCGTATCACGGCGACCCGGACTGATGACGGCCTGATCGGCGCAGAAACAACGAGGGCGGCTCTGTTTGACGGAGCCGCCCTCGTTCGATTTGGCGATGAAGGATTCTCACGCGCACAGCGTCTGTTCGCCGACCATCTCACAACACATCGGGTGTGCCTGCAGAATCGTCGACTCGAAGCCTTCACTGAGGATCCGGGCCTGAGCGGCGCGTTCCTCGAGCGCGCGTTCGATGCGCTCGACCTCGGCCAGATAGGTGGCCGCCAGCGATCGATCGCCAAGCGCCTCGGTCACCGCCGCGCGAGTCGCCCACAACGCCTGCGTATCTCGCGAAGGTCTCGAGCCGGCGAAGTGCTCGACGGCGTCGGCACAGCGCCGTTCGGCATCGACCAACAGGCCATGAGCCAGATCGATGCGCGCCTGGACCCAGGCCTGCCGCAGTGAGGTGCCCGCGGCTGCGGCGACGTCGACCCAGCCCTGCGCCGTCGCCTCTCGCGAGTTGACCACGTAAGCCAGCGCCAACGACTCGGCCAGCGCCGGCGTCGGTCGATCCAGGTCGTCGGCAACACCTGCCAGCTCGAGCGCCCATTCGGGTTCGTCATCGGCCACAGCCGTCTCGATCAGGCCGATCAGCGTTCGTTGCTCGAGATAACTCGAGCCCGCGCGTCGCGCGCCGCGCCACGCCTGCTCAAAGGCCAACCGGGCGACAGCGAGATGGTGTTGCTCGAGCTGCCGCTCGCCTAGAAGGATCAGGGCGTACACACGCAGGCTGATGCTGCCGGTGCGGCGCGCGAGCGACAGGGCGCGATAGGCGGAGCCCAATCCCTCGGCCACGTTCCCCAGCGCGCCATGGATCTGCGTCAGCAACGCGATCGTGAGGAAGCAATCACGCGCCGGCCGGTTGTCAGCCGAGGACATCATCAGGCGAATCAGTTCGACGAGCGCCTCTTCGGCACGGCCCTGGCGAAGCAGCGCCAACGCCCGCGCGTCGTACATCAGCCAGTGCGCGCGCGGGTCGACCGAACGCGTCACAAGGCTCTCGAGCCCGGCGACGCACTCGCTGTCAGCGCCCCCGTCCTCGTCGAACAGACGGGCCAGGCACAGGGTCAGAGCCGCGTGGGCTTCGAGCGTGGGAGTCGCCGTGAACCGGGCTGCCTCGAGCGCCTCGTTTGCCAGGCGCGCGGCCCGGGCGGGGTCGCGGAACAACTCGACATAGGCCTCAGCCCGTTTCTCTTCGACCAACGAGGCATCGACCGCCTGGAGAGGATCATCCAGCGGCACGAGAGAGGTCGGCGGGAACGGGAATAGGGCGGCCATCGACGGAACGGTTGACTCCGACTCCATCGGTATCGGACACCCGCTTGAGTCCTGAACCCGTCCGGGCGCTGCCCGGCCCGAAAGGCCCGCCAACGCCGGAGAAACCGCCCGAAAAAAGAGGTGAAGATCCTGCCCGCTGGCGCGTCAGGGCGTCGGGCAGCCCACGCGCTCAGTGCTCACGACCACGTCGTCATACAGGACGCCAGCGACACTGTGAGCGTCATCGTGATGGAACAGGCTGAGCCAGAGCAGCGAGAGCCTGACAGACGGTGTGGTGCGCAACCAGAGATGGTCCCACGAGCCAAGCGATTGCCCGTTCACCCAGAGCGCCATCGCCCCTGTCGCGCCGCCACCGTTCGAACTGGGCGTGCCGGCGTCGACATAGGTTTCGACGCAGTACCAGACTCCGCTCTGAAGGTTGACCAATGGCTGTGTCGGGCGATGAGCCGGGTTGGTGCAGAAGGTGCCACCGTCATCGTAGAGGCAGGGCAGCGAGTCGCCCCAGCAGGAACCGTTTGGGTCGACGCAATCCTGATACATCCCGCGATAGTAGGTATAGAAAAACGGCGTGTGCGGGCTCTGTGTTCGATAATCGACCCAGGCGCCGAAGTAGTCGTCGCCATTCGGGCGAATGCCGGAACGCCCCAGGTAGTCGCGATCACCGGCGTGGAGGCCGCCGCCGTGATTCGGTGCGCCAAAGTTGAAGCCCGGCTCATAGAGGATGTACCAGCGCGTGTAGAGCCTGTCGTAGGTCGCCGGCAGCACCTTGACGAGGTCGGACCCGCCCCGCCCCGCCGGGACGCGCAGACGCATCGCGTGGTTGTTCGCTGCCGCCAGTGGGCCCGAGTTCGCGATGATCTGGTTCTCGCTGTCGGGGTTGCCGTCGTAATCGTCCCAGACAGCTTTGTTGCCCTCTTCGAAGCCGCTGCAGAAGACCCAGGCGTCTGGCGCCGACGCGCACGTCGCGGCGGATGGGGTTCGAGTCGTGCTGATGAACGGCAGGTAGATCGATCCACCGGTCTGAGCGGCGGCGGCCGAAGCCAGCGGGCCGAACACCAGGGCGGCGAGGATGAACGTGAAGCCGGGGCTGCGCATCGACATCGATCCCTCCATGCGAACGGCCCAGGGCCTTGATCAGCCCTGGGCCGTTCGCATGGTGAAACCGCGCGACGCGGTTGTCAATCCGAAGAATCGTATAGCGCGCTAACCGCCCCCGCCGCCCAGCACCATGAGGATGACCTGAGCCAGGATGATCTTGAGCACCATGGCCACGGGATAGACCGAGGCGTAGCCCATGTTGGGCACGTCATTGCCGGTCTGCTGGGCCGAGAAGGTCAGCAGCGCGGGTTGGGTTTGCATGCCCGAGACCATGCCGATCAGCAGGCTGAACGGGATTTTCATGACCTTGTGGCCGATGACCAGCGCGACGACGGCCGTGCCGCAGGTGATGAGCAGACCACCGAGGAAGAGCGGCAGGCCATTGGCGCCGGCCAATGTCTGGAAGAACGCATAACCCGAGCGGGTGCCGACGCCGGCCAGGAACATGACGATGCCGATCTGGCGCAGCGTCAGGTTGGCGCTGTAGGGAATCGTCCACACCAGCGGGCCGGTGCGCTCGCGCCAGCCGAGGATGATCGCGACCACCAGCGGGCCGCCGGCATTGCCGAGTCTGAAGACGCCGCCGCCCGGAAGCGGCACAGGCACCTGCCCGAGCAATACGCCGATGACGAGGCCGAGGCTGAACGACAGGATGTCGATCTCGCTCAGCGCCTTGTATGAGTCGCCGAAGAACTTGCTGACGTCGCGCATCCGGTCGCGTGGCGCGACCACACGAACGCGGTCGCCGGGCTCGAGCACGGTGCTGGCCGTCGCCAGCAGGTCGAGATCACCGCGACGGACGCGGGTCACGAGCGCGCCGAGGCGCTCGGTGATGTTCAACTCGCTCAGATGCCGGCCAAAGAGTTGATGGTTCGAGACGAACACACGGCGATAGTCGTAGGTGCCCCGGTCGTCGCCCAGCGCCACATCGGACGCGCGCTCGCCCAAAAAGGCCACCACCGGCAGGATGTCGGCCTCCGTGCCGATCACGCTCACCAGGTCGCCGGAGCAGAGAGTCGTGCTGGCCTTCACCAACAACTCCTCTTCGCCACGACGCAGCCGGCTGAACAGTGCGTGCCATTCCTTACCCTTGACCAGCTCGCCGACCGACACGCCGGCGATATCCGTGCGCGTGACGCGCAAAGTCATGTTGACAATGTCCTCAGCGCTGCCGCCCATCTCTTTGAGCTGGCGAGCCTCGCGGCCATAGTCGACCTTGAACAGGCGCGTGAGGATCTGGATGACGAGGATGACGCCGAGGACGCCCATCGGATAGGCGATGGAGTAGCCGACCACAGGCTGTGCCTGTGCAGCTTCGGAGGCGCCGTTCAGCTTAAGTGCTTCGACGACACCGGCCAGCGCTGGCGTGTTCGTCAGACCGCCGGCAAAGAGGCCGGCGACTTCGGCGGCCGGGAGTTTGAACCCCAGGCTCAGCGCAACCGCCATCGCGGCCGCGAACAACAACATTCCGCCGACCAACAGGTTGTAGCGCAGCCCCCCGCTCTTGAAAGCGCGAAAGAACCCGGGACCGCTGCTCAGGCCGATGGTGTACACGAACAACATCAGTCCGAGTTCATAGATCACGGGCGGTACGCGCAAATCGGGGTCGAGCGCGCCGAAGGCCAGGCCGACGAACAGCACGGCGGCCACGCCCAGGCTGCTTCCTGCGACTCGAATCAACCCTAGCGGATAACCAATGGCAGCAACGAGGAAGAGCAGCAGCAGAGGCTGCTCTTTGAGTAGTTCAATCATAGCAATTAGCCATCAGCGATCAGCGGTCAGCGATCGGCGTCGGGCCTTTCCTGGCTCCGCGCTGACCGCTGACCGCTGATCGCTAAACGCTCCGTTCTATTCCTGTGCCACGTCCCAGTGCTCGGGTGAGCGCCAGAGGGACGAGAGGATCAGCTCGCGGAGGAAGATCATTTCCTTCGGGAGCTTGTCGTACAGCTTCACGAACAGTTCGTCGTGCGAGGCTACTTCCTGGTGCCACAGCGCGCGGTCGATCTCCATGAGGTTCGAGAACTTCTCCTCATCGAAGCCGTCCATGTCGCGCCAGTCGAGGTCATTGAAGTGCGGGACGTAGCCGAGCGGGCTCTCTGTCGCGCGGGCGCGGCCGTTGGCGCGCTCGACGATCCACTTGAGGACACGCATGTTGTCGCCGAAGCCCGGCCACAGGAAGTTGCCGTCCTTGTCCTTGCGGAACCAGTTGACGTTGAAGATGCGGGGCGGGTTCGGGATGTTGCGCCCGAACTGCAGCCAGTGGTTGAAGTAGTCGGCCATGTGGTAGCCGCAGAACGGCAGCATGGCGAACGGATCGCGGCGCACCTGCCCGATCGTGCCGGCGGCGGCGGCGGTCATCTCGGAGCCCATCGTCGCGGCGAGGTACACGCCGTAGCTCCAGTTGTAGGCCTGGTAGACCAGCGGCACGACTTCACTGCGACGACCACCGAAGATGAAGGCCGAGATCGGCACACCCTTCGGGTTGTCGTACTCAGCGTCCACCACCGGGCACTGATCAACGGGCGCCGTGAAGCGCGCGTTCGGGTGAGCGGCCTTGCGACCGCAATCGGGCGTCCAGTCCTGCCCGGTCCAATCGACCAGGTGCGCGGGCGGGGTCTTGGTCATGCCCTCCCACCACACGTCGCCGTCGTCGGTCAGGCCCACGTTGGTGAAGATCGTGTTCTTGGTGATCGACGCCATGGCGTTCGGGTTCGACTTCTCGCTGGTGCCCGGCGCGACGCCGAAGAAGCCCGCTTCAGGGTTGATGGCGTACAGCTTGCCATCGGCGCCCGGCTTGATCCAGGCGATGTCGTCGCCGACCGTCGTCACCTCCCAGCCGTCCGCGCGGAACGACTTGGGCGGGATCAGCATGGCGAAGTTGGTCTTGCCGCAGGCGCTCGGGAAGGCGGCGGCCACGTAGGTCTTCTGGCCGGTCGGATCCTTGACGCCCAGGATGAGCATGTGCTCGGCCAGCCAGCCCTCATCGCGGGCCAGCACCGACGCAATGCGCAGCGCAAAGCACTTCTTGCCGAGCAGGGCGTTGCCGCCGTAGCCCGAGCCGTACGACCAGATCATGCGCTCCTCGGGGAAGTGCACGATGTACTTGGTGTCCTTGTTGCACGGCCAGACGACGTCCTTCTGACCCTCAGCCAGCGGAGCGCCGACCGAGTGCAGGCAGTGCACGAACTCGCCGTCGCCGAGTTGCTCTAGCACGGCCTTGCCCATGCGGGTCATGATGCGCATGTTGGTCACGACGTACGGCGAGTCGCTCAGTTCGACGCCGATGTGCGCGATGCGCGAGCCGATCGGGCCCATGCTGAACGGAATGACGTACATCGGCCTGCCCTTCATCGAGCCGTCGTAGAGCGGCAGGAGCGTATCCTTCATCTGGCGCGGATGCATCCAGTTGTTGGTCGGGCCCGCGTCGTTCTTGTTCAACGAGCAGATGTAGGTGCGATCCTCGACACGCGCCACATCGCTCGGATCCGAGCGGCTGAGGAAGCTGTTCGGGCGCTTCTCGGGGTTCAGGCGGATGAAGGTGCCCGCGACGACCATCTCTTCGCACAGCCTGTCGTACTCGGCCTGCGAGCCGTCGCACCAGATCACCTCATTAGGCTGGCAGAGGGCCGCCATCTCAGCGACCCAGCGAACGAGCTCCGGGTTGTTGACCCAGCTCGGCACGGACTGGAGGGGAAGAGTTTCCCGGCCCCGGGCTCGCAGATAATCCTGTGGCATGACAATGCTCCTTAATCAAGGTCGCGGGTGAAATCGACGAACTCAAATGTCCCACGAATTCGCCAGCGTATTTTGCGGATGTTTCTACCTATTAGATATTGTCTTGCAGCCGTCGCCCCTAGTGATTTTCGTCACAAAGTAGGCAAAAGTCGCCCATATTGACCATCCTGCTTCCTTCGGGTGATGACCCTTGATCTGTGGGCGTCGGGACAGCTTGGCATGATGTTCAGCGCTTGTCCAGCCCCATCTCTTCCGCGATAATCCAGGGGCTTCCGCCGGGGTGGCACAGTTTTCGCACGGAGAACCGAGATGGCTCACTATCGACTGGCCTTGTTAGGGTTTGGCAACGTCGGCCGCAATCTGGTCAAGCTGCTTGGCGAAAAACGCGCCGAGCTGCAGGAGCGCTACGGCATCACCTTCACCGTGACCGGCGTCGCCAGCCGCCGGCTGGGTTGGCTGGTCAACGACAGCGGCTTCAGCCTCGACGCCGTGCTGGCGGATCCGCAGAGCGCGGCAGACCAGTCGCTCGACACACTGGATGCCTGGCTGACGGCCGCCCGGCCGACGGTGCTGTTCGAGAACTCGTCGATGAACCCGCACACCGGCCAGCCCGCCCTCGACTACTGCCGGGCAGCGCTCAACCGCGGCATCCACGTCGTCACGGCCAACAAAGGCCCTGTCGTCCACGGCTACCATGAACTGCGCGGCCTGGCCGAGTCGCGCGACGTGCGCTTCCTGTTCGAAGCGGCCGTGATGGGCGGCGCCCCGATCTTCTCGCTCTTCCGCGAGGCCCTGCCCGCCTGCAACCTCAAACGCTTCCGCGGCATCCTCAACTCGACCACCAATCTCATCCTGACTGAGATGGAGCACGGCCAGAGCTACGCCGACGCCGTCAAGAAGGCCCAGGCCCTGGGCATCGCCGAGACCGACCCGAGCTTCGACGTCGATGGCTGGGACGCCGCGGTCAAAGTCGCCGCGATCGCGACGGTGCTGATGGATGTGCCGGTCAAGCCCGCCGACGTGAAGCCCGTGGGCATCACCGCCCTCACCCAGGAACAGGTCCAGGCCGCGCGCGCCGCCGGCCGTCCCTACAAGCTGGTCTGCCAGGCCGAAAAGGACGCCTCAGGTAAGGTCAGCGTCAGCGTCTCGCCACAGCAGCTTGAACCGAGCGATCCGCTGGCCAACGTCAACGGCTCCGACTCGCTCGCCATCTTCGAGACCGACACGCTCTATCGTCTCAACGTCAGCGAAGGCGGCGCCGACGCCTACACGACGGCCTACGGGCCGCTGGCGGATTTCATCACGATCAGCAAACCCTAGTCATTGCTGATTGTGGATTGCTGATTGAGCGGCAATCCACAATCCACAATCAGCAATCAGCAATCCGCAATTACCATGAACCTTCCTCCCACTGCACTCATCATCGGCGCGTCGTCGGGCATCGGCGCGGCTCTGGCGCGCGAGTTTGCGCGCAAGGGCTTGCGCCTGGCGCTCGTCTCGCGCCGCAAGGATCTGCTCGATCAGCTGGCACAGGAACTGAAGCCGACCGAGGTGCGCAGCTACGTCCACGACGTGACGAACTACGCCGAGGCGCCCGTGCTGTGGCAGCAGATCCTGCTTGACTTCGGGCGTGTCGACATCGTCGTCTACAACGCTGGCCTGATGCTGCCGGTCGGGCTCGAGGAATACGACTTCGAGACCGATAAACGCATGGTCGAGGTCAACGTCCTCGGCGCGATGGCGTGGCTCGATCCGGTGGCCCTGACCTTCGGCAAGCTCGGGCGCGGGCACATCATCGGCATCTCGTCGGTGGCCGGCGATCGCGGCCGCGTGGGCGCTCCCGGCTACAACACGACAAAGGCCGCGCTGAGCACGTACCTCGAGGCGCTGCGCAATCGTCTGACGCGACGCGGCGTACACGTCCTGACCGTCAAGCCCGGCTTCGTCGACACCGACATGCTCAAGAACTCGCCGCGGACGTTCTGGGTGATCCAACCCGAGCAGGCCGCGGGCGACGTCGTCCAGGCGATCCGGCAGCGCGCGCAGGTCGTCTACACACCGGCCCGCTGGGGCCTGCTGATGAGCATCATCCGCCACATCCCGTCGGTCATTTTCCGAAGATTGAAGATCTGACGCGCGACGACGGCGCCGGTATTTCAAGGAAGGTTTTGATGTCTGCTTTGAAGCTTCCGCTCGAGAAGCTCGACAGGGTCGAGAACTACGGGCATTCCCGCCAGACGATCGGCTATGTCTACCGGCCGACCCAGGTCGAACAAATCGAAGAGGTCTTCGACCTCGCCCGCCGCAGCGGGCTGAGCGTGGCGCTGCGCGGCGCGGGCCGCAGCTACGGCGACGCCGCCACGAACTCGGGCCAGATTGTGCTCGACCTGCAGCGTATGAACCGCATCCTCGAGTGGAACCGCGAGACCGGCGTGATCAAGGTCGAACCGGGTGTGACCATCGAGCAGTTGTGGAAGTACGTGCTCGAAGACGGCTACTGGCCGCCCGTCACCTCAGGGAC